>JADLFI010000001.1 GCA_020845635.1 Bacteroidia bacterium
TTTAGTGTATAAAAAATAAAGATACAAATAAAAAATGATAAATATCCAAAGCTGTTCAATTGGGCTCCGGAAGCTTTATTCAACACAGGGTAAAATCAAAGCAAAGATTGGTTTAATCCTTAAATGTAATGGGTAGTTGTTATTGAATAGTTAGATTTATTTTTCGCCCAAGCCCCAACTCAATAAGTTTATAGAGGGTTGAAAGTTGTATGTCACTGTGTCCGTTTTCAATCCTTGATATAAAACTTTTTTTCGCACCAATTTTTTCTGCAAGTTGTTCTTGTGTTAGTTGTGCTTGTTTCCGTTCTTCTTTAATCAGTTCGCCAATAGCAAAGGACTTTGCTTTAATTTCAAATTCGGTACGTTTTTCAGTCCCAATTTTCCCGTATCTTTTATCAAGATGTTGGGAAAAAGTTTTGATGTTTTTATTTTTTGTTTCCATTATTACTCTTTTTTTGTTCGTTAAAATATTCTTGCATTATTTTTTCTGCTTTCTCTAATTCTTTGCTAGGTGTTTTCTGTGTCTTTTTTTGAAAGCCGTTAAAAAGTACAACTAAGTTGCCTTTGTCGAAGCAACAAAATATTCGATAAATGTTACTTTCATATTCTATTCTGATTTCAAAAAGTCCTTTAACACCTTCAATGCTGTTAAAAAATTTTTTCGGGATACGTTCGATAATAGTAAGCATAAAAAGCACTTCATCAATTTTGTCCTTAACTTTAGGGGTTAGAGGTTCAAAAAAATCATCGAAATAGTCTTTATAGAATATAATTTCTCTAATTACATCCATTTTACAAAGTTAACTAATAATGGAACAATATGCAAATTATCAGTGAAATTTTGTTAGCTGATTTTCGGGGTAAGAGGGTGTTGGTCTGTAATTTCCATTAACCTCAGCCTGTAAAAAAACTCGTAGTAATTAACACAAGCTGTTTAGTGTATAAAAAATAAAGATACAAATAAAAAATGATAAACATCCAAAGCTGTTCAACTGAGCTCCGGAAGCTTCATTCTACACAGGATTAAATCAAAGCTTGGTTTAATCCCTATATGTTATCGGCTGTCAATTACCCGCTATTGCTTTCATAGGTCAAAACAAGGCACTCGTCTGCTCTGAGCCTTTGCGGTCGGATTGCAAGCTCTATTTGTTTTTTATTGCGGTGATTTTATGCGCATGCAAATATAAAAATGCGTTTGTCATAAATTTTGAATTTATGGACGGTTGTCTTTGATTTGATATGTTAGTTTTATTGTAAGTTTAAGTTAAACAATAAACATAATTTATCTTTAATTTAATACCACCACTCTTTTAAAAACCACTTCATCATTACTTTTTAGGTTAAAAAAATAAATCCCACTCGGAAAGTTTTGTATATCAACATTAAATTGTTTTGTGTTTTGTATTGTTGTTCCATAAACAAGTTTTCCCGAAATATTATAAATATAAACCTCGCTATTTTCCTTTGGCGTTAATACCGTAAAAACTCCCTTGTTCGGGTTGGGAAATAATTCAATGGTATGTTCAGGTTGGTGGTACTGAACCCTCAATGCGGGGTTTTCAGTTAGTTTCAGTATAACCATGCTCATGATTGGATAATTAAGAAAAACACTGTCGGTGCCAATAGAGAAATGGGTTGCGTCTGTACTATATGTAAATACTGAATTATCATAAGTAACAATATCATACGCAAAGTCATCGTAATTACAGCCTATTTTTGTATAAGACATCAAATTACCATCAGTATCGAATCGTTCAAGCAACATATCATAGCTACTTACACTATTAGCCAAAATTGTATCTCCCAATTCATTTACAACAGTACCCCAATATTCATTAAGCAAATAAATAAACGAAATATTGTCAATGCTTAAATCAACGATGTTCGTGCCTGCATTAGTTGTGTTATGAAGTGTTTTTGCCCATAAACGATTTCCATCTGTGTCAAAACGGGTCAAAAAAGAGCTTCTAAAACCAACATTCCCATTCTTATTTATAGGTAAAATACCGTTAGAAAATTTCAGTTCCGCGTTAGTAAAAAAGCCGCCCACGGCAATTGTGCCATCTTCTAAACATTCGAGAGCAGTTATTGTGCTCGAACCATATTCATTGTTAATTGTGCCTGAAGAACTGTACATATACCGCACCCACTGTAATATGCCGTCAGGCGAATATTTTGCCAGATAGGTTGGGGAAAAGCAGGGAACAGGGAACACGATTTGATACGAACCAAAATTGGCTGTATCGGCAGAGGCGTAGTGATACAATTTTCCCGCAGCATATATGTTGTTATTAATGTCGGTTGTAACTGCTGTTCCCTCATCCGATTTGCCTGAATCCGTTACGCCTGCCGTATTATACCAAATTTCGTTTCCGTTTTCATCGTATTTGGTAATAAATACATCATCATTTTCGTTTTTCCCGGTAATAAGAATGTTGTTTTGTCCGTCAACGACAAGTCCTTTATCTCCCAATTTGTTACTCCCTGCTACGGATGTTCTCCACAAACGAGTTCCCGATGAGTCTAACTTAATTAATTCAACATTGCTTGTACTTAAACTAGTTATATATATGGAATCATCATACTCCAGATTATTTCCACCACCCCAACCACTGCTGTATGCAATAACAGAGTTTCCGTTACTGTCTATATCAATCATTATTTTAAGACCTGCATAGGAAGTTGGAGGATTAACGATTCTTGCCACCCTTTTTAGCCACAGTAAAGTAAGGTCATTGTCGAACTTTGCAAGATAAATTCCTGCATTTGTTATGACAGAATCCTGTATTTCAAAATTACCTCTATACGTGCCTGCTGCGTAAATATTTCCATTATTGTCAACCACCATATTGCGTTGTGCATAAATTTCATCGTTGCCCCCTGTGGTATATTTCTGCAACAAATAATCCTGCCCGAAGCAAACGCTTTTTGAGAATACAATTAATATAAGCAGTAACTTTTTCATTAAAATGTTGTTTTGTAAAATAATTTTTCTCGGGTGGGAGAGGTGGAAGCTCTTACCACAGCTTTGGCTTGCGGGGTGGTTTTGATATTTTCCCGTTTCAATTTTTCCTCTGTATGTGTTGCTCGGAATAAGTTTGCAGCTAATTCAGTACTCCCCATATGGTCGAGAATATTTTGGCTTTTCTTCAAACCTTTTTTTGTATGAATTTCTTTTTCGCCTGAGCCTATTTCAACTAATTTCTCCACACGGTGAAAATGGTCATTCGGCTCTTGCCCTGAGTTTTTACAAGCCTGTTTTGCTTTGCCAATTACATTGAGAAATTTATCCCATTTAATGTATTCCAACACCTCAAACAACTCCCTCGCACTCCAATATTCTTGCCCTATTTCATTGGTGTGTTTTATTGCTTCAAATTTAGTATGAGTTGCCATATTACTTTCTTTTGGTCTTATTGTATTTTACCTTTTCTTCTGCCACCTGCAAAGTTTTTAAAGCCACATCTTCATCTGCAACTTCATATACCAATTTGTCAGATAGCCAAGAAATAAGTAGGTCAGTTTCTTTAACCTTAAAAAATTCGGCAAGTTTTATTACCTGTTTACGGTTGGCATTGCGCTGTCCTCTTTCTATTTTACTTAAAATTGCCTGGTCAATATCAAGGAATGCAGCAACTGTACGTAGGGGCAATTCCTTGTCTTCCCTTAGTTTTCTTATCGTTTCGCCTAAGCTGTTCATATTTCGGTTTTAGTCAATACAGGTTTTGAACAAATTTATTTTGAATGATTTTGTCAAAAGTACAAATTTCTTTGGGCGAAGCATCTGAAAAAGTCTCCTAAGTTTTAAACATTATTATCATTTTCAGGTGGGCAAAATTGGCTAGACACTCGTCATTTTGCTAATGCACTTATGTGGCTTTATTGATTCTAAATATTTATAGTTTAATTTTTATAAGATGAAATGCATGTACTTATCGTTTAATTCCTAAATTTGCAATACTAATCATCTTTTCTTATCAGATGAATGTATGGAACACTATTCCTTTTGTAAGATTATTGATTGCTTTTTTGAGCGGACTTTTATTAGCTGTTAATTATAGCAGTTTACCTCAAGTGCCCTTTTATTATTTTGTTGTTCCTTTTGTTTTATATTATTTCAGCCATAAATATTTTACGAATAATTATCAATACCGCTTTGTTATTGGTTTTCCAATTGTATTGTTTTTTTTCCTTTTCGGAATAAAGTTGGTTCAAGTAAATACTGAAATTTATTATCCTAATCATTTTAGTAAGTTGATAGAAAATAACTATGTGATTAGGGTAAACGAACCTCCCGTATCAAAAAACAGTTCTTTAAAATTTATTGGAGAAGTGGTTCAAGTGCAAAAAGGTAATGATTGGGTTGCTACTAAAGGAAAAATACTGATTTATCTTGCCAAAGATAGCCGGGCACTTAAAATTCAGTATGGCGACATTTTATTGTGTAATGCTACAACTTACGAAACACCAGCGCCTAAGAACCCTTTTGAATTTGACTATAAAGAATATTTGGCTTTTCATCAAATTTACCATCAGTCATATATCAATTCAACAGCTTGGGTTTCTACAAATTTGAATGATGCTAATCCTATTCTGAAATTAGCTTATAACACTAGAAATTATTTCTTAAAAACCATTTCGGAACACCATATATCAGGCGATGAATTAGCTATAGGCTCGGCACTTATATTAGGTTATGAGGATGAACTATCCAATGAAGTTGTTAGCGCATTTGCTGCTACCGGTGCTTTACATGTACTTAGTGTTTCGGGGCTTCACGTTGGAATAATTTTTATTGTTTTTAATTTCCTACTGAAGTTTATGGGCGAAAGCAAAACGGCTAAAATTATTCGCTTTATTTTGTTGCTTGCTATTTTATGGTTATACGCTATTCTAACAGGTTTATCCCCTTCGGTATGGCGGGCTTCGGCTATGTTTAGCTTAATAACCATCGGGAAATTTTTCAAGAAAGAAACCAATACCTTTAATATTATTGGATGTTCGGCATTTATATTATTATGTATTAAACCTTTTATGATAACGGAAGTAGGATTTCAGCTATCCTATTTGGCAGTTATAGGTATTATTGCATTGTATAAATATTTTTACGAGTTGTTTGTTTTTAAGAATTGGTTGGCCGATAATTTTTGGTCAATAACCTGTGTATCTATTGCCGCCCAATTAGCAACATTTCCTTTGGGTTTATTGTATTTTCACCAGTTTCCAAACTATTTCTTATTTTCCAATTTGGTAATTATCCCACTCTCAACCATTATTTTATATGGTGGGGTGCTTTTATTGGTAATTGCTAAAATACCTATAATAGGAGTAGTTACGGCCAAAATATTGTATTTCTTATTGTGGACACTTAAAAGCACGGTGGAGTTATTCGAAAAATTGCCTTTTGCTGTTGTTGAAGGTGTGGCTATTACTACCTTTCAAACATTCTTAATTTACGGTCTTATCATTGGAATAATTTGTTTATGGCAATTAAAGAAAAGTGTTTTTTTGAAATCTTCTTTGGTTTTATCAGTATTGTTAAGTTCTTTGTTTATCATTAATCAATGGCAATTAAATCAGCAGCATAAAATTGTAATTTATGCAATCAACAACAGCTCGGCTATTGATATTATTAAAGGTTCTGATAATGTACTTTTAGCCGATAGTGCCCTTTTGTCAAACAGCGATAAAATAAGGTTTCATCTTATCCCCAATTGGAATAATAATGGATTACGAAAAGTTCAGAAATATGTTGATACGGTTACAACCATAGCAAATACTTCTTTTGTAAAAAAGCAGAATCATTATTTATTTTGTAATAATCTTACTGTATTATGTACACAAGCCGATATAAAAATGTTCAGCGATTTAAAATATAAACCTGACATTGTAATATTAAACAAAAGAAATAAAAAGCGATTCAGGTCATTATTTTATATCTTTCCTGAAGCCGAATTTATTTGTGATGGAACTATCTCCGAGAACTTTTTGGCTTCATTAATAAAGCAAAACCCTCAATTAAAATTAAGAGGCGTTAACAAGGAAGGAGCAATTAGTATAAATATTTAAATGAAGGTAAAAACATCAAGCCCTCCTTTGCTTGAGGCGATTGGAATGATTGTATAGTACAATACATTATTACATCAGGTTTTTAGCTATATATAATACTTGCTATTGTCTTGATTTTGTATGTTGTTTTAGGATATTCAATAACGATTATTTATTCCTCAACTCTTCAATAATTTGAGGCAACTTCCTTATTAAAGCAAGTTCTTTCCATTTTTCACGCGCATCATCAACAGGAGCTCCAAAGTAGGTTTTTCCTCCCTCTAATGATTTTGAAATACCCGATTTTCCAAGAACTACCGCGCCTTTCCCAATGGTTAAATCCTTTTGTACTCCCACCTGCCCCCACAATATTACATTATCCTCAATGGTTACTACCCCGGCTATGCCCACTTGAGCGGCAAATAAACAGTTCTTTCCAATTTGTGTATCATGGCCAATGTGAATTTGATTATCGAGTTTAGAGCCACTCCCTATAATGGTATTCCCACTAACTCCTTTATCAATAGAGCATAGTGCGCCTATCTCAACATTATCATGAATAATTACACGACCTGATGAAATCATTTTATCATAACCTTCAGGCTTTTTCTTAAAATAAAATGCATCACTGCCAATTACTGTTCCGGCATGTATTACAACATTATTACCAATAATGGTATTGTCGTATATGGTAACATTGGGGTGTATTAAACAATGGTCTCCTATAACTACATTTTCGCCTAAAAATACGCCCGGTTGAATAATTGTATCAGCGCCTATTTTTGCAGTATTGCTTATTTTTTGATAGGCCGGAACAAACTTTACAAATTGTTTTACTAAATTATTATATGCATCAAAGGGCATATCGTTAAAGATTAGCGATTTTCCCTCAGGACACTTCATTCTTTTATTAATAATGACAACCGAGGCCTTTGAGTTTAGTGCTTTATCGTAATATTTGGGGTGATCTACAAAAGTAATATCACCAGGCTCAACCATGTGAATTTCATTAATGCCACTAATAGCGAGGTTTGGGTTGCCATCAAAATCGCTGTTAAGCATAGAGGCTATTTCTGAAAGTGAATAATCTCTTGGGAATTTCATAAGAAAAAAAATAAAAAGAGGCTAAGAAAATTTTCTTAGCCTCTACAAAGTTATAAATATAATTGAATTTTATTTAACTCTTTCAACATAAGTTGATGTTCTTGTGTCAACTTTAATTTTATCGCCCTGATTGCAGAATAAAGGAACATTCACAATAGCACCTGTTTCAATAGTGGCTTGCTTTAGGGTGTTTGTAGCTGTATCACCTTTAATTCCCGGCTCGGTATAGGTAATTTCTACTTCCACAAAAGTTGGTGCTTCGGCAGATATAGGTGTTTCATCTTCAAAAGCCACTTTCACTTCCATACCTTCTTTCATAAATTTTAAACCATTTCCAAATAAATCTGACGGAATACTTAATTGTTCAAAGGTTTCATTATCCATACAAATAATATCATTACCATCACTGTAAATGTATTGTAATGTTTTATACTCAACGCGAGCTACAATTACTTCTTCACCACTTCTAAAACGGTATTCAACCGATTTTCCGGTTTTTAAATTTTTCATCTTAGCTTGGTAAAATGCACGCAAATTGCCGGGTGTACGATGTTGGTATTCGGTAATTACACACAATTCATTATTAAATCTAATGATTGAACCTACGTTTATATCTCCTGTTGTAGCCATTTTTTATTAATTATAAAATTAGAGGCGCGAAATTAATTATTTTTATATTTTTATGCAAATTGCCTTAAAATATTTTTTTAGAAACATGGGTATATTCCATAGTTGGAAAAGGCAACATTGCGTATAAACTACTCGTTTCGCAAGGCTTCTACGGGGTCAAGACGAGCCGCTTTAACAGCAGGATAGTAGCCTGCAATAATGCCCACGCTTATACACATAATAAGTCCGCCTATAATCCACATCCAAGGGACAATAAAGCCTATTCCTATAAAATAGGAAGTAATATTTCCTATTAAAATACCCAGTACAATACCAAATATTCCACCTAATAAACAAATAACTACTGCTTCTACCAAAAACTGAAAACGTATGGTAGAGCTATTTGCTCCCAAAGATTTCCTGATGCCTATCTCTCGGGTTCTTTCAGTTACCGATACCAGCATAATATTCATTAATCCAATGGTGGCCCCTAAAAGAGTAATCAGCCCAATAATAGTTGCAGCAACAGTAACATATTGTATATTTCCAATCAATATTTGAGCTAAACTATCACTTTTTATTATTTCAAAGGTATTGGGCTGTCCTGCTTTTAAACGTCTTACTTTCCGCATCAAGCCAATAGCCTCGCCTTCGGCTATTTGCATTTCTTGAGGTGAGGTGGAAGTTACATTTATAACATAATTCATGTTACTGCTACTAAAGTATTGTCGCCCGTTTGTTAAAGGGATAATAATTATTTTATCGCCCCCCATGCCCATACTACTGCCTTTTTCTTTTAAAGTTCCTATAACTTTGTATTTCTGCGGACCAATACTTACTACTTCATTCAAAACTTTCTTTTTATAGGTAAACAGCTTTTTTACTACTTCGCTACCTAATATCACTACACCACTGCTTCCCGATATTTCTTTCTCGGTAAAGTTTCTACCCTGCAATAATTCATAGCCTCCACTGTGAAGATAATTTTCATCGCCTGCAAACACCCCAATATTTGGATTTGTTTTATTGCTTTGATATTTTACTGTAGCGGCTTGTCCAACAATAGATGACAGCGATACCAATGACTTAAAATTATACAACTGTTTAAACTTTACAGCTTGGGCATAAGTAATTTCAGGATATTTTTTTGGCTTACGCCCGTCATGCCCTACACGCACTATAAGCTCTTTGTTGCGAATGGTAAAAGTATTGGCACCTAGGTTTGTAAAATTTGAATTAATACTTTGTTTTATGGCATCAATAGCAGTTAATATTCCAACCAAGGCAGTAATCCCCACCGCTATGATAAGCATTGTTATAATAGATCTGAGCAGATTGCTTTTTATGGCATTGAGTGCTATTTTTATATTTTCTTTAAACACTTTATAGGGTCTTTTAAGCAATCAAAATAATGGGTAGTAAACTCTTGGGAGGTCACTATTGGTTTATATTATGGGATTATAAGTTCTTCTGATTTAATAAAGTCCACACTTTTCTTCATTTCATTATACATTACAACATCATTCTCAATAAAGGCAATATTTTTTCTATACTTTTCCTTTAATTTTTCTATATATGGCGATGACTTTAGAGGTTTTCTAAAATCTAATGCTTGCATAGAATTAAGCAATTCAATACCTAAAATAGTATATACATTCTCTACAACCTGTGCACATTTTACGGCTGCATTGGCGCCCATGCTTACATGGTCTTCTTGTCCGTTGCTTGATACTATAGAGTCGGTTGAGGAAGGCATACTAAACTGCTTATTTTGACTGACAATAGAGGCAGCGGTGTATTGCGGAATCATAAAACCCGAGTTAAGCCCCGGCTTTGAAACCAGAAAGGCGGGTAAATTGCGTGTTCCCGAAATTAGTTGATAGGTTCTTCGCTCAGATATATTCCCTAATTCGCAGAGTGCCATACATAAAAAGTCAAGAGTAAGCGCTAATGGTTGCCCATGAAAATTGCCCCCCGAAATAATTTCATCTTCTTCGGGAAATACTGTTGGATTGTCGGTTACAGCATTAATTTCGGTTTCAAATATTTGCTCGGCATAAGTTATAGCATCTTTTGAAGCTCCGTGTACTTGGGGTATGCAGCGGAATGAGTAGGGGTCTTGAACATGCTCTTTTTTTTGTTTTATAAGTTCGCTGTTGGTCAGCAATTTTACTATATTGCTTGCTGTTGTAATTTGTCCTTGATGTGGTCTAATACTGTGCAAGTAAGGTTTAAAAGGCTCAATACGACCGTCAAAAGCATCAATAGAAACTGCACCCACAATATCGGCTGCCAAACTTAATTTTTTTGCTTGCAAGATACACCACACGCCATAGGCACTCATAAACTGTGTGCCATTTAATAAAGCCAAACCTTCTTTTGATTTTAAGGTAATAGGACTTAAATTTAACTTCTGTAAAACCTCGGCTGCTTCATATTTTTTGTTTTGATAATACACCTGACCCAATCCCAATAAGGGTAAACATAAATGTGCCAAAGGAGCTAAATCACCCGAAGCGCCAAGGGAACCTTGCTGATATACAACCGGATATATGCCTAAGTTATAAAAGTCAATGAGTCTTTCAACTGTAGATAACTGTACTGCCGATTTACCATAACTTAATGATTGAACTTTGAGTAACAGCATTAGTTTTACAATGTCGCTTGGTACTTCATGGCCTGCTCCGCAAGCGTGCGACATGACTAAATTTTTTTGTAATTCCGATAAATCTTTGTCGGGTATTGAAACATTGCATAATGAGCCAAATCCGGTATTAATACCATAAATTGGTTCAGGATGATGTAATATTTTTTGTTCGAGATAATGTCGACAATCAACAATTTTCCTTTTGGCATCTTCCGAAAGTTGAATTTTCTGTCCGCTGCTCAATATTTGCTCAACTTGTTGGAGGCTAAGCTTAGTGTTAGATATTTGATGCATGGGTTGATGATATTATAAGAAAGTAAACTTATGAATTAGATTTTAACCTGCTTGTAAGCTGACTGATGGTAATCATCTCTTGTGTACCGGTTTTCATATTTTTGACAGATACTTTTTCTTGATTCACTTCTTCTTCTCCAATAATAACAACATAGGGAATGTGTAACGAGTCGGCATATTCAAACTGCTTCTTCATTTTTACCTCCTCGGGATAATATATGGCCGATATTCCATGTTGTCGCAAACTAAATAGTAATTTCAAGTTGTTTGATTTATAAGTTTCACCAAAATTAGCAAGCATAGCCTTTGTACCATGACTGTACGATTCAGGAAATAGTTTTAATTCCTCAAGTACATCATAAATACGGTCGGCCCCGAATGATATACCTACGCCCGAAAGTCCCGGTAAACCAAATATTCCGGTTAAATCATCATAGCGACCGCCACCTGAAAGACTACCGGTGAAATTACTTGATGGTTCGTTAAGTTTTACTTCAAAAATAGCTCCGGTGTAATAGTTCAAACCTCGTGCTAAAGTAATATCAAATTCAAATCGAGCCGAGTGTAAAGGTATTTCCATAACCATATCAAAAATACTTTTTAACTCTTCAATTCCCTTTTTTCCTGTGGCTGTATTGCCTGTTAACTGATTAAGATATTCGCAGGTTTCATCGCCCATGGCAGTTATGGGTTTAAAGTGCAATAAGGGTTTTATTTTTTCTAAGGCATCACTGCTTAATCCCTTTTGTACCAATTCTTCCACCACTTTGTCAAGTCCAATCTTATCTAATTTGTCAATGGCTACAGTAATATCGGTTATTTTATCGGAAGCGCCAATATACTCGGCAATACCTGAAAGAATTTTGCGGTTATTAACCTTAATGGTAACTCTTAAATTTAATTTGGTAAACACTTCATCAAGTATTTGTACCAGTTCAAATTCATTGAATAATGAGTTACTTCCTATGATATCAGCATCGCACTGGTAAAACTCTCTGTATCGTCCTTTTTGTGGGCGGTCGGCACGCCATACCGGTTGTATCTGATAGCGCTTAAAAGGGAAACTTATTTCATGTTTGTGCATAACTACATACCGAGCAAAGGGCACCGTAAGATCATATCGCAAGGCTTTTTCCGAAATTAGAGGAAGTATTTTTCGAGCGCTCTCGGCAGTTGACTCCATCTGTGTTGTATCTACCTTTTCCAGATAATTACCCGAGTTAAGCACTTTAAAAATAAGCCTGTCGCCTTCCTCGCCATATTTTCCGGTAAGCGTATTCAGGTTTTCCATGGCGGGTGTTTCTAAAGGTAAAAATCCATACCGTCCAAAACAGTTTTTAATAATCTCAAAAATATAGTTTCTTTTAATCATCTCTGATGGGGAAAAATCCCGCATCCCTTTAGGTATTGATGGTTTTATGTTAGCCACAAACAGTTATTTTAATTATTACTGCTGCAAAAATAAGATTAAAATCTGAATAGAAATTAACATTTCTTATTTATCAATTCTCAAAATACTTTTACTGTTTTTACAAACTGCTTGCTATTTAACTATGAAATTATTAGGGGAGAAAGCGGTCATCAACTTTAAAAAATATTAATACAAGTTGCCGTATTTATTGATTAACTTTGTCATATCTTTATGAAAGCCCTAAAACATCTCAATAAATATTTTTATAAGTATAAGTATCATCTTTTGGGAGGAATAATATTTATTATTTGTTCCAACTTATTTGCTATTTATCCGGCACAGGTTACTCGATACACAATTGATTATTTGTATGAGGCTGTTTGGCTAAACAAACAAATTAACGGAACTAATTTATCTGACCATACTTTTCCGGTTTTCTTTAAGGTGTTTTTTGTATTCTTTCTTATCATTGTGGCTTCCACCTTAATTAAAGGCGTTTTTATGTTTTTTATGCGGCAAACTATTATTGTAATGAGCCGCCATATTGAGTTTGACCTAAAAAATGAAATATATCATCACTATCAGGAACTTTCACTTTCGTTTTACAAAAAAAACAGAACGGGCGATTTGATGGCAAGAATTAGCGAGGATGTTAGTCAGGTTCGCATGTATATTGGTCCGGCAGTAATGTACACCATTAATTTAACCATGCTTTTTATATTGGTTATTTCCGTAATGATTAGTGTAAATTCGTATCTTACCTTTTTGGTATTGCTGCCTTTGCCTTTTTTATCCTTAAGCATTTATTTTATCAGTAATATCATTAACAGGCGCAGTAGTAGGGTACAGAAGCAGCTCTCCAACTTATCATCTGCCAGTCAAAGTGCCTTTGCCGGGATAAGAGTAATAAAATCTTTTAACCGCGAAGAACAAAGTATTCGTCAATATTTAACCGAATCGCTTTTATTTAAAAAACTGTCTTTGCGTTTAATGTTGGCCGATTCTTTATTTACTCCCTCCATTACTTTACTTATAGGTTTGAGCACCATTACTACTATTTACATAGGCGGTATGCTTTATATTGAAGGCAATATTAGCTTAGGAAATATTGCCGAATTTGTACTCTATGTGAATATGCTTACTTGGCCCGTAACATCTATTGGTTGGGTAAGTTCAATTATTCAAAAGGCTTCGGTATCTCAACAAAGAATAAATGAGTTTTTGAATACCAAGGAAATTATCCCGAGCGGAAATATAGCTTTACCTGTTGATGCTGAAACCGAAATAGAGTTCAGAAATGTTTCGTTTACCTATCCTGAATCAGGTATTGCTGCTTTAAAACAAGTAAGCTTTAAAATAAAAGCCGGAAGCAGTTTAGGAATTACCGGAAAAACAGGTTGTGGTAAAACCACCATAGCCTTGCTGTTAACACGTATGTATGACCCCGATGAAGGCGAAATTCTAATTAATGACATAAATATTAAAGAGTACAAAATAACCGACCTGCGCAACTATATTGCCTATGTTCCGCAAGATGTATTTTTATTTTCTGATACGATATATAACAATATAGTTTTTGGCCTGACCGAAAGCGAGAAAGACAATATGCAGGCGGTGGAGAAAGCCGCACATGATGCTGATGTTTTAGATAATATCAAAGGCTTCCCTCAAGGTTTTGAAACTATGGTTGGCGAAAGAGGTGTTTCTTTGAGTGGTGGACAGAAACAGAGAATAAGCATAGCACGTGCTTTAATAAAAAAATCTAAACTGTTAATTTTAGACGACTGTTTGAGTGCTGTAGATACGGGTACCGAAAATGTTATTCTGAATAATCTAATGAATAAGTATGCCGATAGACAGGTTATTTATATAAGTCACCGAATAAGCACCTTGCAGCAGGCACACCACATATTGGTTATTGCCGATAATCGAATTAAAGAACAAGGTAACCATAAACAACTTATGGCTTTGCAAGGCGAGTATTATGAACAATATATGGCGCAACAATTACATAGCGAAATTCAGGCTTAAATTCAAGAGTGGTGCAAAAAAATTTATTAATTATTTTCATCAATTTTATTTATTTGAAAATATATTTCAATATTCGCAGCTAAATATAAGCACCTCATGAACCAAACCAACCAACTGCAACAAACCAATTACAAAGCCTTAACATCATTGGTTACGGTATTCTTTTTTTGGGGCTTTGTAGCTGCCAGTAACGATATTTTAATTCCTGTATTTAAAAGTGCATTCTCTTTAACCCAAAGGCAAAGTCAGTTGGTGTCTTTTGCGTTCTATATTGCTTACACTGTTGGTTCTATTATATATATGCTTATTTCTTTAGCGATAAAGCAAGATTTAATAAACAAAATGGGTTATAAAAATAGTTTGGCTTTGGGTTTATTTATTTCAGCTTTAGGTACTTTGTTGTTTTATCCGGCAGCAAACTTACATTCCTACCCATTAATGCTCATGGGCTTGTTTGTGGTGGCACTTGGTTTCTCATTACAGCAAACCGTGGCTAATCCCTTAGCTATTTCATTAGGCCCTCACCAAACCGGAGCCAACCGATTAACTTTGGCAGGAGGTATCAATAATTTTGGAACAAGTATAGGACCTTTAATTATCAGCTATGCTATTTTTGGTTCTTCTACAAATACAGAAACCACAATGAACATTGAAGGGGTAAAAATTCCTTACCTTATTTTAGGCATTGCTTTTTTGTTGGTGGCGCTTATGTTGAAATTTTCTAAAATTCCCAACCACCCCGATGATGTTCAGGAAGATGTAAAAAGGAATGAACACGATCGCAAGTCGGCACTTCAATACCCGCAATTAGTGTTAGGAATGATAGCTATCTTTGTTTATGTTGGGGTAGAAGTTTCAACTGCAAGCAATTTGCCCTACTATATGGAACAAAAATTACATATAGAAACGCAGTACATTGCTCCTTATATTTCATTGTATTGGGCAAGTTTAATGATTGGTCGTTGGTCGGGTGCGGTGGAAGTATTAAGTGCCAAAAAGGAGGTTCAGCGCTTGTTGAAAATAGTTATGCCTTATTTGGCATTTGCAGCTTTTTTGCTTATAAACATTATTGCCGGCCATAACCTGGCGCCTTTTTATATGTATGCCGGTGTAATTATTTTATTGATTATTGCCGATATGATGAGTAATGGAAACCCTATACGTATGTTGTTGCTGTTTTCTATTATGGGGGCTTTGGGAATTCTTGTTGGAATGAATGCCGGGGGTATGATTAGTGTGTATGCCTTTACCAGCGTGGGTTTGTTTTGCAGCACTTTGTGGCCTTGCATTTTTGCACTCGCTATTAGCGGTTTAGGAAAAAATACAAGTCAGGGGAGCAGTTTTTTAATTATGATGATAATGGGTGGTGGAGTAGTTAGCTGGATACAAGGTTACGTAGCCGATAAAACAGATATTGAAACAAGCTATTGGGTTGGTGTAATATGTTTCTTATATCTTATTTTTTATGCCATTGCCGTTAAACGCATTTTACATTTGCAAGGTATAAGTTATGAAACCAACCAACTAAGCCACTAATTAATGCAATAAGAAGTATTGTCTGCCTTTTGATTGTGCGTTGGTGTTTGCCTTTTTTTCTTGTATGACTTGTTTGTTCTAATTTGTTCAATTACGAATTATTAATTATGAATTATGAATTACGAATTACGAATTGTTAATTACGAATTATGAATTACGAATTATGAATTATGAATTACGAATTACGAATTATGAATTACGAATTACGATTTTTTTATTGTTGTTTGAATTTTTCCAATTATTCTACAAATTTCTTCACTGTCATTTATTAAACTATCTGCCATTTCTTTCGACAAATAATCTGTTGCATATAGTAATTTTATCC
Organism: Bacteroidia bacterium; assembly: GCA_020845635.1. GTDB lineage: Bacteria > Bacteroidota > Bacteroidia > UBA4408 > UBA4408 > CAIKXD01. Next base: position 16,006 of record JADLFI010000001.1, read on the forward strand.
AATACAAAGTTTCTCTAGCTTCTTTGTAGGCAATTGAAATTTTTGAAATAAAATCTGCTTTTGATTGCCCACCAATCGCTTCTTCTACATTTGCTCCAATAGATGTACCGCTTCGAAGCAGTTGTTTTGATAACACAAACTCTTTCTTTTCATTCCTTAAGATTTTATATGTGTTTACAATTCTAATTGCAAATGCAAAACTTTTTGTTTGAATAACGTTGTCCTCTTTCATTTCGTAATTTTTAATTCGTAATTGTTTCAACTCCCCAAACTTCACTGATTTTGTCTTTTATTTTTTGTTCAAAGATTTCAAATTAATAAATACGAATTACGAATTGTTAATTACGAATTACGAATCACGAGTGTTTCATTGTTATTTGAATTTTTCCGATAATTCTACAAATTTCTTCACAGTCATTTATTAAACTTTCTGCCATTTCTTTCGACAAATAGTCTGTTGCATTTAGTAATTTTATCCAATACAAAGTTTCTCTAGCTTCTTTGTAGGTAATTGAAATTTTTGAAATAAAATCTGCTTTTGATTGCCCACCAATGGCTTCTTCTACATTTGCTCCAATAGATGTACCGCTTCGAAGCAGTTGTTTTGATAACACAAACTCTTTCTTTTCATTCCTTAAGATTTTATATGTGTTTACAATTCTAATTGCAAATGCAAAAGACTTTTCTTGTATTACATTATTTGTTTTCATTTATTCCCCAAACTTTATCAATTACAGATTTTATTTGATTTTGCTTCTCTGTAATTTTTAATTTGTAATTCGTAATTTCTACCTCATAGCCTTCTATTTCGGCTACTATTTGTTGTTGTATTTCAAGTGGCGGAAGGGGGATTTCTATTTCTGCTAAATCACTAGCAGTTATACTTGGATATTGTCCTTTACCACTCATCGCTACCATTTGTTCAACAATAACATCTTGATTTAATACATAGTAAAGATACCTTCCTAAAACATTTTCATTTTCTGAAAGTACAGCAAACCCTGTTGAAGCAATGCAATTTTAGGAACATTTTCCATATATGCAAATGCTCTTAAATTTGGTCTTACTGTCGATACTAGAACATCACCATTTTTTACAACTCGTCTTGCTCTACTTGGCGCTTCATTAGGATTTATCCATTTGTTGAAAGAAACTTTTCCTGTTCCATTTTCAACTGCTTCAATATCGATATAAGCAAACGGCTCATTCTTAAAGATTTTTATTGGGTCAATTGCTTGTGAATTTATTTTGACAACATCACCAAGTTTCACTAATTCGTAATTCGTAATTTTTAATTCTTCATTCTTAAAATACCTTTCACCACTCAACACCACATCTTTATTCGCTAAAACCGTTTCCTTTTCAACCAAAGTTGCCATTTTTTCAATTACGAATGATGAATTACCAATTACGGTTTTCAAGGCAGTAAATATTTCATCTTTTGTAATTTCTAATTCGTAATTTGTAATTATTTCCTTGTAATTCGTAATTGCCTCCAAAGCGGCAGGTAAATCGTTTTTATCAATTATTCTGCGTTGTGCTCCAAGGTCAAAACCATCGTTTTCAATTTTCAAAAACAAAATGTGTTGGCTTTTCTTCGCTAACTTTTTATCTAAAATCAATACACTTGTTTTTACTCCGCTATAGGGTTGAAACACGCCTGCGGGCAAACTAATCACGGCTATTAAACTATCTTGCACCAACATTTTTCGCAATTGTTTGTAAGCGGTTTGGCTGGTGGCTACTATGCCGTTGGGTACTACAATTCCTGCACGTCCGTTGCTGTTCAGGTGTTCGGCAATGTAATCGGTAAACAACACTTCGGCTTTGTTGGCTTGTACGCCAAATTTCTTGTGTGGTCGTATGCCACCTTTTGGTGTCATAAAGGGCGGGTTTGCCAATATCACATCAAAGGTTTCCTGCCAACGGTCTTCACTGCTCAAGGTATCGTATTCGTGTATTTGCGGTGTAGCAAAGCCGTGTAAATACATATTTGCTAAACTCAACCGCACCATATCGGGGCTAATGTCGTAACCCACTATGTTTTGCCCAAGTTTTCTGCGTTCGTCAGGTGTTAAGCCAATCACGAATTTAGAATTACGAATTGCGGGTTTGTTTTTGTCGCTGTTTGTAATTGGTAATTCGTCATTTTTAATTGAATTATTTAAGATGTGTTTGTATGCACTCAACAAGAAACCGGCCGTTCCGCAAGCAGGATCAAGCACAGTTTCGTTTTTCTGTGGGTTTACACAAGCAGTTACAAAATCAATAATGTGTCGGGGTGTTCTAAACTGTCCTGCATCGCCTTGGCTTCCCATTACACTCAACAGATACTCAAAAGCATCGCCCAACTTTTCGCTGTGGCTGTATTCGAACTCGTTGATGTATTTTAAAAATAGTTTCAGCGTGGCAGGGTCACGGTAGGGCAGGTAAGCATTTTTAAAAATGTTTCGGAACAGTTCGGGAATATTCGGATTGGTGTTTAGTTTTTCCAATGCCTCACTGTAAAGCGAAAGCATATCCTGTCCGCTTAATGATGGGTCGAATAATTTACGCCAACCGTATTTGGCATAATTGCCTGTAAAAAACTTGGCTTTGCCTTTAAATTTCTCCACGGCTTCCTTATCCATATCGTCCATAAACTTATAGATAAGAGCTAATGTAATTTGCTCAATTTGGCTTTTGGGGTCGGGCACTTTGCCTACCAGCACATCGCGGCAATCATCAATATTTTTTTTGGTTATGTTGTCGAGCATAGTCTGTTATAATCATTTCACCCCTTCGGGGTTTTATAATAATGTCAGCCCTTCGGGCTTTTTTGTTTATTCCATTACGTTTTTTTATAATCATTTCTTTTTGTTTATTCCATTACGTTTTTTTTATAATCATTTCATTCTATAATCATTTCACCCCTTCGGGGTTATTGTTTATTCCTATATCATAATCCATAATTATATCAGCCCTTCGGGCTTTTTTGTTTCATTATCTAATCCCGAAGGGATGATAATATTGTAACAAAAAATTCCCATACTGTTACCCAACCCCGAAGGGGTGGCATTATTCAATCCATTCAAACAAATATTTTTCATCATATTCCATTCCATAATTATATCAGCCCTTCGGGCTTTTTGTTTATTCCATTACGTTTTTTTTATAATCATTTCATTCTATAATCATTTCACCCCTCCGGGGTTTTTGTTTATTCCTATATCATAATCTATAATTATATCAGCCCTTCGGGCTTTTTTGTTTATTCCATTACGTTTTTTTTATAATCATTTCATTCTATAATCATTTCACCCCTTCGGGGTTATTGTTTATTCCTATATCATAATCTATAATTATATCAGCCCTTCGGGCTTTTATTCATTTCATCCCATCGGGTTTTTTGTTCCATTATCTAATCCCGAAGGGATGATAATATTGTAACAAAAAATTCCCATACTGTTACCCAACCCCGTAGGGGTGGCATTATTCAATCCATTCAAACAAATATTTTTCATCATGTTCAATCTCAAACTTCTTCAAAAAATCTATATACTCTTCCCTAAACGTTTTCACTTTATGATGTTCTTCCTGATTCAAAATGTAATTGTACACATTCTCAATATGCGAATGAGAATATGAAAACGCACCATAACCTTCTTGCCATTGAAACTTTCCTTGTATCAACTTATTATCATTTATCCATTTGCTTGAGTTGTTTTTTATATCTCTAACCAAATCCGATATGAGCATAGATGGTTTCAACCCAACAAAAACATGAATATGGTCGGGCATACCATTCACTATAATTGATTTCTGGTTCTTCGCTTTGATAATCCCTGCAATATATTTATGCAAATCATCTTTCCATGCCTTTCCAATTAAATTTGCTCTGCCTTTAACTGCAAAAACAATCTGAATATAAATTTGTGAAAATGTGCCTGACATAATTAACTGTTTAAAAATTTATTCAACGGAACGTATGTCTTAACATAGTTAGGCAGTTTGCTTTTCATTTCGTCCGGCACACGGTTAAAATCATCTACATTAAACGTTGGGTTGTGATATAATTCGGTAAAATCTTGTTGGTCTATTATTTTTCTTACACTTGGATCGGTGATGTAGGCGTAAAAGAAATAGCGTAAACCTTGTAAATCATTAATGTCGGAAACATTGTTGGTGCTAAGGAATTTTTCAAATTCATCATTCAATAAATCGTCTTTCCCTTTTATTTGATTACCGAAATAAATAAGTTCCAACAATTCACGCCAACTAATTTTACGGTCAATCTTTAACGATCTGCGAAGTTTTTCCAAATCAAAATATTCTTCGGGTTTGTTGTCGTATTTCTCTTTGGCTCTTGCTGTGGCGATTTCAACATCACCTGCTTCCATCAGTTGTTTTATTTCTTCATCGGTTTTTACTTTCTCCTCAAACTGCTGAAAAAACATTCGGTCAATCTTCATTCCTGTAAAGTCAACTTGCTGTTCGTTCCAAGTGGCAATTTTGTCGTTCTCCTTGTATTCGTAACCGTCACGCTTTGGTTTTAGCGTATTGTCATCAACTGTTGGAATGTCATCGCCTTGCTTAAAGTTTTTAGGCAGTTTTAATACTTGGTCGTACTGATATTTTTCTTCAAAGTATTCGCAAGTGGCAAAGAAGTCAAAGAGCTTAAAAGTGGCTTTGTCAATGGAAATTGTTTCTTCTTCTCCCAGTTCGTTTTTGAATTTATGCTCAAACGTGTGAACACGAGTTCCACGCCCTTTTATCTGTATAAATTCTGTTGGAGAAAATATCGGTCGCATTAAAGCTAAGTTCAAAATATTGGGGCAATCCCAACCTGTGGTCATCATGCCTACCGTTACACAAACTCTTGCTTTACTAGTTTTATAAGAATCTAAAATTTCATTGCCTTTTGCAAAATTGCTAAAGCCTAATAATTTGTCGTTACTGTAATCAACGGTCATTTGCTGACTGTTTTGCACATTAGAAGTTACCTGAACGGCAAAGTCGCTTTGATACTTGCCGGGGAAATATTGATGTGCATATTCATTGAGTAATTGAGCCAATTTTGCAGCGTGATTTTGCGAAACGGCAAAAACTAAACTCTTTCCAAATTCTCCGTTAATCGGGTCTTTCAATCCATTTTCAATAAATGTTTTGCAAAACACTCGGTTGGTTTCATCGCTAAAAAATTTCCGCTCAAAGTGATTTTGTTTGTATTTCACTTCTTCCAAAACATCTTCCTGCTCGCTGGTGGCAACCGTAACCATTACGCCATAACCCTGCTCAGAAAGCAGTTTGGTAGTTACATCTGTTCTTGCATCCACAACAATAGGCTGTCGCAAATAGCCGTCTTTAGCACCGTCCACAAGCGAATAACGATACGTTGGAATGCCACTCTCACAACCAAAGGTAGTGTAAGTGTCAAGCAACATTCTACGTTCAAGTTCTCTGGGGTCTTCAATATTTTCGGTGTCCAAATGTTTTAAATAGTCCTTTGGTGTGGCTGTCAAGCCCAATTTGTAACCCAAGAAATATTCAAACAAAGCTCGGCTGTTTCCACCTCCTAACAATCGGTGCGATTCGTCAGAAATGATTAAATCAAAGTCGGTTGGTGAAAACAGTTTTTTGTATTTGTTATTCACCATTAACGATTGAATGGTAGTAACAACAATTTCTGCTTTTCTCCAGTCGTTGCGTTTTTCTTTGTAAACAACCGTTGTCAGGTCGTTCTTTAAATAGTTTGTAAAATCTTTTCTTGCTTGTTCTTCCAATTCCAAACGGTCAACCAAAAACAAAACTCGTCTTGCGTTGCCGGTTCTGTAAAACAATTTGATGATAGCAGCAGATGTCAGCGTTTTTCCTGTTCCTGTTGCCATTTCAAGCAAGAAACGTTTTTTGCCTTCGCTTACTGCTTTCTGAACGGCTTGAACTGCTTCAACTTGGTAATATCTTAAGAAGCGAAGTTTTAAATTGAAAATTAAGTCCTTCTTTTTCTGTTCGTCTTGAAACTCCGGTATTTGTTTGTAGTTTGGTAGCTGTGTCAATACAACATAGTCAGCATTTACTTCTTCGCTAACTAATTTGTTCGGGTCGGGATTGAACTCATAATATTGTTTAATGGATTCCAATGTCGGGAAAACTTGAATTGGTTCAGGATTTCCGGATTCAATGTTCCATAAATAATGAAATGTGCCGTTAGATAGAATTACAAACTTTACTTTTTGCGACTTGGCGTAATTTCTTGCTTGTTCTTTTCCAACAAGCGGATTCAGGCTTTCCTTTTTTGCTTCTAAAACAAGAACAGGATTTTGGTTTTCGTCAACTAATAAAAAGTCAATAAAGCCGTTTTTAGAATGTTCAAAATCTTCTCCTAAATCGTCCATTTTGATGGAAGATTCAAGTTTGATGGTGGCTTTACCTTTGTCCGTGTCAAAGAAACGCCAGCCAGCTTCTTCAAGCAGTTTGTTAATCTTAATTCTTGCCTTTGCTTCTTTTTCAGCCATTTAGTTCAATACAAATTTTAGTCGGTTAAAATACGATTTTTTAACTAACAAACACAGAGAATATATAAGGATACCTGATTATTTGTTCGAAAAATCAAGAAAGTTTGTTTGTGGTATGAGAAAAAACGGTTTTAAAAGATATTATTCTTTTACCACACCAAATAAGTCATAATCTTCGGCTCCTGTAATTTCAATAGAAGCAAAATCGCCCATACGTATATAATTACTGTTGGCATCAACCAGCACTTCATTATCAACCTCCGGAGAATCGTATTCTGTACGACCTATAAAATAATCGCCTTCTTTTTTATCAAATAAAACTTTAAAAGTTTTTCCAATCTTTTCTTCGTTAAGTTCTTTTGATATTTCTTGTTGAATATTCATAATGTTATCGGCTCTTTCTTTTTTTACATTCATCGGAACATCATCATTCAAGTTGTAGGCATGTGTATTTTCTTCGTGCGAATAGGTAAAAACCCCTAATCTATCAAACCGGCTTTCACTAACCCATTGAGCCATTTCTTCATATTCTTTTTCGGTTTCGCCCGGATAACCGGTAATAAGTGTTGTTCTGATAGCCACATCAGGCACCTTGTCCCGTATCATATTCACCAAATCAATTGTTTTTTGTTTGGTTGTTCCTCTGCGCATACTCTTAAGAATTTTATCACTGATATGTTGTAAAGGCATATCAATATAATTACAAATCTTTTCATTATTTTTCATAAGGTCCAGCACATCTGTTGGAAACCCCGTAGGGAAGGCATAATGCAGACGCAACCATTCTATTCCTTCTACTTCATGTAAGGCGCTTAGCAGGTCAGCCAATCTTCGTTTCTTATAAATATCAAGACCGTAGTATGTCGTGTCCTGAGCTATTAGAATAAGCTCTTTTGTTCCATTTTTAGCTAAGCTTTTTGCACGTGCCACAAGCTCTTCAATAGGCACCGAAGTATGTGTACCTCTCATTAATGGAATAGCACAAAAGGAACAGGGGCGGTCGCAACCTTCAGAAATTTTGAAATACGCAAAATGATGTGGAGTAGTCAGCAGTCTTTCGCCTAAAAGTTCTTGTTTGTAGTCGGCTTTAAGAGTCTTCAAAAGTCTTGGTAATTCGCGTGTGCCGAAATAAGCATTAACATTAGGAATTTCCTTTTCAAGTTCAGGTTTATATCTCTCGCTTAAACAACCTGTAACATATAATTTATCTATTAAGCCTTTCTTTTTGGCATCAGAATATCGCAAAATAGTGTCAATACTTTCTTGTTTTGCATTATCTATAAACCCGCAAGTATTAATAATAATTATTGAGGCATCATTCTTAGTACTTTCATGTTCAACTTCAATATTATTGGCTCGTAACTGACCCATCAGCACTTCGCTGTCAACCACATTTTTAGAGCATCCTAAGGTAATAACATTAACCTTATTCCTTTTTTGAGTTTTGGTTTTCATGGTGCAAAATTAATATTTATATCTAATCAACCGGTAATGCAAAAGAATAGCAAATAATATACAAAATAAATATGGGAAAGTATTAACTCTTATTGATAAGATAAGTTTGGTAAAATTTCCATGATGTTTATTGCACACGTTTAACCCCCTTTATCTGGATATTTAGGTGTACCTTGAGGAAATAAAATATGTTCAAAAGCAATTATTGAAAATATTTTTCAATAGCAGTGGTCAGTAAATCTTTGGTTAAAGGTTTAGGGAAATGCTCATCAAACCCAATTTCTAAGTACTTTTCGCGGTCACCTTCTAAAACATATCCGGTAACTGCAAATACTCTGGTGTTTGTATGCCTTGTGTCGAGCCTAATAGACCTTAGTATATCAACACCGTCAACAGTTTCTTCGCCTAAATTTATATCCATTAACACCAAGTCAAAAGTATTGTTCTCGAGAAAACCGTATGCCTCTGAGCTAGAACGTGCATAAGTTACATCGAACAAGGTATCAAATACTTTTTGCATCATAAAAATATTTATAAAATCGTCTTCAACCATAAGCACAGAGATATTGTACTTGCGGGTGGTTGAATTTGAGAAAATATCTTTAAGATTATTATTCATAAAAATTGGTTATTATTCATCTCTGAGTACTTTGTCCAAACATTCTAATAAATCTTTCTGCTCAAAAGGCCTTTTAATTGACGAATCGAATTGATTTAATAACGAATCGTTTTCGTGACCCATTCCCGGCAAAGCTACTAATTTTATATGTTTTTCTTTTTGATTGTTTTTTATATATTTAATTAAATCGTTTGCACTTAACCCAAAACTGTCGTATTCTGTATTTAACATAACCACATCTATACAATGCTCGTTAATAATCTTTACTACCTCGTGCGAATCTCTAGCATATAGCATTTTGAAATCATCTTCAAGATACTGTTTTAGCATATAGGAATTAATGAAATCGCCTTCTATAACGAGAATCTTTTTATCGCTGAAACTTGATTTTATTTTCTCTTTTTCCATTGTCATAAAACAAAAATATAGCGATTTAAATCACAAAAAATAAAATTTATACTAAGCCCAAGTACATTTAGATAAACTAAAATTCTACTTATAGGTAAAAAAATGTTAAACAGCCGTTTAGTTTTACGATTTAACTGATGTTTTTGAGCCATTGTCGGACTAATTTAAAGTACGATGAAATTTTATTACTATTTAAATTTTATATAGAATCTAGTGTTATGGTTTCATCAAGTCTTACTCCCTTGTCGGTTTGTTTCAATGAGCAACACTCAATTTTAGGATCATGCTCAAAAAATAAAATAATGTTTTGTTCCATCGCTTTTTGAAGTATTTGTTGCTTCTCGTTTAAGGTAAGTAAAGGCCGTGTATCATAAGCCATTACATAGGGTAATGGAATATGTGCGGCTGACGGAAATAAATCGGCCACAAATAATATTTTATGATTATTATATTGAATAAGTGGTAACATCATACTTTCGGTATGACCACTTACAATTTCGGCATTAAAATAAGACGGGAGGGTAGAGCCGGAATCAAAAAATTGCAACTGTCCACTTTCCTCAATAGGGAGAATATTTTCTTTTAAAAAAGATGCCTTTTCTCGGGCATTAGGTTTTACTGCCCATTGCCAATGTTTACTATGACTCCAGTAGGTTGCATTTTTAAAAGCAGGCTCATAAATATTTTTTTGACTATTAAAAATAATACTTCCCCCGCAATGATCAAAATGCAAATGGGTTAAAAATACATCGGTAATATCATCTTTGCTAAAACCAAGGCTTGACAATGATTTTTCGAGTGAGTAATCGCCATGTAAATAATAATGACCAAAAAATTTGGCATCTTGCTTATTTCCCATTCCGTTATCAATCAAAATAAGCCTGTTACTATCTTCAATTAATAAGCAACGCATAGCCCATGAACACATGTTGTTTTCATCGGCAGGATTTAAGTTTTGCCATATTGATTTTGGGACAACACCAAACATTGCGCCTCCATCAAGCTTAAACATTCCTGAATGTACTGTATGTAATTTCATTTTACTTGATTAACGGGTAATTGTTTGAAACTTTGTAAAAGTGGAAAATAGTACTTGAAATAATTGATTTAAGTTAGCATAGTTTTAAACAAAATAAAGTTAATTAATGAATGTTCATTTTATAGCCCTTGGTGGGAGTGCTATGCACAATTTGGCATTAGCCATGCATAAAAAAGGTTACAACGTAACCGGTTCGGATGATGAAATAGCAGAGCCTTCGTACAGCAGACTTAAAAATGCAGGGATTTTGCCCAATGCTATTGGATGGTTTCCGGAGAAACTTAATGCCAATATTGATGCTGTAATATTAGGAATGCATGCCCGTAAAGATAATCCTGAACTAATGGAAGCTCAACGCTTGGGGCTCAAAATATTTTCGTACCCTGAATACATTTATGAACAAACCAAAAACAAAACCAGAGTGGTAGTTGGAGGAAGCCATGGAAAAACAACTATTACAGCTATGATTTTACATGTTTTAAATTATTTTGATATAAAGTGTGATTTTATGGTAGGAGCTCAACTAAAAGGTTTTGACACTATGGTGCAGCTTACCCATGACGCACCAATTGCAGTAATTGAGGGTGATGAGTATTTATCTTCGCCTGTTGACCCACGCCCTAAGTTTCATTTGTATATGCCCGATATTGCTATTCTTAGCGGTATTGCTTGGGATCATATTAATGTTTTTCCAACCTTTGAAAACTACAAAGAACAATTTGAAATTTATTGCAATTTAATTAGTCAGGGCGGTACTTTAATATACTCGTGCGATGATCAGGCGGTTAACCAAATTGCAGCTCATACCAGAAGCGATATAAACCGCTTACCATACAGTGTTCCGGCTCACAGAATTGAACAAGGAACAACTGTTTTGTTACATAAAAATAGAAATGTAAAATTAAAAATATTTGGTATTCATAATTTGCTCAACCTAAATGCAGCTCGTTTGGCATGTAATCAGTTAAATATTGCTGATGAGCAATTTTATGAAGCTATTCAGTTTTTTGAGGGAGCTGCCAAACGCCTCGAAAAAGTGTATGAAAATAAGGAGGCGGTTTTTTATAAAGATTTTGCTCATTCGCCCTCTAAATTAAAAGCAACTATTGCAGCCGTTAAAAGTCAGTACCCTGATAGGAAGCTCACCGCATGCATTGAACTGCACACTTTCAGCAGCTTAAACCAAACTTTTTTGAATGAGTACAAAGATAGTATGATTGATGCTGATGTGGCGGTGGTTTATTACAACTTAAAAACTTTACAACATAAAAAGCTTCAAGAAATTTCAATTCAACAGGTAATTAATGCCTTTGGCAATAGTGGAAATTTACATGTATTTACCGAAACTGATGAAATGATAATGTTCTTAAAACAAACATTTACTACCCCGCATAACTTGCTGATGATGAGTTCAGGCACGTTTAACGGTTTGGACTTAAGCAGCTTGGCAAAAACTATATTTTTAGATTAAAATCATTTTTTTTTGTAAATTAGCTGTTCATAGGAAGTTAGAAATTTTGTTTTTTTATTTGCAATAAATTTTATTGATAAGATGATATATAAGTTTCGAATTCATTTTGAGGATTATGATGATGTTTATAGAGATATTGAAATAAACTCTCAACAAAGTTTTGAGGATTTAAAGTTAGCAATTCTTAAATCTATAAATTTTGATACTATTCATGAGTGTATTTTCTTTATGAGTGATGATTCATGGCGCAAGGGACGGGATTTAACCAAAAAGAAAGATGGTACACCTTTTGAACTTTCAAAAAGAATTATTTGCGACTTTGTAGAGGAACCACATCAAAGATTTTTGTTCATATACGACTTGAATGTGCAATGGTCCTTTTTTGTTGAGTTGCTAAAAATATCCAAGTCCGACCCAAATGTTGTGTATCCATTAGTGGTTAAGAGTTTTGGCGCTGCACCTAAGCAATACAAACCGGTATATATTGCATCACCTAGCTTTGATGATGAGGATAGCCCTAAAAAAGGGAAGAGAGGTCGTAAACCCGGATCGGTAAAAGAGATTGAAAAAGATACTATTGATGATGAAGAAATTGATGATGATTCGGATGTTGAAATTGAAGAAGATATTTCCTATATTGAAGAGTCTGATATTGACGATGGCTTTGAAAGCAAAGATGATGATGACCCGGATGAAACAGGAGGGGAGGACGATATTGATGAATACGGTAATGGATATGATGATGAGAACGAAATGTACAACAATCGTTATGATAATTCGGCCGATGATTATTAATAATTATAATGTCTAATAAGCTTCTTGTAATTGCCGGTCCTACGGCTGTTGGGAAAACAGCACTAAGTATTGAAATTGCATTAAAGTATCACACCGAAATTCTTTCAGCAGATTCCAGACAATTTTACCGTGAAATGAGTATTGGCACTGCCAAGCCAAGCATTGATGAATTAAATGCATGCAAGCATCACTTCATAGGTCATGTTAGTGTTAAACAAAACTACACCGCCTCTAATTTTGAAACAGAAGCCTTTGAATTATTAGTTCAATTGTTTGAAAAGCATAAGATATTACTGCTTAGTGGTGGTTCGGGTTTGTATATTGACGCACTTTGCAATGGTTTTGATGAAGTACCTGCCTCCAACATTGAAATAAGAGAACAACTGAAAGATTTATATCAAAAAGAAGGTATTAAAGCATTGCAGCATTTATTAATAAAATATGATGCAAGTTATGCGGCAAAAATCGATATGAATAATCCACATCGACTAATTAGAGCTATTGAAATAAATCTAATTTCCGGAATGAATGTGGGTGAATTTTATAAAAAAAACAACAAGCAAAGACCTTTTGACATTATTAAAGTTTGTTTGACTATGGACAGAAAAAGACTTTATACGCGAATAAATAATAGGGTGGATGAGATGATTGAGAAAGGGCTTGAAGATGAGGCCTTGTCTCTTTATCACTTAAAACATATAAATTCCCTGCAAACTGTAGGCTATAAAGAGTTTTTTGACTACTTTGAAGGAAAAACAGATTATAATGAAGCAGTAGAAAAAATAAAACAAAATACCCGTAATTATGCTAAGCGTCAATTAACTTGGTTTAGGAGAGATAAAGCATATTATTGGTTTGACATAGATACAGAAAAAGAAGAATTGATGCAGTTTATTGAGTCAAAAATTAGAAGCTGATAATCAATTAGAAAATATAGGGAATTAGTTGATTTAATTTGGAATAAATAAGGAAAATAAAATAGAATTAAATGAACTAAAAGTTACAGATAACATTGACAAAAAAACTTCTCCCCATTCTTGGGATTCTGTTCCAGTCGGCAAAGGTAGTGTAATATTTATCTAAAACATTTTCAACTCCGACTTTTAAGATGATAGAACTTTTATCCCAATTAAAAGATTTTGAAACAGATGAATTAAACACAGTATAGGCAGGAAGCGGCTGTTCTCCAAATGTCGGATTGTAATTTGATTGCTTTGTTGCGCCCGAAATACCTGCATTGGCCGAAAAACTACTTAGCGTATAAATAATTTCTGAATGATAACTTAATGGCTGTATTAAGGGCAAATTAATATTGTTTGCACCTATACCTCTGCGGTACAATACTTTTCCGCTCCACTTTAAGTTGCTATTATACCGATACACTAGTGATAAATTGGCATTGTACAAATGAGCATAACTTAACTGCTCATATATTCTCACCCCTGATGCTCCAATGGTCATTGCACTTAAATAACTCACCGGCATTCCAATAATATAATTGCTCATATAAAAATACGAGGTAGATAGCTTTGCATTAAAGTGTAATGATTTATAGTTCAATGAAGAATTCGCTGAAACAGATTTCTCATTTTTCATTTCCGGATTACCAATATAATCATAGCGATCAAAACTATTAAATAGATAATAACCGTAACCTTCAGAAACACTTGGTGCTCTTTCTCCATAGGCTATACCTGCCACAAAGTTCCACGGATTTTGTGTGTATTTAAAATTGACAGACAAACGTGGTAATAATCGCAATTTATTTCTTTCCAAATCATTGTAAAATATCTGAAGGCTTTGGAAACCCAAACTATCATATATTTCATTTAACTGCAGGGCAACCCCCGCATTAGCAATAGCTTCCCAATTAAAGTTGATGGGAATAATATCTTCGGCATATAAATCCACATAATTGGTGTAAACACCCGGCCAGGTAAGCATATACATGTCCTTTTGTCCAACAATATTTGAAAACATGGTCATCTCCGCTAAAGAATTGTTATGATGACCGCTTAGGTTTAATTTCCAGGAATGATCATCAAAAACACCTTCCAGCAAAGAGTAAAAGCCACCGGTACTACTTTTGCCCGGCATATCCATTCTAATAGGTACATTAGGACGTTTTGAGTCGTCCATAGCATGAGCAATAGTATTGTAATATACTTTTGTTCTCCACATCAACAAATTTTCGGAAATATGATGTTGCAAATATTCAACCGAGCCAATAAATGCTTTGGCATAAGCCACATCCATAGGTAATGCCGGATAACCAATATTTATGGCGTGATCGTATATAAAGGATGATTCAATTTGTTTATGTTCAGTAATTTTTACTCCAATATTGGCCGAGGTATTAAACTTAGTATATTGCGAGTATGGAATCAATATTCCTTTACCTGCCTTGTAGTTTTCGGCATCTCTGAAAGTAAAATCAAAATCAGTATAAAAACGTTTGCTGCTTTGTGATAAACCAAAGCCTCCTATTTTTTGTAAATTATTTGATTCCAAACCTCCAAATAGTAAACCTTTAAATTGTTTTTCACCAAAGCTGCTTTTTTTACGAACTAAATCAAGGCTTCCGGCAATCGTTGCTCCTCCTGTTGAGCCCGACTGTCCATGATGTAAATCGGCTTTCTCTAAATTTGTGATTTCAACATAAGAAGTAACAGGATCCATTTTATCGGTACAGGCCGAGTAGATTCTCATGCCATCAATAGTAATAACACTGCGTTCTGTAGCCATTCCGTTAATATAAGGTTCAGAAGCATAACTACCTCTTTGTATCATATTTACGGCATCGGTACTTTCCAGGTATTTTTCCAGATTTGATAATGGCTTGGTTGTTTTATCGCTTAAAGAGGTATTTGAAATGATAATTACTTCATCTAAATTCTGTCGTTTAAGTGTATCCCCTTGTGGGGCATTGTTTTGTCCAAATGCTACACTAATACTATGGCAAGCAATAAATAAACAGATATATATATGAGGAAATTGAGATTTCATGTAGAAACATAGTTAAGATGGAAAGATTTTAAAGTTAAATCATTAAAATTCAATTTCAAAATATATACTACTCTCTCCAACGGTTACAGAAATAGCTTCGCCTTTTAAAATATTTCCGTTAGAGTCTTCAAGAATTAAATTTATTTTCCAATAACCTGTCATGGTAAGATTTAGTTGACCATGATAAAACTCGGCATTAAGTTGTGTTAAGTTAACATTGTTAGGTGAGCTATGATTATTCATTCCAGGCATTCTTGGGTCAATTAAAATTTTATAATTTGATACCGGAACAAAACTTGATTGGCTTTCCATTTTAAATAAAGCCGCTTTAATATTATTTACTCCTACTTTAGGAACACTTGGTTCTATTAGGGCAATAATATATTTATTATTATCACTTCCAACAAAGGAGACATACTTTTTTCTAGCAGATTCAACAATTTCTATTTTATCACTTACCGAAAAATTTGTACCGTTTACAACATAATTCAAAGTAAGAGTCCAAAATTCAGAACTATTGCCGGCCATTTGAAAAATAATATTACCGGTATATACCGTAGTTGAGTTAGGCTTCTTTTCAATTCCCGAAACCGGTGAGCCATGTGCCATTGAAGTCATTTCCATCCATGTTGACCAGGTGGCTGTGGCATTGTCAACATAAGAGCCATTAGGATTTTTAATGGTAAAATATACTTGATTATAACCGGTTTGAAACTTGCCGTTAGAAGTATAAAATTCAACCGTATGAGTACCATTATTCATTGATTTTATCAGTTGTAAACCTTCTGTTTCTGAAGGATAAATACAACTACCGTCATCTTTCTTGGCTTTTTTATTGTAGTTGCTTGCTTTTTCATCAGTACATCCCTCTTTTTTACAACCGGTAAATGAAACAAACATTACACTAATGAGTAGAGCTTTTATGAACACTGAGTATTTAATAGCTGATTTCATTATTATTTGGTTTAATGATTTATTCTACAATAGTACCTTCAAAAAAATGTATATAAAATGACTAAAATCAGTAAAGAAATATATTATCATTCCTTAACAATTTTAAAGAATTGTTATTTTTCAGAGATAAAACTCTCCGTAAGGAATCCTTTACTGTTGCAATTAATAACCTATAAAACAAACCAATTATTCATTTTCGGTTTCGGGTTCGTACCATTCGCCACGATGTGGGCGTAGTTTATCGCGATATTCAATCATTTTCTCTTCCGGAACAATAAAATATGCAATAGAATACATGGAGCTTAATTCTTCAAAACCTACTAGGTTTTTTTCTACTTGATTATCTTCTGCAAATTCAGTTAAATGATGCGCATGATGCTCAGCAGTACCCCGTGCATCGGGTCCCCTAAAATCCCATATCAATTTAATTTTCTTCATATCTAATGCTTGATTTGGTAAAAATAATTATATCAACTTGCCAAAAACCTCTTTAGCCTTGGTGTAGGCGTAATTAAGTTCGGTATTATTTAAACCATGATTAATTTGGTGCTCCTCAAAAAACTGAATTAAACTTTCTGTAGCCAAGTTACCTGTAAGTTCTTCTTTTGCCATAGGACAACCCCCAATACCATGTATAGCACCATCAAATCTGCGACAACCTGACTCATAAGTAGCTTTAATTTTTTCAAAACGAGTTTCAGGAGTGGAGTGTAAGTGAGCTCCTATTTCGGCATTTTTAAACTCCGGAATAACTTTACCAAATAGGTCATTTATGTTTTCTTTGTTTGAACAACCTATAGTATCTGACATAGCAAAAATTCTAATCCCTCTTTCATATAATTGGGCTGTATATTTTACTGCTATATCACCGTTCCATATATCTCCATAAGGATTCCCGAAGGCCATGGAAATGTATATCACCAGTTCTTTTCCATGTTTTAAACATAAGTTCTGAATATCTTCAACACGCCCTAACGATTCGGTTATACTCGAATTGGTATTACGTTGCTGAAAAGTTTCTGAAATAGAAAATGGGAATCCTAAATATTTAATTTCTTCAAAATGGCAAGCGTCTTCAGTACCCCTTTGATTAGCAATAATTGCTAATAATTTTGATTGGGTTTTGCTTAAATCTAATAAACTTAAAACTTCTGCCGTATCGCGCAGTTGCGGTATAGCCTTAGGAGATACAAAACTACCAAAGTCAATAGTGTCAAACCCTACTTTTAATAGTTGATTAATATAGTCGGCTTTTACCTGTGTGGGAATAAACTCATGAATTCCCTGCATAGCATCGCGCGGGCACTCAATTAATTTAACTTCTGTGCTCATAAATATTATTTCTTAAAATTTCATTATTAATCTCTTTAATTAGTCTTGGGCCTTCGTAAATAAATCCGGTGTAAAGTTGTATTAAACTTGCCCCGGCTTTTAGTTTA
The DNA here is from genome assembly GCA_020845635.1 of Bacteroidia bacterium. Taxonomy (GTDB): domain Bacteria; phylum Bacteroidota; class Bacteroidia; order UBA4408; family UBA4408; genus CAIKXD01. The sequence goes on from JADLFI010000001.1 coordinate 33,686, forward strand.
TCAATCGCATCTTGTGCACTGTGTATGCCTCCAACTCCAATAATTGGAAATTTTCCCCCGGATTTTTCATATAAATATCTTATAACTTCTGTTGAGCGTTGTTTTAATGGTTTGCCGCTAATGCCACCTGTACCAAGTTTTAGGGCATTTTCTTTTTCGGCATGAAGCAAATTCCGGTCAATAGTGGTATTGGTTGCAATAACACCATGAATTTTTGTTGTATTTACAATTTCTATAATATCATCAAGTTGCGAATTGCTGAGGTCGGGTGCAATCTTTAACAAAACTGGTTTTACTTTTTCTTTGGTATGGTTAAATTTCATTATTTGTTTCAAAATATTTGTCAAAGGTTCTTTCTCTTGCAAATCGCGCAGATTTGGGGTGTTAGGCGAACTTACATTGACCACAAAATAATCTACCACATCATATAAAGTTTCAAAACATTTCAGGTAATCATTTACAGCATCTTCGTTAGAGGTAATTTTATTCTTTCCAATATTACCGCCAATAATAATATCTGATTTATTCTCTTTTAATCGCATAGCGGCTGCCAACGAGCCCTCATTGTTGAAACCCATACGGTTTAGAAGTGCTTCTTCTTTGGGTAATCTGAACAGCCTTGGCTTGTCATTTCCAGGCTGAGCCAAAGGGGTTACCGTACCAATTTCAATAAACCCAAAACCAAAATTTTTAAGTTGATGAAACATCTTGGCATCTTTGTCAAAACCTGCGGCTAAGCCTACTCTGTTCTTAAAACTTAACCCAAACAGGTTAACTCCTAGGTCGGTATTTTGTGTATAATATATTTTTCTACAAATCGTAGATGCTCCGGGAATTTTAAAAAGAACTTTAAGTAAGAAAAAAGTAAAATAATGTGCTTTTTCCGGTGTAAGCAGAAAAAGAAACCATCTTATAAATTTATACATAATGGCATTTTCCTATTTATTAATACAAATCTTTTTGGTGTATTGTGACTGACTTGTATTGAACACTATATGATATACACCGGCATCATAAGATGTGCAATTAATGAATAAATTTTTGCTCCCTGCTTGAATTTCTCCGTTGAATAACTCGTCAATCTTACGCCCAACCATATCATATACCGCAACATTCAAGGAGGTACTTGAGTTACTATAAACCGGAATACAACTAATGGCATTACCCGGATTAGGATAAATATCTTTAATCTCAAATTCGTTTTCAACTCCAAAAATATGAGCAGTGGTTATATCAACATTAAATTTCCAGTAGCCCAAGGGAGCAGTTATAGGTCTTACCTGGTGCTTGCCGGAATGGCTAACAGCATCAATATAATAATATACTGTTGAACCTGCTGCTTGAGCAGGTATATAGCCGGTCCAGTTGTTATTGGCGGCATTGGTTAAAGTCATGGGTACTGATTGATAACCTTGGGAAGTATCGGTAGTAAAATATATGGCTGCCTGCTGAATACCGCTCTTGTGTTTAATAAAAGCATCAACCTGATAAGGAGTTGAACTATTACCGGTATTGGGTAAAGGTTGATGACTTATTAATAAAGGATTGTAGGCACCAACTGTATTGGTAATACAGTGTATAGCTCCCAATTGAGAAATTATGTTCGATGATGAATTATCACAGTCTATTCCAACAATATTATAGCCGGGCAAAGCATTTCCTAATATTCGGGCAGCAATAGTATCGTACTCCTGACGATAATAAGGAACTATTACAGTTTTATTGATAAATACACAATTAGTGTAAGTGCGATAAGAAGCGTTTCCAAAAGGACTTCCGGGATTAGCCCCTGAACTACTTGGAGGCATAGGTATGCGTATAACTTTATAAGGAGTACCAAAAATAGAATTAAAATTGCTCAATACATATTGTAGGTTAGCCTCTATTTGCGGACCATCGGAAATACCCTGAGGATATTCTCCTACCAAAAGTGTTTCTTCGTCAAGTAATTTTATATGCATATCAATATGATGTATCACATCATACGGTAATGCTTCCATTTTTATATAGCGATTTATACCTTGAAATTTTTTTACAATAGTATCAATCTGTGCTTCAGTTTTGGCACTTACACCATACGGATTTCCGGCTTCATTTTCGTTTAATATAAGCTTTGAGGCAAAGGCTGTCCCAAAGCCATCAACCATCCAATTGCCACCGGTATTCACAAGGTCATTAGGTGCTTGAGTAGTGCTGTACAAAGGAATTCCCATAAAGTTCATTTGTGCCACAGGCATTATATCATCATCAGGTCTTGGTCGGTTATAAATCCATTCTACCATAATGAGCGAGTCAACATCGTTAAGATATGCTGTGTGAGCACTATAATCACGAAGCCATATACTATTAAATGATGTAATCAAATATTTCACATTAGTAAGCGGTATGTTTTGTTGGATTAAATAATTTTTTACTTGGTTTGAGTCTGTGCAACTGATTATAACTTCACATTCTTCCTGTGCAGCATCAACTATTTGTGATAAAATTGAGGGAAATCCTGTCCAGGTAATCAGCAATGCTTGTACTTCTTCCCACTCGGCTGCGGTACGTACCGGCAAGGTAGGAGGGCTGGTAATACTATTGATACCTCTATGAGGAGTTGTTAAATTCAAAGGAAGCTTTTGTATTTCATCCTGAGTAAGAAAATGAGGTAAATTTTCTTGTGCCCTAACAGTCATACTAACTATAATAAAAAGTGCTATAATTGTATAAAATTTAGTATTCCGATTAATCATTGTTTTTTATTTTTATTGGTTAAAATTAAATATTTATTTTGAAATATCAGTCCTTATCAGTATACAAATATTTTATACTTATTAACCTTGGCTTGGCAATGTTTTTGTGCGGAGTTAAACATGCAAATGCCCGGCAAAGTGATACGGCAGTTGTTAATAACAAACGACTTAGAAATGTTGTTATAGCTGAAAGTTCTATATATGGACTTAGCATGACCGGTCTGTACCAGTTGTGGTATAAAGGTTACCCGAAAGAGTCATTTCATTTTTTTAATGATAACAACGAGTGGTTACAGATGGACAAATTAGGTCATGCATTTTCTGCATATTATGTGGGATTGGTAGGAATGGAGGCACTTAGGTGGTCAGGCGTTGATAAAACAAAAAGTATTTGGCTTGGTGGGGGGTTGGGTTTTATTTTCTTATCAACCATTGAGGTGTTTGACGGATTTTCAGGTGGTTGGGGCTTTTCTACGGGTGATATGATGGCTAATTTGGGTGGGTATTTATTATGCGCAGGGCAGCAGCAGTGGTTGAATAAGCAAATAGTAATGCTTAAGTTTAGTTATTCTCCAAGTCCTTACGCTACAGCTAGACCTAATGTATTGGGTTCAAACTATGTTCAGAGCCTGTTTAAAGATTACAACGGACAAACCTATTGGTTAAGTTTTGCCCCGGCCGATTTTATGGCTGAGGATATTAAGTTTCCAAAATGGTTGTCTTTAGCGGTTGGTTATAGTGCCTCAGGCATGTATGGTGGGTTTAATAATATTTGGGAATCGAAAGGAGTAAGCTATGATTTTAGTAGTGTAGAACGAAAAAGAGAATTGTTATTTTCATTGGATATAAATTTATGGCGGGTAAAAACTCGTAACAGAACTCTGAACAATGTTTTAAAAACCATTGGATTTATAAAAGTTCCTTTTCCGGCTTATGAATTTATGTCAAAGAAATTTTATCCTTTTTATTTCTAAGAAAATTTTATTCAACTGTAATACTAACCTTATCAAGCCAAATTTTTTCTTTCCCTGAATTGCTAAAATATAAATTACATTTTCGCGAGTTTATCAGATTAATATTTTCTTTTAAGACAATTTGGTAGCTACTAAAATTTGAGTGTTTTTTTACCGGAATTTTTCCCAAATTAAAATCATTTAACTTTATGTTTAACTCGCCTTCATTTATTGGACAGCTCATACTTAATATTATTTTACTTCCTTTCTTTAAATTTCCATTAGCTGTAAACGCAATGTTTAACGAACTGTCAATAACAGCGGCCGTAGTATAATCTATGTAATCATTACTACTTTTACTTTGTGTTATTATATTTTGACTGTATAGCTCAGCTTCAAGAATTACATTTTTACTCCAATAATAGGGATGTTTGTACTCATGCCATTGGTCTAATTGATAAAATACAGGCTTGTCTTCTTCACTGTAAATGTAAACACTTCCTTGTCTGCGCGCCTTAACATTGATTGACTTGTGACCTAAATTTACACTGATATTTTTTTCAAACCCTATACCTTTATTATAATTAGTTCCTGTTTGCCAAGTGCAGGCTATTAACCATACTTTCTTTTGATTCATTTTTCTGATAACCACCGGGACATCGCTTTCAGGGTATTGAATAATTTCATTAGTGTTAGTAATTTTTCCCTGGCGAAGAATTTCTTCATAAAATGAGGTTATGGCTTGTGCATACGCTGGTATAACAGCCTGCCATACGTAATTTTCGGGAATTGCTACATGTTTTCCGGTATTAAAAAATCCGGTATAGTAAAATTCAGCTCCCATGGCGCCCAACAGTTTAAGTAGTCCCAACCATTGCGCTGGTCGTATATTGTTGGTTTCAACACTATCCCAACCGGCAGCTACAAAGGGCGAAAATAGGTTGTCTCCTAAATCAATTTCGGTTTTACGACTTATTTCCAGCCATTTTAATCCATGCCAAGGTCCTTTCCATGTTTTCCAATTATCGGGATAACGCGGGTAAAAGTCAGGGGTTGAATAATATTGATTATTGATTTTAGAGTTAGACTCACGTACAATTTTGTAATCATGTCTGAATTTATTTTGACCGTCAATAGCGTACACCGTATAAAGGCAGTTGGCCAAAGGAGCCTTATTCATAAATGAATTTCTGAAAGCCAGCTCTTTCTCTAATCTTTTTTTTGCCTGATATTCATTCCAACTTAAATCAGGATATTTATTTTTATCGGAAACAACTCTTTTGTCTTGCGAAAGCATTTTGTCATCATAAAGTCTAAAAACCTCACCATTATCATTAATCATTTGTAATGGTCTTTTCAAGGCACTTAATAATGAGTCAACATACATTGATTGGGTTAAAAAATCGCATTTAAGTGATGAAATTGAAGTTATAGGACTGGAGTATTTTTTATCCAACAATTTTCCATTGCTGTCATGTAAATAACAGCTATCGGGGAGTTGATGATTGGTAACAAAGGGATATTTGCTGTCGCAACCAATTATGCCTGATTTTACCGGTTGCACCTGCGCCCAAAAACTTATCGCAGCAGTGGGCAATTCAGGGTGTTTATTGGCATAGTTTACCCACAAACCAATACTTGAGCTATCTCGGTAATTTTTGTATTGTTTTAAATTATTGCTTACTAAAAAATAATAATTCCAATGATAGGCCAACTCGCTTTGTATCATTGTTGATAGAGAATAACAATCTTTAATCTTATATCCTTTTTGTAGAAGTCCACCCAAATACAAAGGATCCATCCATAAAAAATTGGGCAATAAACCATGATTTTCTTTAAATTGAGGGTTGGGGAAACTCCTCAATTGGTCTAAAGCACTAATATTTACCTTCGGATGTCCGGGAGCATATTCAAGACTATCAATTTCAGAATTACTTAAAGAGTTTTTAATATTTTGGTATAAATTTTCGGGGCATGACAGTAGAAATACTGTAATGATAGTTAATGTTATTGATATTTTAACGATTCCCGGGTAAACCAAAATATTGAAGATTTAATTCAAATAAAGTTTGGTTGATTATATTGCTGATAACCACTTTTAAGTATTACGAGAGAAAAAAAATAATAAAAGGAATAAAATTTTTTTAATCATAAGCATAGCAGCGTTCTTTTTCATCAAGACCATCAGCATCCTTCCTACAAAATCTGTATCCAATTATTATTTCGTGCGAATTAGCTGCGCCATATCTAACCTTTGAGGTTACATAATCAAATGCATAACCTAATTGAAATTTCTTAACCCTGAACTGAACTAAGGCACATACAGCATCTCTTTTTCTGTAAATAAATCCCCATCTGAAAACATCATTATAATCAATCAAAAAGCCAACATCTAAACCAATAGGAGCGCCCATTGCATATTTTACATTAATAGATGGTAAGTACGAAAACTCTTTCCTATTACCCGGAATACTTGCACCTGTTGTAAAGTAATGAGTACGATCCAGAGCACTATTAAAACCATAAACAGCATTTAATTTTCTTTGTAGTGCATATTTCATTGAATATCCTAGGAAAAAGTTCGGATTATAAAGCATAATACCCGGATTAAGGTCGGGATAAATAATAACTTTTTTTGATGCTCCAATGGCAGGGTCATCGCCTCTGGTTAAGGTTACATTATCACGTATAAAGCCATATTGAATTAAACCTGCAAAAACTCCTGTAGATAAATAAAAATCACTCGAAAGAGGCACATGAAAAGAATAATTTAAATTAAAAGAATTGCGTGTAGTAGGACCTGTCATGTCACGCTCTTGATAAAAGCCCAAAACATTTTTCCTCTTATTGTAAGGGGTTTTATTTTTTAGTACCCCGTGAACGCTGAAGAACTGATCAACAGGTGCACCCTCAAAACCCCACCATTGCTTTCGATATCCGACTTTGGATTGAAGACATTTAGTTGAGCCGCCTGCGGCCGGATTTACCCCAAAGTAATTAAGTATATATTGAGTATATTGTGATGTTTGCTGTGCTTTAACATGGAAAACGCCCAAAAACAAAAATAATACAAGTGTTATGCTTATTGTTTTTATGGATAGCCTCATATTGATTAATTTTTTATTCTTTTCTTGAACTTATCTAATAATTGTAATTCCACCGGTGTATTCATACACTTTATCTTCTTTAGGGTATTTGAATCTTAAAACGTAGTAATAGGTTGCATCAGGAAGAGAAGCACCATCCCATTCATTACCTGTTTTATAGTCTTTTACATAGTACACCTTATCGCCCCAGCGATTATATACATTCAATTCTACATTTTCGTAATATTCAGTATTGGTAATTATCCAAATATCGTTAATTCCATCACCGTTAGGGGTAAAAGTGTTAGGTATTTTAATTAAAGGGATTACCCTTACTGTTATTCTGTCTTTACACATACATCCTTCGCTTGTTAAGGTTGTAAAAGTATAGGTGGTAGTAGTATTGGGATACGCTATAGGCGACAATAATGAAGAGTCACTTAAACTTTCGCTCGGTGACCAGTAAAATTTATTACCAATTCCTTTGGTAGCGTTAAGTTGTACATTCTGACCAAAAAAAATAGTTACATCAGGGCCGGCCTCACAATCAGTAAGCTCCACAAGACTTCCTTGCATTTGTACTGTTTTTGAGAAAGTACAGTTGTTATTATCTGTGATAGTTACTGTATATACCCCTTCAAACAAATTATTAAACGTGTTGTTAGAGGTAGGAGAAGAATTATTCACAGAATATTTATATGGAGCTGTACCTCCGGTAACACTTGTTATTTTTATTATTCCTAAGGCACCTTTACAAGCAATTGGTGTAACCTCAATTGTAGCATCAGTAATAGGAGAGGGAGTAGATATAACAATATTATTAATGGTGAAAGGACAACCATTGTTATCTTCAAGAATAACACTATATGTTCCTGCCGGTAAATTGTTGAATACTCCGGTGGTGTTATTTTGTACTCCCGGGCTTAATATATAGTTGCCTATTGTAACTGATGAGGGTTGATGCGAAACTGTTATTGTGCCTGTATTACCGTTACAAGAGGTGGGCGTTGTTGCTGCTGAAGCTGAGCTAACACCTCCGGTTACCGAAACTGTTATATTTACGGTAGTATCGCAGGTTCCATCAGAAATGGTAACCGCATATACACCACCCGACAGGTTAGAGTAAGTATGATTGTTGGGAGGGGCAGAAGGAGGAATAAAAGGTCCGCCCAATAAAGAAAAAGTGTAGTTGCTTGTTCCGCCTACAACATTGTTAATGCTTATAGTTCCATCTGCATTTAGGCAGGTGGCATCCGTTGAGCTTACGGTAAACTGAAATATATTATTACATTGTGCCTGAACAGAACTATTCTGAAACACTAATAGTCCTAAAACAATAACTACAAATCTTATGTATGCTTTAAACATTTACAATTACTTTTTACTTTTATTTTTTGAATATAACAACAAACTTAATTGTTTTTTTGTGAACTCGAATCTTTTTTGTAAACTTATTTAAGGGCTTAAATATAAAAATAAAGATTTAATAATCTTTTATTTTGATTTATGATCTAAGCTTTCATAAATTGAATTATTACTGACGTACTCTGAAACAATTGCTTTTAATTGCTGAACTATTTTCATATTATCTTGGTTTTGATATAGATTTATTAATTTAATAATTTCAGGGTTAACCTTTTCATAATTCTGGGCATTTATTTTAGCAATCATAATTTGTTTATTATGTGTTGGTAGGGTATTTTCCGAATTATTCAACAATTCTTCATATAGTTTTTCTCCCGGGCGCAACCCGGTGTACACTATTTCTATATCTTTTCCTAAAGTTAAGCCGCTTAAACGTACCATTTTTATGGCCAAATCTTTAATTTTAACCGATTCACCCATATCGAAAATATATATTTCGCCACCATTGCCCATACATCCGGCCTCGAGCACCAACTGACATGCTTCGGGAATGGTCATAAAATAGCGTGTTATGTCGGGGTGAGTTATGGTTATTGGGCCTCCATACTCTATTTGTCTTTTAAATAAAGGAATAACCGAGCCATTTGAGCCTAACACATTTCCAAATCGGGTTATAATAAATTTTGTACTTCCAGTTTGACTTAATGCCTGGGTGTAAATCTCTGCGGCTCTTTTTGATGCTCCCATAACACTGGTTGGATTTACTGCTTTATCGGTTGATACCAGCACAAATTTTTCTACCTTATGTTTTACGGCAAGGTCTGCTACAATCTTAGTTCCACCTACATTAGTATAAATAGCCTCTGAGGGATTCATTTCCATAAGTGGAACATGCTTATATGCTGCGGCATGATATACAATTTGTGGTTTAAAATGTTGAAAAACATTTTCCATGCGTGTTAGGTTAGTAATGTCGGCAATTACTTCTTCAAATGATGTTTTTTTAAATTCATTCAATTCATTAACCAAATCATATATGGCACTTTCGGCCTGGTCAAGTAAAATTATTTTTTGGGGACTGAAATTAATTATTTGTCTTACCAATTCGCTGCCTATTGAACCTGCTGCACCTGTTACTAAAACTATTTTATTTTTTAACTGGGTCAATATTTTTTCTTTATCCAAAACTATCTCATCGCGCTCTAATAATTCTTCTATACGTATTTTTTTGATTTGCTTAAAACTCAATTGCCCGTTTATCCAGTTGGCTATTGGGGGCACATTTAGTACTCGGGTGTTGTATTTTAAACATTTTTCAACCAATATTTGTTTCTTTGATGCCGGAATATGAACAGAAGAAATGATAATAAAAGTGATATCCATATTCTCTAATAAAGAATCCAACTCATCAGTATGATATATTTTTACCCCTTCAATTTTTTTACCTTTCTTTTTCCGGTTATCATCAATAAATGCTACAACTTTATATTTAGTTCCTGCATCTTTATCAAGTGTTCTTAAAGTAATTACTCCGGCCTCACCGGCTCCATAAACTATCACTTTGGTTTTGGCTCTACTCGGATTTTTTAATTCATAATACAATACCTTAACCAAGGTGCGCGATGCTATTAAAAAGAAAATTGAAGTAATAAAATCAAGTATGATAATAGAGGTAGGTATAATAAACTTAGCTTTAGTTAAATATGAAATGACATCAATAAATACAAAAACTAAAGAACCTAGGGTAATAACCGTAAAAATCTTTTGTGCATCTTTTAAACTGGTGTACCTTATTATACCTGAATAGGTTTTTCCTATAAAAAAACTGATACTTCTTACGGCTATGATTACACTAATTACAATTGGCATATCAGCCAAATCAACAGCCGGAATATTAAAATTAAATCTTAGTAAATAGGATAAGAAAATGGAGAAAAAGCAAATTGTTATGTCCAGAACAAAAACAATCCATCTTGGTGTATTTTTTTTAGGAATAATCATTATTGCTTTATTATATATTAAAGAGTTGCATCAATTGTTTCATATCTTTTACCTTTTGCTTGGCCCCAAACTTATCAAATGAAAATATCAAATTGTTTACCATTCTTTTTATTATTTCTACATGGCTGCATGGATAAAAATAATTATCGTTGGGTGCAAGTTTTAAGTGATTTAAGTAGGTTGTTATTTCAGCACGATTAAAGATGACCCCACGACTAAATGCGTTAATATAAAAAAGTACCTCATTATTATCTTCAGAAACAAATGCCAATACAAAATGTTGTGGTAAATTTACACCATAAACAGGAACATTTAATTGACGGGCTACTAACATATATAATAGTGATATAGAAAGTGGGTTTCCTTTTTTGGATTCCATAACTATATTTATAAAAGAATTGTTGGGATTATGAAAATCAGAATTATTTCCCGAAAAACCATGAACCTCAAACAAAATATGATTAAAAATTTTAACTTGCTCCAAGGCCGTTAAATGCGGAGTAAGTTCAATCCAAACATCTTGTACCAGTTGCTCAATATATTTATTGATTTTGTTTTCGTTTAAGTCAGGAAACTGATATTTGGAAATAATAAGCGCACCTTCTAATAGATTTTTTCCACCAGATTCAATCCAACTCTTTAATTTACTTTGTGTTTGTTGAAATTGGATCTTTTGAATGAGGTTTTCAATCCTCTGCTGTTGCAGAATACTTTTACTATTCTCCCAAGCATTCTCCAAATCTACAATAGTGTTTACACCTTCTGCCAATATTTTCTCATTAACTTGTCTGAAAATACTTTCATCAGGGTCATCCAATAAGCTAATAAGAGCATTTAACTCGTTGTTGTTCATTCTGTAATATTTTTTAATAAAATATTAAGTATATTTTATTAGGTAAATATCTAAGAAAAACAGCTATGAAATGCTTAACCTCTGTAATATTATTTTAACTAACTTATCAACAGTAATTTTATAATCCTTACTGTACTCCTTTTTTATTCTGTTAGCTATAATAGCACAAGCCGTAATGGCCTCATGTCCAAGTAACTTACTCAGTCCAAGCAAGGCCGAGGTTTCCATTTCAAAATTTGTAATTTGTTTGTCTTTGTATTTAAAGCAGGTAAGTTTTTCGTTTAAATCACTTATGGCAGTGTTTAGCCTTAACTTTCTACCTTGCGGACCATAGAACCCACAGGCAGTTGCTGTAATTCCTGTATTCATCCCTTCTTTTAAAAGATTAAATAAAGTAATACTACTTTTAACCAAATAGGGATGATTTAGAGGGCTTTGCCATTGTGTTTGTTGAATAAACTCTTGCAATAATACTTCTTCTTCAGTAAAATTATGTTTGTAAAAATGCAACAAACCATCCATGCCTAAGCCGTACTCCGAGAGAACAAAGGAGTCAACATCAATATTAGCCTGCAAAGCACCTGAGGTGCCAATTCTAATTAATCTTAAGGCAGTATGTTCAGGCTTAGGAGTTCTGTTGATTAAATCAATATTAACCAAAGCATCTAATTCATTAATTACAATATCTATATTATCGGTACCAATACCTGTACTTACCACACTAAAACGAGTTTTGTTATAATAACCGGTATGAGTAACAAATTCTCGGTTGCTTACTTTATGTTCTATTTTATCAAAATTTCCCGAGACCATTTCAACACGACCCGGATCGCCCACTAAAATAACGGTATGCGCCAACTGTTCGGGCAATAAATGTAAATGAAATATGCTTCCATCGGGATTTATTATTAATTCAGAATCTGGAATTTTGTTTGCCATATAGATATTTATTTATATTTTGTTTTGTTTCTGATTTATATCTAAGATATTTGCCAAAAATATTCATTTTTTATGATTAACCCTAATTTTAGAATATTAGTTTCACTTGATTTAACTGAGCAGTCAATACATGCTGTTAATTACGCTTGTGTTTTATCTAATCAACTTGGGGCATCGGTTTATTTTTTATATGTTGTTGAAAATGAAAAAGCACCTTTGGAACAGGAGAATAGTAAATCAACTGAATATATCAACAAGGTGCTCTCAAAATTAAAACCCTTCTTAGAACATTGCAATAATGCCAAGCATTTTAAACCTTCTAATATTTTTGTAGAGTATGGCAAAGTATATGAGCAAATTACCTTAAAAATCAATGAAGTTAAAGCTAATTTATTGATTATGGGCTGTAATAGCACTGATAATAGCAAAAATCGTTTCTTAGGTTCAAACACCCTAAGAATTATGCGAAGCAGCGAAGTGCCTGTAATTACCTGTAATGCATATAGTCGCTTGCAACAGTTTAATAGAATAGTTTTACCGGTTGATTTAACCAAAAATTCTAATTCTAAACTACAAAAAGCAATTTCATTTATTAAATTAAATCCAGATATTATATTAAGTATAATATCTGTGGTGTTTGATGCCGATGAGTTTTTAATTAATCGTTTAGGTCAACAAATGGTTAGTATTAAAAATATTTTAGAGAAAAATAATATTAAATTTACTGCCGAAATTATTAAAGCCTCATTAGGCTACGAGTCGTTGGGAGAAATATTAACTGATTATGCCCGTAAAGTTGAAGGAGATACTATCATGTTAATATCGCAACAAGAAATAAGCAATACCCCATATTTTGTAAGTTCATTGGCTCAAGAAATTATTAATATTTCTGAAGTTCCGGTAATGACTTTTGTACCTTAAAAATATCTTTTCTTGTTCTGCTTAATATGAATAATTCTTCATATTAAGCATTCTAAACAAGTAGGAATAGATGTATAGAAAAATGTGTCTTTTAAAATATGTATTATTTCCTAATTAACAAACTGCGGTTTATAACTTAATAACAGTATTTTACACATATACCAAATATAGTAATAATATTGTTCTTAAAATTAAAACTATGGTTATGAAACATTTTTCATCATTAATTATTTTTGTTTTAACCTTATTGTGTGTAACAAAAACTCAAGCCCAAAAATCTAAAGAAGAGAGTGCTAGTGATGATTTTCTTGTCATTCAAGGAATAGTGGTGGATAATGAAACAAGATTGCAAGGAGTTACCATTAGATTGTTTAAAGGAAACTCAAAAATTGACTCTGTTTATACCGGGAAAAACGGGGCCTTTCAGTTTAATTTAGGAAAAGATTATTTATATGCTATTGAATATAGTAGAGTAGGATATGAAAACACTTGCGTACTTATAAATACAAATCGTTGGGATGTTGATGCTCAAGATGAGGATAACGGCTACCAAATAGATTTTGAAGTTGAACTTATTCCTGAAATTAGTAATAAGAACACTATGGGTTTATCCCCTGAAGATATAGATATACTTGACTTTCCGAAAGTATTAATTGGATATAAATCGGGCGAAGATGAAGGTTTCTATAGTGATAAGAAGTATGTTAAGTCCGTAAAAGAATCATTGAAAAAAATAAAAACCGCTTCCAAGAAAAAATAATTTTTTTACTTCATTTTCTTTTTAACTTTGCTTTAGGGTAAATTAATCCATATGATTAACCATAAAGTAAATCTAAAATACATATATAATATATTAATTGTATTATTATTATTTTGCTTTATTAAAGGGTATTCTCAACAAAATTATACACTGTATAATATGAATAGTATTAGTCAGAGTATTTATTGTAACCCTTCAGTTTTTCCAATCAATACCATTAATGTAGGACTACCCTTATTATCATCTAATTACTTAAGTTTTTCTAACTCTGCATTTAGTTATAACGACTTTATTTATAAACGTAATGATGACTCATTGGTTTTTGATATGAATAAGGCCATTGGAAAAATGAAAGATAGCAACTATTTGTTAGCACAAGGGCAAGTTGATTTGCTATCGGTTGGATTTATTATTAAAAAAAACTATTTTAATATTTCCATTATTGACAAGTATAGTGGTATATTAAATTATTCAAGGAACGTTTTTGATTTTTTTTGGAATGGTAATGGATCTGACATAGGCGAGACTATCAACCTCAATTTAGGATTGCAATATAGCCACTACAGAGAGTATGGAGTAAACTATGTACGCAAAATAACCCCAAATTTAACTGCCGGGGTTAAACTTAAGTTTTTACAAGGATTCGAAAACATTAATACGCAAAGTTCAGATTTTGCATTATATACCGATCCTAACGATTATTCCCTTTTTATCCAAAGCAATATTTTAATTAATAGTTCCGGGGTACTAAAAAACACTTTAGATGATTATCGTTTTACAAAGTCAGCTTTACGCTTTGAAAATACAGGTACTGCTTTTGATTTTGGAGCACGCTATAAGTTTAATAATAAAATTGAGGCAAACTTTTCGTTGATTGATTTTGGCAGAATAGATTGGAAGGAAAACACTAAGAATTATGTTACTTCTAATACCGGTGGTAAATATAAATATTCAGGGCTTTATATTGCTGATGTGTTAAATGATACTACCTCCATCAATAAGGCCTTTAACATGGTTCTCGATTCGGCTTATGCTTCACTAAAAATTGATACAACTTATAACTCCTATAGTACAAAACTTAATAAACAAATATTCATTGGAGGTACTTATCATTTTAATGAGGACTATCAGGCCGGATTATTAATTCATAATACATTTATAGAAGGAAAGTCAAGGATGGGTTTCAGTGCTTCGGTGGGTGGTCGTTTAGGCAATTGGGTGCATTTAGGCCTAAGTTATTCAATATTTAATAAAACATATACTAATATCGGGTGCGGGATATCGCTTAATAGCCCAGGGGGAACCCAATTTTATTTGGTTACCGACAACCTGAACGCATATATTTTACCACAAAAAACTAAATCTGTAAATATACGTTTTGGTATGAACCTACGGTTTGGAAAAGATCCTTACTCTGATGATGCTGATGGAGATGGTATTCCTGATATTGATGACAACTGTCCGGATGTTAGAGGTTCATTGTTTATGAAAGGCTGCCCTGATAGAGATAATGACGGAATAGCCGATTTTGAAGATTTATGCCCTGACGAGTATGGATTACAAAAGCATCAAGGCTGCCCAGATAGAGATAATGACGGAGTAATTGATAAATTTGATTTATGCCCCGATGAGCCTGGCCAAGCGCGCTTAAAAGGCTGCCCTGACAGAGATAATGATGGTGTAATAGATAAAGAAGATGAGTGCCCTGATGAACCTGGTTCTGCTGAAACTAAAGGCTGTCCTGATTCTGATGGTGACGGGATAATTGACCGATTAGATAAATGCCCTGACTTATTTGGCACACCCGAAAATAATGGTTGCCCTACCGACACTGATGG
Source organism: Bacteroidia bacterium (assembly GCA_020845635.1). Taxonomy (GTDB): domain Bacteria; phylum Bacteroidota; class Bacteroidia; order UBA4408; family UBA4408; genus CAIKXD01. Next base: position 49,137 of record JADLFI010000001.1, read on the forward strand.
TGATGGAGTGCCTGATATTGACGATATGTGCCCTACCGTTCCGGGATTAAAAGAAAACAAAGGTTGCCCAGATATTGATACCGATAGAGATGGCTTGTTAGATAAAGAAGATGAATGTCCGCTTACTCCGGGTACTGCAGCAAATAAAGGTTGCCCAATACCTACCGAAAATGAATTGAAAATAGTCAAGGCTGCTTCAGATTCTATAAAGTTTGAACTCGGAAGTACCGAAGTTAAAAGCGTTTCGTACATACATCTAGATAAGCTGTACAAAATGCTAGAATCAAACCCAACAATGATTCTTAAAATAGCTGTTTATACCGATAATTCTTATAGCGATTCAGAAGCATTAATTTTAACCAAAGACAGAGCAAATGTATTGCAAAGTTATTTTGTGAAAAAAAGGATAGATAAGGATAGATTAAAAATGACTCCGGAAGGCGCTCAACATAACATTGCTGATAGTAATACCAAAGAAGGAAAGGATTTGAATAATAGAATAGTGATAAATATAACTTACCAATAATGATTCAATTTGTTATCTTGGCTTAGTTTTTGCTTAGAAATTATATAAATGATTTTATTTTGACATGAAAAGGCTTTTATTATCCATTGTTTTTATAGCAAGCATTAGCTTTTTTGTTTTTGCTGATATTTTCTCTGATATCAATTCCTCTATGAAAGATGGAAATTTTAAACTTATTGCTTCCTATTTTAATACCTCTATAGAACTGAATATACCGGGGGCTGATGGTTTGTATAGTAAAGCACAAGCCGAACTTTTAATGAAAGATTTTTTTACCAGAAATACACCACGAAAATTTGTTATTAAACATAATGGCGATTCTCAAGATGGTTCTAAATATTTTATCGGAATTTTAGAAACCGGCAGTGGGAATTTTAGGACTTATTATTATGTGAAGAATAATAATGGAAACTATCTCATCAAAGAGCTTAGAATTGAGCGAGATAGATAGAACAAATAAGACTTTAAGCATTTTATCCTCTTAAAACTTAATGGTGTTATAAATATTCTTTTTATCAAAGGTATTTTTGGTAACATTGCAGTAATAATAATAGAAAAACAAATAAACTGTATGGATAATAGTATTGATACATTTATTAAACAAGCACTCATTGAGGATGTTGGAAACGGTGACTATACCTCTTTGTCGTGCATTGATAATAATCAACAATCAAAAGCCCAACTTTTAGCTAAAGAAAATGGTATATTATCAGGTGTTGAAATAGCTCAAAGAACTTTTTTTATTGTTGATTCAACACTTGAGATAGAAATTTTAAAAGCTTCGGGCAATACAGTAAATAAAGGTGATGTAGTATTGACAGTAAGTGGTAATGCACAATCTATATTAAAGGCAGAGCGTTTAGTGCTCAATATTATGCAACGTATGTCGGGGATAGCTACTTTTACACACCAAACCTCACAACTAATAGCACATACTAAATGTAAATTATTAGATACCCGCAAAACTACACCCGGATTTCGACTTTTTGAGAAAATGGCCGTAAAACACGGGGGGGGTGTTAATCACAGATTTGGCTTATACGATATGATAATGATTAAAGATAATCATATTGACTACGCAGGGGGAATAGAAAATGCCCTGAAGCGAGTAGAAAAATTTTTAAGTGAAAACCAACTGAATTTGAATATAGAAATTGAGACCAGAAATATTAAAGAAGTAGAAGAAGTACTAAAAAGTAAAGTTACCGTACAGCGCATAATGCTTGATAATTATAGCCCACATCAAATTGTAGAAGCGCTGGCTTTAATTCAAGGGTGTTGCGAAACAGAGGCCTCAGGAGGAATTAATATTAACACCATAAAAGAATATGCCGAAACGGGTGTTGATTTTATATCTATGGGAGCACTCACACATTCATATAAGAGTTTGGACCTTAGCCTTAAAGCCATTTAATATGCTAAATATCAAAGAATGGAAAAGCAAATTATTAAACAATAAGTTAATAGTACTCTCATTAGCACTGAGTAAGAAAATTATTTTGCCGGGTTTTGAAAGAGTTCCCTTGTACTACGTTATTGATTTTTTTATTCAAGGATTAAAAAGTTCTGCCTTGGGCACACAGGCAGCTTCGCTTTCGTTCAGATTTTTTTTAGCTATTTTTCCCGGACTAATTTTTTTGTTTACACTCATTCCTTATATCCCGGTTCCTGACTTTCAAGAACAATTATTATTGCTTTTAAAGGGCTTAATGCCCCATGCTGCTTTTGAAGCCACAAGAGATACATTTGAAGATTTAATTAATAATAAACAAGGGGGATTACTCTCATTTGGCTTCATTTTTGCCCTATATTTGGCTACTGACGGAGTAAATGCCATGATGCAGGGATTTAATCAAAGCAATCATATTGAGGAAAAAAGATCGGGATTTAAAATACGTTTAATTTCAATTATGTTGGTGGTAATTATTACCGTTTTAATTACCATTTCTATTGCTATTATTGTTATGAGCAATTGGTTTTCCGACTATTTGCTCGAACATCAGCTTATCAGTAAAGGAATATCTTATTATGCTTTATTAGCCGGAAAATGGTTAGTATTGTTATGTTTGTTGTTTACGGCTATTTCCTTCCTGTATTATTTTGGCCCAAGCGGAAAAGTCCATTACAAATTTATCTCGGCAGGAAGTACATTAGCCACTATTTTTATCATTATTGTTTCTTCCGGATTTGCTTTTTATGTTAATAATTTTGCCAGCTATAATAAACTTTACGGTTCTATTGGTACAATTATAGTGGTTATGCTATTAATAAATTTTAATGTATTTGTTGTTTTGCTGGGTTACGAACTAAATAAAAGTATTTATTTAGCCAAACAAGAACAAATACCACAAACATAATTTAACACCTTAGCATTTTTAGCCTTTATAAATTTGCACAAAATATACAACCATGAAATATAGTTTAATTCTATTATCTACAATTTTGTTTGCACTGACTGCCTGCAATAACAAACCCGAAAATGAAGGAAACCCATTGGCTGATAGCTTAAGCCAAGTAAACGATGGTTTAAAACAAGTAGTAAGTCAAAAAGATTCAAGCATAGAGTCTTTTATTGTTGCTTTTAATGAAATTCAGGAAAATTTGAATGAGATTAAGGCTAAACAAAAAATGATTAGCAGCAATTCATCTGGAAGTGATGTAAAGAAAAATATGAAAGAGCAAATCATTGAAGACATTCAAAGCATCAACTCCTTAATGGAATTAAACAAACAAAAAATTGCTGCTTTACAAGGAAAACTTTCAAAAACAAACGGCAAGGTTGATGAGTTGGAAAAAATGATAACTTTTTTAAATCAACAATTAGAAGAGAAAGATCTAGAAATTACGGATTTACGAAACCAATTAGAGAGGTTGAATATTGAACTTACCGATTTAACTGTAAAATATCAGGAAAAGGCAGAAGAAAGCAACAAAAAGACTGAACAACTGAACTCCGCTTATTATGCTATTGGAACCAGTAAAGAACTAAAAGAAAAGGGTGTATTAACACGCGAAGGCGGATTTATTGGTATCGGAAAATCTAAAAAGCTTTCTGATGATTTAAATAAAAGTTATTTTACTAAAATTGATATTACACAAAATAAGAGTTTTGTGATAGGTGCCAAAAAGGCAAAATTAATAACTTCACATCCAACTACCTCATATAAATTTGAAGGAGACAAGAAAAGAGTTGATAAACTAATTATCTTAAACCCACAAGAGTTTTGGAGTGTCAGCAAATATATGGTTATATTGGTTGATAATTAATATTTGTTTTATAGGGTATTTAGCAAATCGGCCAATCGTTTGGCCTGATGCTCACGGCTAAAGAAGTAAACGTTTTCGGCACTTAAATCGGTTTTTAACTTTATGCCTTTTGTGTATAAATCGTAGGCATGCTTAAGAAATTCAAAAATTTCTTCTTGGGTGTTAGCTATTTTTCCGCAACCACTTTGTGTAAGTATTTTATCTACCTCACCATTATCACCGGGAGCTACCATAATATAGGTGCCACTGCTAATGTATTCGTATATTTTACTAGGTATAATGCCATTAAAGCCTTTCCATGCCGGATATAAAAGCAAATGACTTTTTACTTCTATTTCCAATATTTTGTCTTTTGATGTACGCTCTGTACCTTCAAAGTAATTTTCGTAGCCGGCCATAATATTGGCTATCCTTTGAAATTGGTCTTTATGAAATGCCAAACCTGGAAATAATAACTTTACATTATCAGTTTTTATATGATTAATAAATTGTATAAAAGCTTGACAAAACAACTCAATTTGTTGGCCATGATATAATGTCCCAATATAGGTAACCGTAAACTTATCGAAAGGCTTTAAATCCTTGAGATCATCAAATTCACCTAATTCAAATCCATTAGGAATCCACTTTCCCGGAACGCCAACCAAATTAGTAAGGTTTTTTAAAATAGGCTCTGAAACCGAGGTTATAGCAGAGGCAGTGCCAACCCACTTTTTTTCAGAGGCTACATCAGAGGCCCTGATATATTTGAACATGGTACCACGCGCTATTAAGTCAATCTCAGAAGTAGTCCAGGCATCACGATAATCCGCAATCCATTTAGTACCGTATTTTTTGTTTAATTGATATCCAAACTTAAACTGTATGTATGGATTGCCCGAAATAATTACTTTCTTTATATCTCTATTCTTTTTGATAAAATCATCGGCAAAAGCACCCATATTGTTAAAAGGAATAAACAAATTAGAGTAGCGTTGCATAATAAGTTCTATCATACTCAATGCACGCCTTAGGGTAACAAACTTTTTGTTTCCGTATTTAGTATATATTCTATCTTTTAAGTTAGGTAAATAGGGTACTAAGTACGATTCATAATTCTCATGCTTTTCATAAAGCACTTCCTTGGGGGTGGCGTGCGAAAGGTCAGATAAATTTTTAATATTGATATCCCATCTGCGGCTTACTACTATTGGATAATATCCAAACTTATTTAAATGCCTGGCCCATGAATTAACTCTTTCGGCAGCGGTTAAATTGCAAGGAGGAAAAAAATAAGATATTAATAATATTCTTTGCATAAACCACAAATACTAAAAACGACTAAAGATATTAAATAAATAAGTAGCTAATCAACATTTTTTATTAACAGTTAAAATCAGAATTATTCTTACCAAATTGTAATTTTATTAGCTACTGCTTACATTGCGAACAGGTTGAATTTTGAATGGAGAAAAGTGATATTGAAAACCTAACCCAAAAGTAAAGTAGCTGTTAAATTTACCCATCTGGGGGTAGTAATTAACCGTGCTATTTAAAACATTGAAATAATAAGGATAAGGATTAAAGGCAATAAACTGGTAATGATAACCCAGATTGATTCCGAATGATAAATTTTCATCAGTAAACAAGCTTACATAACCCGTTAGAGCCAATTCATTGAAATGCTGCGATAGTGGGGGATATGGTGTAGTTACAGTATCCGGAACTAAACTTCGTGTGTATTTCCCAAAAGAACTTAAATAACAAAAATCTATTCCGGCAATCATTCTACCTCCGTTATTATATTCATAACCAACACCGGCCAAAGGCGAAATAATGTGATGCTTCACTTCAAAAACACTAAGATTGAAATTGCGGCTATTGGCAGTTTTATTTTGCACATAGTGTGTTCCAATTTTTCCATACAATCCCTTTTTTGTATGTACATTAAACGATAAATTGGTAGATACTATACCACTGAAAATGTTACGGTAGGCCGGGCTGTTTAGTAAATTAGGAATTGAAAAATTACCCTGAATACTGTATTTGTTAAGCGGTATTTGAGCATTGGCATTAATACTTCCAATTGAAAACAACAACATAACCACCATAAATTTAATGATGGTTATAAATTGCTTAATCATATATAAAAGAATTAAAATTACTTGGCTGATTTTTCAAAATCTTCAATCAATGAAGTAGTTACTCCTGTGCTGGAATAGCCACCATCATGATATAAATTTTGCATAGTAACCATTTTGGTTAAATCGCTGAATAGCGTAATACAATAATCAGCACAAGCTTCGGCACTGGCATTGCCTAATGGCGATTGCTTGTCGGCAAAATTATAGAAAGTGTCAAAACCTTTAATTCCTGTACCGGCCGTTGTTTTAGTTGGCGACTGCGATACTGAGTTTATACGCACCTTATTTCTTACTCCGTAATGATAGCCGAAAGTGCGGCAAATTGATTCAAGTAAAGCTTTAATATCAGCCATATCTGTATAAAAAGGATAGGCTCTTTGTGCTGCTATATAGGTTAGAGCTACAACTGAACCCCAATCATTTATCGCATCCATACGGTATGCAACATTCAACATTTTATGAAGAGACAATGCGCTAACATCAATACCTTTATTAAAATAATCATAATTTGATTCAGCATAGGAAATACCTTTTCTGATATTAACTGACATCCCTATTGAATGTAATACAAAATCAATTTTACCACCTAAAACTTCCATTGATTTACTATAAAGATTTTCAATGTCGGGAATAGAGGTGGCATCGGCCGGAATAATAGTGGCGTTACACTTTTCGGCAAGTTTATTAATTTCACCCATACGCATGGCAATGGGGGCATTGGTTAAGGTAAATATAGCTCCTTGCTCATGGGCTTTTTCTGCAACTTTCCAGGCTATTGAATTACTGTCGAGTGCTCCTGTTATTATTCCTCTTTTTCCTTTTAGTAGATTATAACTCATTGCTTTGTTTTTTATGAATGTTCAAAAATAGCAATTTTTTATTATAGAAGTTCAATCGAAAAAATATTAATTAAATATAACCCTAATGAATATTATAACAATACTTAGTAAATACATTAATTCTTTGTAACTCATCATCTAAGACAGAAAATATAACAAAGACTATAATTATTATTTGTTACTACACTTTTGAGGGCATTTGCAACAAAAGCAAAATATGCCTTTTGTAAACACTACATAGCTACTCTACGAAAAACTGAAAATATTAATAGTGATTCAAAAAAATTATTTTAATATTTGTTCTTTGTGTAATTTTTTGTTTTTGATAAAATACTTGGTTTTAAAAATTACATTTGCTGCATATTTGTTAAGTATGAATTACTGTTATAGATTACTTTTTATTATAGGAATAATTTTTTCTTTTGGAGTTAATAGAGTTAATGCACAATATAATTTGGTTATTACCAATCTTAACTCTAAATCGGAAATAGTTCTTCATAAAAATGAAAGTTTTTATTTTGGTCTTCATAACACACGCGAGAAATTTAAGGGGAAACTTGAACATGTAAATGCCAACTCAATTGTTATTGATGGAAAAACATATAATCCTTCCGAAATTCAATGGATAGATTTTAAAGGAAATTCATTAAAAAAAAATAATATAAAGATTGCTCAGGTGCTTAGTTATTTTGGTGGCGGATTATTAGGTTTTTCAATTTATGAATATACCGAAGTAAAAGATAAAAACACAGCTATAATTGCTGGTGCTGCCGGAGCTACTTTATTAACCGGAGCCTTGCTCTTTTGGGTGCTCCCAAAACAACCACTATATGATTTTACCACCAAACATTTATTAGAAATTGTACCTGAGCAGGAAACAAAATAAATTTAAATACGTATATAGATTATTGTAAGGAAAGTTTACTTAGTTATACGTTATGTCAGAAAAATTTAAGGTATTTATATTAGACGATCATCAAATGTTGATTGATGGTATTAAGTCGTTATTAATAAATAATAACCGTTATCGGGTTATTGGAGAAGAAACAGAAGGTTTTAAAGCTTTAGAAAAAATAAAAATTTTACAACCCGATATTGTTATTTCTGACATAAATATGCCGGGTATGGGCGGAATAGAATTTACCAAAAGATTGAGAACTTTGAGTAAAGATATTAAGATTTGTGTTTTATCAATGTATAGCGAAAAATCGGTAATAAGCGAAGTTATAAAAAGCGGAGCAAATGGCTATGTGCTTAAAAATACCGGAATGCACGAGTTTGTAGAAGCGCTTGATAAAATTATGAATAATCAGATTTATATTAGTAATAATATAGCGCTGAATTTTATTTTTAATGATGAAGAAAGTGAGAAACAAATAAATAAAGGCAGCCTAACTGAGCGCGAATTAGAGATATTGCAATTAATGGCTAAAGAACTTTCCAACCAGCAAATAGCCAATACCTTATTTATAAGCGAAAGAACAGTTGAAACGCATCGTAAAAATATTTTCAGAAAAACCCAAACAAAGACACTTGTTGGCCTAATGAAATACGCTATGGAGTGTAAAATTATATAAAATGGTAATTTTTCTGTTAGGATTTATGGGAAGTGGTAAAACCACTTATGGTAAAAAGTTGGCCAAGTCCTTAACATATAATTTCATTGACTTGGATATGGCTATTGAGAAAGAAGAAAACGCAAGTATAGCTTTTATCTTTGAAACCAAAGGCGAAGAGTATTTCAGAACTATTGAACATCAAAAGTTAAAATCGTTGCTTACTCTTAAAAACACTGTTATAGCATGCGGTGGCGGTACTCCATGTTTTTTTAATAATATTGATTTGATGAATAAGTATGGCTTAACCGTGTATTTAGAACTTAAGGTTGATATAATATATAGCCGTCTAAAACAAAATAAGGAGCAAAGACCCTTGATAAAACAATTGAAAGAAGATGATTTGCACAGTTTTATTCGAAATGAATTAGATAAAAGAAAGGCAGATTATTTAAAATCTGCCTTAGTTGTAGATGGGTTAAATTTAAAAATTAAAAATTTAACCGAGAAAATAAAAAACTTTATGATTGCTTAATTAATCATCATTGATTTAACTATTGTTTGTCCTTTATTATCAGACAATCGGTAAAAATATTTACCAGGTGCAAAGTTATTTGTATTCAATTCAATTTTATCTGTACCTTTATTTACATTTCTTGAGTAAACCGTTTTTCCGGTAATATCAATCAATTCAAAACTCATGTTCTGGTTAACATTATCCAATTCAATGCTGGTATTACCACGGCTTGGGTTGGGATAGTTCTGACTCATTTGTGATAATATTTTTCCAATTTCATCTATAGAGGCAGTTCCCTGATATCCGTAGAACCAATCGTGTGCTCTTTTTAAAATTTCATTAGCGTTAGCGGTATTTAACATTTCCATTCCCGGAGCTATATATACAACCTTATAATTAGCGGTTTGAGCTCTTATACCACCTACACGTGCACTAGTACCGTATTTAAAAATTACAGTGGCCGAGGTATCTGCCGTGTTTATTTGATCAGGATAGAGATAAGTACCACCATAGAAATTATTGATAGTGGCAGTTGCCATATCAGGGAAAATAGCATCGGTAGGTACAGCGTTTAAGGTTGCGTTGGTAGAACCACCATCATCTATATAGGTTGCATGCAAATAGTCTTTGTAGAAATTTTGTTTTTCAGGAGTAACATAGGTTGAGGTAGCAGCATCATTAACCTCCCAACCAATGTCCTGACCTGCAATAAATAAATTACCGCCATTATCCATAAAGTTTTGCAGGGCAGCAACTACCTCATTGGTTAAGCCAGGAAAAGTCCATCCGGCATTGTAATACACATTTTTTATGCCTGTAAAAGCAGCGTTATTAATAGCTTTGTAAAGCACAATTTCATTGGTAGAGGCGTATCCCTGATTGTTGGCAGCAATTAAACCATTGGTATAAACTGTACCCCAATTTGATGCATTACCTTGTGTAACCCCATCACCAATAAACCCGGTATTGTTCACAATTAAATCGGTTACACCTGAAATAACATAAACTTTTTTAGACATTAAAGGAGTACCCGGGTTAGTTGCAGAGCTTACGCTTAGCGTATAAGTAGCTACACCACGAGTATTTCCAGGAGTAACATTGATCGTAATATTATTTGTAATTCCGGCAGCAACTGTTATGGTAGCAGTGCTTGTATAATTATTGGAATTTATAGAGAATTCAGCATTCCAATCAGATGGAGCGTCACTCGTTAGGGTATAAATAAAATCTTCATCTGAGTTTCCTGTATTGCCTGAACTTAAACTAAAAGAGGTATTGGTATTGGCGGGTACATTTGTAACTTCAACAGTTGGCGATGATAAGGAATAGTTAATAATAGGATCGGAAGTACTTCCTGAATTTAAAATCTCTTTGGTGCTGCTATTTTGTAAGAATGAAACTACTTTGACATTAGCCGCAACCCAGTTTGGGTCAACATTATAGGTGTAGGTAAAAGTTACCGAACTACCTATAGCCGGAATGGTTATACTTTCTCCTGAATCATTAGGGTACATTTTTCTAAAAACATTAGGAAAATGGGTTTCACCATTATTTCCCGGAGGGCTTGAATAATCTCTTGGGTTTTCAATTACCGCAGTATATAATTTATAATTACCTGTAGGTACGTTTCCAACGGTTTTAACCACTACGGTTACATCACGAGTAGCACCATTGTCAACTTCTGAAACTTCAACTTTTACAGGGCTTCCCATAGAGAATACAGCATCAACATCAGCTTGTGTCATACTTCCCGGGGAACCACTTTTGTAATTTCCGCCTAAGAATATGGTAGGAACACCGTTAACACCGTAGTAATTTACCCTTGTTGATACTTCGGTAGGGTTAGCAGCATTCATCTCGTCAACCCCCGGCCATGAGGTATGATAAGCTATATGTTTCACAATCTGAGGGTTGGGAGTAAGTATTCCATTTTCAAAAGCAGGGTTTTGTTGTGCGCAAGGACCACAACTAGCCTGAGTAAAGTGCTCAAACAATGCAAATCGAGGAGCTTGAGCATAAGATAGGAAAGTAGTAAACAAGCCACATATTAGTAGTAGATTTCTTTTTTTCATTTTACTTTTTTTTGGTTTATATACAAATGTAAAAAAGTATTTACATAATATCATAAAAAATGTTTTTATTCAGGTAATTTAATATAAATTTACCGAATTGAATTTTATGAAAAACGCAGCCATGAGTATATCCAAAAAAAGAAACACAACTGATTCTGATTCAGATAGTTTTAGCAAAAAAGTATATGGAAAGAGAGTAAGAGCATCAGTAGGAACTAACAAAAATAAAAAAGTTAAAACTGATGAAAGTGGATTTTCTACAAAAAAAGAGGAAGCCTTTAAGCCCATTAGAGGAAAAAAGGCCTTTACTCAGAAGAATGATGCACCTTATGGTAAATCTCGAGAAAAAGAATCTAAAGGTTTTTCGGAATACACAGAAACATGGAGTGATAATTTTTCATCGCACCCGGCAAAAAGTAATACCGGGAATAAACCTTATAAAAAGCCTAGCACCGATTCATATAATAAAACCAATAAGCCCCAAAAGTCAGGTGCAGGCACTAAAACTAATGTGAGAAGAAGAAATAATGAAGATGAATTTTTGAGTAATTTCAGTGAGTTTGAGTCATACAACTATAAAAAAGACAATGACAGAAGAAGTTATAATAAAGCTTCTTTCAAGAAAGAGAGCTTTAAGCCCAAAGAAAGGAAAGGTATAAAACAGCAAAGTACCGGCACCGAAGACGATTTGATTCGATTAAACAAATTTATTGCCAATGCCGGTATTTGCAGTAGGCGAGAGGCAGATGAGCTAATTAAAGCCGGTGCAGTTACCGTTAATGGTAAAATAATTACCGAAATGGGGTATAAGGTAAAAAGAACTGATATGGTAAGTTATGGCGGTCAAGGTTTACGACCCGAAAAACATGTTTATATTTTACTGAACAAACCTAAAGATTATATAACCACATCAGACGACCCACAGGAAAGAAAAACTGTAATGCAGTTGATTAAAGGGGCTTGCAAGCAAAGAGTATATCCAGTAGGCCGTTTGGATAGAAATACTACCGGACTGCTATTGCTTACAAATGATGGCGAAATGACGGATAAAATAACTCACCCTTCATTCAAACAAAAAAAGATATATCATGTTGAATTAGATAAACCGGTTAAAAAGGAACATTTGAATATGATAATAAATGGTTTTGAATTGGAAGATGGTTTTATCAAAGCTGATGATATTGATTACGTTGAACAAGGAAGCAAAAACGAAGTAGGAATTACATTACACTCAGGACGCAATAGAATAGTACGCAGAATATTTGAACATTTGGAGTATAAAGTAAAAAAGCTCGATAGAGTGTATTTTGCCGGATTGACAAAAAAAGACTTACCACGTGGAAAATGGCGCTTATTAACCCCTATGGAAGTGAATATGCTTAAAATGATTCAATAAGAAATTAAAATAATTTAAAACAATATATTTGTACATAAATCCTTAATGAAAATATGGCAATTATTGGTTCAATATTATCAAGAGTTATAGAACTGAGAAAGAATTTACCGAAAGTACCGGTAAACAAAAGTCCTTATAGGTTACAAAAAACTAGTTTTAACAAATTGCTTACCAAAGCCTCAAATACTGCTTTTGGCCGTCATTATAATTTTGAACGAATATTACTTTCGCCAAACCCAATGCGCGAGTTCCAGAAAACAGTGCCCATACATGATTACAACAAAATGTACAATGACTGGTGGCACAGAACCATAGAAAACGAACGTAATGTATGCTGGCCCGGAACAGTTAAGTATTTTGCTTTAAGTTCAGGCACTTCTGAGGCTGCCAGCAAGCAAATCCCGATTACTGCAGCCATGTTGCGTTCTATTAAAAGAACCAGTATAAAGCAATTGCTTACACTGGCTAAGTATGAAATACCTGAAGATCTTTTGCATAGAGGTTTTTTAATGATTGGAGGAAGTACCGACCTGAATAACCAAGGCTCGTATTTTGAGGGTGATTTGTCGGGGATTACTACTTCAAACATACCCTTGTGGTTTCAAGGATTCTACAAACCGGGACCCGAAATAGCCCACGAAAGAGATTGGAATGTTAAGTTAGATAAAATTGTGAAAAATGCCCGAAATTGGGATATTGGTTTTATAGTAGGTGTACCCGCATGGATACAAATAGTGATGGAAAGGGTTATAAAATTCTACCAAGTAAAGAATATACATGAAGTATGGCCTAATCTTACTATTTTTGTACATGGAGGTGTTTCTTTTGAACCGTATAAAAAGGGATTTGAGGCACTTTTAGGTAAACCTTTAATTTATATTGAAACTTATTTGGCATCTGAAGGTTTTTTAGCCTATCAAAACAGACCTGATACTAACTCAATGCGCCTCTCATTAAATCAAGGTATTTTTTTTGAATTTATTCCGTTTACCCCCGACAATTTTGGGTCTGATGGTAATCTTGTGGCTAACCCTAAAGTAATGCTAATTGATGAAATACAGGAAGGCAAAGAGTATGCCCCGCTGATAAGCACTAATGCCGGAGCTTGGAGATATTTGATTGGCGATACCATCAAATTTACTTCTAAATCTAAGTGCGAAATTATTATCACTGGCCGTACAAAGCACTTTTTAAGTTTGTGTGGTGAACATTTAAGTGTGGAGAACATGAACAATGCTATTAAATACAGTTCAGAAATATTAAATATTGCCATTCCTGAATATACTGTACATGGTATTAGTCATGGTAGTTTATTTGCTCATTATTGGTATATTGCATGTGATAATGCTGTTGATGTAAATGATTTGCGAAATCTTATTGATGAGAGATTGAAAGAAATAAACGATGACTATAAGACAGAAAGAGCCCATGCCTTAAAAGATGTTACAGTGGAGGTATTACCTATTAAGGTTTTCAACGACTGGATGGACTCAAAAGGTAAATCGGGTGGGCAGCATAAATTTCCGAGAGTAATGAAAGGTGCTTTGCTGGACGACTGGAAAGCTTTTGTTGAAAAATCAAGAAAGCTTCATAAAAATGATTAATGCTTTTTTTAGTGGAATTGTTCCGGGGCTTATTCTAAGTGCAGCTATTGGTCCTGTTTTTTTTCTGTTGGTTCAAACCAGCATACAAAGGGGCTTTAAACTTGCCATGATTATGGAGTTTGGTATAGTTCTTAGCGACTCGTTTTGCATTTTTCTAGCCTATTTAGGATTAGCCTCTTTTTTTCAAAATCCCGAGTATAAAGAGTTAATTTTTATTGCAGGTAGTATTGTCTTGGTTGTTTTTGGTGTTTTTATGTTTTTATCGCATAAAAAATCAACATTTGAAGTAGATGAAGAAATGAGGAAAGGAGATAGAATGAAATTGTTCTGGAAAGGGTTCTTCTTTAATATTTCCAATCCTTCAGTTATATTCTTTTGGATGGGATTTGTAGGGTTAACCATACCAAGTTATGTTGGCAATAAGTTAAACTTGTTAGCCTATTTCATTGGGACATTATTAACCGTGTTCTCTATTGATGTTTTAAAAGCCTGGAGTGCGCATAAAATTAAGGTATATATGACCCCAAAAGCCATGTCTAATTTTAATAAAATATCAGGAATAGGTATAGCTACTTTTGGTGTTTTTGTTTTTGTTAAAGAAATTTTATTCAAGTAATGAGCAAAGTTGATACTATAGTTCTTAAAGTATTTGAAGGCAACACACGCCAAAAAATTTTATTTATGGCATATTGTCTTTTCTTAGTTGTTTTCTTTATATTAAGAGTTATTAGGAACAATCAGGAATTTCTGTTCTTCAGCGGTGTATTGGCCTCTTTGTATTATTTCTATAATAATGAAATTTTTAAGTTCAAATATTTAAAAAGAGTTTATTTTACACTCGATTCGTTTTTATCTACTATTTTTATTGTTATTGGCAAAGAAACTATTTCAATGCTATTTCCTTTAACAACTTTTATTCTACTTTTTTGTGGACGTTTTATATTTTTAAAAATTAAAAATCGTGAACCTAATTTGGATATTCTGTTACATAAAGATAGCGACAGATTATACTCGCTTATAATCTTTGCGTGTGCTGTTTTATGTTGGATTATTGTGCTAATTAAATATATGGATCATGATATAGTGTAACCGAATTTTTATTTCAATGACAAATTTACCTCTCCAAAGTATTACCATTACCAAAAGCCTAGCTAAAAGCGCATTAGGTTTTACTGCTTCAGATAAAACAGAGTATATTTTTTTGACACAATATTTCGATAATCAAAAAAATAAGATTAAAGAAATAATAATGAATGAAGAGGGAGAAGAAGAGCAAATAATTGAGTTTACTTATAGTAAAGATAACAGGATTTTAACCGAAACACATCATTTCCCTTTTGATGAGATAAAAGAATTTACTGAGTTTATATACGATAACGGGTTGCTTACAAAAAAGGTCAAGCATTATAGTTATGGAAGTGTGGAAAATACAGTATGGACTTATAACGAATATCAATTACCTTTGTCAATAATAGTAATGGACGAAGACGGTTTGGAGGAAGAAAGCGAATGGTTTGAATATCAAGGAAAGAATTTAACTCATTATTTAAAGAAAAATGCTTTGATAGGTAAAGATACCGAACTGTGGTTGAGCTATGATGATAAGAATAGGGTAATGGAAGAAAAAAGATGGAGCAACACCAACATGAAAACATTAACAACCCGGTATGATTACAGTAAGAACGAAGAAGAGCCGGATATGAAGGTGATAAATGAGAAAGGAGAAATTATTGAAGCTCATATCAAAGATTTTGATGATAAGAATAGATTGGTACGATATGAAGTTCAGTACGTAAATAATGGATTAAAATACAACATTAGCACTTTTGAGTATAATGATGAAAACGCAGTGGTATATACCGAAACCATTGATCAGAACGAGAATGTGCAACGAAAAATTACTTCAGAGTATGATGAAAAAGGACTGTTAAAATCAGAATTAAAATCAGAATATGAAGTGGAATTAGGAGGATTAAACACCTACACATTAAATTATACATATACTTTTTTCTAATATAATGAAACCAAATAGTTTTCTATACTCAGTTTTACTAATATTTATTATAAGCAATGTTTACGCCCAAAGAGGGAAAAATGGTGCTAAAATTATTACCGCCACCGAGATAGTAAATGAGTATGCTGTGCTCACTGCTAATGCTGTTGCAAACGATGTTTCAATTACGGTTGACAATAATACATTAAATGCGAATAATAGGTTTGGTACGCCATTAGGTCAAGGCGATTTGATCATGATTATGCAGGCTCAGGGTGCAGAGATATTCGGAAATACATTTATTGATGGCAATGGTGATACATTTGGCGCACCAAAAGACAGCTCTTGGGGAAATATTATAAACTATCATAACTGCGGTAACTATGAGTTGGTTGAGGTGCTTGGAGTGTTAGGCGGAAACACTATTCAATTAAATTGTGGATTGAACAACAATTACACTGCCTCAGGCAAAGTACAAGTAATTAGAGTTCCGCGTTACTCGTCACTAACTATTAATAGTGGAGCAACTTTAAGCCCCGATAATTGGAATGGCTCTAAAGGCGGAATTGTTGCAGTTGAGGTTGATGGCCCAACTCAGTTGAATGGTACAATATCTGCCGAAGGTAAGGGATTTAGAGGAGGTGTAATTGATAATTTGACCAATTTTGGAAGTAATGATGTAGCCAGTACTTCATCAGTTTACGGAGGCGAAAAAGGAGAGAGCATAGCAGGATTTCAGAATGATTATAATATTGTTGGAGGTCGTTATTGTAAAGGAGCACCGGCTAACGGAGGTGGTGGCGGAAATATGCATAATGCCGGTGGTGGCGGTGGTGGTAATGGTGGCGACCCTTTATCATGGATTGCCGTTGGTAATCCTTCTTTAGCTACAGCTAATTGGGCTAATGCCTGGAATTTGGAATGGCCCGGTTTAGCCAATGCCAGCTCAAGTGGTGGTGGAAAAGGAGGTTACACAGCATCATCCAATGATCAAAATGCTTTGGTGGTTGGTCCAAACGTATCGTCTTGGGGTGGTGATAATCGTAATAAGCAAGGGGGGTATGGCGGTCGTCCATTAAACTATTCAAGCGGGAAAATATTTTTTGGGGGTGCCGGTGGTGCCGGTGATGGCAATGATGGATATACCGGTGCCGGAGGAAATGCAGGTGGTATTGTTTACATGCTCAGTTATGGTTCTATAGATGGTGGAGGAACAATAAATTGTAATGGGTTAGCCGGAGTGAATTCACAAGGAAATGCATCGGTTACTTCAATTGCAGGACGTGATGGAGCAGGAGGGGGTGGTGCAGGCGGCACAGTATTTATTCAAACTGTTTCGACCATAAATGGTATTAATATACAAGCTAAAGGAGGAAACGGTGGAAATCAAATATTAACCAGAGGTTTCTTAGCTCCTTCTATTACCGAAGCACAGGGCCCGGGTGGTGGAGGGGGTGGTGGTTATGTTAACACCACTGTAGCCGCAACAGTTACTGTAGGCGGAGGAGCAAACGGAACTACCAACTCGCCAAGTTTAACGGAGTTTCCACCTAATGGAGCAACTTCGGGTGGCACAGGTTCAGTTTTAAACTCGTTACAAGCCTTTGATATTGTAGTAAATGATGAAACAATATGTGCAGGAAACACAGTAACTCTAACCGCTAACGTTGTTGGTACATTACCCTTTGGTTCTGTAATTAACTGGTATGATGCTGCCTTTGGAGGTAATATTGTTGGAACAGGAAATACTTTTACAACTCCGGTAATTAATAGTAATACAACTTATTATGTAGGTGTGTGTCCTTCAACCTTTACTAAAGCTGTACATATTACTACCAACCCCGGTGGACCTACGGCTAATGCAGGAAGTAATCAACAGATTTGTCAAAACTCCACCCAATTAGATGGTAATGATCCCGGAAGCGCCTCCGGATTGTGGACTGTAATATCAGGCTCCGGTACTTTTGCAGATAACAGTTTATATAATACAACAGTGAGCAACTTATCGTTAGGCGATAATGTTTTTGAGTGGACTATTGATATTCCTGGGTGTAGTCCATCACAATCGCAAGTTACAATAACCGTGGTTAGTGCTCCTGTTGCCGATGCAGGTCAAGATCAGCAAATTTGTAGTAATAATGCCAGTCTAAATGCATCTGGTAGTGGTACTTGGTCTGTAGGTAGCGGTACAGGTCTTATTGCTGATGTTAATAACCCTAATAGCAACGTAAGCAATTTGAGTGTTGGTGTAAATACTTTTATTTGGACAGTGGCTGTGCCGGGTTGCCCTTCTTCGACTGATGAGGTTGAAATATTAGTAAGTCCTACTTTATCACCTGCTGATGCCGGGCAAGATCAACAAATATGTTCATCAAGTGCTGTACTTAATGCACAAACACCTACTATTGGGACAGGAACCTGGACTTTGGTTTCCGGTGCAGGAACAATTATTGATGTGAATAATAATTCCACTGCTGTATCTAATTTAGGAGTTGGGGCTAATGTTTTTGAATGGACAGTTTCGGGAAATGGTTGCCAGCCTAATTCCGATCAAGTAACCATAACGGTTAGTAATAATTTTGTTTCGGCTATTGCAGGAAACGATAATATGGTGTGCGGCAACAGTACTCAGCTAAGCGCCAATGCACCTTTAATCGACCAAACAGGCACTTGGTCTTCGCCTACCAGCGGAGTTTCGTTTACAAATCTTAACGACAATAATACAACCGTGAACGGACTGCAAACAGGAGATAATATTCTCATTTGGACTGTTATTGATAATTTATCACTTTGCCCGTCTGTATCAGATACTGTAGTTATTAATTCAGTAAATAACCCATCACATGCCAATGCCGGAAATGATATAATAATATGTGATGTAACCACCACATTAAATGCTATAGTTCCATTAGAGGGCACAGGTTTATGGACTATTATTTCAGGTAGTGGTACTTTGGCAGATAGCACTTTGGCAAATACAAGTATTAATAGTTTAAGTTCCGGAACAACCATTTTGCTTTGGACGGTTAGTAATTCTCCATGTCCAAGCAGTAGCGACACTTTAGAGATTACAGTGATGAACCCTTTGTCATCGGCCAATGCCGGTAGTGATGCATCTATTTGCAGTAATGAATATACCCTAAGTGCTACTACTCCTACCTCAGGTAATGGCTTATGGTCTGTAATCGGTGGTACAGGAACTATACAAGATCCTAACGCTGCAAACACAACAGTAACAAACTTAAGTGCCGGTATCAATATTTTTCAATGGACTGTTTCAAACGGTATTTGTCCTGATAATACCGACCAAGTTAGCATTATGGTCCAAACTCCTCCAAGCCTTGCTATTACAGGTGATGATATAGTAACCTGTTCGCAACATTTAGAGATTTCTGCCAACACACCTACAGTTGGCATTGGAACTTGGACAGTAACTTCCGGAAATGCGAATATCAACAGTCCCAATTCGCCCCAAACAACGGTAACCATATTATCAGCCGGAGGGGCTACCTTCACTTGGCAAATCACTAATGGTTCATGCCCACCAAGCAGCGCTGATATAACGGTAACTTTGTCAAATAGTTCGAGCGCTGCCAATGCTGGCGAAGATGTTACTATTGCTTTAGGCGACAGCACAGTATTAAGTGGTTCGGGGGGCACTATCAATGGTTGGGATCCTCCAACAGGTTTGAGCTGTATTGATTGCCCTAATCCGATAGCCACTCCTCAAGCTACTACCATGTATTATTTATCGGTAACTGATGATAAGGGATGTACCTCTATAGATTCAGTATTGGTTACGGTTGAAACAAACAATAGCTGGTTTTTACCAAATGCTTTTACACCCGATAATAATGGTGTAAACGATATACTTTATTTTTATGGAACAGGGATAAAAGAATTTAAGTTAATGATTTTTGACCGTTGGGGCGAAAAAGTATTTGAAACTTCTGATACCAAGGTAGGCTGGGATGGCCATTATAAAGGTAAAGCAGCCATTCAAGGTGTATATGCTTATGTATTAACCATTACTTTTAAAAATTCCAAAGTTGTACAGGATAAAGGGAATATTAATTTAATCAGAAATGAATAAGCAATGATAAATTCAGATACAATTATCGCATTAGCTACACCGCAAGGTACAGGTGCTATATCTGTTATCAGATTATCAGGTCAAGATTCAATAGCTTTGTGCAATCGTTTTTTTAAGGGGAGGAATCTTGAAGAGGAAGCCAGTCATACTATTCACTATGGCCATATTACTGATTCCGGAAAGATATTAGATGAAGTAATGGTAGCTATTTTTCACAGTCCTAAAAGTTTTACAACCGAAAATATTGTTGAAATTTCCTGCCATGGTTCGCCTTATATAGCAGAGCAAATTATTCAGTTATTTGTACGTCATGGAGCACGTGTAGCCAATCCGGGTGAATTTACCTTACGTGCTTTTATGAATGGGCGTATTGATTTAACCCAGGCCGAAGCGGTGGCCGATTTAATTTCGAGTAATTCTCAAGCCTCGCATCAGGTAGCCATAAAACAAATGCGTGGAGGCTTTGCTCAGGATTTAAAAAAGTTGCGGCAGCAACTCATAGATTATGTGGCCTTAATTGAATTAGAACTTGATTTTAGCGAAGAAGATGTTGAATTTGCCAATCGTGATAAACTTCTCTCATTATTAGAAGATGCTGAGGAGAAGATTACCAAGCTTATTCAATCATTTAGTTTGGGAAATGTAATAAAACACGGTGTAAATACCGTTATTATAGGCCGACCTAATGCCGGTAAATCAACCTTGTTAAATGTGTTACTGAACGAAGAGCGAGCCATAGTTAGCGATATACCCGGAACTACAAGAGATACCATTGAAGAAATGATAAGTATCAATGGAATTCAGTTTCGCTTTATTGATACTGCCGGCATTAGAAATACCGAAGATGTAATTGAAAGAAAAGGAGTAGAAAAAGCTATAGAAAAATTAAAACAGAGCACTGTATATATTTATTTGTTTGATGTAAATACATTGAGCAGAGAGGAATTTGTAAAAGATATAAATGAGTTGAATTTATTAGGATTTAAAGGCCTTTTGTGCGGCAATAAGATTGATAAGTCTGATGAAAATAATTTACTTATTTTTCAGGAAGAGTTAGATAAAATAACTGATAAGAAAACCGGCCCTCAACTATTGTTTATATCATCGCAAACGCACGATAATATTCCGGTATTACGCTTGTTGTTATTTGCGTTAGCCACCTCTTCGGCCAATACCGAAAATGATGCGGAGATAATAACCAACGTTCGCCATTACGAAGCATTATTAAGAGCACGTATGGCTTTAGAGAAAGCTAAGGAGGGATTATGCAATAAAATAAGTGGAGAATTGGTGGCCTTTGATTTACGTGAAGTGCTAAACCATATTGGCAGCATTACCGGAGAAATCAATAACGAGGACATATTAAGCTCTATCTTTTCTCGCTTTTGTATCGGTAAATAGTGAGGTATTTTATCTAAAACTAAAAGCAGTAAAAAGTTATACCAGCAATAATACTTCGGAAGAAATAAAGTTCCCTTTTCTTTTACTTCCTTTCTTTTTACAATGGCAAA
>JADLFI010000002.1 GCA_020845635.1 Bacteroidia bacterium
TATTTACAATTGTACCTTGATGAATTTTGTTACAAGCTTAATCGAAGGTATTTTGGTGGGGTAATGTTCGATAGATTAACAGTAGCAGTAGTTAATGGCAACTGGCATGAAAAAGGATGAGCATTAATGTTTTAATAGTTTCGCAAAAAAGAAAAATATACAACCTATGTAACAATCTGCATTAGCGGAGCAAAAACTACACCATCTAATGACCAAAAGTAAAAATCTATTTCTTGGCCTCTTGTTCGCAATTGCTAGTGTAAATCTATATGCAGAAAAAGATATAAAACCCGATAAGAAAGAAAAGGAAGCAGAAACAGCAGAGAAAGATACCTCTGTTTTCAAGCTTCAAAAGGAGGTTGAAAATAGTGTTTTTATTGAGAATTTTGATGATATAGACAATTTTGATATTTCTTCCTTGGAAGGATATAACGAGTTTGATCCTACATTTGACTATTATGGTATATGGGATACTATTAGCGTTAACCCTTATAAAATTGATTTAACTAAAAAGAAAGACACTACCCTTATAACCTTAAACGATCATCATGATTGTGATTATGCACATCCATTTGACGGAAAAGTAACATCACGCTTTGGTCCAAGAGGACGCTACAGATATCATTACGGAATAGATATTGATTTAGAAACAGGTGATAGTGTAAGATGTGCTTTTGAAGGAACAGTAAGAATTTCAAGAAAAAGCTCTACATTTGGTTATGTCGTTATGGTTCGTCATAAAAATGGTTTAGAAACCATATATGCCCATCTTTCAAAATTAGAGGTAAAAATAGGCGACCATGTAGAAGCCGGAGATTTACTGGGATTGGGAGGTAATACGGGTCGTTCAAGAGGTAGTCACTTACACTTCGAAGTAAGATACAAAGGAATGGCAATAAATCCTGAATCGCTTATTAAATTTGAAGAAGGGAAATTGGTTGGCAATACTTTGCTGGTAGATAAAAGTGCTTTTGATTATTATCACGCCTACAACAAGTATAAAGGTAAATCGCATTATTATGTGATACGAAAAGGTGATACTTTAGGAAGGATTGCTCAAAGAAATAGGGTAACTGTTCGTCAACTCTGCAGGCTAAACGGAATAACCCCAAAAACTACTTTAAGAATAGGACGTAAGTTACGATTGATGTAATACTTTTAGCGAGTATTTTCTCTTCCTCCTAGCCCCAATCTTCTCTATATATAATAGTGATTTTCAACTTTTGGTTGGAAACAGATTATTTTATCAAGGGTAAAATGTTGTATCTCTATTTCCAATATATTTGTTTCAGATTTTAAGTTATTATATATGAAACCATTAAAAATATACTGCTGGCTTACTGCTTTTCTTATTGCTTGGAGTATTCCTACATTAGCGCAAAAAAATATTACGCTGCGCAGTCAGCTAACATTTCCGGGAAAAAACTTGGCAAATATTGGAGGTTATGTAGATAGTTTAGGCAACGAATATGCGTTGGTAGGTCATAGCAAAGGAATGTCGATAGTAAATGTTCAAGATCCCGATAATCCGTTTGTTGTTAAAGAAATTACAGGTCCTACATCAGATTGGCGCGAAGTAAAGACATGGGGGAAATATGCTTATGTAACTACCGAAGGTGGCCAAAAAGGGCTTCAAATAGTTGACTTAAGTCATTTGCCCGATACGGTTATTCCCTTTCATTATTGGTCGCCTACCATTGGCAACAACGTGCTTAAAACTATTCACGCTTTACATATTGATAATGGTTATGTTTACTTATATGGCGCCAACAATGGAAGTTCCATTGACGGAATCATCATTGCTGACTTAAGCGATCCGTGGAATCCTGTATTTGCCGGAATGTACAACAACTTCTATGTGCATGATGGGTATGTTCGAAATGATACAGTTTGGGCTTGTCATATTTATGATGGATTTTTTAGTGCTATTGATGTTTCTGATAAGGCAAATCCGGTGCAATTGGCACAACAATCCACACCGAGCAATTTTACACACAATAGTTGGTTAAGTGATAACAGTCGTTATTTATTTACCACCGATGAAGTGAATAATAGTTACCTGGCTGCTTATGATGTTTCTGACATTAATAACATTATTTTAATGGATAAAATTCAGTCGCAAAATGCGGGTCAAAACAGTATAGTCCACAATGTACATATTTTAAATGATTATGCTGTAACCTCTTGGTATAAAGACGGTGTAGTCATTACAGATGGGCATCGTCCCGAAAATTTAATAAATGTAGGTTGGTATGATACCAGTCCTTTTAGCGGAGGCGGATTTAAAGGATGTTGGGGGGTGTATCCGTTTTTGCCTTCGGGCAATTTAGTTGCATCAGATATGGAACAAGGCCTTTTTGTACTTACTCCTACCTATACCAGAGCTTGTTATTTAGAAGGAACAGTTACAGACAGTATTTGTGGTGAAAGTATAAATGGAGTTAAAGTAACCATTGTAGGTGCAGGAGTTATAGACAGTACAAATGTGGTAGGTGAATACAAAACAGGCAGCCCCGACTCGGGAACTTATACCGTAACTTTCCAGAAACAAGGATACAATACCGTAACTTTAAATAATATAGTTCTTGATCATGGTATTGTTACTAATCTTAACGTGCAAATGACAAGTAATTTAACGGTAAGTTTAAGTGGCACAGTAAGTGATGATGATGGCAATACTTTACAAGGAGTACCTGTGTTAATAAGCAACTCAAGCCTTGCGTATAATGATGTTACAGACAGCAATGGTGAGTTTAATCAATGTGGTTTATCATCAGGAAATTTTGATTTGTATGCCGGAACATGGGGATACATCAACTATTGCGACAATAGCAATATTACCAATAGCCATTTGAACATAACACTTGTACCGGGTATTTATGATGATTTTGTTTTTGACAACAGTTGGAATGTAAGCGGTACGGCAACAACCGGCAAATGGGCAAGAGTAATACCTAGCGGTACAATGCTTGGAAATACGCCTGCTAATCCCGGTGCTGATGTAATAGGAGATTGTGGCAACAAATCATTCGTAACGGGCAATAATAGCTCCTCGGTAAGTGCTGATGATGTTGATAATGGATATACCATATTAAGTTCGCCATATTTTGATTTGAGTGCATATTCCAATCCTCATCTAAAGTATTCCAGATGGTTTTTTAATGGTGGCGGTACAGGAATTTTAAATGACAGCTTAGTAATTATGCTAAGCAACGGAACCGACACCGTAGTAATTGAAACCGTTACCGCAAGTTCACCTGATAACAGTACTTGGGTTGAAAAAGATATTATTTTGGACAATAGTATGATAAACTTTAGCTCCACTATGCAACTAATTGTATATGTTGTAGATGCAGCTCCAGATCATATCGTTGAAGCAGGTTTTGATTATTTCAGAATTGAGCCGGGAACCTTTATTCCGACAATATCAAGTGACAAAACACAAGATTTAATAATTTATCCAAACCCTGCAAAGGAATCAGCCTACTTGCATTTCCAATTACCGCAAGCACCTGAAGAGGCCTATATAACTATACATGATATTACCGGTAGAACAGTTCAGCAAACAAGTATTAATAGTAAGTCGAGCGATATCTTATTAAATGAATCGTTGGGAGGAGGTATTTATTTTATTTGTTATTTTGAAAACAATCAATTGATAAGCAACCACAAGCTGGTTATATTAAACAAATAGCTATTGCAGCTACATTTCAGATGCAATATTTCAATTAAAATTGCGTTATTTGTTGGTTCATAATAATAATGCGGCCAACCAATTTTATTTATACATTTTTTTTATTACTGATTTTTTCGGGATATGGAGCAATTGCACAAACCGCCCGTATTTACGGGAAGGTTTATGGAAAGGAAAATAAAACCCCGGCCGAAGAAGTTGTAATCTCGGTGGAGGGGGAAGTGAATTATACCCAAACTGACTCAAAAGGATTTTACCAACTACAAATACCGGCCAATAAAGAAATTACGGTAGTGGCAACCCATTTGGGGTATAAAACTCAAAAAGTAAAAAAGAAATTTAGCGCCAATAGTAACAACGAGATAAATTTTGGACTTGAAGTAAATATTACTAATTTAAGTACCGTACAAATTGAAGACAAGCAGGCTCGTGCTTCAACTATGAGTAGAATAGACCCTAAACTGTTTCAGCAAATACCAGGAAGCGGAGGATTTGAAGCCTTATTGAAAACATTGCCCGGAGTTACTTCAAACAACGAGTTAAGTTCGCAATACAATGTTCGTGGTGGCAATTATGATGAAAATTTGATTTATGTAAATGACATTGAGATATATCGCCCTTTCTTAGTACGAAGCGGACAACAAGAGGGTTTAAGCTTTATCAATACCGATATGGTTTCTTCTGTGCTTTTCTCGGCAGGTGGCTTTGAGGCCAAATATGGCGATAAACTTTCGAGCGTGCTTGACGTACAGTACCGTAACCCTCGCAGATTTGGCGGTACGGTACAGGGAAGTCTTTTAGGAGGTGGCGTACAATTGGAAGGTATTAGTAAAGATGCTCGTTTTAGTGCTATTGGAGGAATCAGAACACGAAGCAATCAATACTTGTTAAACAGCTTAGACACTAAAGGCGACTACAAACCATTTTTTGCTGATGGTCAGTTGTTGCTAAATTATGATTTTACCCCATCATTCTCTATACAGGCTTTAGGGAATTACAGTCGCAACAAGTATCAAACCATACCAAGCAACCGACAAACTAAATTTGGTACCGTAAATGAAGCGCTACAACTAAATGTTTACTTTGATGGTCAGGAAATAGATGATTTTGAAACCTATCTCGGTGCTGTTTCAGGTATATTTAAACCCAATGATAATTTAAAATTGAAACTCATAGGCTCGGCATTTAGAAGCTACGAGTTTGAAACCTATGATATACAAGGGCAATATTATATTGACCAATTAGAAACAGATATGAGTAAGCCAAGTTTTGGCGATGTAAAATTTAATAGAGGGGTGGGCACATTTTTAAACCACGCCCGCAATTATTTAACCTCTACTGTAGCCAATATTGAACATAAAGGATATTTCAAGAATCTTACTTGGGGCGCAAAACTACAACATGAAATAATTAAAGACAATATTAGCGAGTGGCAAAACATTGACAGTGCCGGATATTCATTGCCCCAATCCAATTTATATTTGCTAGAATTAAAAGAAGTGCTCAAACAAAAATATGATTTGGAAAGTAACAGATTAATGGCCTATATTCAAAACACCTGGACCTGGAATAGCAAAGATTTATCAGAATTTAATCTTAATTTGGGGGCACGTACCAATTACTGGGATTTAAATCGTCAGTTTCTTTTTAGTCCGCGCGGAACTTTTGCCTTTAAGCCAAATAGTAATCGTGATATTTTGTTCAGATTCTCTACCGGTTTATATGCCCAGCCTGCCTTTTACCGTGAATTGCGCAACTTACAAGGCCAGTTAAATAAGAATTTAAGAGCACAACAATCAATACATTATGTTTTGGGCAGCGATTATAATTTCAAAATGTGGGGACGACCATTTAAGCTTCTTACCGAATTATATTATAAACAACTTAAAGATTTAGTACCATACGAGATAGATAATGTAAGAATTAGATATTATGCCGAAAATTTGTCTAAAGGATATGCAACCGGAATTGACACAAAGATAAATGGTGAGTTTATTAATGGTTTGGAATCATGGTTTTCGTTATCGGTGATGAAAACAGCCGAAGATATTAATAACGATTTTTACTATATTTATTACAATTCTGATAAAGAGCGTATTTATCCGGGCTATACAACCAATAATATTGCTGTTGACAGTGTGCTGTACCAACCGGGGTATATAAGAAGGCCTTCTGACCAAAGAGTTAACCTGGGAATTTATTTTCAAGACCATGTACCTAAAATTCCGAAGCTTAAAATGAACCTTAATTTGCTTTTTGGTACAGGTTTTCCGTTCGGTCCACCAAGTTACGAGCGATATAAAGATACACTTAAAATGCCTCCTTACCGAAGGGTTGACATAGGGTTTTCATGGATGCTAATATCTGAGGATCAAAAATTAGAACAAAAAAATCCGCTGCATTACCTGAAATCGCTATGGATTAGTGTTGAAGTATTTAATCTTTTAGCTATCAACAATACTATTTCGTACTTATGGATAAAAGATATTACAGACAGGCAATACGCCATTCCGAACTACTTAACCAACCGGCAACTAAATGTAAAACTTGTAACACGTTTCTAGCATTTATTGTAACTGCTTACTTTTGATTCAAGGAACTTTTTACCAGCTTTCCGGTTTTAATATTATTTCCCAGCTTATCGTTTATTTTATAAAAATATATCCCATTAGACAAATGCTCTAAACCAATTTTATACCCATTATGTTGCATTAAATGTTGATACACCAACTGCCCCTGTGCATTATATATACTAATTGTATTATTGTGATAATTGCCCTTAATAAGTACAAAACTATCTGCCGGGTTAGGGTATAAGATTATATCATTTTCCTGCATCTGATTAATAACAGCATCATGTATTATTCCTGGATAACAATGGCTTGATGTTCTGTAATAATCACGTTGAAACATTTTCCAATCAGGCCCTTTTCCTTTTCCTACTTTTATGGCATAACCTCTGCCGTAGTTATCCTGAAAGTTAGGATAATCGGTATGTCCGCCTACAATAAATAAATCAAGGGTATCATTTCCATCAAAATCAGCAATAACCGGGGCGTGGTCAATTTCAAATGGTTTTCCAATATGCGCTTTTAAATCAATATCCCATAGTAAACTTCCATTAACGCCTTTTAAAGCATATACTTTACCGGTGCTTGTACCAAAAATAATCTCAGGAATACCGTCATCTGTTATATCAGCTAAAGCAACACCTCTAAAAGCCTGACCATAGTTAGGTATTTGATATTGCCAAATTAAAGTACCTGCTTTATTTAGTGCCACCACCTGTGAACCACTACATAAAACAACATCACATTGACCATCGCCATTTATATCGGCTATTGCGGCAGGCGCCCCAATATAACCGGTTCCATAATAATCCCAGTAATATGTCCCGTTCTCTGCATTAAGCACATGTAATCTTCCTGAATAATCACCCACCACCAATTCGGGTTTACCATCATTATCTAAATCGGCCACAGCAGTTCCATGATACACATAATCGTTCATAGGTACAGTCCACATGAGCTGCTGATTTGAGCCGTTATAGGCATAAAAAGCACTATTGTTATTAAACCCCCATGTGGCTACCACAAAATCTAAGGTATCATTACCATCCAAGTCAACAATAGTAGGTGCGGTTTGTACCCATGAGTCAGAATCAACCAATATTTCCCAATTTATACTGCCTGTTTGAGCATCAAGGTTAATAACATAGCCTCCAAATTGACCGTGCATAATTTCCATCCTTCCATCATTATTCAAATCAACTACCACAGGGGGTGAGTCACTTCCTCGAGTACTGGCCTGCCACAATGGATTTCCCGTAAGTCCGTTAAAACAATAAGTACGCGGTGTACAGGAAGCGGGAACAAAAACTTCCATAGTTCTGTCGCCATCAACATCATAAATTACAGGTGCTACATCATTGCAACCATCTAAACCTATGGAGGTATTGTACTTCCACAATAAACTACCATTCTCAGCATTCAGGGCATAAACCGAACTATCATTTCTATAGCATCCAAAAACAATTTCTGGCTTACCATCATTATCAATATCATCTAAAGCACTCATACCAAAAGACGAATCGTTGGTATCAAACCACCACATAATTTGAGGCACTTGCGCATAAATTCCTGAATTGAATAAAGTATTAAGCAATAAAGCTATAATAAAAATAAGATAATTCTTTTTCATAATATTATTTTTAGATTAATATTGTAATGAAAATCAATACTATTTAGTATGAAAATATACTCAAAGTTAAACAATTTAACATTAGCCTTTATTACCTTTTCAAATTTTAGTATGGCTCAAAATAAAATGAATACCATAACTTATCCTGAAACTCCAATAGTTGATGTAAGTGATGATTACTTCGGACAAACCATAAAAGATCCATACAGATGGTTAGAGGATGACCGATCGGCTCAAACCGAAGCATGGGTAAAAGCCGAAAATGATGTAACTTACAAATACTTGGAGCAAATACCCTACAGAAATAAAATTAAGGAACGTCTCACGCAAATTTGGAATACAGAACGTGCTACTCCCTATTTTAAGAAAGGAGAATATTATTTTTTCTATAAAAATAATGGTATTCAAAACCAAAGTGTACTTTACTATAAAAAAGGCTTGAACGGAACTGCCGAAGTATTGCTTGACCCCAACACACTATCGGCAGAAGGATTGATATCATTGGGAGCCATAAAAATAAGTAAAGACGGAAAATATTTAGCCTATTCCACCAGTAAAGCAGGCAGCGATTGGAGTGAAATACATATTATGGAAATTGTTTCCAAAAAGAAACTTCCGGAGGTATTGAAATGGATAAAGTTTAGTGATATTGCCTGGTATGGAAATGGGTTTTATTACAGCGCTTATGAATTTCCAAAAGGTAAAAGTGAGCTGAGCAGTATTAATGAGTTTCATAAAATATATTATCATAAACTTGGCGAGAGTCAAAGTAACGACCAATTGATTTATGAAGATAAAGAACACCCTTTAAGAAATTTTTATGCAAGTGTTACTGAAGATGCAAAATACTTATTGATTTACGGTTCTGAAAGTACTAGTGGAAATACCGTAATGGTTAAAGATTTAAGCAATGATTCAAATACTTTTAAAGTATTGTCAGATAATTTTGATAATAACTATGGATTAGTGCATAACGATAAGCATAATTTATATTTTATAACCGATTACAAGGCTCCAAAATATCAAATAATAAAAGTAGATCTGAATCATTATCAAAAACAAGATTGGCAAACATTTATTCCTGAAAGCACCGATTTACTTGAAGAGCTGAGCTTTGGTAATGGTAAATTCATTGCCTTGTATTTGAAAGACGTGCAATCAAAACTAAAAATATTTAACGGTAGCGGGCAGTTTGATTACGATATAGAACTTCCCGGATTATGCAAAGTTGGTAACCTTTCGGCTGATAAAGATGATAGCTTAATGTTTTTTTCGTATAATACTTTTACGGCACCGGCTTCTATTTATCAATACAATCTGCAAACAAAGAAATTAAAAGAAATTTTCAAACCAAAAATCAACTTTGATTCAGATAAATACGAAAGCAAACAAGTTTTTTACACCAGTAAAGATGGCACAAAAATACCTATGTTCTTGACCCATAAAAAAGGGCTGGAGCTAAACGGCAATAATCCTTGCTTTATCTTTGGCTATGGGGGTTTTAACAGTTATTATTCCCCGGGATTCAGAATAGATGTAGCTGTATTTTTAGAACAAGGTGGAATTTATGCAGTTCCGGGCATACGCGGTGGAGGCGAGTATGGCGAAGAATGGCACAAAGCAGGAACTAAATGCAGTAAACAAAATGTTTTTGACGATTTTATTGCAGCGGCCGAGTATCTGATTAAAGAGAAATATACCAACAAAGATAAATTAGCCATAAATGGGCGTAGCAACGGAGGTTTGCTGATAGGTGCCGTAATGACTCAAAGACCGGATTTATTTAAGGTGGCCATACCAACGGTAGGAGTTTTAGATATGCTTCGCTATCATAAATTTACTATTGGATGGGCTTGGGCAACAGATTACGGAACCAGTGAAAACAAAGAAGAATACGAGTGTTTAATAAAATACTCACCTTTGCATAATATTAAGCCGACCTCATATCCGGCTACTCTAGTTACCACGGGTGACCATGATGACCGAGTAGTTCCGGCACATTCATTCAAATTTATAGCTACACTTCAAAAAAATCAAAAAGGAAATAACCCGGTTTTAATACGTGTAGATATGAATGCCGGTCATGGTGCAGGTAAACCTACATCAAAACAAATTGATGAAGCTGCCGATATATGGTCGTTTATTTTTTACAATTTAGGTATCAACTATAAATAGTATTATTGATTTGTTCAGCTATTGTTTCAAACATTTTAATGAGTTAAGTGTCAACGAGCTTTATGATATATTTCTACTCAGACAGCAAATATTTGTAGTAGAACAATGTTGCGCCTACCATGATATTGATGAGTTTGACAAACAAAGTTTTCATTTAATGATATATAACCCTGAGCAAAAACAGTTAATTGCTTGTTTACGCTATATTCCTAAAGGGGCACGGTATAAAAATGTTTCGGAGATTGGGCGTGTGGTGGTTAATAAAACGTACAGAAATAAAGGTATTGGAAGCAACCTGGTTGGCAGATGCATTGAATATGTAAAAGCAGAAAACCCATCATGCCCTATTGTAATCAGGGCTTTAGATTATTTGGCAAACTTTTATATTAAACAGGGTTTTATAGTGCGCAGTGAAGTATATGAAGAAGATGGTTTTTATTATATTGATATGAGTTTATAAGAAAGCTATAAAATATTTTTATGTTTAATTTAGTCGTTAATATGAACTATTGCGACATAAAAAATTATGGCATATTTATTGAAATAGTAATAATATGAGATATTTATTTTTAATAATATCATATTTGTTGTTTTGCCCTGTTTTAATGGCACAGAACGAGCTTTTAGGAGAGACTGCCTCCCCTCCTATTCAACTCGAAAAAAAATATCGTGCTACAGTTTTTGAGGGTGATACCATTCCGGTAGTTGATTTAAAACCTGTTGTAATTACCGGTATAAGAATATTTAATGACTTGGAGGAAGAAAGAAAATATCGCAGACTGGTGCGAGATGTCAAAAAAGCCTATCCCTATGCCAAAATTGCCGCTAAGCGCATTCAAGAATATCATGATTTAGTAAATGATAAATCGAAACGAGAGAAGAAGAAACTGATGAAGGAGGCCGAAAAGAACTTAAAAATTGAATTTAAGAAAGATTTAGAAAATTTGACCGTAAACCAAGGGCGTATCCTCATGAAGTTAATTGATCGAGAAACAGGTAACTCTTCTTATCAACTGGTTAAAGAATATCGTGGTAACATTTCGGCCTTTTTTTGGCAGTCGTTTGCCGTTATTTATGATGACAAACTTAACATGAAAGTAAAATACGACAAGGATGGTGAAGACAAGGTTATAGAAGACATTATTGGAATGATTGAAAGGGAGGAAATATAATCAAAGTAGAAGTTTTCTATGTTAATAATCTAATTTTTATAGACATAAATTGCTATCCTAAGCCTAAGCTCGCTATTGTAAATATACTGCTGATTAAATGATGTAATAAGTATTTCTTAAAACAGGTACCGGACGGTAAAATTAAATGCAATACCGGCAACAACAATAGGTTAATTCCTTTGCCTGATTACTTCATACAGAATAACTCCACAGGCCACTGAAACATTTAGTGAGGCAATATTACCTTTCATGGGAAGTTTAACTTTATGATCGGCCATTTTTAAATATTCAGGCGATATTCCTTCTTCTTCACTTCCCATAATGATACATACAGGCACCTCCATGTTTATGGAAGTATAGTTCTGTTGGGCTTTTTCAGTACAAGCCACAACCTGAATTCCGGCTGCTTTTAATTCTTGAATAGTTTCTTTCAAATTCATACTCCGGCATACCGGTATTTTATGCAATGCGCCTGCCGAAGTTTTAATGGCATCGGCATTAACCGGTGCCGAACCCCGAACAGGAATAATAATGGCATTAACCCCACAGCACTCGGCCGTACGGGCTATGGCTCCAAAATTCCTAACATCGGTAACCTTATCTAACATTAGTAAAAGAGGCACTTCCCCTTTGTCGTATATAGATGCTAAAATACTTTCGATAGGTGCAAAAGAAATTTCCGATAAAAAAGCCACAACCCCCTGATGATTTTGTTTTGTTAACCGATTAAGTTTTTCAACAGGCACAAACTGATAATAAACTTTATGAGTTTTGGCTAACTGAATAAGTTCTTTAATCAAATCACTTTTAAAACCATCTTGAATAAATAGTTTTTGAATTTCTTTGCCTGACTGTATGGCCTCAATTATGGGGCGAGTGCCGTAAATCAACAAATCGGTATCAGTATCGTTATTCTTTTTTGTATTCAAGTTTTCTATAAATTAACGTTCATTATATGCCCTTCCGGTTCGCCACGAATCTACTGCACGATTCCATTCGTCCCTATATAAATCCATACGATTTAGCTGATAATCGTTTTCCGAAAATGGATTAATTACTTTAACAAACACAAATGATAATGATTTATAACTTGCTTCCTCACCATAAACCCATATTTCAGTATTTTCTTGCTTGTACAAGGTATTAGGTTGGCCGAAAATGGTATAAATTATACCTCGGTCGGTTTTCCAACCTTCACAGTATGATGTAAAGTACTGATTACTTTCCTGCACACGATTGTAATAAGCTTTTAATAAAGCACGGGAGCGCTCTCGATTGGTTCCATTTTTTTCCCAGAACAAATCTACTGCCAATTTGGGATTAGATGCACTCTTTAACTCGTCAAACTCCTGCTGGGTAGAAATATATCTAACAGGCGGAATTAATTGTGAGGCACTATTGATGTACGGAAAATCTTCCTCAAACCTATAAACAGTGAAACCCGATTTAACAGTGGTATCAATCTGAAAATGATAAAAGCCTAAACCCTTTAAATTAATTTTAGCTGAAAAATTGCTATCCAATGGAACAACAAATAAACTATCGGCCTTATAATCAAAAGGCTTGGGAGTGTACTGGCTATAAGGTGGCGGTGGAAAAGGAAATTGGCGATTATAATATCTTACATAAATCTTATTGATATGTTTATCAGGAATCATACCTTTAAAAGTTAAATAAGCATATTCATCTTTCTTCAACACATTCCGGAATAAGGGTTGCTTATAAACAGTATCGCACAATAAAAAATATTGGGCCGATTGGCTGTCGTTTTTATAAACATTAAGAATAGTTTTTGAGCTTATATTTCTATTTATATCGGTAACTACCACCTCTATTACATAATTATTGGGATATTTTGCCTTAAATGAAATTTTACTATTCAGCAAAGCATTACTTTCGGCATCAAACTTATCGATAATAACCACTGAGCCGGTGTCTATTACTTGTTTTGAATCATAAGAGGGTAGTAACCTATAGGATACCAAAACATTTGCGGTAAAAAATTTACTTTCTCCCTGTTTTACATATAACAACTCTGAGGTAAACAATGAGAAATGAAGAAGTGAGTTATTTGAATCAGAGTGCTGAATTAAAAACTGCGGATGCAGTATATTCAAATTACGTTTGTACGAATATGACAAATTACGGTTTGATAGTTTAGACGGTGGATTACATGCGCTAACGATGCTAACCACGATAATAAAAATAAAAAGTATTCTTTTATAAACTGAAAAAATCATAATTGGGTAAAAGTACAATAATAAACAAAATTAGGTATTATTTCATCTAAATTTGGTATAATAAAGTAGTGTACCTCCTAAATATTTGTAAATAATATTTATCCCAAATAATAACACAAATTGAACCTGATGAAACAAGCATTTACTTGAAATACTATTTCGCATCATTCTGATGTTTGTTGAAAAATTCTGAACACAAATTATCCTAAATAAATGCTGTGATATGGTATTTATTAATTATTTATAAAGCTATTATTTTATATGCTTATTAGATGTTACCTTTGACACAAATTTGTTGATGAATGATTATTTCGCTGTACATAAAAAATTATGCTCTTATTAATGAGCTGCAGGTTAAGCTTGAAAAAGGTTTTACTGTAATTACAGGAGAAACAGGTGCCGGAAAATCTATATTGTTAGGCGCATTGAATTTGATTGCCGGCCAACGTGCCGATATAGGAGTCCTTTTCAACAAACAGGAAAAATGTATAGTAGAAGCCGAGTTTGATTTAAATCAATTAAACCTTCAGTCATTTTTTGAGTTAAACGATTTGGATTATCAAACAGTATCAATTGTAAGGCGCGAGATTGGCACTAATGGTAAATCAAGGGCTTTTGTTAACGACACACCGGTTAACCTATCGCTGCTTAAAGAGTTGTCACAGCATTTAATAGACATTCATTCCCAACATCAATCACTTGAGATTAATGCCAAAGAAAGTCAGCTCAATACGCTAGACTGGATTGCTAAAAGCAACAGCATTTTGCAAGACTATACCATGCATTTTAATCATTATAAGAAGCTTCAATCCGAGCTGAAAGAGATTCGTGAAAATGAGCTTCAACAAAGAAATAACTTTGATTACTTTACGTTTCAACTCAACGAAATAGAGGAATTAAACCTCAGAGAGAATGAATATGAAGAATTAAAATCAGAACTTTCGGTTTTAGCCCATTCCGAAGAAATAAAAACAAATCTCCAAAAAGCTGCTTTCTTATTTTCAGAATCAGAAAACAATTTGTTGCAAAACCTCAATGAAATTAAAACTGCCATTAGTGGCATTGCAAGGTACAACAAGCAATACGAAGAAATGTTAAACAGGCTGCAAAGCAGTGTTATAGAAATAAAAGATATTTCGGGCGAGGTTGAAACTCATTTGGAAAAAGTAAATTTTGACCCTAAAAGGTTAAGCTTTTTAAACCAACGCATAGCTGATACCGAAAGGCTAATGCGCAAGCATGGGCTTACTAACTCTGCTGATTTACTAAAATTAAAAAATGAGCTATCCTCTAAAATTTTTGATATTGACCATATTTCCGATAAAATTAAAAGTATTGAAAATGAACTCAACAATCAAGAAAAAGAGCTATTTAAGAAAGCTGCTTTAATCAGCAAACAACGTAAGGCTAAGATTCCGGAGTTTGAAAAATCAATCGCCACTATTTTACATTTGCTAGGTATGCCAAATGCTAAATTTAGTGTACAGCATCATCATCTCGAACAATTTAACAGCAAAGGAATTGATGATATTGAATTTTTGTTTAGTGCCAATAAAGGGGTAGCTCCTGCTCCTATGCAAAAAGTGGCATCCGGTGGTGAACTATCAAGAATTATGCTGGCAATTAAATCAATTATTGCCTCGGTAAAAACACTCCCTTCAATTGTATTTGATGAGATAGATACCGGGATTTCGGGCGATGTAGCAGCTAAAATGGGAAATATTATGAAAGAGATGGCTCAGAATATGCAGGTAATTAGCATTACACACCTTCCGCAAATAGCCAGCAAAGGCAATCAACATTGGTATGTGTACAAGGAGAATACGGGTAATAGTACTACTTCATATATAAAAATTCTTAATGAAAAAGAGCGCTTGCACGAAATTGCAAAAATGCTAAGCAGTGAGAAAATGAGCGATGCCGCTATAAGTAATGCCAAAGAATTGTTAGGGTATGCAAAAAGGAATCAATAAAGCCATCATCTACTTAACATTTTTTAATTCAGAAGCCATAAAGACTTATTATTTTCGTTATTTGCATCTCGATAAACATAATTATACAAACCTATGTACTCGTTACTAAAAAAAGAAATCAATAGTTTTTTAAGTTCCATATTGGGCTATGTAGTTATTGTTACTTTTTTGTTGGTAGTAAGTTTGTTTTTATGGGTATTTCCTGGCGATTTTAATGTGCTCGACAATGGTTATTCATCGCTTGACGGCCTATTTATGATAGCTCCCTGGGTGTATTTATTTTTAATCCCTGCCATTACCATGCGTAGCTTTGCCGAAGAAAAAAAATCGGGGACCATAGAACTATTGCTGACACGTCCGTTGAGTGATTTGCAGATTGTCTTAGCCAAATATTTTGCAGGTATTGTTTTGGTAATTTTTAGTATTATCCCAACTCTTATTTATTATTTTGCCATATATCGTTTAGGTTCTCCAACGGGTAATATCGATATTGGTGCTACTAATGGTTCGTATATAGGAATTATTTTTCTGGCTTCGTCATTCGTGGCTATAGGTTTGTTTGCATCAAGCATTACCGACAATCAAGTTATTGCTTTTATCATTTCTATTTTCCTATGTTTTATAGCTTATCAGGGTTTTGATTCGTTTAGCAACCTACAGCTTTTTAGCGGCATTGATAATATTATTGCAGATTTGGGAATTAGTCAACATTATTTAAGTATGAGTCGCGGAGTAATTGACACTCGCGATGTAATATATTTTATAGGAGTTTCGGCCATATTTATTTTAATGACAAGGACATCGCTTGAAAGCAGAAAATGGTAATAACAGAAAGAGTGATTTATGAAGAGCAAAAATAAAATAAATAGTTTCGTACAGCTTTTTACGGGTATTGCCATAGTTGTTTTACTCAATATTATAGGAAACTACGTATTTCATCGTTTTGACCTCACGGCTGAAAAAAGATACACCCTTTCACCCGCCACTAAAAAATTATTGAAAGAATTAGATGATGTGGTGTATTTTAAAATTTACTTGGAAGGAAATTTCCCTTCAGGCTTTAAGAAATTAAGAAACGAAACCAAAGAGATGCTTGATGAATTTCGTGCTTATGCCGGTGATAATATTCAATATACTTTTATTAATCCTTCGCAATATGATGATGTACGTAAAAACTCTGAAGTGTACGAACAACTTTACAAAGCCGGAATATTACCAACATCCATACAAGTAAAAACCGAGAACGGAGAACAAAATCAAATTATTTTTCCGGGAGCCTTAGTAAGCTATCACGATAAAACATTACCTCTACAATTGTTAACTACACAAATAGCAACAGGCGAAGAAGAAACTTTAAATGCATCTATTGAAAATTTAGAGTACGAACTAGCCAGTACCCTACTTAAATTAACTACTAAAACAAAAGATAAAATAGCAATTATTACCGGGCAGGGCGAACTAAGCGAAAAAAAAATGGAAGATATTACTCAGGCGCTGAGTGAATATTACACGGTTGAACGTGTTAGTTTAAGCGGTAGGCTTTTTGCGCTGCGCGGATATAAAGCGGCAATTATAGCCAAGCCCGACAGCGCCTTTAATGAAAAAGATAAGTTCATCATTGATCAGTTTGTAATGAAAGGGGGACGTATGCTATGGCTGATTGATCCTGTATTTGCCAGTATGGACAGTTTAACAAGTAATAATGTAACCATGGGCATTGCCAATGAACTAAACTTAGAAGATATTTTATTTAAGTACGGAGTTAGAATAAATACCAATTTAGTTTTAGATGTTCAATCAGCTCCTATTCCGGTTATAGCAGGGTATCAAGGTAATAAACCGCAATATAAGTTTTACCCTTGGGTGTATTTTCCTATTGCTTTTCCATACGGCAACCACCCCATAGTTAAAAATCTGAATGCGGTTCGCTTTGAGTTTGCCAGTAGTATAGATACGATAAAAACTCATGGTATCAAAAAAACCGTTTTACTTGCCGGTTCTCAGTACTCACGCACCATTAACACACCTGCAAGAATTGATTTGGGTATTTTAAAGAAAGAACCTAACCCCAAAGAATTTAACCGTTCTAACATTCCATTAGCCATACTCTTAGAAGGTAAATTTGAGTCGGTATTTAAAAACCGTTTAACCCCCGAGTTGGCCCAATCTGATTCTTTTGCATTTAAAACCGAGGGGGTGCCAACCGCTATGATAATTGTATCTGATGGAGATGTAATAAGAAATCAAGTTCAAGGCAATACCGGAAAGGTTTATCCCCTAGGTTACGACCGCTATACACAGCAACAATTCGGGAATAAGAATTTTATAATGAACTGTATGAATTATTTGCTTGACGATTCGGGGTTAATTGAAGTAAGAACCCGTGATATACAAATTCGACTATTGGACAAAACGCTTATCAAAGAGAATAAACTGAAGTGGCAATTGATAAATATTTTATCACCCGTATTTATAATAATTTTATATGGTTTTATAGCCGGACTGCTGCGTAAAAGAAAATTTGCCCGATAATTAAAATCATTTTATTACACCCGTATTATGAAAAAAAGCACCAAAAATATTTTATCTATTTTAACCATGTCAGTTTTGGCTGTGGTGGCGGTTTTTTTGGTTACTAAATACCAAAAAAATACGCTAAAAGAAGAACTCTCTGACTTTGCAGTTAAAGATACAGCCGCTATTGATAAAATATTTTTATCAGATAAAGACGGACACCAATTATTGCTAGAGCGCAAACCCACCGGTCTGTGGATGGTTAACAACAGCTATGAGGCAAAGCCGGATGTAGTTAGAACTTTGCTTGAAACTATTAAGCAAATACAAGTTAAAGCACCGGTAGGGCGTGCTTCATTTAATCATGTTGTAAAAAGTTTATCGGTAAAATCAACTAAAGTTGAAATATACCAACATCAGAAAAAAGTAAAAACCTACTATGTGGGAGGTGCTACCGATGATTTTATGGGTACTTATATGATAATTGAAGGCTCATCTGCACCTTTTATTATGTATATTCCGGGATTTGAAGGGTATTTATATACACGTTATTATGCTATACCCGAATTATGGCGCTCAACGGCTATGTATAAAATTAAATCAAATGATATAAAAAGTATAAAAATGGAGAACAATGAACATCCTAATACATCGTGGGAATTGTTACAAAATAACAATGTTATCAGTTTGCTCGATTATAAGGGAGAACAAATTCCTCTTTTTGACACTTTAAGCACACGTGAGTATTTAACCCAGTTCTACACTGTTCACTGCGAGGGTTATGTTACCGATATTGAGCCTGAAAGAAAGGATTCAATTTTAAGCTCAAACCCTAAATATATTTTTACCCTTACAACTCTTGATCATAAAAGCTTTGTTTTAAAATGCTTTCCTAAGAAAATGATGGTTGAAACCTATGATATAGTTGGAAATTTAATGGAATACGACCCTGATCGCATTTATGCCATGATGAACGATAATAAGAAAGAGCTTATTTCGCTTCAAACCCATACTTTTGATAACATTTTAGTTTCGGTAGATAATTTTGCTCCAAAAATCAATAAGTTTGTTAAAAAGTAATTATAAATAAACAATTTTTAAGCACAAAAAGCCAATCTTTAATTTATTTTTGCCCTTTATAATATTATAATACGTAAACATGAAATTTATAGTTTCCAGCACCACTTTATTAAAGCAACTTCAAAGTATTAGCGGAGTAATTGCTAACAATGTTACTTTACCTATACTTTCTAATTTTTTGTTTGATATAGATACAAATGAAATGTCTATTACAGCATCTGATTTGGAAACCACATTAACTACTAAAGTTCCCGTAAAAGCTGAAGAAAAAGGCAAAGTTGCAATTCCGGCCCGTATATTAATAGATACCTTAAAAGAACTTGCTGAAATGCCTCTTTCATTTTTAATTGACAACCAAACTTTTGCTGTTGAAATATCGAGCGGTACAGGTAAATTTAAATTAGCAGGTTTTAACGGAAATGAATATCCCGAAACTCCAACCATTGAAAACCCAAATCTTATGGAAGTGCCATCAGAGCTTTTATCCGTAAGTATTAATAAAACCATATTTGCTACCGGCAATGATGATTTGCGCCCTGCAATGAGTGGCGTGTTTTGTCAAATCTCTAAAGATAATATTACTTTTGTGGCTACTGATGCTCATAAACTGGTAAGATACCGCAGAAATGGTTTAAATTCGCCTGTTGAATCCTCTTTTATTTTACCTAAAAAGCCATTAAATTTCTTAAAAAATATAGCGCAAGCAGTTGACGAAACCACAAAAATTAAGTTCGACAAACAATATATTTTCTTTGGTTTCGAGAATTTTTCATTAACTTGTAAGCTAATTGACGCAAAGTATCCGAACTACGAAGCTGTAATTCCTAAAGATAACCCTAACAAACTTGTTATTGACCGTATGTCCTTCTTGAGAACAGTAAGAACAGCAGCAATCTACTCAAATAAAACTACACATCAAGTAAGATTAAAAATAGCAGGCAGCGAACTGAACGTTTCTGCCGAAGATTATGATTTTAACAATGCTGCTTCTGAACGCTTAACCTGCGAATACCACGGTGAAGATATGGAAATAGGTTTTAACTCCAGATTTTTACAGGAAATGTTGGTTAACCTAGACACTGAGCAAGTTTGTCTTGAATTAAGTCAGCCGAATCGTGCCGGTATTTTAGTACCTGTAAACAATGAGAACACCAATGAAGATGTTCTTATGCTTGTAATGCCGGTAATGCTTAATGTATAGTAAAATAGGTATTTCTTCAAACTGATGTCAAAAGATGTTGAGGTGGCATTGGTTCTTTCGGGCGGTGCTGCTAGGGGTTTATCCCATATTGGAATTTATAAGGCTCTTTGCGAGTTTAATATTACACCCAAATTTATTGCCGGTACAAGTGCGGGAGCTATTGT
This sequence comes from Bacteroidia bacterium, assembly GCA_020845635.1. GTDB lineage: Bacteria > Bacteroidota > Bacteroidia > UBA4408 > UBA4408 > CAIKXD01. The sequence continues at coordinate 20,414 of JADLFI010000002.1, forward strand.
CGGGGCACTTATTGCCAAAGGATACTCCGCTGAAGAAATTAGCCATATAGCTCAAAAAACAGATATAATCAGTTTAAAAACCTTTAACCCTAGTCACTTAGGTTTGTTTAAACCTAAATCCATAAAAAACAATCTAACCAAATATTTAGGCAACATAAAGTTTGAGGACTTATCAATCCCACTGGTTATTTCCACAACGGATATAAAAAGAGGGGTTCCGGTCTATATCAAACAAGGACCGCTTATTCCGGCATTAATGGCCTCAAGCGCCATGCCACTAATATATAAACCGGTTGTACTCGATAATTTATTAATGGTAGATGGAGGTGTTTCAGATAATTTTCCGGTAACAGTAATTGATAAAAATAAATACAAGATAGTGGGTTGCAATGTAAACCCCTTGGCTCATTTAGAGAATGATTTAGGATATAAAGATTTGGTTGAACGTTGTGTTTTGATGGCCATCAATAAAGATGTTATCAATAAAAAGGAACTTTGCCAGGTATTTATTGAGCCTCCTGAATTAGCTCATTACGGCTTGTTTCAAATAAGTAAGGCGGAAGAAATTATTCAAATAGGTTACCAATATACCTTATCTTTGAAAGAACAATTTATTAAATCTTTAATGATAAAACCTTCATGAAATATAGTTTAGCCATACACGGGGGTGCGGGAACCATACTTCCCGAATCCATGACCCGCGAAAAAGAACAAGCTTATTTACAGGGATTAAAAGATGCTTTGCAAATAGGAGAGCAAATTTTAATAAAAAATGGTTCAGCGCTTGATGCTGTTGAGGCAGCCGTTAAAGTACTTGAAGATAATCCTTTGTTTAATGCAGGTAGAGGGGCTGTGTTTACCCACGACAAAACGCACGAGATGGACGCTTCCATAATGTGTGGCAAAAGTATTACTGCAGGTGCTGTTGCAGGCGTTAAGAATATTAAAAACCCAGTTTCACTGGCTCGAAAAGTGATGGAAAAAACCGAGCATGTTATGCTTTGCGGAGAAGGGGCTATGAACTTTGCCAAACTAATAAATACCGAAATAATGCCTGACGATTACTTTTACTCTGAAGAGCGTTATCAACAACTTCATCAAGCCTTGGCCGAGGATATTATCTTGCTTGATCATTACCACAAAACAAATGATAAAAAATTCGGCACTGTGGGAGCCGTAGCTCTAGACACCAATGGAAATCTGGCGGCAGCAACCTCTACCGGAGGTATGACCAATAAAAAATTTGGTCGTGTAGGCGATAGCCCTATTATTGGTGCCGGAACTTATGCCAACAATGCAAAGTGTGCAGTTTCGTGTACCGGGCATGGCGAATATTTTATTAAATCAGTTGTGGCTTATGATGTGTTTTGTTTAATGGAATATAAACAACTCAGTTTAGAACAAGCATGCCATTTGGTGGTCAATACCAAACTAAAAAACATAGGCGGAGAAGGCGGTCTAATTGCTATTGATAAAGAAGGTAATATTAGTATGCCTTTTAATTCAATAGGTATGTATAGAGGAATGTTATCGCATAATAAACCATTGCATGTAGCCATTTACAAGTGATAGCTCGGTTTTAAATTCCTTTTCTGCAATGCCCACCATGGTAGTGAATGCAATTACTTTTAGTTCAGCTTCTTTTAACTGATTTTAAGTTCTGCAATTCTTCTTTTTATTGAAGTGTTTCAAAACCTACTGTTGTTTTATTTCCCAATTTTTATGTCTTGGCAATATTTACTGAATTTGTTGCCGTAAAATTAGGTCTTCTTGTTCGGTATATTTCCTCAACCTCGAAAATGAGGTGATGCTTTTTGGAATCGGTAAAATACTTGTTCGGCTTTTAAATGATGATTTATTGTGTTATTAGTCCTGCAATGACTTTACATATTTTTGTTCATTTTACACGTTTTTGTGTAAACCAATTTTAAGATAAGACAAATATTCGTACGCCACTGGCACATAAATTATTTGTAGCTGCATCTTTTTTCATTAAAAAATCATTGGGAACGCCTGTGCAATAGTTTACACCACCGCCACCTGGCCCTTGCTTATCATCCACCAATATTACATCACCGCTTGAATTCACACTTAATATTTTATCGGTAGTATTTGTAATACTACTGCTGCTATTAGTTAAGTTAGTAAAACGTAAACCGCTATTGCCGCTTGTGCCGTGGGTAATTTCTAATTTGTTATTTGGTGTAGTAGTGTTAATACCAACATTACCTCCACTCAAAATACGCATGCGTTCTGTTGCATTGGTGTTAAACAACATGGGTAAATTCTCTTGCTGGTTAAAAACTGCATGACCATTGCTACCTCCACCTAAAATACCAATCTGAAAACCATCGCTTGAGGTGGTGCCTGTGCCACTGTTGGTAAACTGCATTCTGACAGTATTTGTACTAACATCACTAATGTGTAACTTTTGCAAAGGTATTTGTGTGCCAATTGTAACTTGTATATCATCAAAAGTGGTTACAGTAGGTTCTCCGCCAAATGATATAAGAGAATTAGTTGATGTAATATCGTCAGAGCCACTACCTGGGTTTCCACCCAACCACAAAGAGCTTGGGCCTACATGTATTTTGCCTAAAACTCTTAAACTATCAGTAGTAATCTGCCCTTTCACATGCAAAGGAACGGTGGGGTTATTCAAACCAATTCCAACTTTTCGGAAAGTGTAATTTATACTATCACCTGTTGAGTGCCAAAGTAGTGTATCCTCTTGCGCAAATAGGGTATTAGATAATAAGCATATTGTTAGAGCAATATACAATCTTTTGTTTGTTTTCATTTAAGTTAATTTTTAGTGAGTATTATTTTTTGATGAAATACATATGAATGGTTTTGTAAAGTTAGTGTGTAAAAACCATCTGAAATCTCAGAAAAGTTGAAATCAACTTCTTCTTTCTTCACACCATTAATAAAACGATGATAAACTAGCCCACCTTGGAGATTGCAAATCTTTAATTCAAAATTTCCATTGGCAGGTAAAACAAATTTAATTTTTCCATTAGATGGATTTGGAATTACAGCCAATGAATGTTGGATTGATTCTATATCTATTAATTGGGTTATTAAATTGCATGTGTTACTATCAGTAGAAATACAAATGTCATCAACATAATAGTAAGACCATCGATTATTAATATTATTGGAATCTAAGCAACTAAATGTTACATTTGAATTATCAAAAAATCTACCGATTAAAAAATGAGTGTATGCAGAATCGGCAATAAACGAGCCTGATATTTTTGTCCAGCTAAGTGTGTCTACAATAGAATTTACTGAATTTATTTGTGAGTAATTATTTACAAAATATAAATTATTTGAAATTAAAGGGCTTGGAAAAGAATATGTAAAAAATTTCATCCCAATATTATTAGTACCGCACATTATACTTGGATTAACAAGAGGGTCTCCATTTGCCAAGCTAACATAGAAACAAACAAAATATTTCTGACCAGCTACCAATGCAGAACTCAAAGATCTTCCAAAGAATTCGATTGCAAGCGGATTATATTGTCCATAGCTATAAAACCCAAAGTAAGCATTACCAGTTCTTGGAATTTGATAACCCCAAGAATTTGTAGGAGTCGAAACTTGTAGAGGAGGAATTGTTTCACATGAATTAAAATAATCTGCTGAATTTACATTCATTGTCCAGCCTAAGGCATACCTGGTTAAGCCAATATATTCAGGACAAGTATCAAATTGTTCAAAACTTGGATTAGGCACTAAATTAATCTGCGCTTTTACATTAAATACATCTAAAATTAAACATATAATAAATAAGTAGTTTTTCATGTTTGAAAAATTTTAAAGGTTAAATTTAAATTATTTATGACAATAAAAAATAAAACTCAATAATTTAACAATTAAGTAACTTTTTCTATCGACAAAAAATATAAGATTTTTAATAAAAACTATTTGAATCATCGCAAGGTGTCGAAATACAAACTTAGCTTTGGGGCTGCTTTGCGGTTGGTGAATTTTGGCTCTTTTGTATTTTGTGCGGTTGCCGATTGCGATTGACAAAATACAGAAGTGCCTAAATTTGCGGAGGAGCGCGGTGGAAAAGTTGGTTTGTTTTTGCTCGAAACGTAATTTTAAATAGTCTGCGGGTTTCTGCTAACGGCAGCTTGTAAAAAAACTCGTAGTAATTAACACAAGCTGTTTATTTTTTTGAAATAAAAATACAAATAAAAACTGAAATACATCTAAAGCCGTTTAATCGAGCTCCGGAAGCTTTATTCAACACAGGATTAAATCAAAGCAGAGCTTCGTTTAATCCCTATATGTTATAGGCTGGCGTTCTTGTCTGTCGTGGGTTACAACCATTTTTATGTCGTCCGTTTGTGTCATTTGTCGAGTGCTTTTTTGTCTGGCTTGAGTGTCGGGTGTTTTATTTTTTTTGAAGCGTTGGAAATTTTTTAAAAACAATTTTTCTTTTGGATCGGCTTTGCAAGCTCTATTAAAAACTTTGGTCGTGTGTCGGCTAGTGCGGTTTTTAATTGTGCTTGCAAATTGCGTTGGCTTTTCATTTGGCAAATGTAGTAAATGTTTTAATTTGAAACAAATATTTGTTTTGTATTGAAACAATGTTTATCTTTGTCCCGTTAAACAGCGAAACATAAATTGATATGAACATAAAATTGTCGCAAAAGCAAATAGGTCAGAGGATAACCGAACTTCGTAAAATGAAAGGGTTGTCTCAGGAAGATTTGGCTAAAAGTGTCAAAATTTCCCGACCGTCTTTGGCTCAAATTGAGTTAGGAAACAGAAGCGTTGATATTCTTGAGCTACAAAAATTGTCCTTGATTTTAGAGTTTTCTTTGGACGATTTTATGTCTAAGGATTTCTCGGCAAGTCGAGAGGTTGAAAGCAAAGAAGAAAAAAAGGCAATGAAAGAAGAAGAACGTATTTCTGTGCCAACACTACAAATAAGCAAATTTAAAAATGTCTTATTGTATATTCTTGAACGCTGTGCTGGAAAGCCAAATGTTGGTGAAACAGTTCTTTATAAGTTGCTCTATTTCTCGGACTTCAATTATTATGAATTGTATGAAGAACATTTAACCGGTGCTAAATATCGCAAATTGCCTTATGGGCCAGTTCCACAAAAATTAGATACTATCATTAGTCAAATGATTGAAAGAGGGCAGTTGCAAAGAGTAAAAACCGAATATCACGGCTATCCTCAAATTCGTTATTTACCTTTAGAAAAAGCTGATTTAACAGAACTAAGGGCAAGTGAAAAAGAAATCATTGACAGAGTTATAGAACAAATGAGTGATTGGTCTGCTGCTGCAATCAGCAACTATTCTCATAAGGATATGCCTTGGTTGGCTTCAAAAGAAGGAGAGGAAATAAATTATGAATTAGCTTTTTATAGAGATGCTCCTTTCTCTGTAAGAAACTATGGAGATGAAATTGAAGCACAATGACCTTTGACGAATTAACCGAATTTAAAAAGGATTTGAAGAACCTTTTAAAAAAATACAGAACACTAAATGACGATTTAGACGTGGTTAAACGAGTGTTAGAAGTTACACCCGATGAACGACCACAGTTTAGTTTTCGTATTGATAATTTGGGTTTAGAAACGTGTATCATCAAGGTTAAAAAAATTGCTTGCAAGGCGTTAAAAGGAAGAGGAGTAAATTCAGGATTGAGATTAATTTATGCTCACTTTCCTGATGAACAAAAAATTACATTCATTGAATTGTATCATAAGAACGACAAGGAAAATGAAGACAAAACAAGAATAACGGATAATTTTAAATAGGTAAACAATGGCAAAAGGTAAAAATCAATACGTAGTGCCAACACAAGGTGGTTGGGGCGTAAAAGGCGAAGGAAACAGCAAGTTGACCGCCAAAACCGATACCAAGGCAGATGCTTTGAAAATCGGAAAAGAGATTGCTAAAAATCAGCAATCGGAATTAACCATTTTGGGTAAGGATGGTAAAATTCAAAATAAAAATAGTTATGGAAACGACCCATTTCCACCAAAGGATAATAAACATTGAGTTATGATAGATATAAGTAAACAATCAGTAAAAATTGACTGTCCAGAATGTAAGCGATCAATTTCTGTTACCATTAAACAGGTTGCCGATGAAGCATTGGTTAAATGCACTTGCGGACAAGGAATACAACTTCAAGATAGTAACGGAACAAACAAAAAAGCAATCAAGGACATAAACAAATCATTCAAAGACCTTGAAAATACATTTAAAAAATTAGGTAGATGAGAACATACGAATTACACAACAACAAAGTTGAAATTGTAAACAACAACGGTAGTGTTTTTACTATTTATTTCAACGAAAACAGTGGAAATAAACAGCATTAAAAATGTCCATTATACCTAAAATTATAGAGACAAAAGTATTTTGGTTGAAAAATTTATTTAACGTTTACCATTTTCTTGGTGTCAATACTTATACCATCTGCAACCAGAGAATATGAATAAGTTCCTGCGCTTAAATTGGAAGAATAAACCTCTAATTGGCCAAAACCTCTTGTTTCA
>JADLFI010000003.1 GCA_020845635.1 Bacteroidia bacterium
AGAGGGGAATAATAGTAGTTTTATTGATGCTTTTGTTGAAAAACTCGAACTTGATAAATTATTTTTTATTAATAAAACAGTAAAAGTGAAGGACGCCCTTGCTTTACCAATCAACTATTTTTAAAAATTTATTTTTATGGTCATTTAAATGGCGGCCTAAAAAAATACCTTCTTTTATAAATGCAGTTATGGGCTTGTAAAAGTTTTTTACCACTCAATTTTTGAAATAATAAATCAAATAACTAGTTTTTTCACCACCTGATGTATTGTGGAGGTAATGCTGAATAATATTTTATATTCATTATTCAAAGCAATAGAAACTAATATCATAAAGAATTTTATATTAAATGGTATTATATTAGGTGGTATAAATAAAAAGTAAATGTTTCTCGAATACTTGCATTATACACTATTCAGAGATTCCTATAAAAACAGGATTTATAAACTCCTAATCTTTTTTTATAAACTTAGCGGTATTACTATAATTATCGGCTACTTGAACCTGAATAAAATAAACCCCCTGCTCTATATCCTGAATATTAATGGTATGACTGTGAAATCCTTGGTGCATGGTATTTTTAGAGTAATTCCTAATCAATCTACCCGACATATCGTATATCTTAATACTCACATTTTCGGATTGTGGTAAGCTATATTGCAATTCCAAATATGAATTGGACGGAACAGGCTGAACATTTAATTGAAACATACTACTTGATTTGGTCGAGTTAAAACCCGTATTAGTGCAGTAAGCTGCTACTCCCAATAAACTTTTATGTAAGTTAAGCCTTCCTCCCGATACCGTTATATTTTCTAAATCGGTAAGAGAATCAACTCTGTTCATCATTATTTGCTTTAGGATGAGCGCCACCGAATCGGGTTGAGACTTATATAATTGAAGGAAGTATGGGCAAGCATATGAAATCATTGAAGCAACTGCACCTGCCACATGAGGAGTAGCCATAGAAGTTCCTGTTAAACCTGCATAAGAAAAATTTGGAGTGGTGCTATATACATTGGTACCCGGGGCACCTAAATCAATAGTTGTTAGCCCATAGGCCGCCCCTGTATTTTTTTCATCATTTCGGGTGGTATTAGTAACGGTTATTAAATACTCGCTGGCACAAGCAGTAGGTATGTCACCTGTAACATCAATATTAAAATTGGCATTAGCAGTGGCTCCCGCACTTAATATCCCAACTGCACCCAATGAGTCGTACATGGAGCACCAAATAGGGAAATTATTAGGATTACCATTATTAATACCAAAAGATGAATTGGTAGCAACAACAAAAGCACCTTCAGCACCTTGTGTTTGATTATACCTCTTTCTTTGTTGAAAAACATAGGCGTAGGCTTCTACCACTATCGATTCGTTGGAGCTTGAGCCTTGAACACACATTACCTGAGCATTCCAGTTTATGCCGGCAATCCCATTATTATTATTCCCAATAGCGGCTACTGTCCCCGAAACATGTGTTCCATGTTGGTCTGAGGTAATGTTAGCACTATTGGTATAAGCATTCCATCCATAGTAATCATCAATATAACCGTTGTTGTCATCATCTAATCCGTTATTCGGAATCTCAGCTCCGTTTCTCCAAAACCTTAAATCATCATGGGTTAAATCAAAACCACCATCAATAACAGCAACCACCACAGTATCACCGGCTGCGGTAATCCCACCTGTACAAAGTTCCCAAGCTTCGGGAGCGTCAATATCAGCATCGATAGTCCCATTGTTTTGACCTATATTGTGCATATCCCACTGATTGCCCATGGTAAAATAGGGATCGTCAGGTTCTAATATTCGTGATTGAACATAATGGTTAAACTGAACGGCTTTAGTTAAACGGTGGGCATTTATTTTTTGTAACAAGCTTTGTTCGTTAATATTATTACTATTAAATGAGAGCAACCAAATAGATAATGGTTTTGATAAGCATGATTCTACTTTTAACTCGTACCTTTTATCAAATGAAACTATTAGAGAATCAATATTATTATTTGCAAAAAGTTGTACAATTAGTTGTCCGGGAACGTGGTCAGAATTATCGGATTGTGCTAATAAATTGCCATTAATTGCTAAAATCATAATAATACTGCAAAAAGTTATTTTGATATTCATGGTAAGATAAAATAATAAATATATTTTTGTGTGTAAAGGTAATTATAAAAGCAATAAATTTAATTATTTCTGCTTTTTTAGAAAATTAATTTTTGAGGTATGTTAAAGAACAAATGGCTTATTGGAATAGGAGGCTTATTACTTATAATATTAATATATTATGTATTTATAGGAAAATCTAATAATGATGCTGATGTTTATACAGAGGTAAAACAAGGTGATTTTGAAATAAACGTATTTACTACCGGTGAGTTGGAAGCAAAGAATTCTGTAGATATTCAAGGCCCTTCGTCAGTACGGCAATTAGGGTTATGGCAAATAAAAATATCTGACCTTATACCTGAAGGGACTAATGTTAAGGAAGGCGATTATGTGGCCTCACTTGATAAAACCGAAATCTCCAATAAAATAAAAGAAGCTGAAAGTGAATTAGATAAAATACAAAGTCAATATACCCAAACTAAGTTAGATACAACTCTGCAATTAAGACAATCGAGAGATGATTTGGTGAATATGAGTTTTGATATGCAGCAAAAAGAAATTATACTTGAACAATCGGCCTATGAGCCACCTGCAACAATAAGGCAAGCACAACTTGATTTAGAAAAAAGTAAAAGAACCTATAACCAGGCTGTAAAGAATTACAGTATTAAGGAAAAGCAATTAGCTGCCAAAATGCAAGAAGTTTCAGCTTCGCTTAGTTTAACTTCCAACAAATTGCAATTGCTTAATAACACTTTAAAAGAGTTTACAGTAGTAGCTCCTAAAGATGGAATGGTTATTTACCAACGTGAATGGAGCGGAAAAAAGAAAGGAGTAGGTAGTACTATTAGTCCTTGGGAATCAACCGTGGCCACACTGCCTGACTTAACCACTATGATTAGTAAAACCTATGTAAATGAAGTAGATATTAGGAAGATAAAATTAAATCAGAAAGTAAATATTAGTATAGATGCTTATCCTGAAAAGAAACTAACCGGCATAGTAACATCAGTTGCTAACGTGGGTGAGCAAAATCCAAAATCAGATGCTAAAGTTTTTGAAGTAACCATACAAGTTAATGAAAAAGACACCTCGCTTCGCCCCAGTATGACTACCGGAAACAAAATATTGGTAGGAAAAGTAAACCAGGTTTTAATTATCCCCTTGGAATCTATACACAATAGCGGTGATACCTTAAGTTATGTATATGTAAAAGAGGGAATGAGCATAGCCAAGAGAGAAATTATTGTTGGACAGACTAACGAGAACAACGCCATAGTTAAAGAAGGTTTAAATAAGGGCGAAATAATCTATTTGTCCTTACCCAAAGAAGCCGAAAGTATGTCTGTTCAACGTTTGTCCAAGAAGAAATAGCATATGAACCAGCGCACACTATTTAACTTTCAGATAGCCCTTGATGCTATAAAGGCCAATAAATTCAGATCATTTTTAACTGCTTTAGGAATTATTTTTGGCGTAGCGGCAGTAATTGCCATGTTGGCTATTGGGAGTGGTGCCAAGCAAGAAATTTTGGAACAAATAAAATTGGTAGGGGTTAATAATATAGTAATTACCCCACTTACACAACAAAAAGAAAGTAAAGTAGAAGAAAACAAGAAAGAGGAGAAAAAGAAATTTTCGCCCGGATTAAATTTATTAGATATAAAAAGTATTCAAGAGATTATACCCGATATCAGCCATATTAGTCCCGAAGTTATTACCGAAACAAGTTTTGTTGCCAATGGCTTAACCCGAAGTGGAAAACTGATAGGAGTAACTACCGATTTTTTTGATATTTCAAATTTTACTTTCGAAGAAGGTTTCAGGTTTAACGAAAATCAGGAAAGCAACGGAGCACCGGTATGTATCATTGGGAAAGGGGTTAAAACAAAGTTTTTCAGTAAACAAGAAGCAATAGGTTCTTATATTAAATGTGGAACAATATGGTTAAAAGTAATTGGCGTTATTGAGGAGCAGAAATTCAGCAAAAATGCTATGCAAAATTTAGGCATCAGAGATTACAATATGGATATTTATACTCCATTAAAAACTATACTTATTCGTTACAAAAATCGTTCATTAATTACCAAGAGCATGCTCAACTCAGAGGAAAACAGTGATGAAGATAATGAGAATAGTGACAGCAACAATGACAATAATTCAATACATCAAATAGATCGCTTGGTGGTGCAACTTAATAATTCAGAGAAACTGGAAACTAGCTCAGAAATAATTAGTCGTTTACTGCAAAGAAGACATTACGGAGTTACCGATTTTGAAATAACAGTACCTATATTGTTGCTAAAACAACAGCAAAGAACCAAAGATATATTTAATTTTGTACTAGGTGCAATAGCGGGTATTTCGTTGCTTGTTGGCGGTATAGGAATTATGAATATTATGCTGGCATCGGTGTTGGAAAGAATTAAAGAAATTGGTATAAGACTTTCAATAGGTGCTACTAAAAAGGACATTGTTCAGCAATTTGTTTTTGAATCTATATTAATTAGTATTGGAGGTGGAATTGCAGGTATTATATTAGGCATAATTTTAAGTAAAATTGTTAGTTTTGTTGCCCATATACCAACTATTATCTCTGTTTGGAGTATAGTTATTTCCTTTGGTGTATCAGCCTTAACAGGTTTGGCATTTGGAATAACACCGGCAAAGAACGCAGCACAACAAGACCCCATAAAATCATTACGATATGAGTAAATATAAATATATATTCTCCATACTGTTTACATTTATATATTGCCTTTCAGCTTTGGGTCAAGAAAGCAGTAAAAGTTTATCGTTACAAGAGATTATTGATTTGGCATTAAAACAATCGCCACAAGCTAAAGTTGCAGCAACCACTTATGGAAATAAATACTGGATATTTAAAACTTATAAATCTGATTACAAACCACAATTACGTTTAAACGGTACTCTACCCGAATTTACACGTTCTTATGAGAACGTAGCACAAAATGATGGTTCTTATGCTTATAGATTACGCCAAAGCTCAACATCATCAGTAAATTTAAATATGATGCAAAATATTGGTCTAACCGGTGGACAATTTTATGTTGGAAGCACACTTGACCGTTTGGATTTATTTGGTACGGTAAACAGTACAAGTTACTTGTCAAGTCCCTTTGTTTTGGGATTTAATCAGTCAATATTTGGTTACAATAATTTAAAATGGAGAAAAAAAATTGAACCTCTAAAGTACGAAGAAGCGCAAAAAGCCTATAACGAAGATATGGAAAATGTTGTAATTACGGCTACCAACTTGTTTTTTAACTTATTAATGGCGCAAAATATGGTAGAAATTCAGGAAAAGAATTTATCAAACAACGATACGCTATATAAAATTTCATTAGGGCGTTATAATTTGGGTAAAATAGCCGAAAATGAGTTGTTACAAATGGAATTAAGCGTAATGAATGCCCAAAATAATTTAGCCCAAGCCAAACTTGATGTGGAGTTGGGGACATTACAATTAAAAACTTTCTTAAAACTTAGCGGTAACGAAGAATTAACTTTAGAAAGCCCTACTCTACTACCCAATTTTGAGGTAAATGAAGTTTTAGCTCTTGAATCGGCAATGAATAACCGACAACAAATAGTATCCTACAAACGACAAAGGCTTGAAGCCGAAAGGGAAGTTGCACAAGCACGTGGTGAAAGGTTTAATCTCAATTTGAATGCTTCTTACGGGTTAACGCAAAGCTCGGCAGTAATCAGCAATGTTTATTCCAAACCACTTGAGCAACAACGATTACGTTTTGGGGTAGATATTCCTATCGTTGACTGGGGGCGTGCCAATGCAAAAATACAAACAGCTATTGCCAATCGGGAATTAATTAATTTGCAAATGGAACAAGCTGAACAAAACTTTAAACAAGAGGTTATTTTAGCCGTAAAACAACTGCAAATGTATAGACAAAAGCTGGTAGTAGCCCTTAAAGCCGACAGCATAACCCAAAAGCGCTACGATATTACCATAAAGCGTTATTTGATAGGTAAAATTGGAATAATTGACTTAAATATGGCTATTACTGATAAAAATCAAACTAAACAGGATTATATTTTGGCATTAAAAAACTATTGGAACGCATACTTTGAACTTAGAAGAAAAACTTTATACGATTTTGAGCAAAACAAACCCATTTTATACGTAAAATAACATTTATTTGGCAGTAATTTAATATTTATTTTTACAAGCAATCTTTTTTATTTATATTTGTCAAAAAATACAATCATGCTTACAACAATATTATTAGGTTTTTTAGGAGGGTTAGGCGGAGGTGAGATAATTCTTATTGTAGCCGTAATTTTACTTATGGTTGGTGGTAGGAAAATTCCTGAACTTATGAAAGGCCTAGGAAAAGGCATTAAAGAATTTAAAGATGCCTCCAAAGGAATAGAAGATAAAAGCGAAAAAAGTAATAACTAAATTCTCAAAATCTTTTATTGGCCAAAGAACTTATTCTTTGGCTTTTTTATTTTCGCTCCTCTGCATTATTCAGTGCTTTTTTCTTTTTTCACTATCTAATATCCATTTTAGCTTTTTAATAATTAATTTGTTTCCAAAGTTTCAAAGTATATGTTTTTGTAAAGTTCACAAATTATTATTACGTTAGCCCTTATAAAATTATTCATTAATTAAAAATACAATCATGAATATTTACAGGAAAATAGTATTTATTTTTTTTACATTTTTCCTGGTATTTCATCTTACCAACACTTTTATCTTTAATTTTGATAAGGTTACGCAAAATACCCGAATAAAATTTTGGGTGTTTAAATATATGTTTCCTTTCTTAAACCAAAACAACAAGGTTTTTGCCCCCGACCCCCCTTTTAACAGCCAGAAACTTTTAATAAGATACCGTAATGATAAGGGAGAATGGACCGCTTACCAGGACTTGCAGGCCGATATGATAAAACAATATAACAAAAACAGATTAAGTCCGGTTGGTTTTCAAATTAAATTCTACGATTATGTGTTACGCCATGCCTACGATGCACACATTTATACCGAATACTACCTTCAGAATATGGATAGTACATCCAAAATGAATTTGGACTCGTTAAGATACGCTTATTTGAATCATTATGATGGTTTTAGAATGGCTCAGCGCTACTTCTCAGATATGATTATTAAACAAGAAAAAGAACAGAAGTTTGATTCCTTACAGTTTAAGATTAATTTTCACTACCCCGAAAAATATAATGCACAACCTCTTGATAAAATAAAAACCACTACCCTAACCATTAACTTCCCTCCTTTGCCGGTTATTGATAATTATTACCCTAATCATGATAAAAGCAAAAATTAATCATATTTTTAACCGCTTAGTTGATCATAGCACTTTAGAATTTAAGGCTGTAAATACTATTACCTTATTTAAAAACAGCTTATTAATATTTTTGTTTTTATATTTTATACAGTTTCTTCCAATAGCCAAGTATTTTTTGGGGCCTGATAATTATATGGTTCCTTATTACAAATCGTCAAATATTTTTCTAAAACCCCTGAACTTATTGGAAGGCAATGCCTTTAGCCAATATTATTTATTCTTCAATATTGGTATTTTATTCTTCATAGCAGCTTACTTTTTTCTGCCATTAAAACGAATTAGTTTAGTTGTAATTTACATTCTCCTTATGAATATATACCATAAAACAGCACCCCTACAAAACGGTGGCTTTAGTTTGCTCACAATGGTATTTTTTATGTTGTTGTTTATTGATGAACATGCTGCCAACACCAAGAATTTTTATTGGCGCACTATTAAACTGGCTATTTGTAATTTTGGTTTTTTGCTTATCAGGCTTCAAATTGTTACCTTGTATTTAGTGGCAAGTTGGTACAAATTGCAGGGTCAAACCTGGATTGACGGAACAGCCTTTTATTATGTGCTTTATAACGAAATGTACACCCAGCCTTTATTTACTAATGCTTTTATTGATAATACTTTTATTATTAAATCGGTTTCGTGGTTTACATTATTGTTTCAAATGCTTTTCCCATTTTTTGTTTGGATAAAGAAAACCAAAAAAATAATGATTGCTGCAGGAGTGTTTTTTCATGTTATGATAGCTTGGATGATGGGTATTGTGGACTTTGGGATTATCATGATATTGATGTACACCATGTTTAACACCGAAGAATTTAATACTAAAGTGTTGAACATTTTTAGGTGGAAGAGCAAGGCAAATATTCAGGAACAAAGCACCTAATTTTGCTCATTATAACATTTTACAACCTCGGGAATTTTCTTGTATTCAAAATCCTTGTCACTCATTATTTTCAAACAATCATCATAAGACGATACTAACTCACGTAATACTTTTTTATAAGTTAATCGAGGAAAATAAACCAACTCGCCTTCTTTTGTTTCGTAATAAAAATCTTTGTCCCCCTCTGAAGCAATGCCTCCTTCTTCATAACTCCGGGCAGCTCCTATTTTTCTGACATATTCATATTCATACAAGGTAACTTTTCCTTCTTGAGCTTTATGCATAAAGACTAATCCCTTCCTATGAATGGTCTCTCCCCGCTCACATTTCTTTGTATAGTACTCTTCATTGTTAAAACTGTACATTTTTATTTGCCACACATTAAATTTATGAGAATATCCTTTATCGTCTCTTAAATCAACAATATGGTAGTTATTATTATTTCCAATATCATAAGGTATTTTTCCTCGTACAGTATCGCCATTATTTGTAACTACATAGCCCGGGTAAAACATTTTTTGTGCTTTTAGCGGATGAAATGCAACGCTGAGAAAAATAAAAAAAATTATATTTGTAAAAATATGAATTGGTTTTCTCATTTTAATATTATATTTGAGTGCTAAAATAATTATTCATTTCACAATTCAATAACATGAAAATTAATATTCTACTTATAGCTATGATTTTTAGTACATTCTGTTATGCACAAAGTGGAACAGCTGATGCAAAAATTCAAAATGCTTTATGCAAAGATTGGAAAATTGTTGCTTATGAAATGTTTGGTACTGTAAACCAACCGGAAGATAACGAAGCAAACGATCATATCCTCTTAAATAGTGATTTTACGTGTACTATTGTTGAACACGGGGTTACTACCAACGGAAAATGGTCAACCAACGCCTCATTATCATATTTTGCAGTGCTTCCCTCAAACTCAAAAACCCGCAGGGTATATAACATCATACAGAATAACGGTAACGAAATGAAAGTAAATTATCAAGACTCTGTTTTAGTGAAAAGAATTTATCATTTAAAGGCAAAATAAATTTTCATTTAATTTCTTTTGGCTTCCATGTTATAGCACCTTATGGATTTTTTTCTTGTAGGGATATTCCTTTTATGAGTGTTGGCGTTCCAATTGATTTTACATTCCCACCATATAGATTATTCCGTAAAATATTAATTATCTAAGATATTATTATTCCATTAATTCCCTATTTGAATGAATACCTATTATTCTTAACAGGTTTCAATCAACAAGCAATTGAAGGATCCAACTTTTGGAGATTTATTTATAGTTTTTTGCTTTTCTTTTATTCTATTTACCAAACGTTCCAATTTGAGTAAAGTTTCTATTTTCATCTATTCTGCCATGCTGTATTTATGATGAGGACAACACTGCGGTTTTCTGTTGTGAACAACTCTTACACCAACTTCTGAATCTGACAAGATAAGTGCTAATAAGGTTGTACATTTCAATAAATATACAATGAGAAATCTCTAAAAGTCAACAATATGTTTGTTGATACTTAATATGCCCCTGCGGAAGGCATCAATTTTGAAAAAATGTACTTAAACTGCTTTAACCATTATTTTTTCAGATGGCTTAGACATCATAGCGAACAAGGTTCAGGAATAGGAAATAGCTTTGAATTGTGCATTAACCTTTGGCAATAGTATCCTACTATTATTTGAATTTCAGCCATTACTCCATTTATAGCACCATATAAAATATTATAACACGAAACTCCATATAAATGAGTTTATGCCATCTTCTCAACCGTTTAAAGCCCGGCAATTGTGCTGTAAGAATTAGTAATATTACTGGTTGAGCTATTTAACAATAGAATATTTAGAATAAAACGGATAAAACAGCTTATCATACTCAGGAATAATATTAGAAACACAATAAGTAATCAAATACTTATCCAATGTCTTAATCCTGATAGGTATAAAGTTTATTTCCGGTAGTCATATCAATTAGCTTTCAAGGGTACTTTTTTCTTATTATTTTGATATAAAATTAGAATAGCGCTAAAAAAGAAAGGTACAGCAGGAATTTTATAACGTACCAAAGCACCAAAGTTACTTGTGCTTAAACCAACCGAAAACGCAAATGAAATAGCAAATACCAAACTAAAAATTAGTAAGGGCTGTCCTCTAACCTGTTTATAGGCTTCTTTGAAACCCACTCGAAATAAAAAAACTATAAAAACAATTAAAATTATAGTGTTTTCCACAGCAGCAACCAACATCACAATGTTTCTAGACTGCCACAACTGGGGGTAAAATAAACCGGCAAAAGTAGCAATTGGAGCTTTTCTTACTAAACTCCCGAAAGAACCATCAAATTCCCCAATATCAAAAGAGTTTCCTTCATAATAGTCCTTTTTAAGGTCTTGCTGGGTTACAATAGCCTTATCCACAATTTTATCTAATGACGAATAATCGCCAAAACTGCTGGACAAAGAAGATAGTCCAAAATATCCAATTATACCAATAGCAGCAAAAATTACCGGAGTTATAAGAAATTTCACTATAGGATTAGTAATTACTCTAATTCTATCAAAGGAAAACCAAATTAAGGACCCCGGAACTAAAGCAATAAAAATATAGGGCTTAATGATAATTATAAGCCATGCAAAAAAAATCATGTAGAAAGTATTGCTTATAATATTATTACGTTTTATAAAAACATTATAAAAAGAATAGGTAAACCAACACACTGCCATAAGTGTAACATTATCTTTTAAAACTCCTGACCCCCAAAACAAAACCGAAGGAACAAACAATATACTAATAGCCAATTGCTTAGTGTTTTCACGATATAACTCCGTAAATAATAAAAACAAACGCCATACTCCACTAAATGAAATGGCTGAAAATATGACAGAGGTAATTAGATAACTATCAAAACAAAAAAAGTTAACTATGTTAGTAATTCTAACTATGGTAAAAGCCTGAGGATCGAAAAAATACAAGGGCCAACCGGTGGCTGAGGTAAAATATGAATAAGTTTGGAGGGTTAAATTTTTATCGCTTGACATAATTTCGAGATACCTCCAAAAGTTGATTTTACGTAATTTTTCTAAAACCAAAGCACTCTCATAATACCCAATAGTATCACCCCCTTTATAATAAAGGGTGTAAACAAGGGCTAATGCTATACCTCCTAAAATTTTAACAAATAAGCCGCTTAAAAAATATTTATAGCTTGGATTTCTATTAATGTTTTTACTCATTATGCTTTGCCCGATAAGATATATAATGGCAAGATAAAAGGGTAACAGAATAAAATCTGCAAAACTTAATAGCATATTTTAGATTGATTTTTTTTTCAAAGGTAAAACAAATAGCTTAACATTGTTGCAATGAAAAAATATAATATCATCTATATTTCCTATGATGGAATGACCGATCCATTGGGTCAATCACAGGTTTTACCGTATCTAAAAGGTTTATCAGCTTTTAATTTTGCTATAGATTTAATCAGTTTTGAAAAAGAAAACAGGTTTATTGAAAAAAAATCTATCATAGAAAATTACATTAAAGGTTCAATCATACATTGGCATCCCTTAAAGTATCATCAAAAACCTTCAGTATTCTCAACCCTATACGATATTTGGGTAATGAATAAAGAAGTCAAACGCATCGTAAAACAGCGTGATGTTTCATTAATCCATTGTAGAAGTTATATTACCTCATTAGTAGGATTAGGTTTTAAGTTAAAATATAAAATTCCATTTATTTTTGACATGCGCGGGTTCTGGGCAGATGAGCGCGTGGATGGTAAAATATGGGATTTAAGGAATCCTTTATTCAAAAGTATTTATAACTATTTTAAAAGAAAAGAAAAACAATTTATCGTTCACAGCGATTACATAATTAGCCTTACCCATAATGCAAAAAATGAAATATTAAGTTGGAAATTTGAACATCTTTTTACTCCAAAAATTCAGGTAATTCCGTGTTGTGCCGATTTTAATCATTTTAATACTGAAAATATTAACACCGAAAAATTAAATCAATACCGAGAAAAGCTTGGACTTTCACTGAATGATTTTGTAATTTCATACATAGGCTCATTGGGAACGTGGTATATGATTGATGAAATGATGGAATTTTACAGTATTGCCAATAAAAAAATTAAAGATTGCAAGTTTTTAATCCTAACAACCGATAATCCTGAAATTGCCTATAAGGCTGCACAAAAATTTAATATTGATAAAAATTCCATAATACTTAAAAAAGCCGACCGTAATGATATGCCATATTATATTGCATTGAGCAGTTTCTCTATGTTTTTTATAAAACCGGCTTTTTCTAAGAAAGCCTCCTCCCCTACCAAATTAGCCGAAATATTGGGTATGGGTATCCCGGTAATTTGTAATGCTTTTGTGGGCGATGTTGAAGAAATTATTACCAAGAATAAAGTAGGTTTTGCCATTCGTGACTTTTCATCCAATGCATACCGGGAAGCTATTGACAATATGCTAAGTTTTTTACCTGCTCCAAAAAATAAAATAATTGAAGCTGCGCATCATTATGCTTCGCTTAATGATGGGGTAAAAAAATATTATGAAGTGTACGCTGAGGTATTAAACATCAGGAATGATGATACGACTCACCCTTAATAATTGTAAATGCACGATAAATTTGTTCTACGAAGAACAATCTAACCATTTGATGTGAGAAAGTAAGTTTAGATAAAGACAATGTATAGTCGGCACGTTTATATAATTCATCACTAAAGCCATAAGCCCCACCAATGACAAACACCAAGCGTTTGGTTGACTTCAATAAATGATTTTCTAGGTAAGCCGCAAAGTTAACAGAGCTAAGTTCTTTTCCTTGTTCATCTAAAAGTACAACAAAGTCATTGTTCTCAATTTTAGATATTAATAAATCAGAATCTTGTTTTTTTATTTGTTGAATATTATTCTGGCTATTGGTTTTTCCGGGATTGATCGTAATAATTTCAAAATTAGAATAATGGTTTATTCTTTTTGTATATTTATTTATTCCTTCCAACAAGTAATTTTCGGTTGTTTTCCCTATTTGAAGTAATATTATTTTCATGATTTATCTTTAAATATGAAGCGAGAAAAATATATACTCTTATTTTTTTAAATTTGTTGCAACAATACAAATATTAAATTCTAAAATAAAAAATAATGAAAATATATACCAAAACCGGGGATAAGGGTCAGACTTCTTTAATAGGTGGAACGAGAGTCCCAAAATATCATTTACGCATTGAATCGTATGGTACTGTTGATGAGTTAAATTCATGGGTAGGTTTAATTAAAGACCAGATGAGTGATGAAGAATCAGTAAATATATTGAGTGAAATACAAGACAGATTATTTACGATTGGCTCTAATTTGGCTTCAGACCCCGAAAGAAGTAAGATGAAGATACCCGATTTACACGAATATGATGTTGAATTATTAGAAAAACATATTGATAAAATGAATGAGGTACTGCCTGTTATGCGTTCGTTTATTTTACCCGGAGGGCATACTACCATCAGCTATTGCCACATAGCCCGCTGTGTGTGCCGAAGAGCCGAAAGAAATGTGATTAAACTCAATGAGGAAAGTTTTGTAAATGATATTATTGTTAAATACCTGAATCGTTTGAGTGATTTTCTGTTTGTATTATCGCGCTACAACGGCCACTTATTGAAGGTTAGCGATATTCCATGGAAAGCCAGAATGTAAAGAAGTTGGCTTATACCTTATTGCGGGTACTCTATTCTTAGGTGATAAATGTTGCTTAATTTTTTCTTGAAAATACGTTTAATAACTGTAATATTTTTAAAAGTTACATCAGCATTGGCAAACTGTCCCTGAGCTATTTGTGAGTCAATAATTCTGTCCACTAATTTATCTAAACTTTGGGCATCATAATGCTTCAAGCTTCGTGATGCCGCCTCCACCGAGTCGGCCATCATTAATACCGCTGTTTCTTTGCTGAAAGGTATTGGACCGGGATATTGAAAAACACTAACATCGATCTCCTCATCAGGAAAATTTTTAAGAAACGATTGATAAAAGTATTGTGCTTTAGTAGTACCATGATGGGTTCTTATGAAGTCAATAATCTGGTCGGGCAAATTATTTTCTTTGGCTATTTCAATCCCTTTGTTTACATGGCCTGTAATAATAGCCGCGCTCTCTTCAAAACTTAACTCATTATGCGGGTTAACCTCTGATGACTGGTTTTCGATAAAATACAGGGGCATTTCCATTTTTCCAATATCGTGATACAAAGCACCTGTACGAATTAACAGTGAGGAGCCGCCAATAGCAATAATAGCCTCTTCGGCTAAATTAGCCACCTGTAATGAGTGTTGAAAAGTTCCAGGGGCTTTTAATGCCAATGCTCGTAAAAGCGGTGAGTTAATATCGCTTAACTCCATTAATGTTACTTCAGAAACAAAACCAAATATTTTCTCGAAAATAAAAATTCCGGGATATACAAAAAGTACAGAGGCTGCACTTACTCCAAACCACTGAATAGTTATCCAATTGATATTTCTAAACGAGCCGTCAACCATCACGGAGAAAGATAAAAAGGCAAGACAGTAGGAAAGAAATATAATCCCCACAGTAATAAACAACCTTGAGCGATGGTACATATCAATAATACTGAACACAGCAATAAATCCGGCAATAATTTGTATAAAGGCAAATTCATAAGGATTAGGCGCAACCATGGCTATGATGAGCGAAATAGCCAAGTGCATAAACAAAGCAACTCTTGTGGAAAAGAAAGAGCGTACCAAAACAGGGAAAAAACAATATGGTAAAATATATATACTGGTAATTTTAAAACGTAAGGCTATTCCGGTAATGGTAGCGGCCAGCACAATATTCAGCAAAATAAATATTAACACCCTATTATCGGCCAGCAAGTCTTTTCGGAACAAGGCCAAAAAAATAATCATTAAGGATATGCTTAATGCAACCATTACAAACTGTCCTCCAACAATGTAATATAAATTAGAATTTCCTCCGGTTTGACTTAAATACTCGGCCTTCAAAGATTCCAAAACTTTATATTTTTCGGAATCCACAATTTCTCCTCTCGAAATTATTCTCTGCCCTTTTTGCTTCATATCACGGGTCAAAGAAATATTGTCTAACTGTTCTTTTTGTGCTTTTGACGTTGTTAGTGGATCAAAAACAATATTATGTTGCAATAAACTTTCGAAAACATGAAAAATTAATTTTGAGTGAATATCCGGTTGATGGGAAATTCTTTCTTTAAGCAATACAAAAGCGCTGTTAATGGTAAGCAAACTATTCAGTTCTGTTTCCTCAGCTATATGGTTGTTTAATACATAAATAGTATATCCTTCGGGTCTGTTATCAATTAAATTGTTAGTTTCAATAATTCCCGATTTATAAATTTCGCTCAATAAGGATTGTGCAAATTCTTTATTTATTTTATAGCTTTTGTTTTTAGGCAAAATACCCATATTAGCAGCATCTTCATCAAACACTCTTGGAAATTCTTTTTCAATACGAGCATATACCGATGGGTCAACTTTAAAATATGGTTTGCTGTTATTAATAAGTTCGTTTTGTTCTTGTTTAATTTCCTCGTCAGATTTATTAATCCCAAAATCAAAAGGGGCTATTAAATCTTCGTGTAACCAAGGCTTGTTTTTTTGATAATTGTACTTAAAACTTATATTTTTCGGGAAAACATATACAATAAAAGAAACACTGATTATTACAAGAAAAATTTTATAAAATACATCGTGTTTGGTGGCTATATATTCTTTAAATTTATTAAGCATATTAATTATTATACATCAGTGTAATTTGCAAATTTAGCTTAAAAAAGTGAGCTAATATGAAACAATTAAAATTTTTAAAATAAAAATCAAAGGTTTAGGCTTTACAAAAAAACTTATCTCTATTATAAATTTCAATCCTTTTAAAGTTGAATAATGACAAATCAAGATTATTAACTTATAAAACATTGCATTTTGCCATTAAATTAAATAGATTGAATTTTTGTATTATTATACCTAAATTTGCGCCACAATAAAAATAATATATTATAAATTATGAATGAAGTTTATATAGTATCTGCTGCCCGTACTGCCATAGGTGGATTTGGTGGAGGCTTATCATCAGTATCTGCAACCAAATTAGGTGCTGCAAGTATTAAAGGTGCACTCGAAAAAATTAATCTTAAACCCGAAGAAGTACAGGAAGTGTATATGGGTTGCGTAATTCAAGGAAATTTAGGCCAGGCTCCGGCTCGTCAAGCAGCAAAATTTGCCGGCCTTCCCGACAATGTAATATGCACCACCGTTAACAAAGTTTGTGCCTCAGGAATGAAAGCAGTAACCTTAGCCGCTCAAACTATTATGCTTGGGCAGCAAGATGTTGTTGTAGCCGGAGGCATGGAAAATATGAGTCAGGCTCCTTACTATTTAGAACAGGCTCGTTATGGTTACAAATTCGGGAATGGTACTTTAATAGATTCTATTTCTAAAGATGGCTTAACAGATGTTTATCATAATTACGCTATGGGTGTAGCTGCTGAGCTTTGTGCCAGCGAATGTAAAATTAGCCGTGAAGAACAGGATGCTTTTGCTGTTGAATCGTACAAAAGAAGCGCAAAAGCATGGAGTGAAGGCAAGTTTGACAATGAAATAGTGCCTGTTGAAATACCTCAAAAGAAAGGCGACCCTATTATTGTTAAACATGACGAAGAATATAAAAACGTTAAGTTTGAGAAAATACCTAGTTTAAATCCTGTTTTTAAAAAAGACGGAACAGTAACTGCTGCCAATGCTTCTACCATTAATGATGGGGCTTCGGCACTGGTGTTAATGAGCAAGCAAAAAATGGAACAATTAGGATTAAAGCCATTAGCTAAAATTTTGAGTTTTGCCGATGCTGAGCAAGCGCCTGAGTGGTTTACTACTTCGCCTAGCAAAGCTATTCCGGCTGCTTTGGCCAAAATTGGCAAAACAGTTGCCGATGTTGATTATTTTGAAATTAATGAAGCTTTCTCCGTGGTAAGTTTAGTTAATAACAAAGAAATGAAAATAGATCCAGCAAAAGTTAATGTTAACGGTGGGGCTGTATCTTTAGGACATCCGCTTGGTTCATCAGGTTCAAGAATTTTGGTTACTTTAGTAAATGTTTTACATCAAAATAATGCAAAAATAGGTGTGGCCGGTATTTGTAACGGTGGTGGTGGCGCTACGGCTGTTGTTATTGAAAAATGCTAATCAATATTAATAATGGTATAAAAACTGTTTAAACAGTTTTTATACCCTGTTACCAAACAATAATTACTATTCAATCATGTATGGTATTTGCCATTTAAGTGTAGTTCCGGTACGAGCAGAAGCTGCCGACCAAAGTGAAATGATAAGTCAATTATTGTTTGGTGAACATTTTACTATTCTTGAAACTACCAAAAAATGGATAAAAATTGAAAATGCTTGGGATAATTATCAAGGATGGATTTCAGCCAAACAGTTTGTAAGTATTGATAAAACTTTTTTTGACACTTTAAACAACACCCCGCAAAAACTGGCTGGTGATTTAGTACAATTGGTTAACAACAAGAGCAGCCGAGAAAATATTGCTATAGTATTAGGAAGTGTTTTACCTATGTGGCAAAACAATAGTTTAACCTTAGGCCAACTTAATTATTCATTTGATGGTAATTTGCAAGAAACCTATAGTAATCAAAACAAAAGGAATGCCTTAATTGAAGCCGCATTTATGTACCTTAACAGTCCGTATTTATGGGGCGGAAAAAGTCCCTTTGGTATTGATTGTAGCGGCTTTACTCAAATGGCATTTAAGTTATGCCATATCAAACTGCCCCGCGATGCATGGCAACAAGCACAACACGGAGAGGCTTTAAGTTTTGTTGAAGAAGCCTTACCAGGTGATTTAGCCTTTTTTGACAATGAAGAAGGAAAAATAATTCATGTGGGCATAGTACTTAGAAACAACAAAATTATTCACGCCAGTGGAATGGTTAGAATTGACAGTTTTGATCATCAAGGAATATACCATGAGGAAAGCAAAGTTTACTCGCACAATTTGAGAATCATTAAAAATGTTTTAGGAGCCTAGCCTATACCATGAAGAAATTGTTATGGATATTGATGTTGCAAGTACCATTTACTTATACTTTAGCTCAACATAATCTCAAGAATGGTTTCGATAAAGAAGAATATATAAAGTTAATGTATATTTCCTCTCGCCAAACCGATACTCCTTGGGTAAGCCCTAAATATCCTATCCCCGATGGTTTTCAAATGATTTATAGAAGTGCGGTTACTGGATTGGATAATCGTTGGGATTTATGGCTTAACAGCAATCAGCAATTAGCGGTTATCAGTATCAGAGGAACAACACAAAAAGGAATAAGCTGGCTTGAAAATTTTTTTGCTGCGATGCAACCGGCACAAGGCTCAATACAAATATCAAAACATTATACTTTTACCTACAAAATGGCGCACGATGCTCGAGCCGCAGTGCACACCGGATGGTTAATAGCTACAGCCTGTTTATCGCAAACCATCATTCCAAAAATTGACTCATTATATAGTACCGG
This sequence comes from Bacteroidia bacterium, assembly GCA_020845635.1. Lineage (GTDB taxonomy): Bacteria > Bacteroidota > Bacteroidia > UBA4408 > UBA4408 > CAIKXD01. The sequence goes on from JADLFI010000003.1 coordinate 18,953, forward strand.
GGTAAAGAATATATTAATTGTGGGGCACAGTCAAGGAGGCGCCATAGCTTTCCTGCTAACTGCACATTTACACTATTTACAACAAGCTCAACAGCTACCAAAAGACATATTTTTTAAAACCTATTGCAGTGCTGCACCCAAGCCCGGAAACATATATTTTGCTTACGATTATGAAAGTTACACCCAGCAAGGTTTAGCTTATAATATTATTAATACTGCCGATTGGGTTCCCGAAACTCCGGCAACCATACAAACCGTTAACGATTTTAATGAAGTAAATCCTTTTACGGATATTCGAAAATCAACAAAAAAACAAAAAATAGGCACTAAAATTGCTATACGTACGGTTTATCGCAATTTGGTTCATCCTACTTCAAAAGCTCAAAGAAAAAATCAGAAATACCTAGGAAAGAAAGTCTATAAAATAGTAAAAAAAACACTCCCCGAGCTTAAATTACAAGCCTATACCAAGAGCAGTTATTACGTTAGAGCCGGTAATATAATTACCCTTAACGGAGATGATGAATATTTTCATTTATTTCCTCAAGATAAGAATAAAGTATTTACACACCACTCTTGGGAGTCGTACTTGTATTTGATAAATAAATACAATGATGCCATAAAAAGCAAACCATGAAAAGGAAGATATTACTGGTAGAAGACGAAGATAACCTGAGAAGCACTATTGCTCTAAACCTAGAGTTAGAAGGTTATGAGGTAATATGTGCCGAAAATGGAAAGGAAGCGTTACAACTTTTTCATTCCGAAAAATTTGACATTATTGTTTTGGATATTATGCTGCCCGAAATAAACGGGATTGATGTTTGTATTGAGATTAGAAAAGAAAATAAGAAAATACCTATATTGTTCTTATCGGCCAAAAGTATGAGTGCAGAGCGGGTTATTGGACTAAAAGCCGGAGCTGATGATTATTTAACTAAGCCCTTTAATCTCGAAGAGTTAATATTGCGTGTAGATATATTAATAAAACGTGGCTTGCCTGCCGATAATAGTTCCATTAAACTAGTGAATATTAATGGTAGGCTGGTAAACTTTGACACTTATCAATACATTGATATTAACGGTAAAACAGAACATTTAAGTAAAAAAGAAACCTTATTGCTAAAATTATTGGTTAAAAATAAAAATAAGGTTGTTTCAAGAGAGGAAATTTTAGAGAAAGTATGGGAGCAAGAGGTTATTACTACCGGTCGTACTATTGATAATTTTATTCTGGCTTTTCGAAAATATTTTGAGACCGACCCATCAAAACCTGTCTTTTTTAAATCAGTTAGAGGTGTGGGATACAAATTTGAAGATTTCTTGTAGGATATTCATAAATTTATATACATTTACAACCTATTTTTTACTTTCATGAAAACAAATCTACTCTTGCTTTTAACTGTTGCTCTCTTTATTACAACGGCACAAGCACAAATCTCAATTACCGACTCTGATATGCCAAGTACCAATAACATCTATTTGCGTGACAAGGCCGGCAACACAAGCATTATTGACCTTAGCGTTACAGGAGCCAACACCACTTGGGATTACTCTGCACTAACCAGCAATGGGTTAGATACTATTAATTATGTTTCTGTGTCATCAACGCCTTTAGCTTATCAGTTCTATTTCAATAATCCTCTGTCGCCAAATTATAATTCTGATTTAGCTATTGATGGGTTAGACTTTCCAACTATTCCTAACTCGCCCGTTACAATTACCAATGTAATTAATTATTTTAAAATTTCTTCTGATGGATATTACCAAACAGGTTTTGGTGCAACAATTAGCAGTATTCCTGCTTCTATTAAGTACAGCCCACGCGATAAAGTTTTACCTTTCCCATGCACCTATGGAATTACAGAATCTAATGATTTTGCTTGGGATTTTCAGATTCCGGCATTAGGCTCTTATGGGCAGCAAAAGACTAGAACTGTTGAGGTTGACGGTTGGGGAACACTCAAGCTTCCAAACGGAGGTAACTATGATGTTTTGCGAGTAAAATCAACTATAAGCGGTATTGATACTATTTATGTAGATCAGTTGGGTTTTGGTTTTTCTGTACCTAGAACCCAAATAGAATATAAATGGTATGCCAAAAACGAAGGCGAACCGGTACTTACCGTTAATGTAAATGTGATTATGAACAACCCGGTAATTTCAGGGGCAAATTATAAACATCATGAGCCTAACGGCTTACAAAAAATAAATATGCTGCAAACCGGATTAATAGCTAATCCTAACCCTGCTGTAGATATGGTTAGCATAAAATATTTTACTCCCGAACAAGGTAACATCACCATAGAGCTAAGTGATATAGCCGGCAAAAAAGTTATCAGTGTTAATGATGTTTGCACTGCTCATATAAATAATGAATATAAAATAGATATTTCAATGCTCCCAAAAGGATATTACAATTTACAAGTAACTCAGAACGGAAGTGTGAATACTGCAAAATTGATTATCAATTAGTTTTAAGAATAATCCCGTCCAACAAAAAAAGGAAACAGTCATAAAGTGCTGTTTCCTTTTTTTATTAAAAAGCAGGTCTATAAGCCGGATTCTGTCTGTAGGCGAGCCTACAGTTCTATCATTTATCTGCGATGTTAATCACTTAACACCTGAATCAACCTACCCTCCACTACTTGCTTATGCAACTGAAACGGGCAGCCTCAGAGGCTTATCACCTATAGTGGTATATTTGGTCTTTCAACCCATAAGGTTTGCCAAGCAAACATAGTTACCTATGCTTCGGTGGTCTCTTACACCACCATTTCACCCTTACCTGCAAAAGCAGGTGGTATATTTTCTGTTGCACTATCTGTACCAACGAGATATTGCCCGTTAATCCTTCCTGTTAGGAAGTATGGTGCCCTATGTTGTCCGGACTTTCCTCCCCAAAAATAATGAGGCGATAGAACGACCTGCAAGTACAAAGATACGAATTTTTATATAGTGGTTAGAGCAATATTAACGGACTCCTCTATTTCTTGAACCAAGTTTTGACTTTGGTGCTTCATAAATTTTAAACCCGTAACTTTTTCATAAAGCTCAATATACCTTTCAGATATTTCATTTACCCAACTATATGTCATTTCAGGTATGCTTTGCCCCTCTTTGCCCTGGAAATTATTTTTGATGAGCCACTCGCGCACAAATTCTTTTGACAGTTGCTTTTGCTTTTCGCCCTTTAATTGGCGTTCTTCGTAGCCTTCGCTAATAAAATAGCGTGATGAGTCGGGTGTATGAATTTCATCAATCAAATATATTTGTTGATTATATAAACCAAATTCGTATTTGGTGTCAACCAAAATTAATCCCTTATCAACTGCCATTTGTGTGCCACGTGCAAAAAGTTGCAGAGCTATTTTTTCTAACTTTAAATAAATATCTTCAGGTACAATTTTTTGAGCAATAATTTCCTCTTTTGATATGTCCAAATCATGTCCTGCATCTGCCTTGGTGGTTGGTGTAATTATAGGTTCAGGCAATTTATCATTTTCTTTTAATCCTTCTGGCAGACTTACTCCGCATAAAGTTCTTTTACCTGCCACATACTCGCGTGCTGCATGACCAGCCAAATATCCTCTTACTACTATTTCAACTTTAATAGGCTCGCATTTTAAACCTATACTAACCATTGGATGGGGGCTGTTGAGTAGCCAATTGGGCACTATATCTTTTGTAGCATCTAAGAAAATATGAGCAATTTGGTTCAGCACTTGTCCTTTATAAGGTATTCCTTTAGGTAATACAACATCAAAGGCCGAAATTCTGTCGGTAGCAATCATAACCACTTTATCGTGATTTATGCTATACACATCTCTTACTTTACCTTTATAAAAAGCTGTTTGTCCTTTAAAATTAAAATTTGTACCGGTTAATGTTTGCATATTCAAATATTTATTTCTCCCTGAAAAACCTGTTTGGCTTGGCCAATTAAATATATTTGGTTAAATTCTTTATGATTATTTGTACTAAAGCGAACACTCAATTGGCCACCACCGGTTAAAACATTTATCTTATATTTTTGTTTATCTTTTTGTAATAAAGCATATGATATGGCAGAAGCTGTAACCCCCGTTCCACATGAAAGTGTTTCATTTTCTACACCACGCTCATAAGTACGTACCATCAGCTTTTGCTTGTTTATCTCAACAAAATTTACATTTATTCCTTGTTTAGCATAACGCTTATGATAACGTATTTTTTTTCCTTCCTTAAAAACATCAAGTTCCTTTACCTGTTTGGTAAAAGTTACATAGTGGGGCGATCCGGTATTCAGCTCAAAATTATTTCCAATTTTTTTAATATCTTTTACATCGTTTAGTTTAAGACAAATTACCCCATTCTTCAAAACTTCACCTTCGTGCAAACCATCATAGGCCATAAAATGAGTTTTGTTTTTTATCATCCCTAGGTATTGTGCAAAAGCAATGGCACATCTGCCGCCATTGCCACACATAGAGCCTATATTTCCATCGGCATTGTAATAAAGCATTTCAAAATCTGCTTTACGGCTTTTACGTACTATAATCAAACCATCAGCTCCAATACCAAATTGACGGTTGCATAAAGTATTTATTTGTTTTTTTGACGGAACAACAAAGTGTTTGTCTCTTCCATCAATCATAACAAAATCGTTACCGGTTCCTTGGTATTTGTAAAAATTAATTTTCAATTAGTGTGGTAGTATTTTTGAAATTTGACTTTGCAAATAAGCATCACTTATTCTTTCGTAGTTTTTATATTCGTTTATCAAATCGAGTAAATATAAGGTTTCTCCGTATTTCAAAATGTAATCATCTTTATACGAAAACAAAACCAACTCTTCATTAATATTTAAACCATATAAAATAATTTTATTCTTTGAGGCTTTATAACCCTTGTAATTGATGGGGCTTTTCCATAATTCAACTTTTACTTTTTGTGTTTGCTTTTTGCTTTCATCTTTGGTATTGCTTATTACACTTAAAAGTGAATCGTTCTTTACATTCTTGCTCGCAGTATTTTGTGCATCAATTGGTATAATTGATATTTCGCGCTCGGCTAACAGTTCTTCCTTTTTAATAGTTATTTCTTCTTCTTCAAGCATCTTAACCATAGAGGAGTCGCTTTCAATGGTAGTATCAACAGCCATTTTACCTGCATTAATGGCAATGCTTTCTTTTTTTATTTTATCTCCTGTCTGATTAGTGTTTGGCTTTACAATAGTTTCGTTTTTTACCGAAAGTGTGTCATTCTTTTTCTCATAATTTGTTACTTCCATCATTTGTTTAACTATTTGAGGCAATAAATCAACCGAAATTTTATTTTCGTTGGTAATTACAGAATTGTAATAAACCAATATACCACCACCTAACATTCCTATCAGAAGGCCAAGCATAAAGTAACTTATTTTTGGGCGTTTCTCAAACATAATTTTAAACTTTGCAAAGATAGCAATTACTAATTAGTTTAAAGAGTGATTTTAAAGAAATTAGCATAAAACAATTCATCACTACATGTTGCATTACTTCCATAAATGTATAATTAAAAAGTATAAAAAAACCATTTAATAGTTAGCAAATATTTTAGCACATTTGTGGTCATAATGTATGATTTTTAGTTAAAATGCAGGATAAAATTGAAGCTATTGTTGAATTAGGTCTTTATATGGGCGATATAGCTCAAGGAGTACACCATAAAAGCAAGAAAGAAATTTATCAGAAATATAAGGAAAGTACTCATCAAATTATTTGTCAGGTTGAGAAAAAAAATGCCTGGTTTACCGAAAAAAATATTCATTATTGTTTAAACAGTTGGGCAAAAGCGCTTAGTAAAGATAATATTGAGTACTGGCTTAGCCAATACAACATTAAGGCTAATCATCACACAAAAAATATAGGTGTCATTATGGCCGGTAATATACCAATGGTTGGCTTTCATGATTTACTTTGCGTACTCTTTAGCTCACATCATTTCTACGGAAAACTGTCTGCTGATGATTCCTTATTAATTCCGCACTGGATAGAAATTTTAAGTGATATAAACTTTAAAATTAAGGAGCAAATACATTTTACTTCGGGCTTTATGAAAGGTATGGATGCATACATTGGTACAGGGAGCAATAATACTAGTCGCTATTTTGAGTATTATTTCAGAAATTACCCCCATATCATCAGAGCCAATCGTAACAGTGTTGCAATATTAACAGGAAATGAAACGAATAATGACTTAGAGAATTTAGGACAAGATATTTTCAGATACTTTGGCTTAGGCTGCCGAAATGTTTCTAAGCTTTTTGTTCCACAACACTATAATTTTAATGCTTTTTTTGAAGCCATGTACCCTTATCACGAAATAGTAAGTCATCACAAATACAACAATAATTACGAGTACAACAGAACAGTATATTTAATGGGGAACGAGAAATTGTTGGACAATAATTTTTTATTATTGAAGGAGGATAAAAACTACAGTTCGCCTATTGCTGTTTTGTTTTACGAATATTACAACGACATGCAACAATTGCAAGAAAAATTAAGTAACGAGAAATCAGTTATTCAATGTCTTATTGCAGCGCCCGGCATACATCATGAAGCGCTGAACTTTGGTAATAGCCAAATGCCACAATTATGGGACTATGCTGATGGTGTAGATACAATGAACTTTTTGCTAAACCTGTAAATAGTATGATATGACCAAGAAGGAACGTTATGAATTCATATTAAAATACTTTGAGGAAAATAATCCTGAAGCAAAAACCGAATTACATTACACCAATCCTTTTGAGTTACTCGTAGCGGTTATTCTATCTGCACAATGTACAGATAAAAGAGTAAACATGGTTACTCCGCAATTATTCAAACAATTTCCGGATATAGAAACTATGGCTGCCGCAAGCTCTGATGAAATTTTTACCTACATCAAAAGTATTAGCTATCCAAACAATAAAGCCAAACATTTACAGGCTATGGCTAAAATGCTTTTAGAACAATTTAAGGGAATTATCCCTTCAGAAGTTGAAACTCTGCAAAAACTTCCGGGTGTGGGTCGAAAAACGGCTAACGTCATTTCATCAGTAATATACAATCAACCCAGCATGGCGGTAGATACCCATGTATTTAGAGTTGCCGCGCGCATAGGTTTAACCACAAGTGCTAAAAACCCCCTACAAGCTGAAAAACAATTGGTAAAATACATTCCCAAATCACTTATTCCAAAGGCGCATCACTGGCTAATTTTACACGGACGCTATATTTGTATAGCCCGAAAGCCCAAATGCCCAGTATGTGGTATAAAACAATGGTGTAAGTATTATCACACCACATTTTTACCCGAAATAAAGTAGTTTTAGCCAACTACATACCTTCTAAATAAACTTCAACATGGTTAAGCTTTTTAAAATATTGTAATTTCTATTTATTATTTAAGTAGAATTTGCTGTTGTTTCTAATATATTTACTATTGGAGATGATGAATAAATATTTCAACTTGCTACTATTGAGTTTCAATGCAGTTATCCTCAAAAAATTGAAATCTAATGTTGGGAATAAGATGCTTAAACCTAAATATTCACCAAAAGAAATTTACATATAGAAAACAAATCCATTGATTTTATTTGGCGGCTATTAATTTTCTTTTTTTACTTTTGAATAAAACTATGCAAAAATGAACAAATCAATACTCCCGCTTATTATATTTCTTCTTTCTTTCCATAATAGCTATTCACAAAACAGTCGTCCACAATTATCGGCAAGTGCACGTCAATATTTATGGTTTCAAAGTCAGGAAAAGAAAACCCAAAAAATAAATGACCTTTATGTTTACACGAAAGACAACAACAATAAAGTTTACATCAACACCATCATTAAGGTTGATGATGGATTTAACGCTGCCAAACTGCAACAGAATGGGGTAAAAATAGGTACCTTTGCTAAAGATATATGGACTGTTCGTGTTCCATTAAACTACTTGCAACAGTTTGTAAAAACACCTGGAATAAAGTATATAGATTTTGACCAACCTTGCTTTCCTGATTTAGACTCGGCACGCAAATTTACCCGAGTTGACTCTGTTCACCAAGGTATATATTTACCCCAATCATACACCGGCAAGGGTGTGGTTATGGGTATTGTTGATGCAGGTTTCGACTATACGCATCCTACATTTTTTGACACCACGCTAAGCCACTTTCGTATAAAAAAAGTATGGGAACAAAAAAACAACAGCGGTACAGCACCTGCCAATTATGGTTATGGTACAGAGTACAACGATTCGGCTGCCATTTGGCAAAAAGAATTTGATATAAGCGGTGCTACACACGGAACCCATGTTATGGGTATAGCAGGTGGTTCAGGTGGGTTAAGCAGCGCCAATAACAACCGATTCAGAGGAATGGCTTTTGAAAGTGATTTGGTTGCTGTAGCCATTTATCCCAGCAGCGATTATTGGTTAAACACCGGTATGGTTGATATGTTAGACGGTATTAGCTATGTTTTTAATTATGCCAATACAGTTCAGAAACCTGCCGTTGCCAATTTAAGTTGGGGTTGCCCGCTTGGCCCGCGCGATGGTTCTTCTCTCTTTAGCCAGGCTTGCAATAATTTGGTTGCCCCCGGACGAATATTTGTGCTTTCGGGCGGAAACAACGGCAATAACAAAATTCACCTAAAAAAAACCTTTAGCAGCAATGATAATGTTGTAAAAACTATCTGTACCTTTCCAACCACGCTCAGCGAAAACAGAAACCAAATTGATGTTTGGGGCGAAGCCGGTATCCCATTCTGTATGAATTTCAGTTTATATAATTTGAATCAAAAAGTGGACAGCACGGTTAATATTTGTTTGAACGACACCACACAATTAATACATTTAATAGGCACTAATAGCGACACCTGCTTTATTACTATAACTACCGTAGCATCAGAATTTAACGGGAAACCACACATGCTTATTCAACTATATTCGCGTGTGGCCGATCGCTTGGCAATAAGTATTGAAGCACAAGCTGGAACCATCAATATGTGGCAGGGCATAGTTGTTGAAACATCCGGTCATTACGGAACTTTTACCAAGTTTAACTATCCTTGGGCTGTAAATGGCGATACCGAAATGACCTGTGGCGATTTAGTAAGTACACAACATGGTATAGCCGTAGCTGCATATAATAGTAAACCTGCCTTTAAAAACATTTCCGGGCAAAATTTAAGTTACTCAGGATACGCCAAAGGTGCTATTGCTTTGTTTAGCAGTAAAGGACCGACTGCCGATGGGCGTGTAAAACCTGATATTGCAGGACCCGGTTTAGCCTTGGCTTCATCAGTAAGCTCTTTTGACTCCACCTATTATCCGGGTGGCGATGATTACAGCTCGGTAATTACTTCTACCCCATCTCCATTCAATGGTAAAAACTACAACTATGCCATGGCAGGCGGAACTTCAATATCCAGCCCATCGGTAAGTGGCATTGTTGCTTTATTGTTAGAAATTGACTCTACCTTAAACCCCTCCGAAATAAAAACTTTATTATCAAACACTGCAATTCAGGATAGCTATACGGGAGTTATCCCCACAGGTGGAAGTACCACATGGGGTGGCGGAAAAGTAAATGCCTATAAAGCCATAGCATCGCACTTAGGGGTATTATCAGTAAAACAAAACAATTATACCATAAACAGCAAAGTTTTTCCAAATCCCGGAAACGGTAAATATATGCTGGAGATTTTCAGCGATAAACAGCAAAGTTTAAACTGGGCGGTATATGACATTGAAGGACGTACGCTCATCAATAGTGTTTCAACCATTAATTTTGGGCTTAATACTATTTCTATTGATTTAAGAAACTATAGTCAAGGTATTTATTTTCTGAATATTTTTTCTGATAATAGTCAAAATACTATTAAGTTGATAAAACAGTAAATTAAATGAGGAATTAAAGTATTTTATTTAGTTTCATATTGTTAGTTTTTAACAATGTTAAAGCTCAAACATACAAAACTGATACTATACTAAACCAATGTTTTTCTAAGGAAACAGATATATATTTTTCGGCTGCCCTCAATGCTGTTTATCATCAGGATAAAATGTTTTCGGCTCCTACTTATAATGGTTTGGGAGCCGATGTTCGATTAGGTTTTCAGAAAAGAAGAATAAACAGTATTTCACAACTGCAATTTAGTTTTGGTTCTGCAATTTTATATAATAATTTACAGGCGCTTCATAACTATGCACAGTATTACAACTTCTCCAGCATATTTCAAAAAGTGTATCACATAAATAAATATAAAGGTAAAAAAAACTCTATATATTTAGGATGGCAATTGTATCAAAGCGGAATTTTTAATGTCAATAAACAACTCCAAAACTCGGCATTAGCCTATGCCCTTTACTTTTCAACAGCGCCTATATTCAGGGTCGAAAGATTACTCAACCTCAACAACAAACAAATATTTTTTCTCAAAAAAAATTATCCCTTACGTTTATCGTATCAAGCAAGTTTTCCGCTTTGCTCCTATCTCTCACGCCCCAACTACAATGGTATTAGTCATTTGGTTGACGGAACAGGCAATATATTGCAATATACCATTGTAAATGATATGGTAAAGAATTTTAAAGTATATACGCTGAACCGCTTTATTGCATTTGACAACAAAGTAGAACTGCAATACATCATGAAAAACAACAATAAGTGGAGTTTGCAATATTCATGGGCTTTTCAAGCATTTAACAAACCTTACTATCAATATAGGAATGTTTACTCGGGTGTTTTTATTAGTTTTTATGGTAATTTAAAAAGTTTGGAATGAAAACTATAAAAATATTCATATTACCATTTATCATTCTGCTGTCAGGCATTTTCGGAGCCTGTCATAAAGTAATTATTAAAAAGAACGAAAAAGGAAATGCAGCTGAAAATTTCGAATATTTGTGGCATCAGATTTATATAAAATATTCATTTTTTCAATATAAAAATATTGATTGGCAAAATGTAAAATCAAAATACTTACCACTTATAAGCTCCGGTATGAGTGATGAAGAGCTATTTGAAGCATGTGCATTAATGATGAATGAACTGCGTGATGGACATGCTAACCTGGTTGCACCTTTTGATGCTTCGGTGTATTATCCTATTTTTTTAAACAGCCCCACAAATTTTGATGCTCGTTTGGTATTAACCCGTTATTTAATGCGGCATGGCGCTAATATGCAAAGTACCGGAGCTATTGACAATTGTATTATTGATACTTTTGGTTTAAAGATAGGATACCTTCGCTACAATTCGTTTATGGAAAATTTATATACCGAAGATTTAGATTATATTTTAGAAAAAATGATGTCCTGTAACGGGCTAATTCTTGATGTGCGTAGCAATGGAGGAGGTTCATCCTTTAATGTTTTTTCTTTAGCCGGACGTTTTGCCGACACCAAAAGACTTGCCTTTAAATCTTATGCGAAAAGCGGCCATGGCGAAAATGATTTTGACCAAGGTACTAACTTATATATTCAGCCTCAAGGCAAATATCAATTTACCAAACCTATAGCGGTGTTAACCAACAGAGGCTGTTATAGTGCCACTTCCTTTTTTACTTTAGCCATGAAAGCTTTTCCTTATGTAAAAGTAATTGGCGATACAACCGGTGGTGGATTAGGTGTACCTAATGGAGGACAAATGCCCAACGGCTGGACTTATCGGTTTTCTGTAACAAAAACCATAAGTCCTGATGGAAAGAATTATGAAAACGGAATACCACCGGACATTACCGTTTGGATGAGCGACAGCACTTTGCACCCAACACACGATGAAATTATTGAAAGAGCAATTGTTTATATTAGAGATGGATTATAACCTTTAGTAAGCTGTTTAATAAAACCATATATCCAAATACCTCCTACTCATTGTATCAGTAACTATTTACACTTTTTAAAATCATTACAAACATATTTTGTAATAACCCTTTGCTTGAGGTAATTTCTTAATCTCCATGAAAATATATGAATAAGCAGTCATAGTAAAAAAACACTGCAAAAATATGCTTACTTAAAGCAAAAAAAATTACATCAATTAACGACTGTATAATTCAACTTACTTCTTTCAAGTATAAGTATAGTCAATATTATGATTTTAATATTACCATCAAATATTACCAAAAAATAATTTCTTTATTATTGAATTTCATCTTTATACAAATTCAGAAAGTTATTGAATTGATAATTTTGTATTTTAGCAGCCAATTCAATTTTAAAAAGAATGGCAAACGTACTTGATTTTGAAAAACCCATTGCCGACCTGCTCGATCAACGCGAAAAAGTTGAACAAGTTGCCGCAAAAAGTGGTGTAGATGTTTCAAAAACATTAAAAGACTTAGATGAGAAAATAAAAAACACCCGAAAAGAAATATATGAGAACCTTACTCCTTGGCAAAGAGTAATGGTTAGCCGTCACCCCGACCGTCCTTACACAATTAGCTATATTAATGCTTTAAGTGATAATACCTGGATTGAGTTGCATGGCGACCGAACCGTAAAAGATGATAAAGCTATGGTTGGCGGATTTGGTAGTTTAGATGGTAGAACAGTAATGTTTATTGGTCAGCAAAAAGGAACAAACACAAAATTACGTCAATATAGAAATTTCGGAATGCCCAATCCTGAGGGGTATCGTAAGGCTTTACGCCTTATGAAACTGGCCGAAAAGTTTGATAAACCAATTATTACATTTATTGATACCCCCGGAGCATATCCAGGTTTGGAAGCCGAAGAACGCGGACAAGGTGAAGCGATAGCCCGTAATTTAATTGAAATGGCTCAGTTGCGTGTTCCGGTTATATGTGTAATTATTGGCGAAGGTGCATCAGGAGGTGCTTTAGGTATTGGTGTGGGCGATAAAGTGTTGATGTTGGAAAATACATGGTATTCGGTTATTTCGCCCGAGTCTTGCTCTTCCATATTGTGGCGCAACTGGAACTTTAAAGAAAAAGCTGCCGAGGCCTTAAAGCTGACTGCTCACGATATGTACTCCAATAAATTGGTGGACGGCATTATAAAAGAACCTTTGGGAGGTGCACATACCAATGTTCCTGAAGCCCATAAGCTGGTTAAAGCAGAGGTAAAAAAACAATTAGATAAATTATTGGCTTTAAGTCCTGAGCAACGTATTGAAAAAAGAATTAAGAAGTTTTGTGCTATGGGTGTTGTTAGCGAATAAAGTACCAACATAGCTCTTGTTACACATCAATCAAATCTAAAAAAACAATTATATGAAACTGCTAGAAGGAAAATCAGCTTTAATTACCGGTGCTTCGAGAGGAATAGGCAAAGGAATAGCCTTAAAATTTGCCGAACATGGAGCCAATGTGGCTTTTACCTATCTGTCATCAGTAGAAAAAGGAGTGGCTCTTGAAAACGAATTAAAAGCATTTGGAGTTAATGCCAAGGGATATCGTTCTGATGCTGCCGATTTTAATAGTGCTGAGCAACTTATCAATCAAATGGTCACAGATTTTGGGCGTATTGATATTGTTGTAAACAATGCCGGTATTACGCGCGACAACCTGCTTATGCGCATGAGCGAGGAGAGTTTTGATGAAACCATAAAAACCAATCTAAAGTCTGTCTTCAATATCACAAAAGCAGTGCAAAAAATAATGCTGAAACAAAGATATGGTTCCATTATTAATATTAGTTCAGTTGTTGGAGTAAGAGGTAATGCCGGACAGGCTAATTATGCCGCATCAAAAGCAGGTATTATAGGGTTTACTAAATCAGTAGCTTTAGAGTTAGGCTCACGTAACATACGCTGCAATGCCGTGGCGCCAGGATTTATTGAAACAGAAATGACTGCCGTGTTAGACGAAAAAGTTGTGCAAGGCTGGCGTGATGCTATTCCTTTGAAAAGAGGAGGAACAACTGATGATGTTGCCAACCTTTGTGTGTTCCTAGGCAGTGATATGAGTGCCTATATTACCGGGCAATGTATAAATGTATGTGGTGGTATGTTAACCTAAAGCACCTTCAATTTACATTTAGGGTGGCCGTATAAAGAATATTTTATTTCCTTAGTACCTTATACGTTTTCTCTTATATAAAATAAGGTATTTAAGCCACTCAAAATATATTATTCACTTTAATTCATTAATAAAATGGACTTGTTAAATAAATCAGCCGTGGTTACCGGTGCCAGTAAGGGTTTAGGCCAAGCCATAGCCAGCGCATTATGTACTCATGGAGTTAAAGTTTATGGCATAGGTCGCGATATCCAAAAATTAAATCAACTAAAAACATCCTTAGGTCATCTATTTGTACCCGTACAACTTGATATTACCAAGCAGGAAGAAATTGTAAATTGGGCAAATCAAACCTTTACAAACAATATTGGTCCTGATATTTTAATTAACAATGCCGGAACCGGTTCTTTTCACAGTATTGAACATACCGAAACTGCTACTTGGCATAAAATAATGGACACCAATGTAAACGGAATGTATTACATAACCCGTGCTATGGTTGGTTTTATGAAACAAAAAAACACTTATTGCCATATTATTAATATTGGTTCAATTATGGGTAAAGTGGGTAAGGCCGATAGTACTGCTTATAGTGCCTCTAAATTTGCGGTACAAGGCTTTAGCGAATCATTATTTCTGGAGCTACGATACAACAAAATAAAAGTTACCTGTGTAAACCCCGGCTCTATTCAAACCGATTTTTTTGACAATACCGGTATTCAATCGCATAAAAACATGCTGCAACCTAATGAAGTAGCAGATACCATAATACACATATTAAAAACACCCGATAATGTGTTAATTAGTGAAATAACATTAAGACCTTTAAACCCAACCTATACAACATAAACGTTTTATTAAATCAAGATTTAAATACGAGTTTATGCCACAAAGTTCAACTAATCAATGAATCTACGCTTTTGGCATAGTTTGCCCCATCATAACTAAATAATTATTTTAGTATTAAAATTACACATATTTTTTGAAAAAGTAAGAAGGCTGAATAAAACCTTAAATACCTGTAAGATTTAAACTTTTTAAGAATAATCCTCCGGGTGTGGTATGTTTGCTGTATGATGCGCAACTTAATATTCATTATTTTCAATACTATATTTCAAGTGTAATAATATTTTGAGCCGGATAAATATGGTCAGAAATACACCTTCTATGAATCCCAACAATTAAGCATTTATATTTTTTTTGTTGCTTTAAAACTTATAATACTCACGAAAATTTTTGGGTGTTTATCAACAATAACACCAATTTCTCTTGGTTTGTTGTTACAAACTTATGTCAGTATTAACTCAAAACCTCAGTATTACCTTTATGCAGAAGTAAATTGTTATACTATGTAAATCTACATAAGCTAATCCTTAAATAATTTATCTCCCAAAAAATGAGGAACTTCTGAAAAAAGTTTGATATGCTGTTTTAATTGCAAATAAAGGTTAAAATAACAATGCAAAATTCATCCAATAACTCTCAAAGTACTTGTAATTAGCCCATTGTATTAACTTTTCAGAGCATGCCTAAAAATTACTAACAATGGAAAGAGAGAAAATAGAACAATAAATTTTATTAGAAAAAGTATTTTTCTTATTTTTGCAGTCCTGTCTTAAATTTTTTTTATAAAAAGATGCGAAAAGAGCGATTGATTATAGGGTTAGGAGGCTTAAGTTTAGGGAAACATCTTTTTACTTTTGAAATTCAGGATCGGTTCTTTGAACATATTGAAAACAGTTTGATAAACAAGGGAAATGCTGAAATAAAAGTAGAATTAGAAAAAATGAGCAGTATGTTACAATTGCATTTTTCTTTCACAGGCAATGTTGAGATAGAGTGCGACAGATGTTTAACCGAAGCATTTGTTCCTCTGCAGGGTAAAGATGAATTGATTGTAAAAATTGGAGGCGATCAAATTTCGGATAATCCAAATATTATTACCATTGGATATAACGAAACCGAATTAGATTTAACCCAATTTATTTATGAAATCATAGCTTTAAACCTGCCTCTTAAAAAGATTCCTTGTACTATTATCAACGATTTTTCAATTTGCAATGAAGAAATGTTGAATAAGCTGGACAACATATCGGTAAGTAAAATGCCCGATACAAATACAGTTAACCCTTTATGGGAAAGTTTAAATAAATTAAAGAATTAAATAACATAATAAACTAAAATAAAATGCCACATCCTAAGCGAAAATTTTCAAAAAGTAGAAGAGACAAAAGAAGAACTCATGATAATGCTGTTCCTAGTACTTTATTTGTGGACAAAACAACAGGTGATGTTTCGTTGTTTCACCGTGTAAATACCGAAACCGGTATGTACCGTGGCCGCAAAGTTATGAAAGGGACCAAAGACGAATAATTCAAAACAGAAATTACTAAAGCCCCAATCTTAAAATATAAATTTTTAATGTTTATTCTTTTAAAGATTGGGATTTTGCTTTTAATGTAAATTTCCTTTTAGGATATTATTTATAGTTATTTGGTTTATCCATTCATTACTATTGTTTAAATGAGAATTAAAGTAGGAATTGATGTTATGGGTGGCGATTTTGCCCCCAAAAATACAATACAAGGTGCAATATTAGCACAAGCCATTTTAAAAAATGATGCAGATATTGTGCTTATTGGTGACGAATCTATTATCCTTGACTTTCTAAAGAAAGAAGGTATTTCTACTGATTTATTTGAAATAGTTCATGCTTCACAAAACATAGAAATGCATGAACATGCCGTAAAAGCATTAACCCACAAGCCCGATTCGGGAATTGCCATAGGTTTTAAACTTTTGGCTGAAAACAAAATTCAGGCTTTTAGCAGTGCCGGAAACACCGGAGCAGTTTTTGTAGGAGCTATACAATCAGTAAAACCTATTAAAGGCGTGTTGCGCCCTTGTATTACCTCTGTTTTACCTAAGGAAAACGGCAGTATTAGTTTATTTTTAGATGTTGGTACAAATGCCGATTGTAAACCCGAAGTACTCAATCAGTTTGGTTTGCTCGGTTCTTTGTATTTCTCCATTCTTACCTCTAACACTAAGCCACGCGTTGCATTACTCAATATTGGCGAAGAACCCGAAAAGGGAAATTTATTGACCCAAAGCGCATATCAGCTTATGGTAAACAATAAGGAATATGACTTTATTGGAAATATTGAAGGTAGAGATTTATTTAATGATAAAGCCGATGTTTTTGTGTGTGACGGCTTTACCGGAAATATCATATTAAAAACTGCCGAAGCTTTTTATTCACTCATCAAAACACGAAACAGAAGCGACAATTTCTTTGACAGATTTAATTACGAAATATATGGCGGAACCCCAATATTGGGAGTAAATGGAACTGTTATGATTGGACATGGCATTTCAAGTCCTGAAGCTATAAAAAATATGCTAATACAAAGCAAACAAATAGCCGAAGCTCGATTGCATGAAAAAATAAAAGAAAAATTTAATCATGAGCAACAAAATTAGAGCCGCAATAACCGCAGTTGGTGGTTATTTGCCCGATGACATATTATCAAATAAAGACCTTGAGAAGTTAGTTGACACTACAGACGAGTGGATATTGACCAGAACAGGTATTTCAGAGCGCAGAATATTAAAAGGCGAAGGTAAAGGCACCTCTGATATGTGCGTAGAAGCCGTAAAAATATTATGTAAAAAGCGAGGAATTGATCCTTCAGAAATTGAATTGCTGATATGCGGTACCGTAACGCCCGATTTTCCATTTCCTGCTACCGCCAATGTTATATGCGATAAAGTTGGTGCCAAAAATGCTTGGGGCTTTGATGTTTCTGCCGCATGCTCAGGCTTTATGTTTGGGTTAGTTACCGGAAGTAAATTTATTGAATCGGGTGCTCACAAAAAAGTAGTAGTAGTAGGAGGCGATAAAATGTCCTCAATTATTGACTACAGCGACCGTGCCACTTGTGTTATTTTTGGCGATGGTGCCGGTGCAGTTTTGCTCGAACCTACTACCGAAGATTTTGGAATTATGGATTCTATATTGCGTACCGATGGCTCAGGTCGTCAGTATCTGCACCAAAAATCAGGCGGCTCGGTAAGCCCGGCTACACACCAAACCGTAGATGCCAAACAACATTTTGTTTACCAAGAAGGACAAGCCGTGTTTAAGTTTGCCGTAACCAATATGGCCGAAGTTTCAGCCGAGATTATGGAAAAAAATAATTTAACCTCTGATAATGTAGCATGGTTAGTGCCTCATCAGGCTAATAAAAGAATTATTGATGCCACCGCCCATCGTATGGGTTTAAGCAGCGATAAGGTAATGCTCAATATACAAAAGTACGGAAACACCACTGCGGGTACATTACCCCTATGTTTATATGATTATGAGAAACAATTAAAAAAAGGTGATAACATAATATTATCGGCCTTTGGTGGAGGGTTTACCTGGGGATCGGTTTATATAAAATGGGCCTATGACAGTTAAATTCTATTATAATGATTTAAAATACAAATTATAATTATTAACAAATATATTAAAAGATGCGAATAAGATTATATTTGCATTTAAAGAACCTAAAATCTTAAAAAAATGGAGTTAAAAGAAATCCAAGACCTTATTAAGTTTGTTGCCAAATCAGGCGTTTCAGAAGTAGAACTCGAAAGCAAAGGTTTTAAAATTGTAATCAAAACTACAATTCCGCATGATAATGTTAGACATGAGCCTACCTTTATACAAACCTCTGTACCTTTAATGGCACCTCAAGTACAAGCTCCTGTGGCTACCCCAACTCCTGCTCCGGCAGCAGTTGCACCCGCAGCTGAACCGGCAAAACCTTCACAAGAAACAGCAGACACCTCCAATTTAATTACCGTAAAATCACCTATGATAGGTACATTTTACCGTTCGTCAGCTCCTGATAAGCCTCCATTTGTAAATGTTGGCGATGAAGTTAAAACAGGAAAAGTGCTTTGTATAATTGAAGCTATGAAATTATTTAATGAAATAGAAAGTGAATTTTCAGGAACTATCGTTAAAGTGCTTGTTGATGATGGTTCTCCGGTAGAATATAATCAACCTTTGTTTTTAATTCAACCATAGTTTGTTACTAATTATATATTCAGTTTCTTTCAATTAACATTTGAATAGCAATGTTTAAAAAAATATTAATTGCCAATAGAGGTGAAATAGCGCTACGTGTTATTCGCACTTGTCGCGAAATGGGCATAAAAACAGTAGCAGTTTATTCAACAGCCGATGTAGAGAGCTTACACGTTAAGTTTGCCGATGAAGCTGTATGTATAGGCCCTCCTGCCAGTAAAGATTCGTATCTTAAAATATCTAATATAATTTCAGCTGCCGAAATAACCAATGCTGATGCTATTCATCCAGGCTATGGCTTTTTATCTGAAAATGCCAAATTTAGTCATATTTGTAAAGAGCATGGCTTTAAGTTTATAGGAGCATCGCCCGAAATGATTGAGAAAATGGGTGATAAGGCATCGGCTAAAGAAACCATGACTAAAGCCGGAGTGCCTACTATTCCCGGCTCTGAAGGTTTGTTAGAAAGTGTTGATCAGGCAAAAAAAATAGCCAAGAAAATTAAATACCCCGTAATACTTAAAGCAACTGCCGGTGGAGGTGGTCGTGGTATGCGTATAGTTTGGAATGAAACCGAATTGGAAAAGGCTTGGGACAGTGCCCGACAAGAAGCAGCCGCTGCCTTTGGAAATGATGGAATGTATTTGGAGAAATACATTGAAGAGCCACGTCATATTGAAATACAAATTGTAGGAGACCAATATGGAAAAGCCTGTCACTTGAGTGAGAGAGATTGCTCTGTTCAACGCAGGCATCAAAAATTAACCGAAGAAACCCCTTCGCCATTTATGACTGATAAATTACGCGAGGCTATGGGAGAAGCAGCCATTAAAGCTGCCTTAGCAGTTAACTACGAAGGGGTAGGTACAGTTGAATTTTTGGTTGACAAACACAGAAATTTCTATTTTATGGAAATGAATACCAGAATTCAGGTGGAGCACCCAATTACTGAAGAAGTAATTAACTACGATTTAATACGTGAGCAAATATTGGTGGCTGCCGGTGTACCTATTAGCGGACGTAACTATTTCCCACAACTGCATGCCATTGAATGTAGAATTAATGCCGAAGATCCGGGAAATAATTTCAGGCCTTCACCGGGCAAAATTACAAATCTACATGTTCCCGGTGGTCATGGCGTTAGAGTTGACTCGCACGTTTATGCAGGTTATACCATTCCGCCCAATTATGATAGTATGATTGCCAAACTAATAACCGTTGCGCAAACTCGCGATGAGGCTATTAATAAAATGTACCGCGCTTTAAGCGAATTTGTCATTGAGGGGGTAAAAACAACTATACCTTTTCATCTTAAACTTATGCAAGATCCTAAATACATTGAAGGTGAATATACCACCAAATTTATGGAAAGCTTTGATTTAAGCGATTTGTAATTATAAACACCAATAAACCAAAAGGGGGAATTTATTATAAATAAATTCCCCCTTTTGTGCTTCGGTAATGCCTCTATTAAAAAGGAATTAAAGTAATACCTACCTGAAAAGGATATAATTTTGGTCCTTTTCCTGATTTATACAGTTCTGACAAATTATAATTGGCAAATAAATTTACCTTCCCATAGCCTATACGTGCTGTTAAACCATATTGAAAAGGATTCAAATTTAAATTACTTTTAAGAATATCGCGCTTATCAGCACCACGTAATGTGTAAACTTGCTTTTGGCGACTTCCTAACTTTAAACCTCCTTGCACCCCTATAGCAAAATGAAACGATTTATTATTTTTTTCATTGGTATTGAAATGCAATAGTAACGGCACGGTCAAATAACTTGCTTTAATCATGTTTTTGGCATAAGAGTGAGCCGCCAAATAGGTATGAATAGAATCATGGTAAACATCATGATTATAGTTATTATCAAACATAAAACGGTTAAATTGAAAACCTAATCCGGTTGTAAGCGAGATATTGTTTTTGTATAAACTAATATTACGTTCAATAAGATTTAAATTGATAACATTGCTTCGCAAATAATCTAAACTATATGCAGATGTTCCTGTTAAACTAGTATTAAACATTTTGTTGCTATATGCATTAAAGCCTAATTCAAAACCGGCCCAAATATTTTTAATACTTTTTGTACTACTTTTTTGCTTCTCTTTTTCATCTTCATCTTCAATAATAATTATTTTACGATTACCTAAACTTAATTTAGTAGTATCTCCTGTGTTACTTTCAACACTAATAGTGGAAGTATTACTTTCATTATGATGTCCTATTTGAGTTTCAGATATTGAACCCGAGCCAGTAATGCTTATACCGCTTATTTCAGGTTTCCCAATATACTTAATTGAACCGCTTCCTAAAACTTCAGCGCGAAGCTGTTTTTGTGCGTTTAATACGATATCACCGCTTCCAAATACAGCAGCCTCGGCATTTTGCGCCATCATATTTTCGGCTATAATATCACCCGAACCGCTAACTTGGGCTTTTATTTCGTCACTGCTACCTGCTAAATTCATAGCTCCTGAGCCTTCTACGTTGGCAACTAATTTTTGAGCCTTTAACTTCATCGCTATACTACCCGAGCCAACTACCCTTAATTCAATATTTTCGGTACTAAACTCATTCGCAGTACTTATATCTGAGCTTCCCAGCACTTCAATATGATTAATATTTTTACAATTAATATATACTTTCTTAGGAAATTGTTTGCTTTTATCAGTACTCACGGTAAGCGTTCCATTGTTTACTTCCATACTCAGATGGCTGCCGTTTGGTTCAATACTATAAGAATTGTTTTCGGCATGGTTTAAGATTACCTCTGTTGATGTATTTACAACTAATTTATTGAAATTATCAAGAGAAATTTCCTGTGCTTTTAATAAGCCTATAGCTGCAAGTAAGAGGTAAAGAGATAAAACTGTTTTGATTAGATTCGCTTTCATTTTGATAGTTTTGATTATGATTAAATACTTTTTTATGAATTTGATTTGACCGTATGACGCTGGACTTAATAAATAGTTACAGCCAATCATAATTTTTTTTACTTTTGAGAATTCTTTTTTTGCCTATATATCATAAAACCCTTATAAATAGTGAATTTTTACAAGATATTTTTTAGTCTGATTTTTTTTCAAATAAGTTCAATTTCTTTAAGTTCGGCTCTAGAAAGTAACCCTTTTCAGCAAGAAACCGGCTTATACTTATTGTGGGGGTACAACAAAGATTATTTTTCTAAAAGTGATATTCACTTTAAAAACTCACGTTCTGATAATTACAACTTTACCTTATTTAACTGTAAAGCTATTGACCGCCCTGGTTTCAAGAATATACTTAATACTGATATTTCTATTCCGCAATATGTTTATCGTATTGGTTATTACTTTACGAAAAAAAGCCAATGGGGTATAGAAATAAACTTTGATCATGCCAAATATATTGTATATGATAATCAGACCCTACGTTTGAAAGGGGAAATAAGAGGAAAGCAAATTGATACCGATACCTTAATTACTAATAATTTTATTCACCTGGAGCATACTAATGGGGCTAATTATTTAATGGGCAATGTATTATATCGCATATCGCTTTATCAATGGGCTCAACAAAAAAGTGGTTTGTCATTAATATTTAAAACCGGAATGGGCACAGTTATTCCTAAAAGTGATGTAACTTTTATGGGTGAAAGAATGGACAACAAATTCCATATAGCAGGTTTTATTGTTGGAGAAGAAATAACCCTGAGATATAAAATATATAAAGGCTTAATTACCGAATTCAGCAGCAAGAATGCTTATGCCAATTATTTTAATGCTTTGGGAGTAGGCTCTGCAAAGGTAAGTCATGATTTTTATACTACTATGCTTATTTTAACTATGGGCTATCAGTTTTAATCCTTCTAATAAAATTATACAAAAAATGTAGTAAAGGCTTTAAACAAGGCTTGAGGATTTTCGGCATGTACCCAATGTCCTGAATTTGGAATATTTATGAGTTGTGACTTGGGATAAATGCTTTTTATAAGTTCTTCATCAGTTGAAGTAATATAGTTTGATTTTTCTCCTCTTACGAACAAGGTAGGGATATTTATTTGTGTTTCTGTATTATGTGGTGTAGCCTCACCAACATTCTCAATATCTCTGAAAATTACAGGTAAATTAAATCGCCACCCCAAATGATTATCATTTACCCAGTATAAGTTCTTCAACAAAAACTGTCGTGTTCCAAAATCATTAATATATTTTTGAATATGTTCATCGGCCTCTTTCCTCGATTTAAGTATGTTAAAGTCTAAACTGCACAAAGCTTCCAAAATTGTTTGATGGTGCGGTTTATAATACTTTGGTGCTATGTCAATAACCATCATTTTTCGGATACGTTCAGGATACATTTCAGACATTTTCATGGCAGTTTTCCCTCCCATACTGTGTCCGGCTAAATAAACATTATTTAGTTGGTGTATGTTACAAAACTCTTCTACATCATCAGCCATTACCTTATAATTCCACTCGTTGCTGTGTGGCGATTGACCATGATTACGCAAATCAATTAAATAAACCGTATAATGTTCTCCCAACTGTTTGGCTAAAGTAAACCAGTTATCGCCACTGCCAAATAGCCCATGAAGTATTAATAAGGGACTCCCCTCTCCTATTACCTTACTATATAAATTCATAAAATGTAAATTTATTAAAGATATTACCTATAAAATATTATCAGTGTTGTTACCTGCTCAACTATAAACCTTGTCTGTTGTGCGAATTTTGCCCATTTTTATCAATTAGCAAATATAGTTATACGCAGTGGTTTCAGAAATAGAAATAATAATAAAAGATAATTTGTTGAATATTACTTAAAACCTTTAGGGCATTAGATGCCAATTTTGTGGAATTTAATTAGCAATTTATTGATATTTTTTTAATACTGATAACTATAATTAAGAGTAATTATTCGGGATATATTTTGTACATTTGTACGCCTTTTTAAAGGGCATAGTTGGAGAATCAATAATTTCAAATAAACCTATAATTAATAAAAATTACATGGAAACACTTCAAGCAAAATCAGATTACGAGTTAAAACTTGATGAATGGATTAAAGATGAAAAAGCAGCCATCCAATTTATCAACGTTACGGGGCACCTTTGGTTCGATAAATCAGTAGAACTGATATTATTCAGAAATCAGTTGGTTGACCGTAGTGCCAGTGAAATATTAAATTTACACCAGTATGCTCATAATGTGGTAAAACAGCCTATAAACATAACCGACACTTTGGCCTTAGCACAAGCTATTGACGCTTTGCCTGCTATAGCTCCTGCCCGAATTGATATTGGGCGATTAGGTTCCGAATGGTTGCAACAAAAAAATAGTGGTATTAGTGTAAGCGACTTTGTAAAAAAACAATTAAAAGATTTTACCACTAGCGCAAGTGCTGATTTTGCTCCTAAAGACGTTATTCTTTATGGTTTTGGCCGTATTGGTCGTTTGGCGGCACGCGAATTAATTGCTCAAGCCGGAAAAGGAGAACAATTAAGATTACGTGCAATTGTTACCCGCTCAAATTCTAATGAAGATATTGTTAAAAGAGCCGATTTATTAAGAACCGACTCGGTACATGGTCCGTTTCCCGGAACTGTAATTGAGGATTTTGAAAGTAAATCTTTAATTGTTAACGGTCATAAAATTGCCATGATTGCTGCCAATAAACCTGAAGATATTGATTACACCTTATATGGAATTAATAATGCCTTATTAATTGACAACACCGGAATAGCCCGCGACCGTGAAGGTTTAGGCAAACATTTAAAAGCTAAAGGTGTTTCAAAAGTATTATTAACCGCACCCGGAAAAGGCGATATCCCTAATATAGTACATGGCGTTAATAACGGTTCATGGAATGCTGATGAAAATATATATTCAGCTGCTTCGTGTACCACTAATGCTATTGTTCCGGTACTCAAAGTTATTTCTGATAAGCTGGGAATTGAAAGAGGACACATTGAAACCATACACTCATACACCAACGACCAAAATTTATTAGATAACTATCATGCCAAATACCGCAGAGGACGCTCAGCCGCTTTAAATATGGTAATTACCGAAACCGGTGCTGATAAGGCTGTTGCCAAGGTATTGCCTCACTTGGCGGGTAAACTTACCGGAAACGCAGTAAGAGTACCAACCCCAGATGTTTCATTGGCTATTTTGAATTTAAATATCAGTACAAGCAGCACCAAGGAAGATGTAAACGAAATTATGCGTTCAGCTGCGCTAAACGGACAATTAGTGGAACAAATCCAATATTCAAATAGTAATGAATTAGTATCTACCGATTTAGTAGGAAATTCGTGTGCTTCAATTTTTGACAGTCCGGCTACCATAGTATCAAAAGACGGAAAGAGCTTAGTATTATACGTTTGGTACGATAATGAGTATGGTTACACCCGACAGGTTATTCGTTTATCTAAAGAGCTTGCCGGTGTTATCCGAATGAGATATTATTAAATCTCTGTAATTTCTTTCAAAAAGCAGCGTTAATTGACGCTGCTTTTTTTTTATAATCTAACTACCGAGTATTACCTTGGGAATAATGTACTTGGCATACTTCTCAGTATTTTACATTACTTATTGAATTTATAGAACTAAAGTATTACATGTTGAGACAATGCTACAACTAATGAAATAATAATGTTTTAGGTATGCCTAGAAGATTGATTGCATTAAAAGAATAAAAATTTACCAACCATTTCATTACTTGATTCATATATATATATTTCATCATACTCTCGATAGATTTAAACTCGTATTGATAATAGTATTTATGCTTACAAAACATCAAATCAACATTATTATATTCTGAAATTGGGTATTATTATACTACAGTGGATTATTTTAAGGCAAATTATAAACTTTCATATTTTTCATATACCTGCTTGATTCAAATATTTTCGTTGGGGTATAAACACAAAAAAACCGCTTGAAAATTCAAGCGGTTTTTTTGTAATATTATTTCTGCTTTAAATTACTTAGCAGCTAATTTTAAAGAAATAGTACCTTTACCGGTATTAGGACCATATTTAGTAGTTGTTGTAGTACCACCAGAAGTACTAGAAGAGCTACCATTATAAGAATTATCTACAGTACCATCACCAACGATTTCGTCTTTAGCTAAACGAGATAAGTGAATAACTTCAGTATTTTCATTGTTTGCGTAGGTATAAGTATCATCACTAGAATATGCGTAATTACCACCTGAAGTACTCTTGCTATCATATTTATATTGCTCTTTGGTAATAGATAATAATAAACTTTCTTTGTTCTTATCTTCGGTAGTTTTGTTTTTACCTAAGAAATACCAAATACCTGATTGGGTAACAACTTCTGTAATATCAACTGCATCAGTACTTGTAGTACCACCGGAAGTACTGGTAACTGAAGTCCATTTAATAGTAGAGGTAGATGACCAAGTACCATCTTTTTCAAAGGTGTAAGAAAAATCACTTACAGTACCTGTGTAAACATCAGTTTCTGTAGAAGTAACACCACCACCGGCTTGAGTATCAACTACTTCTCTCTTAGCAGAGTTACCACTGTAAGTAAGTTTAGTATTAAGTGTTCTGGTAGAAGTTGTTGTACCATTATAAGTAGTAACATCTGTTACATCAGTAGTGTAGTCAGATACTTTCCACTCGCGTGCAATACGGCCTTTTCTTGATTTTAAAGATAATCCCGGATCGTCATCACCTTTTTTACAAGCTGTAAAAGAAGAAGCTACAACTAAGATAGCTAATGCTGCTTTTGTTAAATTTTTCATTTGTTTTTAGTTTTTGGTTAGTTATTTGATTATAAATTTGGCGCAAAAGTAGGTTATTTTTTTTATCTCACAAAAAATCTTATTCAAAAATTATTGTTAATAAATTGCACTAAGTGGCTTTTTTGGGGCACAAACACAAGTAAAACAAACGATTAAGTGTATTAATTAAACACAATATAAACTCTATATAAGTAGCTAAATTCTGAGAAATATGAAATTATTTGATAAAAACTGTTTAATAGATTACATAAAAGATAAATAAATTGGACAATGAACTCTTATATATTTAAACGAATAATCAGTAACTTTGCATCAAATAAAATTTATGAAAAACAAATTGGATAGCATTGAAAGTGCTATAGAGGATATAAAGGCCGGAAAAATAATTATTGTTGTAGATGATGCCGACCGTGAAAATGAAGGTGATTTTGTTGTTGCCGCTCGTTGTGTAACACCCGAAATTATTAATTTCATGGCTACGCATGGACGTGGTTTGATTTGTGCTCCATTGATTGAAGACCGATGTGCCGAGCTTAAACTAGACTTAATGGTGAATAATAATAGTGCAGTTTACGAAACTCCATTTACTGTTTCCATTGATTTAATTGGCCATGGCTGTACCACAGGTATTTCGGCTCAAGATAGAGCAAAAACAATAAAAGCACTAATTAATAACGAAACACGCCCTGAAGATTTAGGTCGTCCGGGACACATATTTCCGTTAAAGGGTAAAAGTGGTGGTGTTTTAAGAAGAGCAGGGCATACCGAAGCCGCCATTGATTTAGCACGTTTGGCAGGCTTTGAGCCTGCAGGAGTTATTGTTGAAATAATGAACGAAGACGGAACCATGGCACGCTTGCCTGATTTGTTCGCTATTGCTGAAAAATTTAATTTTAAAGTTATATCAATTGAAGATTTAATTAAATATAGAATAGCCCACGAAACACTTATTGAAAAGATAGTAAGTGTTGAAATGCCTACTCAATGGGGTAGTTTTAAACTCATAGCCTATAAACAGAAAAATAGTGGACAAGAGCATCTGGCTTTGGTAAAAGGTAGTTGGCATGATGAAGAGCCTGTGTTGGTTAGAGTTCATTCCTCATGTCTGACCGGAGATATATTTGGTTCTTGCCGTTGCGATTGTGGCCCTCAGTTGCATGCAGCCATGCAAATGGTTGAAAAAGAGGGTAAGGGTGTAATTTTGTATATGAATCAGGAAGGGCGTGGAATTGGTTTGCTAAATAAACTAAGAGCCTATAAATTGCAAGAAGAAGGTTTAGATACGGTTGAAGCCAATATAAAATTAGGATTTAATTCAGATGAAAGAGATTATGGTATAGGTGCGCAAATACTACGTGACCTGGGTGTCAGAAAAATTAAGCTTTTAAGCAATAATCCTAAAAAGAGAGCAGGATTAATAGGCTACGGGTTAGAGATTGTAGAAAACGTTCCAATTGAGATTACATCTAACAAACACAACGAAAAGTATCTAAAAACCAAGAAGTATAAAATGGGGCACTCGTTAAAAATAAAATAGCCTCAAGTTATTTACAACAGCTCGCAAAATCCTTTTATACAACAAAATGAGCTTGTTTTTAATTTCAAGTTTTTATATTTCAAAACTATTGTTTAATATTACTCTTTAAATTAGAAATACTTATTTATGTCTAATGATAAATTTGAGTTTAAACAATTTACCATTAATCAATCAGATTGTGCCATGAAAGTGGGTACCGATGCCGTATTGCTGGGTTCATGGGTTGAAATTGGCAATGCTTCCCAAATTTTAGACGTAGGTTGCGGTACAGGTGTTATTGCTATTATGATGGCTCAAAAAAGCACTTCGGACGTTGTTGCATTAGATATTGATGAAGCAGCATGTAAACAAGCAAAAGAGAACATTAATAACTCGCCTTGGCCTAATAGAGTAAAAGTATATAACGAATCGTTGCAAAATTTTTCTATCATATATAATTCAAAGTTTGATTTAATAGTTAGCAACCCTCCCTATTTTATTGATTCCTACAAGTCAACCGAAATGTTGAGAAATCAAGCCCGACATGCCGACCAGTTACCATTTGAGGAATTTATTCAGTGTTCAATAAAACTATTAAACCCTACAGGAAAAATATGTGTAATTTTACCCACTAAAGAGAGTATCATTTTTAGAGAATTTGCTTCTAATCATCATTTACATCTTACCAAAATTACCCACGTAAAAACCAAACATAACAAAGAAGAGAAAAGACAGTTGTTGCAATTTGAGACCGTTTATAAGTCTTGTATTGAGAATACTCTGGTTATTGAACAAGAAGAGCGTCATTGCTACAGTAACGAATACAAAGAATTAACCAAAGATTTTTATCTTTCATTTAAAAACTAAATTAATAACTTAAATATAATGAATAAATTTATACGATTCTATACCGTTTCATTAATTATTCTACTAAGCCAAACCTTTACATTTGCACAAAACACAGGCGATACAATTAATGTGCAAACTTTTACTTTTGGCTCACCGCAAGATGCCTGGTTTGTTTTTCCATCTGACACCATAAGTGTTGAGAAAATACTAATGAAATATACCTTAAAATGTAATCCTGCACAAAGCCCGGCTTGTGGCGAATGGGATTATTTAACCTATACCTATTTATACGACCATACCGGTTTAACCGACTCGGCAGCTAATACCCAAAATTTATTTACTATAAATGGGCAGTCTATACCGCAATTCACTTATACTTTCCAGCCTCAATATCAGCATTTCAATTATTGGCAATATTTCAACAGCTATACCGATACCAGTAATATTCATATTGGCACTATTGGTAATCAATCTTTTCAAAACCATTCTGCCCTGCATAGTTCAAATGCAGTGTCGCGCAGTCAGCATTTATGGACTGCTGCCGAGCTCAGTGCTGCAGGATTAAGCGCAGGCTATATTACAGGTTTAAAACTGAATATTATTAATGCAGGTAATTTACTACGTCATTTAACTTTAAAAATAGCATCAACCACCAATAACGATTTAGATGTTAATTCTCTTATCAATACCGGATTTATTACAACATACAGTGCCAATAAGCAATTAAGCAATGGCTTAAACGACTTTATTTTTACTGCACCATTTTTTTGGGACGGCACCTCAAATTTGGTTCTTGATATGAGTTTTGAGAACTTAAATAATGGAACTGATCAAATTATAGAAGCCAGTGAGGCCAACGGAGTAAAAAGTATTTACAGCAAACAAAATGATTTATGTATTTCAGCAAATCCTACCGGAACAGTTAATATTCCAATTAATAACAGCATAGCTTCGCTCGACACTTTTGTAACTGTAAGCTTGTGGGCCTATGGTGATCCTAACAATCAACCTTCCAATGGAACAGGTTTTGAGGCGCTTGATGGGCAGGGCAATAGAGTATTAAATACACATATTCCGTGGTCAGACAGTCAGGTTTACTGGGATGCCGGTTTTTCGGGAACCACATACGACCGCATTAATAAATCTGCTACAAGTTCTGAAATTAAAGGCCAATGGAATTTCTGGACTTTCACAAAGAATGCAGCTACAGGCTCTATGAAAATATATTTGAATGGTAACTTATGGCACTCGGGAACAGGAAAAACAAAAATAATAAGCAATATTCAACAATTTAAAATAGCAAGTATGGTAAATACCAACAATACTTATGCGGGTAAAATTGACAATTTTGCAGTGTTCAACAAAGAACTTAGCCAATCTGAGATACAGAGTATTATGTATCAACCAATAGATACAAATAATTCGCTATATAACCATTTGGCTGTATATTATTTGTTTAACAACGGGGGCAGCTTTGCACAAGATTACGCCCCAGGTAATCACCCCCCGGGCTTTTTACAAAATGTAAATACTTTTCCCAAAAATCCCGCAGAGCTTAATTTTTATTTTATGGCCGACAGTCTGCGTCCAAATGTAAGTTTTGTACAAGGTGTTTTTACCGTTCAAAGCGATTCTATATTAGTTAATGATTCTGTTTATGTTGCACCGGTGCAAATATTAACCTACCAAAACAATGGTACGCCAACCACTCCGGTTGATACAATTTGGGCATGGCCTCTACATTATTATAATTATGTATATGATGTCAATGGAAATGCCATTGATTCCACCATGTCATTAGCTGTAGATACATTGTTTAACGGCACTTTTACTTATTATAATTATTTTCCGCAAGTTATACGTTATGAGCTGGCTCGTTATATTACTCCTTATGGTAATGGGCTTAGCCTTGGTAATGGCTGGACATGGACTTTTGATGTAAGTGATTATCGCACTTTGTTGCACGATAGCGTTCATTTGGCTGCCGGAAATTGGCAAGAGTTGTTAGATATGAAATTTGAATTTATTATAGGAACACCGCCAAGGGATATAATAAGTATTCAGAATATATATAGTGGCTCTTACGATTATGGAAATGCCAACAATCCTATTGAAAACCATTTGCAACCGGTTAAAATTAAAATTCCATCAAATGCTGTAACTGCCCGTTGGAAAAGCCGTATAACAGGACACGGCATGGATACGCCTGAAAACTGTGCCGAATTTTGTCCTAAAACGCATTATTTTAAAGTGAATGGAATTCAACAATTTTCGCAACTTGTATGGCGAGATAATTGTGATGTAAATCCACTATACCCGCAAGGAGGTACTTGGGTTTACGACCGTTCTAATTGGTGTCCGGGAGCCGAAGTGTGGACTTACAATTTTGAATTAACTCCTTTTATTACTCCGGGCGATTCAATTACCCTTGACCATGATGCACAGCCATATACCAATACCGGTGGTTGGGATTATTATCAAATAGAAGACCAAATTGTAACCTATGGTTCGCCTAATTTTACCAACGATGCAGCACTAGAAGTTATTTACTCGCCAAGCAACGATCAAATGTATCAGCGCTTTAATACTATTTGTACAAACCCTAAAATAAGAATAAAGAATAATGGCTCAAATAATTTAACCTCATTAACCATTACCTATGGTATTGTGGGAGCAACTCCATCGGTATATCAGTGGACAGGTAACTTAAAATTTGAAGAAACACAAGATGTAACTTTAGGAAATTTTAATTGGATGCAAGGGGCAGACAAATTTATGGTTTCTATTAGCAGTCCTAACGGAGTAGCTGATGAATATATTTACAATAATACCATTACGAGTAAGTATAATTACCCTCCCGTTATGCCGAAAGATTTTATTGTTACCTGTAAAACTAATCTCCAACCATGGGAAAATGAGTATTCATTAAAAGATGCAGCAGGCAATATAATTTTTGAAAGAAACAATTTAGCTGCTAACACTATATACCGAGACACTGTACATTTAAGCGATGGTTGTTATGAGATTAGATTGACCGATAGCGGAGAAGATGGATTATCATTCTGGGCAAACTCATCGCAAGGCACCGGGTATTTTAGATTTAACAATATTAACGGTGGTATGCTAAAAAGTTTTGGAGCCGATTTTGGTGGCGAAATTTATTTACAATTTACTGTAGGCCTTACCAATAACCTAGATGAATATGTGTTTGAAAAAAATCAAGTTCTTCATGCTTTTCCTAACCCAAGTAACGGTAAATTGTATGTAACTATGGATTTCCCGGAAAATTCAAGTGGCGTATTAAACATTGTGGATATGTTGGGCAAAAACGTATATCAATATGAAATAAAATCAAAAACTGCCGATTTCATTGAAGTTGATATGAGCAATTTGCAGTCGGGCGTTTATCAGGTTATTTTAAACAGCAATAGCGGAACAAGTTACATGAAGGTAGTATTGCAGAAGTAAGAAAAGCTAAGTGTAATTTTTACCTTCATGGCATAGAAACTTTTTCATATATTTTATGCTAAACTCCTTTGTTTGTAGAACCTGAATTATAAAATATAACCCTATGCAAAAAAGTGAGTTTCAAAGGGTATATTAATTATTTTATATATACCTCCTAAAAGGTAATATACCTAATGAATAAATATGCCTAACTCATCTATGGAATTAAAATTGGATGAGCCTTTTGCTCATAATTTTTCAAATTAGTCAATAAGTAAAACAAGAAATAATTCAAAAATATTAGACAAATTATTTATTTGCCATACTATCAGGTATCATGCAATAGGTATAAGCTATTCATTTACTTGAATACAACTTAACAGTATGTTTGACAAACAAAACTTTCACTTTGCAAGTACATTTTACAAGCTGCTATTGTTATTTTGTTTACTTTGCAAAGAATTTCAACAAAATGTTTTTCTGGCTCTCAAAGATACTTAGCTTTTTAATAGCACCTCTAACATGGATATATATATGCCTGTTATTAGCCTTATTTTTAAGAAAAAACAAATTAAAAAAGTATTTTCTAATTGCTTCGGTTGCACTCTTTTTTATTTTTACAAATGCCTACATTTCCAACTTTGTTTTACATGCTTGGGAAACTCAGGCAGTACCTATGAAATCGTTAAACAAAAACTACGAAGCAGCCATCGTATTAGGCGGTGTATCGTTTTGGGATCATGAAATTAATCGTATTCAGTTTGGGCGTAGCAGCGACCGTGTATTTCAAGCTCTTGAGCTTTATCATTTAGGTTATGTAAAAAAAATAATATTGGTGGGAGGCTCAGGAAGTATAAACTATCCTGAAGACAAAGAATCGATTGAAATAAAAGATTACTTAATGAATTTAGGCTATAAGAGCGAGGATATTATTATAGAATCACAATCGAGAAATACACATGAAAATGCAAAATATACCAAGCAGGTTATAGATTCATTGGGAATGAAAGGCCCATATATTATGGTAACCTCCGGTTTTCACATGAAAAGAGCACAACTATGTTTTCAGAAGTATGGCATTGAATCAACACCTTACAGCACCGACAGGTATAGTGGTGAACTTATTTTTGACCCCGGTAAAATATTTATTCCGAACACCGGAAGTATTCAAGCCTGGGATGTGTATTTACATGAAATTTTAGGCCTTATTATTTATTACTTTAAAGGCTATATTTAGTAGGCTCGAAAGCAGGCCTCTACCCTATCGGGATAATCAGTAATAATAGTATTTACACGATAATCAATCATTCTTCTTATATCTTCAATTTCATTTACGGTAAATACAAATACTTTTATACTCTCTTTGTGCAGTTTTATGATGTCCTCTAATTTTATTTTTCGAAAATCAATACCTATTATTTCGGGCTTAAACCCCAATTCATTAATATGTTCAAAAGGCGATATTTCATCTTCAATTAGCAAAGAAACTGGAACGGTAGTGTTTATATTTCTAATTTCGCGCAACATTGCCTTATCAAATGATTGAATAATTACTTTTTG
Source organism: Bacteroidia bacterium (assembly GCA_020845635.1). Lineage (GTDB taxonomy): Bacteria > Bacteroidota > Bacteroidia > UBA4408 > UBA4408 > CAIKXD01. The sequence continues at coordinate 53,173 of JADLFI010000003.1, forward strand.
ACCTATTCCTAAATTAAGAATGCTTTGTAAAACCAAAGAAGCATACGTTTTATAATCAGGTTGTGCAATTCCGGATAATTGGTTATCACATTTAATCTCTATGTTATAACTTACAACTTTTAGTTGTTTGTTCTTCACTTCATTCTCTATCAAGTCAACTACTTCACTAAGTAAAGGAATATAAGAAGCAATGTTTCGTTGAAATGGGAAACGGGGTTGTGAAATTAAGCCTGTTTTGAGTTGTTCAATTTCCTTATATTCCATTTGATAAAAATACATCTTATTATGATGTTCAATACGCGAGCCATCATGATTTAAGCATAAATCGGGATTGACATACAAATCGTGTGTAACAATTATTTGATTATCGGCAGTTATAACTATGTCCATTTCAACCGCTTCTATATTAAAATTTAAGGCATATAGAAATCCTTCAACAGAATTTTCAGGAAAATAGCCATGACAACCTCTATGACCGTGTATGGTAGGTTTTTTATTACTTAACACAATATATTTATATTTGCGCATAAAAATAATAAAATTAATGGCTACTGTAAAACCATTTATAGCACTATTACCGGCAAAAGACAAAGTACATTTAGTAGCAAGCAAAAGTGTAGATTCATACAACAGTTTTGAGATAAAATATAAAATTCAATCCAATCCTTATACTTTTCTGCGCATCATCAAACCTGAGTTTAATCAAACAAAAAAAAGCCGACCAAACTCACCCGAATTACTCAAGAAAATAAAAAGTAAGTTTTTGAGTTTTATAGAAGAAGATATTTTTCAGTTACAGCAAAAGCCTGCCTTTTACGTTTACCAACAAACAAAAGATAATCACAGCTATACGGGTATTATCGGTTTGTCATCTATTGATGATTATTTTAATGGGAAAATTAAAATACATGAACAAACCCTTACCAATCGTGAGGAGAAATTAATGCATTATCTTGAAGTGTGTGATTTTAATTCCGAGCCAATACTGATGTGTCATCCGGAAAATAAAATAATTGATGATGTTATTAAAAATACCATCAATCATATTCCTTATTTTGATTATACTACTTCCGATTGCGTAAGACATAAACTATGGCAAGTAACAGATACCAATACGGTAAAGATGATAGAAAAAGGATTTGGCGAAGTGGGCAACATTTATATTGCCGATGGGCATCACCGATCGGCCTCTTCATCGCTATTGGGAAAGTATAAACGATTGCAAAACCCCAATTATACAGGAAAAGAGCCTTTTAATTATTTTCTTTGTGCCTACTTTTCTGAATCGCAATTAAAGATTTACGATTTTAACAGAGTAATCAGTGATTTGAATAACTTATATGAACTTGAATTTATTGAAAAATTAAAAGAGAAGTTTGAGGTAATTGACAGAGGTTATGAAACCTTTAAGCCTACAAAATTGCACAGCATGAGCATGTATTTAGCAGGAAAATGGTTCGAATTAAATGTAAAGTCTGAATTCATTGATGATAGTAATCCGGTAAGCTCAATTGATGCGGCTTTACTTTCGGAATATATTTTATCCTCTATTTTAGGGATACATGATTTAAAAACCGACAAAAGGGTTGTTTTTGTGAATGGCACTAAAGGAATGGAAGAATTAAAAAATCATGTTGATGGGGGTAAGATGAAAGTGGCTTTTGGTCTTTACCCTGTTTCGATGGAGCAACTAAAAAGAATTGCCGACAACAATTGTATTATGCCGCCAAAGAGTACTTATATTGAACCTAAGTTACGTAGCGGTTTGGTTATTTATTCTTTATCACACAGTTAAATTTTATGAAAGTTAACAAAACTAAACATGGTTTAATTACAGGGCTATTCTGTGGGGTTTGGATTTTAGGTGCCGACTTGCTTAAACTTAATGACGCCTTAGGGCGCTATCTAATATTATCTTGCCTGATTTTTATTTTTGGAGGAATATTTTGGGCAATATTTGATACCCGAAGAAGTATAGGTGGTGAAATTGAGTTTAAAGAAGCATTAAAAACAGGTATCTCCACGGGGGTGTTAAGTGCTATCATTTTTTCGGGTGTATTGTTTATCCATTATAAATATATGGTTCCTGATTTTGCCGATGCAATTATGATTGAAGTAAAAGAAAAACTAATAAACAGTGGCAAAAGCGGGGAAGAACTGGAACAAGCTTTAGCCATGTTTAGACAAGATTTTACACCTACCGGACAAGCCGGAAAAACCTTGTTGGTAAGTATTTTTTTGAGTTTGTTTTTTGCTGCAATTAATGCACTAATTTTGTGTAAAAAGGATTAATTTATGATTAAGTTTTCACCTCCGCATATTGACGATAAAATTATTGACGAAGTTGTCAATACTCTTAAATCAGGCTGGATAACCACAGGTCCAAGAACTAAGCAGCTTGAAAAAAATATAGCGGCTTATTGTCATGTTCCCAATGTTTTGTGCTTAAATTCTGCTACAGCCGGCTTAGAAATTATGCTAAGATGGTTTGGTGTTGGACAGGGCGATGAAGTAATAGTTCCGGCCTATACCTATTGTGCCACTGCCAATGTGGTTATGCATTGTGGTGCAAAGCCCATATTTGTTGACACCAATGAAGATGATTTTAATATAAATATTGAGCGAATTAAAAAGGCAATTAATTCACGTACTAAAGTAATTATGCCTGTTGATTTTGGCGGATTTCCATGCGATTATGATGCTATTAATACTTTGGTAAAATCTGCAGAAGTGGCCAAGTTGTTTAAAGCCAACAGTCCTGAACAGGAAAAACTAAACAGAATTTTGGTGTTAAGTGATGCTGCTCACTCGTTCGGGGCTACCTATAAAGGAAAAGTCAGTGGTGCTTTATGTGATGCAACTGTTTTCTCATTCCATGCAGTAAAGAATTTAACTACTGCCGAAGGAGGTGCTATTGCCTTTAACTTACCCGAACCTTTCAATAATCAGGAAATATATAATTATTTATGTATTAAAACACTTCACGGACAAAACAAAGATGCCTTGGCTAAAACACAAAAAGGAAACTGGAAATACGATATTATTGAACCCGGCTATAAGTGTAACATGACTGATATTGCAGCGGCTATTGGACTTATTGAATTAAGCAGATATGATAGTATGATTTTGCCTAAAAGAAAAGATATTTGTCAACAATACTCAAATGCTTTCAGCAAATACTCTTGGGCTCAAATACCTTTATTGCAAAATGCCGACAAAGAAAGTTCTTATCATTTATACGCTCTACGCATAAATAACATAACCGAACAACAACGTGATCTTATCATTCAAAAAATATTTGATGAAGATGTTTCAGTTAACGTCCATTTTATACCAGTACCTATGACCTCGTTTTATCAAAGTATTGGATATAGTATTTACGACTATCCGGTTGCACTCAAGAATTTTACTTGTGAAATTTCGTTACCGGTTTATGTTGATTTAAGCAATGAAGATATTAATACTGTAATTATGGCTGTTGTAAAGGCAGTTGAAAACGTAATAAATAATTAACTTGGTAAAACGATTGTTTGATATATTTTTTTCTCTACTAGGTATTATTATTTTACTACCTGTATTTATAGTTATCTCATTTTTTATTGTAATTGATTCGAAAGGCGGTATTTTCTATAAACAAGAAAGAATTGGCAAAAACGCTCAACCTTTTAAATTGTATAAATTTCGTACAATGTATAGCAATTCAGACAAAAAAGGCTTGCTTACTGTGGGGTTTAAGGATAATCGTATTACTAGAATTGGATACTTCTTGCGTAAATATAAAATTGACGAATTGCCGCAATTAATTAATGTTTTTATTGGTAATATGAGTTTTGTTGGCCCTCGACCTGAGGTGGAGAAATATGTAAAACTCTATAATGAAACACAAAGGAAGGTATTTAATGTAAAGCCAGGAATTACCGATTGGGCTTCAATAAAATATGTTCATGAAAATGAAATTTTAGCTGCAAGTAACAATCCTGAAAAAACTTATATTGAAGAAATAATGCCCGCCAAACTGCTGTTAAATTTGGATTATGTTCATAAAAATAGTTTTTTTACTGATATAAAAATTATGCTTTTAACCTTAAAAGCTATTATCAAATAATTTTAGTATATTGTTAATGGTTAATTTCACAAACCCCGATGCTGTTAGGATAAAACTTCTAAAAACATTCAGCTTAACAACTATAATTTGTTTAATCGTAGGTATTATTTACCGCTATTTATATAAAGATTTTGGGTTTCTGTACACCCTCGTCTTTTTCCTTGTAATATATTTAATTCCGGCCTATTTTATTTTTATAAGAAAAAATTTAAAAGCCACCTTGCATAGTTTTCTTATTGCAACCAATGTTCTTATTTATTATGCCTCAAACAACATTGGCATGAAAACCGGGCTATACTTGTTTTTCTTTAATATGATTTTAATTTATTCATTTTTGTTAGATTATAAAGAAAAAAAACAAATACTACTTTACTATCTTTTTACTACTCTCCTTTTTGCGCTTTTAATATTAAAAATAGACCTTACAGTCATATTAGGGCTTCCAAAAAACAGCTCACCCAAATATCAGTTTGAGATTGTTGCATTTTTTGCTTTTATATTGCTAACCTATAAATCATACTTATATTTAACAAATGCCGAAAAATGGCAAAACCAAATATTTGCAACTATAAACGAGCTTAAAGAATCTGAAAATAAATTATTACAAACGGTAAAAGACAAAGAAGTTTTATTGGCCGAGGTATATCATCGCGTAAAAAATAACTTATCGGTAATAAGCAGTTTAATTAATTTACAAATAAGCACCGAAGAAAGCGAATCAACCAAAAGAGCCTTGCAAGATTGTCGTGGAAGAATTAATTCTATGGCAATTATCCACCAAAAATTTTACCAAAATAAGAACTATTCAAAAATTGATTTTAGGGCTTATATAGAAACTTTAGTAAACGAAATAAAATATGCCTATAATCAAAACAACAATAACATTAAAGTAGAATCATTTATTAATCAAGAGATTAATTTTGATTTGAATATTGCCATTCCTTGTGGCATTATTGTAAACGAGTTACTGACTAACGCATTTAAGCATGCATTTAAACAAAATCAGGAAGGCGAAATAAAAATATATATTGAAAAAGATAAAGATACCTACTTAATGCGTGTGACAGATAACGGCTCAGGATTTGATTTTAATAGCAAAATAAACTTTAATAATTCATTAGGTTTAATTCTAATTCAATCTTTAGCCGAGCAATTAGATGGAAATTTTCAGTTCTTTGGTAACCAAGGAACAGACTTCAGAATGATTTTCAGAGCTTCAACGCCTTCCGGAAAAGAGTAGATTAAACTTTTAGTATAGATTAAAAATATTTTCGCTTACGACAAACAAAAAACACACTGCTGCTATATTTAGACGATTTATGCATCTTAAACCACTGTCGCATTTCCGGATAGGGATATAGAGCCGGTAACAAAACATGCTCAACTTCAAAAACAGTGTTTACAAGCTCTTGCCATCTTTTAACTTGATACATTTTTAAATCAAACAATAGAGTACTTCCCTCTTTACTATGCGATTTGGGTATAAATAATTCTTTAAAACTTGTTTTGCCCGTAGTGATAAAAGGAGAAAAGAAAAAGTTTACAAACCTGTGATGTGAAGTAAACATAACATTGCTTATCCAGTTAATTACTGCCATAGAGGCTGTAGGCATACCTATTATTAAAACTCCATCATCTTTTAATACACGGCTCATTTCCTGCAAACTTTTCAGCTCATCATTTACATGCTCCAAAACATGCGATGAATAAACTGTGTCAAACATTTTATCCTCAAAAGGTATTTTCTCCGCAAATGCTTTTTGAATATTCTCGGTATTTATTTTAAAATTACTGCCGATACGCCCTACCCCATGTCCCATAGGGTCAGGATCAATGCCATAAACTTCGCAACCCAAATCCTCATGTGCTCTTTGCATAGCATAACCGGCACCGCAACCTACATCTAAAAACTTTCCTTTTTTCAGATATGGTTTTACGGCAAACCACTCTGTATCTCTTATTTTCTTTTGATTTTCATTGGTTTTCTCTTTAGAAAGATAAGGATAATTATATATCTTAAGTAAAGTACTCTTAATTGACATAAATTGTTTTAGATTTCAAACATAAAGAAAAAATCGCTGATAATCTACATTTTGAGTATCATTGTTGGCTCATTATATCCAATGCCTCACTTATACAGTTGATTAAATCTTCAGCCAGCATGCCTATTTGTCCATAATTTTTCATTGCTACATCGCCAGCCAAACCATGTAAATACACAGCTCCCACACATGCCATACTTTTATTAACGTTTTGTGCCAATAGTGCGGCAATAATTCCTGTTAATACATCACCGCTACCGCCTTTGGCCATACCGGGATTACCTGTACTGTTAAAATAGCAGTTCCCGCCAGGTGTACTTATACAGGTATTGGCTCCTTTAAAAACCACATAACAATTGTATTTTACCGAAAAATCTTTTTGCATTTGTATTCTTTCAAAACTATTGCGCCACTTTCCACAAAGTCTTTCAAACTCCTTAGGATGCGGAGTAAGAATGGTTTCGGGTGGCAAAAAAGAAAGCCAAGTTTTATTTTCAGATAATATGTTAATAGCATCTGCATCAAGTACTAATGCAGTATTACATTGTTGAATTAATAACTTTATTACTTTGGCAGTTCGTTCACTTTTACCCATGCCACAGCCTGCTGCTATAACATTATAATTAGCTAAATCGGGTAACTCTGAAATATATTCCTGATGCTCATCAGCACTAAACATAGCCGAAGGAACATAACTATTTAAAGCCCCCTCAATTGCGGCACTGCTATGTAGAGTCAACAAACCAACGCCTGTTTTTAGACATGCCTTTGAGGCTAACAAAGCAGCCCCAAATTTTCCTGCCGAGCCTGCCAATAGCAGTGCATGACCATAGTTTCCTTTATGTGAAAACTTGGAACGTTCCGGTAATATATCGGTCAACAACAACTTGTCGGTATAAAATAAATTACAGGGTTCCTGTTCTATAAAATCTCGATGAAGTCCTATATCTAACACTTTAACTTTACCGGTATATCTGCTATATTCTGGGAGTAAAAAAGACGTTTTTACAAACTGAAAACTAAAGGTAATGTTAGCACAAACAACTGTTGCATCTGTCTCAATAGGAATATCACACATTAATCCCGAGGGACAATCAACGGCAAGGGTAAAGTTGTTAAAACTATTGATATGTTTAATTGCTTCTTTATACACCCCTTGTGCCGAATGCTTTAAGCCGGTTCCAAGTAGGGCATCAATAATTACACTATTATCTTCAGGGTTTATGAAATTGTTTTCTTGTTTCAGATATATTATTTGAGCTTCTTTAATGGATAATAGCCGCTTCAAATTAGTTTCAAAATCGTTGCTACCTTTATCTTTCTCGGCTATTACAAAAGTTTTTACTTTTTTGCCCGATTGAAGTAATAATCGTGAAAGAGCAAGGCCATCGCCCCCATTATTCCCTTGTCCGCAATATACTTCAAACGCAGCCTCCGAGCAAATTTCCATCAAACTATCAAATAAAGCGGTGGCAGCACGCTCCATTAAATCAATCCCTAATATAGGTTCATGATTAATGGTGAATTCATCACAGCGTTTAATTTGCTGGGTATTAAAAATTTTTTGCATCGGTTAACTGTTTAAAATGGCATGATGTATTTCAAGTACTTGATTTAACAAGGGCTGAAGTTCATCGTTATGAATAACCCAATCAGATTTTTGTATTCTTTCCTCATCGCTCCATTGGTTATTAATTCTTTCCTTCACTTTTTCAACACTTACTCCGTCACGCTCAATTACTCGTTTTATGCGAACTTCCATAGGTGCCACCACGCAAATTACTCCATTCAAATTTTTATACGAATTGCTTTCAAACAATATTGCGGCTTCTTTTAATACATATTTATGATGAATATGGCTATGACACCATTCGTTAAAACTATGCTCAACATTAGGATGTATTATAGAATTAAGAATTTGAAGTTTTTCAGGATTATTGAATACTATAGAAGCAATTTTCTTCCTATCTGCCTTTCCGCTGTCTTTATCGGTAATATTTAAGCCAAGCCCTTTGCTTATTTGTTCTTGGACTTGGGGATTATCCAAAATTAATTTTGCCACCTCATCAGCATAAAATACCAGGACATTTAAAGCCTCAAAAATCTTGGCTATATATGACTTTCCAGAGCCTATCCCGCCTGTTAACCCAATCTTTTTCAAAGTTTACGAATTATATATTCAACTTGGGGATTTATTACCCTAACATTGCTTACTTTATTGGCCGGTTGCTTGGCTAATCGAACCAAAATACGATTATTGCCGCCATTAACATTCGTTGAATCAAAGTTAGCTTCAACCACAAACTGACTGGAATTAATAGATTCATAATTATCAAGCGAAACATTGTATTTGACATTTACTTTTGACGGAAAAGTTTTGGCTACATATCCAAAGGGTACATTTTTTACGGTTATTGGAATAGTTAATTCTGCTTCGGTATATTTCTCGCTGGCTATTTCGGCAACCACAGCTTTTATCCCCGTATCAACATTTTCTAAACCATCTTTTTTTATCGCTACAATATGTTTAGAGGTACTTTCAAGATTATTGATTTGCTGAGATACAGTTTCAATATAATCAATAGTATTTAGAACACTTTTAGGCCCTTTAATGAGTATTTGCGATGGAATTATTTTTATATCGCCCTTTTGCTGATATTGCTTGGCAAAGCTGTATTTTAAATTTAGTTTTACAGGAACTATTTTTTGCGATTTATAGTCAAAAATGAAGGATACGGTATCAGGGTAAATTTTATCAATCAAAATATTTGTCCCCAATTGTTCAGCAATTGCAGAAAGATGATGGTTTAACAATAAGTAATATACCTCACTTTCATTACTGTTATTAATGTATTTTCTAATGTTTGAGGCATCTATAAAGAGGGTATCATTCTTGGCACTATATTGAATGCCCAACAATGAAAAGCCTGATGCCTTGGCTTTAATAGTAATACTTCGAGGCAAATCTTTTATCAGAATCTTATCGGACGGAAGGTTAAGAAAATATGCGCTATATGAAATATTAGTGGTGTACTCCTTGCTAAAAACTGTTACAAGCCACAATAATGCAGACAATAAAAGACATACCAAAAAAGCGTATAACCTTTTGTCAAGTCTTTTGGGAGAATACTTTTTTAAAATGACCTTACCTTTTTCAGGAATAGATTTTATCATTTAGCGATAATAAAATATAGTCAAAGGTAATGAATTTCATGGTATTTAATCAACCATAAAATCAATAAAATATTATTGTTGGTTTTGACCTAAACTTACTGTTTGATCTAATGACACAGCAGATTTTTCAAACTTTAATTTTATGCCACTTTCAGTTTCCAAAATAATAGTAGTATCAGCAATTTCTGCAATTTTGCCATGTAACCCCCCAATGGTAACTACCTTATCTCCTTTTTTCAACGACTCTCTGAACTTTTTTTGTTCTTTCGCTTTTTTCATTTGCGGGCGAATCATAAAGAAATAAAAAACAATAATAATTAAAATTATGGGTAAGAAACTCATAATTGGGTTTTGCGGTTCTCCTCCTTGTGGAGGCGCCATTAACAGAAGGTTTAAAATCATGTTTAATATATATTTAGGTTAATGTTTTATTGTAAAGGCTCAATCTCGCCCGAAATTGTTAGTACTTTAGTACTTGGTATGGTATTGGTTACTAAAGTTACGGTTTTTTGTTGTTTACCATGTTTCCCTGCACTATTAAATTCTACATCAATAATTCCGGTTTTACCTGGAGCAATAGGTTGTGTAGGATATTTGGGTACGGTACACCCACAATTGCCACGAGCATCGCCAATAATTAAATCGCTATTTCCTGTATTTTTAAATTCAAACGAATGTGAAACTACAGTACCTTCTTTTATTTTACCAAAGTCGTAACTCGTTTCTTTAAAAGTAATAACAGGCTTATCGGCCGAAGCATCGCTCACATCATGATTTATAACATCAGTATTAATGGGGGTTTCAAATCCGTCAGATTTGTTGCCACCACAAGAGTTGAGTGATGTTACAAATATCATTGAAATAATGAAAATTATTATTGGTTTCATGCTCAATATTATTTATTCAATTAATCCTCTTCCTACCTTTTTAATTTTTCCTTCAGTTTTATATAAATCAAAAACTTTATCTAATATCCCATTGATAAAATTTTTACTTTTTGGGCTGCTATAGTTTTTTGACAATTCAATATATTCATTAAGCGTAACTTTGGTAGGTATGCTACTAAAAGTAACAGCTTCGGTAATTGCCATTTTCATTAATAAAATATCCATAAGAGCAATACGTTCAATTTGCCAATTTTCAGTCATTTTTTCAATGATTGTTTCATTTTCTTTATTGTTCAGTAGTGTTCTTCGGTACAATTCTACCACAAATTTACGATCTTCCTCTTCGTCTTTATATAAGCGTGACAAATCTTTAAACTCATTATCGGTACTCTTAAAAGATTCAATAGTAGTAATCAAAGCATTATAAACTACTTGATAATCATCAATCCAAACAATACTTTTTTCCTCAAAATAATATTGCAATGGTTCATATTCAAACAGTACTTCCTTAACTAAATATAGCCAAATGTTTTTATCTTCCTCAAAGCTAATGTTAGGGTCTGCCATATAGGCTTTATATTGCTCATCAGCCTTGATTACTGCAAAAAAACGTTTAATCATTTCAGGCTCTTCGTGCCATGATATTTTTCTGGTATTACACTTTCTTTCTAATTCTTTATTTTCGGCAATTAACTTCCCCAAGCTGTTTTCAACAAACTTCATATTGGGGTTTAAGTCGCTATAAGAAGGCAATCGCTTTTGCTTGGCCAATTCTATTTCACTTAATGCCTGCGCAGTAACTTCTTTTATGAGTAACAGAAAATATAAATATAAGTCGTAAACCTTTTCAATACTTCCTAATAAATCTCTTTCTCCTTTTGCAATTTCAATTTGTCCGGACTGAAAAGCAGCGTACAAATAATGAAGTGCTTTAACTCTTAAATGCCTTCTGGTTAGCATTGATAATTATAAATAAAAAATAGAACTTAAATAAAAGGTAAAGAATAAAGAATAAAGAATTAATATGAAAGTTTTACTTTTCCTATTTCTTCAATTCTTTTTTCGGCAACTAGTTTAGCCGCAGCAATAGTTGATATTTTTTGCTGACTAGCAGTGTTAAAAATTGAAGTAGCCAAATCATATATCTTTTGGGCATTGGTCATGGCATAATCACGATTATACCCAATTAACTCGCTATACACATTTATAACTCCACCTGCATTTATCAAAAAGTCGGGGGCCCAAAGAATACCTTTATCAAGCAACATTTGTCCATGAAGATTTTCATCTTCTAATTGGTTATTGGCAGCACCCGCAACAATGGCACATCTTAATTTAGGAATTGATTGTGAGTTAAGCGTAGCGCCTAAGGCACATGGGGCATAAATATCCATATCAAGTTCATACAAATCACTACCGTTAAAAATAGTTGCTCCACTTTCTTTGGCCACTGCTTCCAACCTTTCTTTATTAATATCAAAGATAGTAACTTTGGCTCCTTCTTTTACAAGGTGATTAACCAAGTGCTCGCCTACATGACCAATTCCTTGAACTAAAACTTTTTTTCCGTTTAATGAGTCGCTTCCGTACACATATTTAGCACTGGCTTTCATGCCCATATACACACCATAAGCCGTAACAGGAGAAGGGTCGCCACTGCCACCCATTGATTCAGGAATACCGGTAACATGGTCGGTCTCCATTTTCACGTACTCCATATCTTTGGTACTAATACCAACATCTTCGGCAGTAATGTATTTTCCACCTAAACTGTTTACGAATTTCCCAAATCTGCGCATTAAAGCTTCATTTTTTATTTTTGAACTATCGCCAATAATAACAGCCTTTCCACCACCCAAGTTTAAACCACTTATGGCGGCTTTGTATGTCATACCACGACTTAATCGTAAAACATCATTCAAGGCCTCTGCTTCGTTATTGTAGGCCCACATACGAGTACCTCCTAAGGCAGGTCCTAAAACTGTATTATGTATGGCTATTATAGCTTTAAGTCCGGTGTCGTTATCATTACAAAAAACAACCTGTTCATGATTGTTAATACTCATTTGCTTCAAAACTGAATCGGTATTTTGTACAGTTTCTTTGGGTTCTTTAGTAGTAGCCATAATATATTTTGTTTCGTTTTATATTTAATTTTTACTGATAGTATAAGAATGGGGTCAAAAGTAAGTTATTTTTTGAAAGCAACAAACGAGATATTTATATAAAAGCATAATAAATATGAAAAAAATTGCCAAATACATTATCAAATCAAACATGTCCTGATATTCTTCATAAATTTCCAAGCACTTTAAACTTCTTCTAAAATTCATTTATAAAAAGAGTTTACATTTGTGCCCAAACTATGTCAAATAAAAAAAATATATTATTGTTTATTGATTGGTATTTACCGGGATACAAGGCCGGAGGCCCCATTCAATCATGCGCCAACCTGGTTGACCACCTAAAAAGCATATATAATTTCTATATTGTTACACGCGATACCGATTATTGCGAAACTCAACCATATTCTAATGTTAAAAGTAATAGCTGGAACAAGTTAAGCGAAGGGGTTAATGTGTTTTATTATTCGGCTGCACAGCTAAGTGCTAAAAATATATTTCGTTTACTTAAAACTACTAAGTATGATGCGGTATATTTAAATGGGGTTTTTTCTTATTATTTTACTATTGTCCCATTGTTATTTTTTAGAAATAAAAGAAGCACCAAAATAATATTGGCCACCAGAGGTATGCTGGCTTTGGGGGCTTTGTCTATAAAAAGCAAGAAAAAAACTTTCTTTTTAAATCTTTCTAAAATTCTTGGGCTATATAAAAATATAACTTTTCATGCCACCAATAATGATGAAAAGAATGATATATTACAGGTTATGGGTTCAAACAGCAAAGTGCTTATTGCAGGTAATTTACCAAAGAAAACTAACCAGGTAGCTTTTATTAATAAAGAGAAAAAAGTAAATCAATTAAAGTTAGTAAACGTAGCTCGTATAGCACCTGAAAAAAATTTAAAGTTTGCCTTGTCAATACTTAAAGAATCAAAAGATAATATTGAGTTTGATTTTTATGGGCCTATATACAACAATGAATATTACGAACAATGTAAAGCCATTATGAATAATATGCCGGCAAATGTAATAGTTAAGTATAAAGGTGTTTTACCAAATAGCTTGGTAAATTCAACCTTAGCAAACTACCATTGTATGTTTATGCCTACCTTGGGCGAAAATTTTGGACATATTATTTTAGAAGCACTAATGGCCGCATGTCCGGTAATTATTAGCGACAAAACTCCATGGCAAAATTTAAGAAAGGACTCGGCAGGCTGGGATATTAGTTTAGAAAATAAAACTGAATTTCTGGAGGTAATACATCATTTGGCACAAACCAACTCAGAAACTTTTAACCACTATGCTTTGGCAGCTTTTAACAAAGCCAAACAATTTTCAGATAATGAAGAGCTAATATCCTCCAACATGGCTTTATTCGACTAATTTTGCTTGATTTATTGTATTTTTAAGCAAAACTGTTCGTTAAAATTGCCCAACAATCAAATATTTTCTTTAAGTAAATTTAATTCATTCTATCTTTGCGGTTTTATTTTAAAACCGTTAATAAGTAATTATGGATAAAAATACAGTATATGGTTTACTTTTAATAGGTGCTATCCTTATTGGTTTCAGTATATATAATAGCCCAAGTAAAAAAGACATTGAGTTACAAAAGCGCTATCGCGACTCCATAGCCGCAGTTACTAAAATTAATCAAAAAGAAGCTGCACAACAAGCCATTGCTAATGAAATTATTGCTCAAAGTACTATCAATATTGATACCATAGCCAGCGATTCGCTTCAAAAAGCCCGGTTGTTTCAAAAATATGGCTCGTTTTACGCCTCTTCGCAAGGAAGTTTAGAAAACTATGTGCTCGAAAATGATTTAATGACTATTAACATCAGCAACAAGGGTGGCCGTATTTCTTCTGTTGTTCTAAAAAAATATAAGGCCTATGACAGCCTTCCACTAACTATTGGCGATATTGACTCTTCTAATTTTTCATTTACTTTCAATAACCAAAATAAAACTTTTCATACTTCCGATTTTTTCTTTAAAGCCTCTCAAAACGCCCTTACGGTAAATGGCGATAGCAGTAAAAGTTTTGCCTTAAGAATGGCTATTTCCGAGAGTCAGTATATAGAGTATGTTTACACTCTTCCTAAAAACTCTTACATGTTTGACTTCAAGGTAAATATGGTAGGACTTGCCGATGTGGTTAGCAATAAAGATAAATTAACTTTAAATTGGTCTGAAAAAGGTCTGTCAACCGAAAAATACAAAGACGGTGAAACTAATTCCTCAACTATTTATTATCAATTAAACGAAGGGTCTGAGACCGATTACTTATCAGAAATGAGTGATAAGGAAGAAAGTATAGATAAAAAAGTAAACTGGGTAGGTTTTAAAAAGCAATATTTTACCTCTGTGTTGGTGTCAAAGCAAGGATTTATTAAAAGTTATCTTGAAACTAAAGGCTTAAAATCATCAAAAAAATACACCAAACAATTTAAGGCAAATTTAGATTTAGCCTATAACGGAAGCAATTCTCAAAGCTACGATTTCTCTTTTTATATAGGCCCAAACCACTTTCAAACCCTAAAAGCCTTTGATCTTGGATTTGAAAAACAAATTCCATTAGGTTGGGGTATTATGGGCTGGATAAATAAGTTTGCTGTAATTCCGGTATTCAACTTCTTAGACAGTTTTAACTGGAGCTACGGAATTATTATTCTGGTTCTTACCATTCTAATTAAAGTGGTTCTGCTTCCACTTACCTATAAAGCCTATTTAAGTACAGCCAAAATGAAAGTGCTAAAGCCTGAGATGGATGAAATAAACACCAAGTTTGCCAACGAAGACCCAATGAAAAAACAACAGGCCGTGATGGAACTATATAGAAAAGCAGGTGTTAACCCGTTAGGAGGCTGTTTGCCTATGTTGTTGCAGATGCCTATTTTATTTGCTATGTTCCGCTTTTTTCCTGCCTCTATTGAGTTAAGGCAAAAAAGCTTTTTATGGGCTGATGACTTATCTACTTACGACTCCATTTATGATTTACCATTCAACATTCCTTTTTATGGCGATCATATTAGTTTATTTACTTTGTTGATGACTATTTCAACACTGATTTATACCCGAATGAACAGCAGCCAGTTTAGCGGCAATACCCAAATGGAAAGTATGAAATGGGTAATGTACCTCATGCCAATCATTTTCTTGGGAGTATTCAATAATTACTCAGCAGGTTTAAGTTACTATTACTTTTTGGCCAATATGTTGACCTTTACACAACAAGCACTAATCAAGAGATTTGTAAACGAAGAAGAAATTCATCGCAAAATTCAGGAAAACAAGAAAAAACCTAATGCGGGTAAATCTAAGTTTCAGATGCGTTTGGAAGAAATAGCCAAACAAGCGCAAGAGCGTCAGGAGCAGCTAAATAAAGGTAAAAAGAAATAATGTATCTTAGCTTGATTGAAAAATACGGGTAGTATGGAAAATCTAAGCATAAAAGATTGGGCAGAAGAAGACAGACCCAGAGAAAAACTAATACTAAAAGGAAAAAATGCCCTGAGCGATGCAGAATTGTTAGGTATTTTAATTTCATCGGGAAATAAAAACGAAACTGCTGTTGAACTTAGTCAGCGTATTTTGGGCAGTGTTAATGGTAGTTTAAACGATTTGGGAAAACTTAGCTTGCAAGATTTACTAAAATTTAAAGGAATAGGCGAAGCAAAAGCCATCACCATTATGGCTGCAACCGAACTGGGGCGCAGACGTAAAGAAAGTGACACCGTTCACAAGACACGAATAAATAGCAGTAAAGATGCTTATCATGAGCTTCTCCCCTATTTGAGCGATTTACCACACGAAGAATTTTGGATTCTTCTTCTAAGCAGAAGTAATGAAGTATTAGCCACAAGAAATGTGAGCAAAGGTGGAACGGCAGGAACGGTAGTTGACGGTAAAATAATAATGCGCCAGGCTATTGAAGTACCGCGCTGTTGTGGCATCATTTTGGGACATAATCACCCATCGGGCAATTTAAAACCTAGCGAAGCCGATATTCAAATTACCCGAAAACTTAAGGAATTAGCCTCCTTTATTGATTTAAACCTGTTAGACCATATTATTATTGCCGAAAACAAATATTTCAGCTTTGCTGATGAAGGTCTTATGAGGTAATAATATTATATCTGTTCCAACGCCAAAAACCTTAATTTTCCTAAATTTTTACTAAAAATAAGTCATTGAATAAAATGCTTATTAACTTTGTAAAAAACAAAAGTAATGCGCAACATATTTTTTACTGTATTAATTATATTATTAGCCGGAATAGCTTTTTATTTAGGATATAACCAACAAAAGCAAGATAAACCATTAAGACTATTACCATATTATGGAATTCCGGAAGTTAAACCCTCTGCAACAGGAAATGGAAATGATACAATTTATAAGACTATAGCCGATTTTAGTTTTATTGATCAAAAAGGGAATACCGTAACGCAAAACAATTTTAAAGATAATATTTATGTAGCCGACTATTTTTTTACTACCTGTCAATCAATTTGCCCAATTATGAGTACACAAATGGAGAGAGTGGCTAAATATTACGAAAATGACCCCGAAATTAAATTTATTTCGCATACCGTTAACCCAGAGTACGATTCGGTAAATGTTTTGGCCGATTATGCCCAAGCTCACCACGCTGTATATGGAAAATGGTATTTTGTAACAGGCGATAAAGCTCATTTGTATGACATGGCACGCACCAGTTATTTAGTTGATGCTGCTGAAGGCGATGGTGGTGAAGACGATTTTATTCATACACAAAATTTTGTTTTAATTGATAAAGGCCGCCACATAAGGGGATATTATGATGGTACAAATCCTAAAGAAATAGATCAGCTTATTAACGACATTAAGCTCCTTAAAAAGGAATATGCCATGAAACAAAAATAAGATTATGCAAAAGACCACCGAAAGCAGTTCGTTATACAGCAACTTGGAGTTAATGAATACTTCAGAGCTTCTTTATAATATCAACAAAGAAGACCAAACTGTACCTATTACCATCTCAAAAATTTTGCCGGCAATTGAAAATTTAACCAATGCTGTTATTCAATGTTTACAGAATGGGGGTCGTTTGTTTTACATTGGTGCCGGCACCAGTGGTCGCTTAGGCATTGTTGACGCTTCTGAATGTCCGCCAACATTTGGTGTTGAGCATGGCTTGGTGGTAGGTTTAATAGCAGGTGGTGATAGTGCTATTCGCAAAGCTGTTGAGTTTGCCGAAGACAGTTACGATCAAGGTTGGATTGACCTTCAGGAATATCAAATAAACACCAAAGATATTGTGATTGGAATTGCCGCCTCAGGAACTACCCCGTATGTGGTTGGTGCTATACAAAATTGTAAAAATAATAACATCGCCACCGGTTGCATAGTTTGTAATTATAATAGTCCATTAGCGGCTGCTGCACAGTTTCCGGTTGAGGCTGTGGTAGGCCCCGAATTTGTTACGGGCAGCACACGTATGAAAAGTGGTACGGCTCAAAAGTTAATATTAAATATGATTAGTACTACGGCTATGATTAAAACCGGTCGTGTTAAAGGAAACAAAATGGTAGATATGCAATTAAGCAACAATAAACTGATTGACCGCGGAGTTAAAATGATTATGGATGAGTTGCATGTTTCGAGCGAAAAAGCTCAGGAATTGCTGCAAAATGAGGGAAGTGTACGAAAAGCCATAGACCGTTACCGAGATAGTAATAAGTAATGCACGAAATTGAACCATACTACAATTGGCGTCATCTTTATATTGCCGACAATGATATAAAATCCCCTTTCTACGGTCGCACCTACAGCGAGTTTGAGTATGATAAACAAATTTACAATTACCTTATCCATCCTCAATGGGATGATATTGGGTCAGAAACACTTTTCATAAAAATTTTATACGTAAGCTATCAAAAAAAATTTGCCATTATTGAATTTATTGGAGAATGGAATGATTGTTTGAATAATGATATTATGATACTTAAACGTGAAATAATTGATACATTAATCGAACATGGAATTAATAAATACATTCTTATTGGTGAAAATGTGCTTAACTTTCATTCTTCTGACGATAGTTATTATGAAGAATGGAGCGAAGATATTGAAGATGGTTGGATAGCATTCTTGAATTTCAGAAGCCACGTTCTTACTGAATTTCAAAGGGCTAACATTGATTATTATATTCTCTTAGGCGGAAAGATTAACGAAATTAGTTGGAGAACCTTTCAACCCAACGATTTATTTGAAAAGATTGACCATTTAGTGGCTAAAAGATTACAAGGGTAATTTTTTATTTTTAATAACATTTCATTAATCAATAGTTTTATTATATTTGCAGCGGGTAAGTCTTATACGACCAGCTCCTGCTGAACTCCCCCAGATTCGGAAGGAAGCAAGGGTAGGCGGTTGAGCGGTGCGATATAAGTAGCTTACCCATTTTTTATATATATTTATCTCCATAAATTTATAATTACAATGAAATTTTTTATAGATACAGCTAATTTGGCGCAAATAAAAGAGGCTAATGATTTGGGTGTTCTTGATGGTGTTACCACCAATCCTAGTTTAATGGCAAAGGAAGGAATTAAGGGTACCAATAATATTATGAAACATTATGTTGATATTTGTAATATTGTAAATGGTGATGTAAGTGCAGAAGTGATTGCCACAGATTATGAAGGAATTATAAGAGAAGGAACCAACTTAGCTGCCCTACATCCCAACATTGTAGTAAAAGTGCCTATGATAAAAGATGGCGTAAAGGCTATTAAGTATTTCTCATCTCAAGGTATAAAAACCAATTGCACTTTAGTATTCACCCCCGGTCAAGCTTTGTTAGCAGCAAAAGCCGGTGCCACTTATGTTTCGCCATTTATTGGCCGATTAGATGATATAGCCTTTGACGGCTTAGAATTAATAGATCAAATAGTAACTATTTATAGTAATTACGGTTACCAAACTCAGGTATTAGCAGCTTCTATACGTCATACTATGCATTTAATAAAATGTGCCGAGTTAGGTGCCGATGTGGTTACCTGCCCACTAAATGTTATTACATCATTACTAAAACATCCGCTTACCGATAGCGGTTTAGCCACTTTCTTGGCCGACCATGCTAAAGTAAACGGATAATATTATACAGATATTTCACTTTCTTTACCTATCTTTACAATTGAAGTGTTTCTATTGTAAGTTTCATTATGCCTTTGTCTATTATCAATAAGGTTATTACATTAATTTCTTCCGGCAAAGTATGGCAACAAGACGATTTGGTTGCTGTTGAAGAACCTGTTGAATTGCGCTTGTTCTACATGGATAACAATATTCCGGTCGAAAAACCAATCAGCATAACGATGCGTACACCGGGCAATGATTTTGAGTTGGCAGCCGGTTTTATACTTACTGAAGGTATTATTAATAATTGCTCTGATATTGATTATATAAGTTATTGCATAAGAACTGATAAGGAAACAGAAAATAATATTGTAAAAATTGTCTTAAAGAAAGAGATAACAGTAAATATAAATCAAGCCGAGCGTAATTTCTTTATCAATGGAAGTTGTGGTATTTGTGGCAAAGCCTCTATTAATGCTATACAACAACAAAGTAAATTTACCTCCAATCATGCCTTAAAAATTTCACACCAACAAATAAAACAATACATGAGGCAAATGCAGTCGGAACAAATCAACTTTAAATATACCGGAGGTATTCATGCTTGTGCACTTTTTAACCAAGAAGGTAAAATGCTTCTAGTGCGTGAAGATATTGGTCGTCATAATGCTTTAGATAAACTGATTGGATATTATGTACTTCGCAACGAATTGCCCTTACAAAATAATATATTACTGCTCAGTGGTCGGATAAGCTTTGAGTTGGTTCAGAAAGCGGTAATGGCCGGTATTAGTATTGTTATTGGCGTGGGTGCACCATCCAGCTTGGCTATTGATACTGCCCAGCAAACCGGCTTAACATTAATAGGTTTTCTTAAAGAAAATTCCATGAATATCTATACTCATCCTGAAAGAATTGACGTATGACCTCAATAGTTACTGTTAATTAGAATCAACCAGAACTTTTAACTTTCCACCGGGAATTAACACATAGCCCTCAGGCAAATTATTAATTTGTATTAATTCATCTACAGAACTCATATTGTATCGATTTTTTATATTCCATAAAGTATCGCCTTTTTGAATAGTGTGGTAAATTATTTTACCTGATTTATTATTTGATGAATTAGTTGAGGTAATACCTTCCTCTTTTTGTAGAATGGTATTATTATCTGAGCTTACCATTGGTGTTGAATCTGTTTTTAAACTATCACTAACAACTAAATCCTTAGTTTCGGTTAAAGGCTTAGAATTAATTTTAGGCGTATTAGGGTTAGGAACCATGACCAATAATTTGGAACCTAACTTTAAATGATTACCCGAAAGTTTATTCCATTTCTTTAAATCATTGGCCGTAACATTATATTTAGAGGCTATTTTATTAATCGTTTCTCCTTTCTTAACCACATGTGTTTTTCTAATAGGTTCTGACAGTAGAGAAGCCACCATAATACTATCTCTAATTTGTTCTTCTCTTTTAATGTAAGAGTAAATGGCTGTTTCATTATTGATAAAAGCACCAACTTTGTTGGCAGGTAAGTATAAATGATTATATCTATCGTAACCCGGTACACGCTTAAGTTTATAATTGGGATTTAAAAAAACCAAGTCTTCCATTGCTATATCAATTACTTGCGAAATAGCATCAAAAGAAACAGCTTGTTTTACATGTACCGTATCGGCATAAAAATAAATTTGCTTGGCTGGTATAGGCACAATATTATGTTCTTTTGTATAATTCATTAAATAGTTTACTGCAATAAATGCCGGAACATAACCTTGTGTTTCTAGGGGTAAATAAGGGCGTACCTCCCAATATGTCTTTTTGTTCCCACTTCTTCTAATGGCTTTATTTAATGTTCCCGGTCCGCAATTATAGGCGGCCAAAACCATTTGCCAATCGCCAAACATACCATACAAATAGTTAAAATAACGGCAGGCTGCTTCGGTGGCTTTAAGAGGGTCGCGTCTGTCATCTACATAAGAATTAACTTCCAAATTAAACATTTTTCCTGTTGGATACATAAATTGCCATAAGCCTCCGGCACCCGATTTACTAATGGCATTGGGGTTTAATGCCGATTCAACAATTGCTAAATATTTAAGTTCTAAAGGTAAATTGTATTTGGCTAGTTTCTCCTCAAACATAGGAAAATAAACCTGCGACAAGCCAATTAAACGACTTACCAATATTCTTTTTCTTAATGAATACATATCAATATAAGCCTTTACCGCCTTGTTATAAACCAAATCAAACGGTGTTTCTTGATCAAGTTGGGCTAGTCTGGCTTCATATACTATATCATCAAAATAAGGTATAAAACTTGGTTTATAATTTTCAACATCAAATAAACACGAATCGGATAAATAACTATTGCACTCAAAATACTTGGTAAGCTGCATACTATCAAGCATAGCCACTATAGGGTCATCGGGGATAAATACATAGCTTGTATCTTTCTTTTCCTCTTGTGCCAATAAAGTAATGCTTCCTAATAAAGATAAAAAAGTAAGTAATAACCTCATGATAATAAAACTTTAACTAACTGAAAGACAAAATTGTAATAAACATTTGATAAAATAAACCTATACTCTCTTCAATTATTAACTTATTATTGTTGGTATTCTTCCAAACATTACGGACAAAGGAAAAACACAAGCTTACCACTATGGTAGCTCAAATTATCCCATCGGTCAATTTTTAATTTTATAACACTTATTGCACCTGTAGTAAATTCAATAGTAGCATTAGAGGTCAAAAATGAAGCAAAACGACTCATTGTCGGATTATGCCCAATTAACACCACGGTATTGTGTATATTCTCAATACTTTGAACCAAATACCTTAAATCATCTTCTGATGCCTGATAAATGTCGGGATTCCACAAAATATCACTTTCCTTGAGTTGAAAATATTTTTGAAAATAAGCTGCCGTTTGTTGTGTTCTTACAGCATCGCTCGACATTATTATATCTGCTTCATTATAAATTTTACTCAAATTCTTGCTCACCTTTTCGGCTTCCTCATGTCCTTTCTCACTCAAAGGACGAAACTTGTCAGACAAACCTGGTTGTGAATGTTCTGCTTGCGCATGCCTTATCAATATTAATGTTTTCATGATTAATTTTTTAAAAGTTTAAATTATTGAAATACAAAATAGTTTACAGGAAAAGAAACAGGATAATTGTTTTTTTTTAGGAAATATAAGATTTGTTGTTAACTTTGAAAACGTAGAACAATTATTATCCATTATGACTAAACAATTTTTAACAATACTACTATTATCTGTTGTACTGTCAAAGTTTGCAAACGCTCAGGAAGACAATACACAGCAAGCCAATGATAGTGTAATTACCATTAATCTTATGCCTTCGCAAGAAGGTGAAATAGCCTATAACTCAGGTATAGAAAAATTAAAAATTGGAGATTATACAACCGCCATATCCTTTTTTGATGAGGCTTTGAAACACAAGCCAGGCTGGGCATTGGCGCACTTTAATAGAGGTTTGGCATATAAAGAAACCCAAAAATATACAGAAGCTATTGATGATCTAAAGAAATGCACAAATCCAGAAGACTCCATAAAGGATGTTTATTATTATTTGGGTCAAATTTATGTTTTACAAAAAAATGATCAAGAAGCAATTGATAACTACAGCAAATCTATACAACTTAATGAAAGTGCTGCACAAGCTTACTATTACAGAGCTAATATTTATTTTAACCAAAGCAAATACAAAGAAGCCAATGATGATTTTACCCAAGCCATTAAATTAAAACCCGACTATACCTACGCCTACAACGACCGTGGTAGTACAAAAAGGCAAATGGAAGATTATGATGGGGCTATAGCAGATTATAAGAAAGCCATTGAATTAGATTCCAAACTTGTTTTAGTGTACAATAATTTAGGTTCGGCATTACGCAAAAAGGGCGATTTTAAAGGAGCCATTGAGGCATATACCAAAGCCATAACTTCCCAACCGGATAATTTCTTAGCATACAATAATCGTGGCAGCGCTAAGATTGACAGCGAAGATTTCAATGGAGCCATTGAAGATTTTAACGCTGCCTTGAAAATAAAAAACGACTATGCGTTTGCCTATAACAATAGGGCTGTTGCTAAATACAAGCTGAAAGATTATGCAGGCTCAGTTGATGATGCCACTAAAGCCATAAAGTTTGATGCTAACTATGGTCTTGCTTTTATGAACAGAGGTATTGCCAAAGAAATGCTTCGCGACCCCAAAGGTGCATGCTTCGATTGGAAAAAAGCCAAAGAATTAGGAATAGAAACAGCAGGAAAATACATTGGCGATTGTAAATAATTTTAAGACCCTAAAAAATGAAAAAATATATTATTATTCTTATTACTTTATTCTCTACTAACCTCATAGGTCAGAACATTACTGATACCCCATTCGAAAAAAAATATTTTCCCGATAAAAAGG
The DNA here is from genome assembly GCA_020845635.1 of Bacteroidia bacterium. Lineage (GTDB taxonomy): Bacteria > Bacteroidota > Bacteroidia > UBA4408 > UBA4408 > CAIKXD01. The sequence continues at coordinate 77,083 of JADLFI010000003.1, forward strand.
GAGAACTAAACATTGCCAAAAAAGAACTTTCGCTTGGAAACGAGCAATATGAAGGAAACAGACCCGGAAGATATAGAGCAGCACTTGAACATTTCTTAAAGGCTCAAAGTTTTAACCCCAACAATGCTACTTTAAACTTCCGCATTGGTATATGCTATATGAACAATATATTTAAATCAAAATCAAAAGAGTATTTTGAAAGAGCCTATCAACTCAACCCTGCAGTTGATCCTGAAATATTTTATTACCTGGGGCGCGGTTTTCATTTAAATATGGAATGGGACAGAGCTATTGCCGAATATCAGAAATTTAAAAGTCAGTTAGACCCAAAAAAGAAAAATGAAGCACCTATCTATGCTGATGTATCAAAAAAAATTGCTGAATGTAACTATGGAAAAGAACTTATGGAAAAGCCCGTAAGAGTTTTTATTGATAACATAGGAAATAAGGTAAACTCACAATATCCTGATTATGGACCGGTAATTTCTGCCGATGAAGACATTATGATGTTTACCTCTCGTAGAAACACTACCACAGGGGGTAATATAGATGAAAATTATGATGAATATTTTGAAGACATCTTTGTAACCTATAAATTTAATGAAGAATGGGGCGTTCCTACAAATATAGGTCCGCCTATTAACACCACCGGACACGATGCTACCGTAAATATTTCGCCCGATGGTCAAATACTTTACACCTACCGTGACGATAAGGGATATGGGAATATTTATGAAAGCAGACTGATTGGCGATAAATGGAGCGAACCGGAAAAAATGTCTAAATCAATAAACAGTAGTGCCCACGAATCATCAGCATCCATATCTTATGAAGGTAAAACATTTTTCTTTGTAAGCGACAGACAAGAAGGCAGTCTTGGCGGACGTGATATATTTTATTCCAACAAAACCGATAAAGATAAATGGGGCGAGGCCATAAACATAGGAAACACCATTAATACCCAATATAACGAAGAAGGTGTGTTTATTGTTCCGGACGGAAAAACTATGTATTTCAGCTCCGAAGGACATAATAGTATGGGAGGATACGATATTTTTAAAACAGAATTGGTTGACGGTGTTTGGACCAAACCGGTAAATCTCGGATATCCAATAAACTCACCCGATGATGATGTATTTTTTGTGATATCTGCCAGTGGAAAACATGGATATTATGCCTCTATTAAAAAAGATGGTTATGGCGAAAAGGATATTTATATGATTACTTTCTTAGGCCCCGAAAAACCAATGCAATTAAGCAATGAAGATAATTTATTGGCCAGTGTAGCTGCTCCTGTTGCCGAAATTCATATTGCCCCAAAAGTAGAAGTTAATACCAATGCTGTAACCTTATTAAAAGGAGTTATTTCTGATGCTATTACAGCCAAAGCATTAGAGGCTGAAATAATTCTGATTGACAACACGCTTAATATAGAGTTGGCTCAATTTAAATCAAACAGTAAAACAGGAAAATATCTTGTTACTTTACCTTCGGGCAAAAATTATGGTATAGCCGTAAAAGCCGAAGGATATTTATTTCATTCAGAAAACTTTGATATACCGGCATCTGCTACATATCAAGAAATAATTAAGGATGTAGCCATGAAAAATGTGCAAGTGGGTCAAAAAATTGTTTTACGTAATATCTTTTTTGATTTCGATAAAGCTACTATACGACCTGAATCTGCCAATGAACTGGAACGCTTAACCAAGCTCCTTAACGATGTTCCTACTCTTCGTATAGAAATAAGCGGACACACTGATAATAAAGGCTCCGCACAATATAACCAAACTTTGTCTGAGAGTCGTGCAAAATCGGTTGTTGAATATTTAATTAAGAACGGAATTGCTAAAGACAGGCTGGAATTTAAGGGATATGGTTTAACCCAACCTTTAGTAAGTAATGATACCGATGAAGGCAGACAGTTAAATCGAAGAACCGAATTTAAAATTTTAAGCAGGTAATACGAAGGTCTTTTTTGAAGATGAAATAATGCCCCATGTAATGTATTTACATGGGGCATTATTTCACTTACTCTCATTACTTTGCTTTAAATTTATAGGTACAAACAACAAATTCAACCCAAAGCAGCTACTCCTTTAAGGGTATAAAAAAACTGCCTTTTTGAGGCAGTTCTGTTAAATTATTTGTTCTCGGCTTTCTTTTGTTTACGGTTGGCTTTGTTTTGTTTTTCTTGAGCTTTCCATTTTTCAAATTGCTCCTGACTTAGTGTACTTTTTAATCCCTCGTTCAGTTCTTTTCTTAGGTTAATTAAACCAGCCCTCATTTTTTCTTTATCACCCTTATGTTGAACAGCCAATTCTTGTTGTTTAGTAAAGTAATTTATAGCCAAATTTCTAACCGTACTTTTTTGCGTATTATCAAGCTGTGCAGCATTATCTACTTCAACTACAAATCTATCGGCCTTTTCATCAACCGTTTTTTGTTTTTTTACTTTACCATCGGGCTGATGCATCATTGTTTCATAACTAAAAGTGTAGTTGTTTCCGGCATAGGAACTCCATCCAAAAGCGATAAAAGCACCTAAAATTAAAAGACTCTTTTTCATAATAAATAGTTTTTGTGTTTGCTTATTGGAGCTAATTATTAAATTAAGGTTTAATTACAAATTGTTAAAAAACAATATTTTTCTTCTTATTTTAATCTATAACGTTTTAAGGTTATTGGTAAATAAATTACCTACTCCTCCGACAATTTTTTTATATCCATTTCAATATCAATCATCAATTGGTCAACACTCCTTTTAATATTCTCATAGTTTTTTTGAATTTGCTCAATATTGGTTTCATCATATCCGTTTTGCTCAATAAAATAAAACAAGTCTCGCAATTGATTTAAACCTAAGTTAGCAACACTCGATTTTAACTTATGAGCCGTTTTCCCTGCCTGTTTCCACTGCTTTTCGAGAATACTGTTTTCCATTAGTTTCATGTCTTTGGGCAACTCGCTGCAAAACAAGTTTAAAACTTCAATAACAATTTCTTTATTATTGTCCATTAAGCCCATCAAATAATTCAAATTGGGTTTTTCATGATTTGTTGTTGGTTCCATTTTCAATTATAAAGTTTGTTTGACAATACAAGTATAATTAAATTGTTTAATAAATTGTAATGAAAAGTAAAAGTAATTTGCCAATAATGCTTTTGTTTAATTAACTTCGCCTTAAAATTAAGGCTTATGATTTGGTTTCAAAAAATTGAATTAGACAAACTCGAAAATATAGGAAAAAACACCTTAAGCAGTAACTTAGGAATTGAAATTATTGATATTGGCGAAGATTTTATCAAAGCACGCATGCCGGTTGATGAACGCACCAAACAACCTTACGGGATATTACACGGAGGTGCCTCGGTAGCTCTTGCCGAAACTATTGGGAGTTACGGAAGCCATTTAGTTATAGATTCTTCAAAATTTTTTTCTGTAGGTTTAGAAATTAACGCTAATCATATAAGAAAAGTATCACAAGGTTATGTTTATGGGGTAGCAAAACCACTCCATTTAGGAAAATCAACCCATGTTTGGAGTATAGAAATTACTGATGAAGAAAATAAACTTGTCTGCATCAGCAGAATTACTATTGCCATTGTGTCAAAAATTTAAATTTTGGTAAATTCTCCATTCTGTTTCAACCCATCAATAAACATGTTGGGGCTTATTTCATTTTCTTAAACTAAAATTACATACTATTAGCCCTCAATACTTTGCAAAAATGAGTAAACCTATTAAGCATCCAACAGATTAACAATAGCATGTTTATAATCAGATAATTTTTTTTTGCATTTCTAATAATTATTCCTACTTTTGCATTCCAATTTAAAAAAAACAGGCAATGAAAAGGACATTTCAACCTTCGCAACGTAAAAGAAGAAACAAACACGGATTTCGTGAAAGAATGGCTTCTGCCAACGGTAGAAGAGTATTGGCTGCGCGTAGAGCTCGTGGTCGTAAAAAGTTAACTGTATCTGACGAAAAATTACACAAAAGATAATTCTTTCTTTTGTTCATCAATATTTAGGGGAGAAGTACTCCCCTTTTTTATTTATTAATAAACCTAAAAAACAAAAAAATGCAATTTTTAGACGAATTTAAAAAATTTGCCATGCGTGGCAATGTTATTGATTTAGCTATAGGGGTTATTATAGGTGGAGCTTTTGGCAAAATTGTAGGCTCTTTGATTGATGATGTAATAACACCGTTGCTGTTAAAACCTGCATTAGATGCAGCCAAGTTAAACAAGTTGGAAGATTTAACAATTATGGGTTCTGTAAAATATGGTATGTTTTTATCAGCCTTAATTAATTTTATTATTGTGGCATTTGTTCTATTTATGGTGGTTAAAGGTATCAATGCTTCTAAAAAGAAAGAAGCTGCTGAAACTCCTGCTGCCCCACCAGAACCAAGTACTCAAGAAAAATTATTGATGGAAATTAGAGATGCTTTAAAAAAATAAGATTTAATCATTCAATTAACTATGATAAAAAAAGTTTTAATCATTATATGGTTGTTTCCTGTTGGTATATTACAGGCGCAAAACGATACGTTATGGCGAAATAGCGGCTTATTTAATTTAAACTTTAACCAAGCCAACTTTTACCAATGGGCCGGAGGAGCAAACAACTCTGTTGCCGTTAATGGTTTAGTTTCTGTTTTTGCCAAATACAAAAAAGCAAATTGGTCGTGGGACAATACCGGTGATTTTGCCTTAGGTGCAGTAAAACAAGGGCAAGGAGGAGATTGGAGAAAATCAGATGATAAAATTGATATCAACTCAAAACTTGGTTATGCAATAGAAAAAAAGTTATATTTTTCTGCTTTAGCCGGCTTTAAAACCCAGTTCACCGAGGGGTTTGTTTACAACAAAGACGAATCCAGAAACAGAATTTCTAATTTATTAGCTCCTGCCTATCTTATAGGTTCAATAGGTATTGATTATAAACCTAATACCGATTTCTCTGTTTTTGTTTCTCCAATTACCAGCCGTACAATAATTGTAAAAGATAAAACTTTAAGTAATGCAGGTGCTTTTGGTGTAAAACCCGGTAATACAACCCTTTATGAGTTTGGGGCTTACCTTACAGCTAAATATAAAAAGAATATCATGGATAACGTATTTTTAGGAGTAGGACTGGATTTGTTTTCTAATTATTTGGATAATCCGCAGAATGTTGACCTTAATTTAGAGCTTCTTTTAACCTTTAAAGTTAACAAGTTTTTACAGGCTTCTTTTTCGTCAAATATTGTTTATGATGATAATACTACTGTACCGGTAAAAATGGATAATGGCGATTACAGACCGGGCAAAGGAGTGCAAATGAAGAATGTTATTGGCGTAGGCTTAGCCTATAAAATTCAAGGCTTTAAAACCCAAAGTACAAAATAAAGTTTAATACTTCTTTATCTCCCTCATTTAATGTTTTCAGTCCTTTTATTAGGATTGAAAACATTTTTTGTATTATATAATTTGCATTTCAACCCAAAAAAACTGAATATTGGGAAAATAAATAATGTAGAATTTATGAATTCAAATACTAAAAGACTATTGGTTAGTTTCTTTTACCTCTTCCCTATTTTTGCCTTTGCTCAAAAAGAAATATCTCTTGAGGATATTTGGAGTAAAGGAACTTATTACTCTAAAGGAGTATATGGAATTTTGTCAATGAATGATGGTAAATATTATACCACCAGTGTGAAGGCTCTTGGAAGTCAATTTATCGTAAAATATGAGTATAGCACCGGAAATGCGGTGGACACACTTTTCTCAGCTGATAAGTTTAAAGAAATTTCTAACTTAAATAATTTTGACTCCTACAGTTTAAGCCAAAATGAAAACAAAATACTCTTAGCAACTGATTTTGAAAGTATTTACCGCCACTCATATAAGGCTGATTATTATATATACGATATAAAAAAGAAAAGCCTTGAGCCTTTATCAAGAAACGGTAAGCAACAATTAGCAAGCTTTTCGCCCGATGCTAATATGATAGCTTTTGTTCGCAACAATAATATATTTATTAAGGACTTGAATACTAATATCGAAACACAAATAACTACTGACGGGCAAAAAAATAATATTATAAATGGCGCTTGCGACTGGGTTTATGAAGAAGAATTTGGTTTTGATAAAGCTTTTGCATGGAACGAGAACAGTAAAAAAATTGCTTTTTATCGTTTTGATGAATCAGCAGTAAAAGAATACGGAATGCCAGAGTACGACTCGTTATATCCTAGCTATACCACTTTTAAATACCCTAAAGCCGGTGAAAAAAATTCAGTAGTTAGTATTTGGATTTACGATATTGACAAAAAGAAATTGGTTAATGTTGATGTAGGCCCCGAAACTGACCAATACATTCCACGAATAAAATGGTCTAAATCGGCCAATCTACTTTCTTTAATCAGAATGAATCGTTTGCAAAATAAATTAGAACTTATGCTTGCCGACAGCGAAACAGGAAAAACTAAAACAATACTTACCGAAAAATCACCTACTTATATTGACATTTCAGATGATTTAACGTTCCTGAACGACAATACAACTTTTATTTGGAGCAGCGAGTTAGGCGGTTACAATCATTTATATCATTATAATTTAGATGGAAAACTTATTAAACAAATAACTACCGGCAATTGGGATGTTATTTCATATAAAGGTTTTGATGAAAAATCGCAAACTTTATTTTTCACTGCTGCCTACACCTCATCTACTCAAAAAGATGTATGTAAAATAAAGATTAATGGCACTAACTTTCAACTTCTTTCTAATAAAGAAGGAGGAACAAACGAACCTACCTTTAGCCGCACTTTTGATTACTATATCAACAATTACTCAAACAGCCAAACACCTTCCGTATATACTATAAACAATAATAACGGAAAAATAATAAGAACACTGCAAGACAATATTGACTTAAAGGAACGACTCAAAGAATACAACCTGCAACAGAAAGAATTTTTCACTATAAAAACACAAGATAATTTTGAGTTAAATGCCTGGATGATTAAGCCCCCAAAATTTGATAAGAATAAAAAGTATCCCGTAATGTTTGTGATTTATGGCGGTCCCGGCAACAATACCGTGCTCAACAGATGGGAAGGGGCAAATTATATGTGGCATCAACTGTTAGCTCAAAAAGGATATATTGTTGTGAGTGTTGATAATAGAGGAACAGGATTTAAAGGCGAAAAATTCAAAAAAATTACTTACTCTAACTTAGGGCATTACGAAACATTAGACCAAATTGAAGCGGCACGATATTTTGGTTCATTGCCTTATATTGATAAGAATCGTATAGGAATTCAAGGATGGAGCTTTGGGGGTTATTTATCGTCATTATGTATTACCAAGGGTAATGATGTTTTTAAATTGGCTATTGCTGTAGCTCCTGTTACCAACTGGCGATATTACGATACTATTTATACCGAACGATATTTAGGCCTACCGAAGGATAATGCTAAAGGATATGATGATAACTCACCTTTAAATTTTGCTGATGACCTAAAGGGAAAATATCTGCTTATTCATGGTTCTTCTGATGATAATGTTCATTATCAAAACGCTGCCGAAATGGCAATGGCTCTGCAAAACGCCAACAAGCAGTTTGATTTTATGATGTACCCTAACAAAAATCACGGTATTGGCGGTGGTGTTATTAGACTTAACTTATTTACCAAAATGACAGACTTTATTACCAATAACCTATAACTATGCCTAAGGGTTTAATATGAGGCTGCATCAAACATACCTTAATTTATTTTATTGAATGAACCTATTTTCAAGTGATTTAATTTTTTGATGGAAGATTATAAGGATAAAGCTGATTACCTTTACCGGTTGCAATACGATAACAAAAATGAGGTACGCAAATTAAGTATTGCACAGCGTATTGAATTGCTGAAAAAACTTAAATCAGGAATAGAAAAAGAAAGAAAAAATATTCAAGATTCACTCTATAAAGATTTACGCAAACACCCTTTAGAATCTGACTACACAGAGATTTTCCCTGCCCTTTCTGAACTGGATTTATTTATAAAAAATTTGCACCGTTGGGCAAAAACCAAAAAAGTAAAAAACAATTTAATATTTTGGGGTAACAAGGCATATTTAAGCTATGAACCAAAAGGAAACTGCCTTATTATATCGCCATGGAATTATCCGTTTCTATTGCCCGTGATGCATCTTACGGCTTGTGTGGCAGCAGGCAATACCGCAATTCTAAAGCCATCGGAGTTTACTCCGCACACTACACAAATTTTAGAAAGTATAATTGAAAGTACATTCCCCAAAAAACACTTGGCTGTTTTTACCGGAGCTGTTGACGAAACAAGTTATATATTAACCAAAAAATTTAATCATATACATTTTACGGGTTCTACAAAGGTAGGTAAATTAATTATGCAGGCCGCGGCTGTTCATTTATCAGGACTTACCTTAGAGCTAGGTGGCAAATCGCCAGCCATTATTGACAAAAGGAGCAATTTAAAAGATGTTACTCAAAAACTTATTTGGGGTAAAATGGTTAACCTAGGTCAAACTTGTATAGCTCCTGATTATGTTCTTATACATGAAGACATAGAACAAGATTTTATAAACGAATTTAAAACACAATGCCAACAATGTTTTGGGAATGATAGTTCTCAATCGGCCGACTTGGCAAGAATAATAGATAATAGAAATTTTCTGCGCATAAAAAATCTGATTGATGATGCACAACATAAAGGAGCCAAAATAGTATGGGGCGCAACATTTAAGGCTAATGAAAATTTTATTTCGCCAACTTTAATACGCCAAATTCCACAAAACGCATTAATTTTAGAAGAAGAAATTTTTGGTCCGGTGTATCCAATTATTACGTATCAAAACAAGGAAGAAGCCCTAAATTATATACTACAAGGCAATAAACCTCTGAGTATGTATATTTTTTCAAGTTGTAACGACTTTGTAAACTATTTCTCCAATAACACTTCGGCTGGTGCGGTATTAGTAAACGAAGTACTGGTTCATATACAACATCCCCGTCTTCCTTTTGGGGGGATAAATCATTCAGGAATGGGGCAGTCAACAGGTGAATACGGTTTTAAGGAGTTTTCGCATATTAAACCCATTTTAAAGATGACTATGCCTCTAACCCCCTCAAAACTATTAAGCTTCCCGTACACCGCAAAAACACGTAAGATGGTTAACTTTATGCTGAAATGGCTTTAGCCATTTAATACGCTTTTTTGGAGTATAAAAAAAATCATTAGAGGTTATACCTCTAATGATTTTAAATAAGACAAAAAGATTAATGATATTACTCTACAATTAACTTCTTGTTTGAAACTTCAGCACCATTGATTAACTGAACAAAATATATCCCTTTAGGCAAATCATTCATATCAACTTGTAACTGTTTATGTATTTTGTTTTCTATGGATACTACTGTTTGACCCAAGGCATTAATAATATTTACTTGTGTTTGATTTGAGGCTACATTATTCAAATCAATCGTTAAATAATTACTGGCAGGGTTCGGGAAAATAGACCATTGCTGAGAGATGGCTGAATTGTCTTGAATACCGGTTCCGGTAGCATTTACAACAGAACCGTTATAATTACAATTTAAAGCATCGCCACATACAAAATGATACAAGAAGTTTCTGATTTTAACCAAGCTAGTATCATAATAAGCTGCATTTCCGGTGGCTGGTGTATGCCCCTGTCCTTCATGTATTTCAAAACAATTAGTGATGCCTAAATGATTAACACGTGCATTTACTGAATTGCTTCCGGCAACTTTAAGTAAAGGGAAAAAACCTAATAAAGTAATAATATCTGTACCAAAAGGAACCACATCGTCATTAGTTCCATGAAAATTAATAACAGGCTCATCACCGGCATTTATCCAAGAAGTATCACCAATGGCGCCACACATATTAATAATAGCTCTCACCTCAGATGAATAGCCCGGATTACCACTGTTCCCTTCTATTCCACCTGTAAGACCTTGTTGCCCAACAGTATCAATATAGGTAGGAATTTCTGAAGGCTGATCCAAATAAGCCATTTGAAGTGCAATAAAACCACCCGCTGAAGAACCTCCAAAAAAGATATTATTGGGGTCAATTCTATAGGTATTTCCTCCTGTGTCGGCATTTTTTCTAAAAAACCTTACCGCTGCCCTTCCATCATGCACCCCTCTCATTACAGCTTCGGTTGCGTCAGATGAATCTGGACCGGGAAGACCATTCATTCCTAATCTGTATTCAATTGAAGCTGTTACATAACCTAGTTTGGCCAAATCTTTACAAAAAGGAACAACATCTGTTCCGGTTTTTGACCCCCCAACAAAGCTACCGCCATGCGCAAAAATAACTAAAGGACGCAATGAAGCAGTATCGCCATTAGGTTCATAAACATCTAACTTAAGAATTTGGTTATTGCCATCAAATTTTTTATTTTCACCATAAGCCACATTAGAAGTAACTATTGGGGCATTTGGAAAAACAAAATTATAATATCTTTCGCCTGAGCACTGTGCCTGAGCCTTCATACCAAAGGACAAGCCAAGTATTGTAAATAAAGAAAAGTAAAGTTTTTTCATTGTTTTGATTGTTTTTAAAAAAGTAAATATAAATTAAAATTTCATTCCAATATTAATTCCCGGAATAATTGCTCTGCTTTTATAAGTAGCATCAAATTGGGTCTCAAGGTTAGTATCTGTGCGCTTGATACCTTCTAAAAAAAGTATAGAAAAATCGGTATAAAAATTATTAAATACCACCGAAAATCCGGCAGTTAACCCAATTTTATCGGTATCGGGTGTCTCGGGCGATAAATATCCATCGGGCACAGGCGATTGGTCGAAATACGCTCCTGCCCTGCCGTACAAGAAGTTGTTTACTTGATATTGCACACCGGCACGGTATATAAAAGAGTTTTTATAATGACGTGGGGAAGCCATATCCTTTAATTTATCGGTATTTTCAACAAAATCAAATTTCAGCGAATCGTAGCTGCTCCACCCAACATAATTAACATCGGCAGCTAATTTTAATTTTTCGGTCAAAGCATATCCCACACCTATGCCCGATACAAAAGGTAAATTAAGTTGCGTACTGAAATTGGTGTTGGGGAAATAATCCTTTAAAGCATCTGCACTCACAAAGTTTGCCGTCCCATTCTCTACTTTTACCTTTACTCCTGTCCTAAAATTTAAACCTATAGATAATTTATTGTTTGCCTTGTAATAAATTCCCATATTGAAACCCTGGCCTTTGGCTTTCCCTTCAATATTGGCTTCTCCGTAAATACCGGTGCTGTCCTGAACGGGGATGGCTTTACGCAGAGCAAAAGCACCATTTGCAAAAACATAACCAAGTCCTATGCCCAAACGCTCACCAATTCTATACGATACGGTGGCCTGATAGAAAAAAGTTTTCAAACTAATTTCTCTTAATAAAAATTGCCCTTTCCAGTCGTCTTCCCACTGAACTCTGCTGCCAAATGGATTATACAACCCAAAACCTATTGATAAAGGTGAATTTTTCTTTAATCTAACATGAGCATAAGCACTCAAAGGAGTTGAAACATGATGTACCACCTGTGAAGTGTAGGTACTATGAGGATCAAGATAAACAATGCGAGGAATAATAAGACTTACACCGGCTGAAATACTTCCTAAAGAGTCAACAAAACCTAAAGCACCCGGATTAAATAAAATAGCCGAATTATCAAGTGCCAAACCAATACCTGCGTGTGCCATTCCGTTTTGTTTTTGCCCTTGCAAGTTTACCTGAAAGCCTCCGCCCCACGCATTAAGCGATAAACACAGACCTAAAAAAAGTGTAAAGCTTATAAATTTAAGTTTCATCTGTTTATTTCTTATGTTTTCTATGGTCAGATGGAATAGCCTGAAATAATCATCCCTTTGGATATGAAGTACTCTTATGGCTATTTCATCTAATATATTAATCTCAGGGTTTAAAATAATAATTTCAAATATCAACATTTTATTGAAATAACCATAAATATTATTTAAAAGATTATAGATTGACATTCACAATTCCCATGAAAAACGTGTTCCGCCTAATACTTTCATAGAGTAACACTTTTGAATTGCGTTATAGCCGGTCAAGAAAATCACTTTATAAATAAAACAGCACGAAATGATTTAATACAATATTTATAATTTTAAAGTTGTAAGAACAAGCAGTACATTTAATTAAACTTTACTTCATTAAAATAAATCCCTTGCATACAGTTCTAGATAATCAATAAAATTCTTAAATTCGCCTTTCTTATTTTTTCTATGAAAGATAAAGCCCTTTTTAGTATTTCGGCTGCTGATGGCCGCTATCACAAGCAAACTGAAGAGCTAGGTCAATTCTTCTCAGAATTTGCATTGATTAAATATCGTTTGCATGTTGAAGTAGAATATTTTATTGCCTTATGCCAACTTCCGCTGCCTCAACTTACAGCTATAGATACTACTCAGTTTGAAAAGCTTCGAAATATTGTAAGCCAATTCTCTGAACAAGACGCGCTAACCATAAAAAATATTGAAAGTACTACCAATCATGATGTAAAAGCAGTTGAGTATTTTTTAAGAGAAAAGTTTGATTTGCTTCAATTGGGGCAATACAAAGAGTTTATACATTTTGGGTTAACCTCTCAAGATGTAAACAACACGGCTGTTCCGCTATTATATAAGCAGGCTTTACAAATAATTATTATACCTCAGCTTAACAACCTCATTGAGCAAATATCTTTGAAAGCTGAGGAATGGCGTGATATAGCCATGCTGGCACATACACACGGGCAACCGGCATCACCTACTAAATTAGGAAAAGAATTTAAGGTGTTTGCCGAAAGAATAAAAATACAATCAGAACAATTAAATCAAATTCCTTTTGGAGCTAAATTTGGCGGGGCTACCGGAAATTTTAACGCCCATCATGTAGCTTATCCATCGGTTAACTGGATTGGTTTTGCCAATCATTTTGTAAATCAAACATTAGGTCTTCAACGCCAGCAGTACACTACACAAATAGAAAATTATGATAATCTGGCATCATCGTTTGATGCCTTAAAACGTATCAACACTATCCTTATTGATTTTAGTCGCGATATATGGTCATATATTTCGATGAATTATTTTAAGCAAAAACTAAAAGCCGGTGAAGTTGGCTCTTCAGCTATGCCCCATAAGGTTAATCCCATTGACTTTGAAAATGCCGAAGGCAATTTGGGGATAGCCAATGCGCTTTTTGAGTTTCTGTCATCAAAACTCCCGGTATCGCGCTTGCAACGAGACCTTACCGACTCTACCGTAATTCGCAACATAGGCGTGCCTCTTGCGCATAGTTTAATTGCTTATAACTCATTGAATAAGGGTATTCACAAGCTTATTATAAACCATGTGTCTTTAGACCACGATTTGAATGCTAACTGGGCAGTAGTTGCCGAAGCTATACAAACCATACTCAGACGCGAAAATTATCCGCACCCTTATGAGGCTCTAAAAAACCTGACTCGCATTAATACCGAAGTTACAAAAGACTCACTGCATCAATTTATTGATAGTTTAAATGTAAACGAAAATATTAAAAACGAGCTAAAATCCATTACTCCCCAAAATTATACCGGAGTATATTAATTCAGAAATAATGAACTGGAGAAAAGTAGAATTGGAAAATGATAAAAGCTATCTTGAAAAAGAGTTTGTTTTTAAAGATTTTGTCAGTGCCTTTTCGTTTATGACACGTATAGCTTTTCTTGCCGAAAAACATAATCATCATCCCGAATGGAAAAATGTTTACAACAAAGTTATGATTAAACTAAGTACACACGATGCGGGAAATAAAGTAAGCGAAAAAGACTTAAAGCTGGCAAATCTTATTGATGAAGTATTTATTATTCATCATTAATAGTTATAAAAAGTTCCCAACGGTTTCTCAAATAAAAGCATTAAGCTGTTAAACCTGATTGTTCAAGTTCTCATGGCCGATTTTGCATCAATATACATTTAATTGCAAGTATTTTCTCCTTTAATTCAGTATAATTACTGCCAACATAGCATATATTTTACAATGGTATAATTTTAGTATATTTATCATTATCTACATAAGCATTTATCTTATGCATGAATATCGTGAAATATCAGCCATTGATAAGAGCAAGCTCTTTCATACTTTTTTCTTTCCTGTAGCATTTATTACGGTGCTTTGGTTGATTAAGCTGTGCGAGGTGGTTTTTAGTTATCCATTATATAATTTTGGAGTATATCCAAGAAGTTTCAAAGGTATTATGGGAATTTTTACTGCGCCCTTCATACATGGCGACTGGGGTCATTTGTTTTCAAACTCGGTACCATTGTTTGTATTAGGTTCAGGTTTATTTTACTATTATAGAAGAGTAGCCTACAAAATATTTTTTTTGATTTTAGTTTCAAGCGGACTTTGGGTATGGGTTTCGGCACGCCCATCATACCATATTGGGGCAAGCGGCATAGTATATGGCTTGGCCACATTTTTGTTTGTGAGCGGAGTTATAAAAAAGAATATTCAACTGGCAGCTTTTTCATTAATAGTTGTTTTTTTATATGGAAGTTTAGTTTGGGGAGTGTTTCCAATAATGCCCGAAGTATCATGGGAAAGTCATTTAATGGGCGCTATAGCAGGCATAGTAATGGCCATATATTACAAAGACCTTGGTCCACAAAAAACCGTTTACAACTGGGAGTATGAACAAGAAGAAGAAGCCGAACAAATACTTACTGAGGAGCATAACAATTTGGACGATATTGCAGGCGAAATTTCAACCCAAGACTCTTGCAAAACTGAAAAGACATCCAACGAAGTACAAAAACCTATTACTTATAAATACATCTATAAACCAAAAGAAGATTTGGAGTAAATAGATTAAGCCTTAACGCTCTTATTATTTCTTTCTGATATCAACAATAAACCAATAAAAGTTAAAGCTCCGTTAAGCAACAAAAGCTCATAACTGAACTTATATCCGCCAAACCAATCAATAGAGTTTTCGTTCAGTATATAACATAACAATGGAGCTATTAAACAAATTACCCATACATAGCGGTCTTTAACCTGCTTTTTTGTAAAAATACCGAAACTGAATAAACCTAACAATGGCCCGTAAGTATAGGCAGCTACCATTAATACTGTTTCAATAATTGCCGTATTGTTCAAGGCTCTGAAAACTAAAATAACAAGCAATAAAATTATAGCAAAAGCAAAATGTACTCTTTTTCTGATTTGAGTCTTTTGAATTTCTGTTTTATCGCTAGCCTCAACATTCAAGAAATCTAAATAGAAAGAAGTAGTCAAGGTTGTCAATACCGAGTCGGCACTACTAAAGGTTGCTGCAGTAAGACCTATAATAAAAACAAGTCCGGCACCTGCCCCTAAATGTTGTAAAGCAAGCAACGGAAAAAGCTTATCTGTATCGGGTTTGCCCGAAACAGGATTGATAGGTATTGAAACTCCTTTTTGCTCGGCATAAATATATAACAAGGCTCCCAACGATAAGAAGAATAAATTAACCATTACCATAACCACGCTAAAACTTTCCATATTTTTTTGCGCATCTTTTAAACTTTTACACGACAAACTTTTCTGCATCATGTTCTGGTCAAGACCGGTCATGGCTATAGTTATGAAGGCTCCACCCAAAAACTGCTTAAAGAAATTACTTTTATTTACCCAATTAAAGTCAAACACTTGTGCATACTTGCTTTCTGCAACAGTGTTAATAATTTCGCCAATATTCAAATGTAAATCACGTCCTATAAAAATTATAGAAAAAATAACACCTAATAATAAAAACCCGCTTTGCAATGTATCGGTCCACACCAATGTTTTTATCCCTCCTTTATAGGTATAAAGCAACATTAATCCTATAATAATAGCAACCGATAATGAGAAAGGAACACCAAAAGCATCAAAAACAAAAAGTTGTATAACTGATGCTGCCAAAAACAAACGGCCTGCAGCCCCCAACACTCGCGATAAAATAAAGAAAAAAGAGCCTGTCTTTTGTGACACAGTACCAAAGCGATGTAGCAAGTAGGTGTATATGGAAACCAAATTCATTTTGTAATAAATAGGTAACAATATGCGAGAAACTACAAAGTAGCCTGCAAAATAACCAATAACCAGTTGCAAATAATAAAAATTATTATAGCCCACTTGCCCCGGAACTGATATAAATGTTACCCCTGATAAAGAATCACCCACCATTCCAAACGCTACTGCTATCCATGGAGAAACGTGATTTCCTGTAAAATAGCTTTCGTTGTTGGCTTTCTTGGAAGTAACCCAAGCGATGAGCAACAATAAACCAAAATATATGAAAATACATGAAACAATAAACCAAGGCGACATGCTGCTCAAATAAATAATTGGGTACAATGTTATAGTTAATTATAACAAGTGCAACTTGTTTATGATGTTTTTATTAACCGCAAAATATTAAAAAGCTTTACCCTATGAAATAATAATAGAAGTTAGCTCTTTACAAACAGATAATTGATATAATAAGTAGTATTGACAAAACACATCATCATGGCGCGAAATTTGATAAAGTAATTCATACATTTTAAATTATTAAAGATGCAAACAACAAACAACAAAATGCAAGTTGAAATATGGAGTGACATCATGTGTCCGTTTTGCTATATTGGGAAACGACATTTTGAGAGTGCACTAAAACAATTTAATAATAAAGATAATATTGAGGTAATATGGAAAAGTTATCAGTTAGATTCTTCATTTCCTGAATTATCTAATGGCGAACATAATGTTTACCAATATTTGGCTTCACGTAAAAGAATAAGCTACGAACAATCGGTTATGATGCACAATAACATAGTTGAAATGGCCAAACAGGCAGGTCTTGAATATAATTTTGACAAAGCCATTATGGTAAATTCATTTAAGGCACATTGTATTATTCAAAAAGCGAAAGAGCTTACCCTTGGTGATGTAGCAGAGGAAGTATTTTTTAAGGCATATTTTACTGATGGTAAAAATATAGGGAACAATGAAGTTTTGAAAAGTTTAGGTAAACAAATAGGGTTAAGTGAAACTCAAGTATTAGAAGGCCTAAACAATGACAAATACGGATATAAGGTAAAACAAGATATTCAGGAGGCCGAACAAATAGGTGTAAGTGGTGTGCCATTTTTTGTATTTAATCGTAAGTATGGCGTATCCGGAGCACAGCCCGTAGAAGTTTTTATCGAAACGCTGCAAAAGTCTTTTGAAGACTGGGGAAGTGCACAGCCTGAAGTGAAAATTGATGGGTTTTCGGGCAATTCGTGCAGCATTGATGGTAAATGCCACTGATTATTGATGCTTCATTGAATGAACTTAGCAAGTAAAATATGGTGCATCAAAGAAAAGACTATACCCAACCAACATATAATATTATAAAATCTAAACTAAGCTTCAATTGCAGCCTTCTTTTAGGAAAGGAATAATTATGTCTAGAATACGATTAATTTCTTTATCATAAAAAAAGCGAAGAGGCTCTAATAGAGCCTCTTCGCTTTAATAAAGTAATTATAAACAACTATTAGTTTGTTTTAACTAATCTTACAATTGTTTCGTTACCGCTTTCGGTCATTGCTTTAACTAAATATACTCCTTTACTTAATTCAACACCTACTACTACTTTATTGTTTGTAGTTGCATTTAATTCTTCAACTAATTTTCCTGTTAAATCAAAAATCTTAATGTTTATATTTTCATTTTCAGAAGAATTGATTACCAAAGAAGTTACTTCATTAAATGGATTAGGCACAGCAGCTAAATCAAAATAAGGACCATCAACATCAATAGCATTATCAAATGATGGAGCAGCTTCTTTGTTTAATCCGATGATACCGATTAAGCAATAATCACCCCATGGACTCCAAGTACCAGAACCTCCCGCACGAGTTCTTACTCTAACATTATATTGTGCAGGATAAGGTAAAATAGGACTCATAGTATTAAAGAACAATACTTTGTTAGGTCTTACTTCAGAAGCAATAATATTACCTGAGCCTAATTCAGAGAATTCAAATTCATATTGAACTGCACCCATAACTTGGTCTGCCACAATACGGTTGTTGGCATTAATACGATAGTTTAACCTACCGCAATCTTCCGGTCTTAGTTTAGTTGTAGGAGCTGCATTCTGAGAAGGGTCAGGAACTAATCCAATTGTACAAGGAGTACTCCATGCACCATACAAGTTTCCAATGTAGGCTCTAACTCTAATTGACCAAGTAGTACCCCAATCAATAGTAGGAGTAACACTATGTAATAAAACATAATTATTAGGAGTAAGTTTTACAGCATATACACCATTGGTGTTGCTAAACTCATACTCGTATTGTGTAGCACCGGCTACAGGAGTACTAATAATAGCTGAGGTTTTAACTAAGGTCATGTTTCCGCAAGCCCCTCCGGTTATTTGAGTTGGAGGAACACAAACTTGAGTAGATAAAGTAACACTATTAACATCTTCACAGCCATAAGTATTGGTTACAGTTAAACTATAAGTACCTCCATCAGTAATTTCAATTGTTGAAGTAGTTTCGCCTGTACTCCATAAAATATTATCATTTGAGCTTGTTTCTAAGAAAACAGAAGTTCCTTCGCAGAAAGGATTGTTACCAATAATATTGATATCAGCTACAGGTGAAGTGTTATTTAGTGAAACATAGAAAGTATCAACAACACCACATTGCATTGAGCTAACTCCGGCAGCCAAACCATACCATCCATCGTTGGTAATAGTTGTACTTACTGTAGTTTCAAAAGTACTCCATAAGTAAGTATCAAAATCATCAGGAGCAGTTAAAGTAATTGAGTTATCACAAGAATAAATAGTATCAGGGAAATTGATTGGAGGAGAAAGTGGAGCAGAAACAAATACTGAATTAGAAGTTGCAGTACAACCGTTTAAGGTAACGATACAAGAATAATTACCTTCCAAATATGCCCAATACTCATGGTCTGTACCGGCAATAGAAGTTGGTATTAAAACGCTACCGTTATATACCCATTGGTATGAGTCATAACCATATCCTACATCTAATTTTGAAGGTTCACCATTACAAATTACAGTAGTGTTTTTTACATTAATAACAGGGGTAGGAATATTGCATCCACCATTATTATCAATGCCCACTGTTCCAAGTTCACTGGCAAAACATGAATTTGAACCATTAGAAGCAATAATAGTATAATCGCCAGGGGCTAAATTATCCAGTGAATAAGTTCCTGATCCGGAATTATAAGTTAAGGCGCTATAGTAAATACCGCCATATTCAGCATAAACATTATAAGAAGGCCCACCCGGACCATTTAAACAAGATAAACCTGAAACGGTAACTAAAATTGATCCATCCATGTCATTTGGCCCTGATGCATTTGTTACGTTAATGGTTGGGATGCTCATATCGCAAGAAGGCTCATTAATGGTTAAGAAATCCACGTAAATGCAGCTCGAATTATCAATATCCATATCGGTTGAAATTTGAACCATATAAATACCGGCAGGTAATTGATCAATATGTATTAAACCAAAACCATCGTCAGTTCCATTATACACATCAAAATTACCCAAGTCAGTTAACTGATAGTAAAAAGTTTGAGGTGATGAACTGGTTACCGTAAAATCCATCATACCTGTATTTCCACAACCTGCAGCAGGAATATCAACGGTAGAATAATACAATACTTCCATATCGCATGATAAAGGATTTATGGTAAAATACTCAATACCGGCACAGGTTTCTAAATAATAATCGCCCGGCATTAAGTCGCCCAAAAATATAAACCCTGCTTCAAAAGTATATTGTCCAATAAAATTACCTTCGTAAAATAAAGATCCCTCCAAAATTTCATAATCAGGACTATAGCTCCCCATAACAAATCCATAAGGATACTGCATATCAATAGGATCTGTTGCTTCAAAATAATCAATAGAATTCACATTGCATTGAGCAAACGTGGGTCGGCTAAATCCCAAAATAGCCAACACCGGAATAAGTAAAAATAAATAAACTTTTTTCATAGTTGTTTTGTTTTAGTTAGTAATAAATTTTAATTGATTCTAGTGGTTGATTAGGGAATCAATAAAGATTCCCTAATTTGATGATTTTAGTTCTTAACAATTTTAATATTTTTAGTTTCTCCGCTAGGCGAAACTACTTTAATTAAATAAATACCTTTTTGATAATTTTCGCCAAAAGTGGTATTATCATTAGCATTGGCTGTAAATGAATCAACCAATTTACCGGTTATATCATATACATCTACTTCAACACTTTGCCTATCAGATGATAATATACTTAAAACAGCATTGTTACCAAAGGGATTAGGATAAGTTCCTACCTCAAATATTTTATTATTTTCAATACTTTCTATTTGATTATCAGAAGCTTCTTCTTTATTGTTGCTAACAATACCTATTAAACAAGATTGACCAAACATACCCCAAACTCCTCCGTATAAAGCTCTAACTCTTACGTTATATTGACCGGGAACCGACAAAGCCGGGTTTACAGTATTTAGAAATACCACAGGGCTCACGGTTGTTTTAGTAGCTAATACATTGCCACCAAGGTCGCTAAATTCAAACTCGTATCCAATCGCTTGATAAACTGGAATTGCAACTATTCTGTTATTACTATTTAACCTAAAATCAAGCTTACCGCAATCTTCTGCTCTTAGTTGTGTTAAAGGCACAGTACTTGGGGTTGGTTGAGGAACCAGTCCAATATGACACAAGGTACCAAAAGGCCCCCATTGACCGCCAACATAGGCTCTAACTTGAACATCGTATTCATTTCCAAAAGTTATTTGTGGGCTAATACTGTGTAATACTAAATAATTATACGGAGTAAACTTAGTGGCAAAAACACTGTTATTCTGAATAAACTCCCATTCGTATTGAGTAGCTCCCGGAACATTAAGGCATATTAAGGCGCTGGTTTGAACTAACTCTAAATTAGGGCAATACTCAGGCAGTAAAGATGTAGTAGGAGAACAAGGAATTTCGGTAACTACCACTTGGTCGGTAGCTGTACAACCATAGTAGTTTTCAACGGTTACAGTATAAGTACCCGGTGTGTTTACTACAATTGATTGATTGGTTGAACCTGTACTCCATGTATTAGAAGTGGCATTATCTGATTCGAGAATTACAAATGTTCCTGTACAGAAAGGGTTGTTGCCAATGGTACTAATAGATACCGATGGCCCCGGCATATTTAATGAAACCCAAAAAGTATCGGCAACACCACAACTCAATGCATCTATACCAACACCAACTCCTACCCATCCGTCTTGTGTAACAGTTATGGAACTTGTGTTTGCACCGTTACTCCACAAAAATCTATCATACAATTGAGTGTCCATTTGTATGGTTAATGAACCGGTGCAAGAATACAAAGTATCGGGCATATTCAGAGGTGTAACTAAAGGTGCTGAAACAAATACCGGTGCGGTCATTGAAGCGCAACCATTCAAAGTTACTTCTAAGGTGTACCAACCTTCTACTACTGCCCAATAGCTGTAATCAGTAGAGGCAACCGGAATTGGAATATTACCTCCCCAATACCATTGATAACTGTCATACACATCCGGAACGGATAAAACTGCAGGTTGCCCATTACAAATAACCCCATTAGCCACATTTACAGTAGGAATAGGATAAGGACATTGTGCATTGACACTCCCTACCCCAATCAGCATAGCAACTGTTATTAATGCTAAATATTGATAAACTTTTCTCATATATATTATTTTGGTTTCTAAATAACTTCCTGCAAAAGTAAACTAAATTTCTTAAAATTTGCAAATATTTATTCAATATCTAATTAAGAGAATACTCGGGATATTTCTTACCATGCTGAATATCAAACTAAAAAATGAATATTAATTGTGAATAAAAAGATGATTCAAAGTGTTAATTAACATTTCACCCCATGAAAATTGGGTTAACACAAAAACATAGTGTAGGGAAAGTATGAGTCTATAGGGTATAGGTTAATCATACCACACCATATTGATGCAATTTTACAAAATCATATCTCTGGCTAACACATTCTTTTGCTGACTTAAATGGGTTAAAGCTGAGTTACATATTATTTCTGTTCTACCCTTTCAAGTACAATATAAGTGTATTCTGTTTATTTATTCAAAATAGGAAGGTCGTCTAGGTGGGTGAGATTTCTTACTGGTGTTCTCTTTTGAGCGATTAGAAGTAGAGGATTTTTTATAAAATTTGTTTTTTTCATTATCGTTGTTCCCATAACTTCTTTTGTTTGATGAACCCGATTGTTTGCCTGAAGAAGAACTGCTTTGTGCACTTTCACTGTGGTCAATTCTCAGTTTTCGTCCTTTAAATTTTTTGAACTGAAAACATTCATGCACATACTCAGCTTTTTCGGGTGATACATCAAAAAATGTAAAGGTATTTTTTATATTAATTCTTTTAAACTCAAAAGGGTCGAGGTTGGTAACTTGTGCAGCATATTTTCTAAAAAGTTCTTGATTCATTCCATCCATTTCACCTAAATTAATAAACAATCGGCCTGTTGCTTGGGTGTTAAACCTTCCTTTGCTTGATTGGTTTCTATCTTTAGCCCCCCTGTCCTCTACATTCAAATCAGGGGCATTTCGATAGTATTCTAAAAATCGGTTAAACTCTTCAGATAACACACGCTTAATTAACTCTTCTTTGTTTAAGCCACTCAACATCTCCAGCGCCATAGGCATAAACTTGTCAATTTCGTTTTCATTTACCTCAGCCACTTGTATTTTATTTATCAGGTTTATCAATTGTTTTTCACACACCTGAACTCCGTCAGGAAGCTTTTCTTTAGTAAACTGTTTGCCAATTTTTTTCTCAATTTCACGAATTTTTCCTATCTCTTTAAGGTTTACAATGGCCAATGAAACTCCTGAGCGACCTGCACGTGCAGTACGTCCGCTTCGGTGTGTATATACTTCGGGGTCGTCAGGCAAATTATAATTAATAACATGGGTTACATTATTCACATCTATTCCACGTGCTGCCACATCGGTAGCTACCAACATTTGTAATGTTTTGTTTCTGTAACGTTTCATTACATTGTCGCGTTGTTGCTGTGATAGGTCACCATGTAGAGAATCGGCATTATATCCGTCTTTAATTAATTTTTCGGCTATCTCTTGTGTTTCAATACGTGTACGGCAAAAAACTATTCCAAAAATTTCAGGATTAAAATCAGCTATTCTTTTTAATGCTGCATATTTATCTCTGGCATGAACCACATAATATATATGTTCAATATTTTCAGCTCCTTGATTTTGTTTTCCTACAGTAATATGAATAGGGTTATTCATGTAGTTATTAGAAATACGAGACACTTCAACAGGCATAGTGGCACTAAACAGCCAGGTATTTTTTTCTTCAGGAGTTTCAGAAAGTATATGATCCAAATCTTCTTTAAAACCCATGTTCAACATTTCATCAGCCTCATCTAACACTACGGTATCTACCATATGGAGTTTTACTCTACCTCGTTCAATCATATCAACCATTCGTCCGGGTGTTGCAACTATTATTTGTGCCCCTTTGTTAATTTCGCGGATTTGGTTTTCGATACTTGCGCCACCATATATAGCTACAATGTTGGCATTTTCATATTCAGATGAATAATTGGTTAAATCTCTTGTGATTTGCAGGCATAATTCACGTGTTGGACAAATAATTAGTGCCTGAGTGTGTTTTTTTGAAAAATCAGTAAAATGTATTAACGGTAGTCCGAAAGCAGCTGTTTTTCCGGTTCCTGTTTGTGCTAATCCTATTAAATCTCGTTTATCGTTTAATAATTGTGGTATGGCTTGTTGTTGGATGGGAGTAGGATTCTCAAATCCTAGTTTTTGGATGGCTTCAATAATTCTGTTATCTAATCCAAGTTTCTCAAATTCAGTCATTAAATTTTTTAAAATTAAGGGGGCAAAGATAGTAAAAAAGGGTAATATTTACCTAAATATATTTACAAGCCTAATTATATTTATAATTTAGCTATTATTTTCCTCGGATTGAGGACCAAATTAGAAACAGCTTTGCCTTGTTTTGCGGACTGGACAAATCAGAAAAAATTGATTTTAATAAGTTTGTTGTCATTTTACCGTACTCTTTGCGAGCATGGTAGTATCGAGCAATTCCGTAATAGCAAGTACTGATGGCATTTTTTTTCACTTCGGGGTTTAACATAGGTTTTATAGTTGGTTTTTGAAATAAGTATCGCAAACCATCAAGTCTAACCTTAAAGGCGTTATATTTAACATTTACGCTGTTATCATCATGCACATGATACAACACACTAACATCATGGGTTAAAATAAGCGGGTATTTGCTACTTATCTCGGCCCACAGTATGGTATCTTCAACAACAATATAATCCGGATTAAAATTAAATTCATCAAAGATACTGCGTTCAATACATACTCGAGCCGGCATAATGGAGTTCAATAAAATAAAGCTTAGGGTATTTTTTTTATCATCAAGTTTTGAGGGTTCAACCTCTTCCTCTTTACCTTCTCTTAGTATTTTAAAATCGCTAACAAATAGAGCTTTAGCAAAATTATTTTCTTTAATTCTTTGATAAAAACATGCCAAATGGTTTGGTAAAAAGCGATCGTCACTATCTAAAAAACATATATACTTTCCATTTGATGCATTTACTCCGTTGTTGCGGGCAATGCTCCGCTCCTGATTTTTTTGGTATTGATACCTAATTCTTAAATCACTGTATGATTCAATCACTTCGCGGGTATTATCTTTTGAGCCATCATCAACTATTATCAATTCCCAATCGGTAAAAGTTTGGTTTAAAACACTTCCTATAGTGTCTTTAATAATATGGGCACGGTTGTATGTAGGTAAGATAATGCTAAAGAAAGGTTTTTCCATTATTTATATAAATGATTAATTAATACCCCGGAACATCAATTTGTATCCAGTTTTCAGGAATCATATTAACAGGAAATTCCTGATGTACCTTAAATCCCAAAAAATATTTAGGGACATATATTTTTTTATTAGTTTTGTTGTTTAACCAAGCAGCCCACCATGCAAAAGAGCTTTGTGCAATAAACATTACATCGGCCTGCATGATTAACTGAAAATCAACAATAGCAATATTTTCCGAAAAAACAGCTTGAGCCACATAATCAAATTCTTTTTTTACTGTTTCTATTTCATCAGATAAAAATACTATGCAGTAGTTATTTAAATTGGTTTGTTTTAGAAGCTTGTGATAGTAATCAAAAGGCAAGGTTAAATCAGGGCCTTGTAAATAATCGGGACCAAATGTTTTATAGTCTTTCAGCCTTATGTGCACAATTAAAAGTTGCTTATTATCAGGGTTAATTTGCTTATAGATTTGATTGAATTGGCGTGTGTATCGCTCCTTTATTTTAAAACATTTTTTGATGTCATTATGGTTTCCGTATAAATACTTCTCGCCCTGAAAATAGCCATAATACCACGTTCTGCATGATGGTTGTTGGAGCATTTTTTGACTGTAATCATTTCTGTTATCTTGCAAATGCTCAAAAATGTATTTGAATCCCGGTATTTTGTTGACAATTTTAAAGAAAATGTACTTTAAAGTATTTACATTATCTTGAGCTGATAATTCAAAATACTTTAGCCCTTCTAAATTACTGAGACAATAATTTTCTTTTCTTTTAGCGGCCAAGCTACGGGCACAAGCATAAATAAACATTTGATTTCCCATTTGACAATGGGTATGAAACACCAACATATTTATTTTATTTCCATTAAATATTACTTGTCAAAATTATTTCCCAAAAAGGCAAAATAATCTTACTACAATTATTTTTGCTTATTGTATTCGAGTAATGCTTTTTCAAGACAAATCATGGCATTCTTCAGAGATTCTAAATTTAATACGTAGGCAATACGTACTTCATTTTTTCCGCTATCGGGCGAAGAGTAGAAACCAGAAGCCGGTGCCAACATAACGGTTTGGTTTTGATAGTTGAACGACTCCAACAGCCATTGGCAAAACTTATCGGCATCATCAATAGGTAAGCGAGCAATACAATAAAAAGCGCCTTTAGGCATAGGACAAAATACCCCCGGCATTCTATTCAAAGCCTCAATTACAAAGTTTCTTCTGGCAGTATATTCTTCTTTTACCTTATCAAAATACGATTGAGGTGTGTCAATAGCGGCCTCTGCTCCTACTTGTCCAAAAGTTGGTGGACTTAAACGGGCTTGTGCAAATTTTAGAGCCGCCTGCATTACTTCTTTATTTTTAGTAATTAAGGCGCCAATGCGTGCTCCGCAAGCACTATAACGTTTTGAGATTGAGTCTAGAAGAATTATATTATTATCGGCACCTTCCAAATGCATTACCGAGGTGTATTTTGCACCATCATAACAAAACTCACGATATACTTCATCTGCAAAAATATACAAATCGTATTTCAAAGCCAGTGTTTTTAATGATTCTAACTCCTCTCGAGAGTATAAATACCCGGTAGGATTTCCGGGATTACAAATCATTATGGCTTTGGTTTTTGGGGTAATATATTTTTCGAACTCAGCAATAGGCGGAAGTGCAAAACCATTTTCTATAACAGATTTGATAGGTTTTACCAAAACATCGGCCTGACACGAGAAACCATTATAATTGGCATAGAAAGGCTCTGGAATAAGTATTTCATCACCGTTGTTCAGGCAAGTCATCATGGCAATTTCTATAGCTTCTGAACCACCACAGGTAATTAATATTTGTTCGTGATTTACTTCTATTCCGTGGGTATGATAATACTTGGCTAATTTTTTGCGGTAGCTTTCTATACCGGCACTATGGCTATACTCTACCACTTTGGAATTAAAATTACGAACCGCCTCGAGCATAACCTCAGGTGTTTCAATATCGGGTTGTCCGATATTGAGATGATAAATGGTAACTCCTTTTGCCTTAGCAGCCTCTGCATAAGGAACTAACTTACGAATTGGGGAGGCCGGCATTTGAACAGCCTTTCTAGAAATTTTTGGCATATAAAAATATATTGTATTAAAATAAAAAACCCTTGTCTTATTCAGACAAGGGCACAAATGTAATTAATTTTTTATTATTTTCCTGTTGGCGTTGTTGAAGTAGGTGTAGTTGCCGGAGTTGGGTCGGGTTTAACAACACCTTTAATACGTAAAATTTTTGAAGGTGTCTTGGCATTTGAGGTTACTGTAATTGTTTTTTCAAATGAACCAACTCTATCGGTAGCATATTTTACATCAATAGTTGCTGTGGCTCCCGGTTTAATTGGTTCTTTAGGCCAAGTAGGAACAGTACATCCACACGAACCTTGGCAATTAGAAATAATTAAAGGTTCTTTCCCTGTGTTTTTAAATTTAAACTGTCTATTCCCGTCAGCATTGTGCTCAATGGTACCATAATCAATCACTTCTGATTCAAAGGAAATTTCAGGAGCATTAGCGTTTGCAGGTGTAGCAGCATTATCTTGGGCAAATGAACCTAAAACACTTGCCATTAGAATTGAGAAAGTTAAAATTGCTTTTTTCATAGTTAATTGTTTTTAGTTATTGGTTTGTAAATATTTGTTATTTTGAGTTTTCGAGTGGGCTTCCGGTACCAAGCTTTTTGGCAGGAAATGTTTCCTCGGCCGGAATATCATTGACCATACCTTTTATAGTTAAAACTTTGCTGGAAGTTTGTGCATTACTAGTAATGGTTACTGTTTTGGTAAAAGCTCCTATTCTTTTGGTATCGTAAGTAACTTTAATAACTCCTGTACCTCCGGGAGCTATAGGCTCTTTAGGCCATTGCGGAACAGTACAACCACATGAACCTTGAGCATTAGAAATTATTAAAGGCTCTTTCCCTGAATTTTTAAAATTAAATTCAAAGGTACCGTTATCGCCTTTATTTATGGTCCCAAAATCGTGAATATCCTTGGCAAAAGTAATTTCTGCGCTACTCGCCTTAACATTGCTCCCCGATGAAGTGGAGGTATTAGCTGTTATAGCTTTTACAGGCTGTTCGGTAGCTTTAATACTTTTCTTTTCTTGAGCAAAAGATACTGTAAAAAATAGGGATAACCCTAAAATTAAGATTCTTTTTTTCATAAACTAATATATCAATAATTTTTCACAAAATAAGATAGCATAAACTATGCCATAATTAAAATTTAATTGTTAAAAATGAGAAGCTATCTATCCTTTCAAATATTAACTTATTGATACAAAAACAACTACATACTTCTTCTATATTGTCCGCCAACTTCAAACAAAGTGTTGGTTATTTGTCCTAAAGAGCAATACTTAACGGCTTCCATAAGAATCTCAAAGAGGTTTTGATTTTGAATAGCTGCTTGTTTGATTTGGTTTCTTACTTCACCGCTTTTTATTTCATTAAACTTGTGTAATCTGTTAAGCATCTCTATTTGATACTCTTTTTCTTCTTTGGTGGCTCGTATAACTTCAGCCGGAATTATGGTTGGTGAGCCTTCGGACGAAAGGAAGGTGTTTACCCCAATAATAGGGTACTTGCCTGAATGTTTTAGTGATTCATAATACAAACTTTCTTCCTGTATTTTGCCTCTTTGGTACATGGTTTCCATTGCACCTAATACTCCTCCCCTTTCGTTAATCCTGTCAAATTCGGTCAATACGGCTTCTTCAACCAAATCTGTTAATTCTTCAATGATAAAGGAACCTTGCAAAGGGTTTTCGTTTTTGGCCAAGCCCAATTCTCTATTTATGATTAGCTGTATAGCCATTGCCCTTCTCACACTTTCTTCGGTTGGTGTTGTAATGGCTTCATCATAAGCGTTGGTGTGCAAACTGTTGCAATTATCGTAAATAGCATATAATGCCTGCAAAGTAGTTCTAATATCGTTAAAATCAATCTCCTGCGCGTGTAATGAACGGCCACTGGTTTGGATATGATATTTTAGCATTTGTGAACGCTCATTGGCACCATACTTTATTTTCATAGTTTTGGCCCAAATTCTGCGGGCTACTCTACCTATTACAGAGTATTCAGGGTCTATACCATTACTGAAAAAGAAGGACAGGTTGGGAGCAAATGAATCAATATGCATACCTCGACTCAGATAATACTCCACAAAAGTAAATCCATTACTAAGGGTAAGTGCTAACTGAGTTATAGGATTAGCGCCTGCCTCGGCAATATGGTAGCCGCTAATAGATACGGAATAGAAATTACGAATGTTGTTATTAATAAAATATTGCTGAACATCGCCCATCAGGCGCAAAGAGAACTCGGTGCTGAAAATGCAGGTATTTTGCGCCTGATCTTCTTTAAGAATATCAGCTTGCACCGTACCACGTACAGAAGCTAATGTTTGTGTTTTAATTTGCTGATATACCTCGTGCGGCAATACCTGATCTCCTGTTACTCCCAATAAAAATAAGCCTACGCCATCATTACCTTCGGGCACTTGTCCTTGATATAACGGGCGCTCCACTCCTTTTTCCTTGTATATTTGATCAATTTTCTTATTTACTTCATCTTCCAAGCCATGCTGTTTAATATACAACTCGCATTGTTGGTCAATAGCGGCATTCATGAAGAAAGCAGCGATGATGGCAGCGGGTCCGTTAATGGTCATACTTACCGAAGTATTTGGCGATGACAGGTTAAATCCGCTATATAATTTTTTGGCATCATCCAAACAACATACCGATACTCCGCTGTTCCCAATTTTTCCGTAAATATCAGGTCTAAAATCGGGATCGTTTCCGTAAAGGGTAACACTGTCAAAGGCAGTACTTAATCGCTTAGCCGGAAGCCCCATACTTACATAGTGAAAACGCTTGTTGGTTCGTTCAGGGCCACCTTCTCCGGCAAACATACGGGTTGGGTCTTCTCCCTCTCTCTTGAAAGGGTAAATTCCGGCAGTATAAGGAAATTCCCCCGGAACATTTTCCTGTAAAGTCCATTTTAATAAATCGCCCCAAGCACGATATTTTGGAGTGCTTACCTTAGGTACCATTAAATGTGATAAGGACTCGTAATGAGTGGCTATTTTCAATTCTTTGTCTCGAACCTTGAAAACATAAAACTCATCTTTATATCGTTGAAATTTCTTATCAAATTCTTCAATCAGTTTTTTATTTTTCGGATCGAGCTCGAGTAATAGTTTATTAAATTGCTTCTTAACCTCGCTAAATGTTTCGTTATTATTATTCTTGACGGAAAGTTCAGTCCAGAAAGCATCTATACTATCAAACTTAAAATTATCATGATTTGTTAATACCAAAGCTGCTTGTATTAAGGCATACAACTTTTGAGCTATGTCGGCCTGTTTTTCAACCCATTTATCATAATTTCGGTTGGTTTCGGATATTTCACTTAAATAGCGTGTTTTATTAGGCGGAATAATATAAATCTTCTCGCTCATTTCTTTGGTTATAACAAAGTTTGATTGAAAAGACACTCCTGTTTTTTCAGTCAATTTATCCATTAGCAATTTGTACAAGCTATTCATGCCCGGGTCGTTAAACTGCGAGGCAATGGTTCCGTGTACCGGGATATCTTCATCAGCAATATCCCACAATTGATGATTACGTTTGTATTGCTTTTTCACATCACGCAAAGCATCTAAAGCCCCTCTCTTATCAAATTTGTTTAATGCAATAATATCAGCAAAATCAAGCATATCAATCTTTTCCAACTGAGTGGCTGCACCGTATTCGGGGGTCATCACATACATACTTAAATCGCTGTATTCAGTTATTTCAGTATCTGATTGGCCAATACCGGAAGTTTCAAGGATAATTAAATCAAAATAACAAGCTTTTAAAATATCCAAAGTTTCTTTTACATAAATACTTAAAGCCAAATTACTTTGCCGAGTAGCCAACGAGCGCATATACACCCTGTTGTTATTGATACTGTTCATTCTAATTCTGTCGCCAAGTAAAGCCCCACCCGTTTTACGCTTGCTTGGGTCAACCGATACTATGGCAATTTTTCTTTCAGGAAAATCAAGTAAGAAACGTCTAACCAACTCATCAACCAATGATGACTTTCCGGCTCCACCGGTACCTGTGATGCCAAGTACAGGAGTGTTTGTTTTCCCTTTAAGGTTTTTCAGATTTAATATTTTTTCGTAATGTTTATTGAACTCTTCAGGAAAGTTTTCGGCTGATGAAATTAATCGGGCAATGCTCTTGAAATCGTTTTCTTTGAGCATATCCACCTCGTTTTTTAGATGTTCTCCTACAGGAAAATCGCATTTTTTCAACATGTCATTAATCATTCCCTGCAATCCTAATGCGCGTCCATCATCAGGGCTGTATATTCCGGCTATGCCGTATTCGTGAAGTTCTTTAATCTCTTCGGGTAAAATTACTCCGCCCCCACCGCCAAATATTTTAATGTGTCCGCAACCTTTTTCTTTCAATAGGTCGTAAACGTATTTAAAATATTCCATGTGCCCGCCTTGATATGAGGTTAGGGCAATAGCATTGGCATCTTCCTGAATGGCACAATTAACTACATCCAGTGCACTGCGATCGTGCCCCAAGTGAATAACTTCGGCACCGCTGCTCTGAATTATTCTTCGCATAATGTTTATAGAAGCATCGTGTCCGTCAAATAATGAGGCGGCTGTAACTATTCTAATTTTGTTCTTTGGAGTGTAAGTTGTGTTAACTGCTGTCATAATCAACATAAAAAGTTCAAGCCACAAATTTGGCGATTTTTTTTCGAATATCAATATAAATAAAATCGAACACTACTGCAATTAAACTGCCTGAAAAATATGTAATGAAGCAAAATAAAATATTTCCGATTATTTTGATAGAAACTTAATAATAGGGCTAATAATATTATTAAAGGCAAATAAAAAGTTTAAAAAACATTACATTTTATGCCATTATTATTCAAATAAACAAAGTTAACAGCAATGATACATAGCTTTTCTTTTGGGATGTGGTAAAGCAAGGTGTTTACGGCTGTTATTAAGTAATTTTTGTTATCAACTTAATTTTAGATATTTGGGCAAGAATATTTGACCGGAAATCAATAGCGGATTGCCCATTGCAAACGGTGTAAGAAATCATAAGTATTAAATCCTTAAATAAATATAAAACAACAACTCAACTTTAATTAAATCGTTAAACTATAAATCATATACAAAGTATATTATGTACAATAAATTATTATTGGTTATAGGTTTTCTTTTATTAGTCAATATAAATACCAAAGCTCAAATCAGCAACAGTATAAATCTTATACGGGATTCGTTAAACAGTTATGGTGAAATTATTTTAGATTATAATACTACTGATCATGAAAAAAAAGAGGCTAATGTAAAACTTACCAATACTTTATTGCGTGTTTTAAACAATCAGGAAAAAGTAACAACTGTTTTTGATTCGTTAAAAACAATTGCGGTTTTAGAGCCTTCAGATAAAAGTTTTGTACTTTACAATTGGGAAATGCCCTTAAATGACGGAACATTTAATTATTATGCTTATATATTATATCAAAACCCAATCAGTAAAAAAACACAAGTAATTGAATTGAATAATGCCTCAAATAATTTAAAATCGCCAGAAAGAGCTTTTCTTAGTTCAAGCAAATGGTTAGGGACACATTACTATAAATTAATAACTGTGCGGAGCAAACGTAAAAATTATTATTGCATGTTAGGCATAGATTGGAATAATCAAATTTCAACCAAAAAGGTAATAGAGGTAATGACTTTTGACAAACAAGGAAATATTAAGTTTGGAGCCCCAATTTTTGAGTTTAATAATAGCATTAATAACCGTGTAATATTTGAATACAACAGTAATGTAAGTATGTATTTAGATTATGATGAAAAACTACGTATGATAGTTTTTGATCATTTATCACCTATACAGGAGTCACTCAAAGGGCAATATCAATTCTATGCTCCTGATTTGAGTTATGATGGGTTAAAATTCAAGAAGGGCAAATGGCATCATATAGAAAATATTGATGCCCGGAACTTAAAATAATAATCTCATTATATATTACTTATTTTGCTTTGATTAACTTAAAAGTACGAATGTAATTATTGTTGTTCAGGCTTAAAAAGTAAACACCGGCTTTTAAATCTGACATATCAATTTGAGCTGAAGAGGCTGCTGAAATTTGCTTCTGCATCACTGTTTTTCCGTTCAAATCAACTATAGTTATATTGTATTTAATATAGTTGTTTTTGTTAAAAACAATATTAACCATATTTTCAATCGGGTTTGGATAACAGATAATATCCTTCAGCTCATCAACTTCTTTAATATTGTCAACAACCGGAACAAACTCGTGTTTTCCAAAGGTTCTAAAAAGCCCACTATTACCTACAATATATCCCTTATTGTTTTGATAAATAAGCTGATTTATATCTTTATTATTTACTCCAATGCAAGTCCTTATCCAGCTTTGGCCGTGGTTTACCGAGTAATATACAATTCCGTTTGATGCACCACACCAAACTGTATCGCCACTTAAGGCAACAGAAGTGAAGTTTACATCGGCACCTGACAATACAATATTCCAGTTTAACCCGGCATTAGTAGATTTTAAAATAAAACCATTTTGGGTAGCAATATATCCGTTTGCCGAATCTTTAAGAGCAATGGCATTAAAGTTAACATTTACAGGAGAGTTAATGGTACTCCATGTATTGTTATTAAGTTTTAAGATAGTGCCTTGATTGCCTACAGCAATGATAGTTCCATGGTTACTATCAATTTGTTTTAGGTGTTGACTTATACCCGAACTCTGACTTTTCCATGTGGAGCCGTTAAACTTAATTATTTTTCCATTATTTCCAACCGCATAGGCTAAGCTAGGCGTTATGAAATTAATATCATTCAACGAATTAGTATTTGAAAAAGAAACTTCGCCCCAAGTAGCTCCTTTATTGGTAGAGCGTAATAATGTACCGTTTTCGGTAGTGATATACCAGGTACTATTTTGCATATTGATAGAGTTTAACTTAACATTGCCGTAGGCAGTATAGTTTAAGGTCCATGTTTTACCACTATCGGAGGTAACATAACAATTTCCGTCATTAATAAGCAAGGCTCCGTATTTTTTATTTTCAAAAGCAATATCCTTGAAATTAGAAATAGAATCTAAAAGCACCGTTTCGTTCGGAAACCAATGTTCTACATCAATATATCGGGTAAATAAAACACTTGCACTGCAACCACCGGTATCAGTTACAGTATGGGTTATATCATACTTGCCCGGATGGCTATAGCTATGTTGAACGCTAAAAGTGTTATAGCTTGTATTATCACCTGTATTCCATAAAGAATTGGCTATAAGATTGGGGTTGTTTGGAATAGGAGTTAAACTAACGGTGGAGCTAGGTAACAACAATAATTGCTGTGAGGCGTTAAAGGCACTATTTCCTTTTCTAATTATTAAAGAGCCTAAATTATAAACTTTAGGGCTAATTACGGGTTTATCACCTACTAATCTTAATTTATAAGCAGTTCCACTTGGTGTATTTTCCGGAATAGTACAGTTTATGGTAGTTCCTGTAGTAGAAACTATACTTCCAATTTCGGTAAAGTTGGTAAAATTACCATTGATATCACTTAATTGAACTCTAAATGTGTTGCCATTATTGAAAGTGATAGAAGACGTAAAACTTAACGGAAAACTTTGACCACTGCATAAAGTATTATCTGCCAAGGGACTAAAGGTAATAGTAACACCTGTATAAGCCATACTATAAATGGTAAATAAAGCATCTGACAGGTCAAAAACACTACTATTAGTACCGCTTTCTACCTTAATTTTACAAGAATTTGAGGTACTTCCTGCGGGAACATTCCAAACATACGAGCTGTCATTAATAACTGTTGCTATTAAGTAATAGGTTGTACCATTGTTTTTAGTATAGTACAAATTTACCATATTACAATTTATGGCTTTCCACTTTATGGTTTGAAAACTGTTGGAAAAATAGGTTAAACCGCCATTGGGGCTTAGCAATGTCAATTGTTCAATGTTTGAATTTATACTAAAATTAGCATCACTTTCATCAAATAATGTAACTCCCGTACCACTTTTTGAGATTTTTATTTTTACCGTAGAGCTAATGCTGTTAGGAGTTACCCAATAGTAATAGGCAGGGATGGATGATATATTGCTGGCAATAGGTATATAAGTTATTCCACCATCAATACTGTAACTGATATCACAATTAAATAAGGTATTTGCTTGCCAGGTAATATAAATCGGGGTGTTGGCATAATACTCCTCACCCCCATTGGGCGATGTAAGCGTTAAAGATGGAGTAACATTACTTAAGCTAAAATTTGAAGCACTACTTGTTGTAATGTTAGAATCATTGCTATCAGTAATTTTGATTCGATAGTTAGTACCTGCACTACCGGGTGTTAACCAATTATAACTGCCATGATTATATACATTAGTATCAATAACCGTATAATTATTTCCCCCATCATTGGAGTAATAAATATTTACAAAGTCAACGCCAACACTTTGCCAACTGATGTAGTGGTTGTTACTTGTATTCCAAGTTTCGCCACCGTTAGGAGTGGTTATTTGAATAAATTTTTCATCGGTAACAAAGCTTATCTCATCATACTGTAATGCATTGGCAGAATTGCTTATTCTCAACAAACCATTATTGATGGCATTTGTTGGGATAGTCCAATTATAGTTATTTAATGAAGCATCTACATTACTTGCAATTGTGGTCCAACTTCCCCCTCCATTGTCTGAGTATTTAATATCAATATGACTTACCCCTTCAATATTCCAAACAATGTTAACCATACTGCCTGTAACAAATGCGCTACCCGAAGCAGGTTGAACAATTTCCATTAAAGGAGGTCCGATAACAATTTGCAGGACTGCATCATTGGTATCAAACATTAAATTATTAAAAGCGTCCTCAACCTTATACCATAAAGTGTTTGAAGCAATATAAGGAGGGAACCAATCATATACCCCATTATTGGAATAATTGCTAACTATAGGTTGCCAGTTTATGTTATCAGTAGAATAATATAAATTTACATAATTATTAATTCCTTGCGATGTCCATTTTATTTGATGAGTAATACCTGCAACCAAAGTTGTTGAAATGTTTCCTGAAGTGATATTGATATTGCCGGGTTGAATCATAAACACATTAGAAGTACCGCTAAATGCAGTATTGGCAGCATTACTTATTCTTATTTTACAGTTAGAAAGAACAAGATTTGCTGGAATATGCCAATAATATACACCGTTTTGAGCTGAGGTTAAAGGAGTAATTAAATGAAGCAAAGTATCTAAATTAGTAATATACTCAATTCTAACATTCTGCATTCCATAGCTAAACCATTTTATAGGATAAATAGTTCCGCTTCCAAGCACCTCCATTGATGAAGGAGCTAAAACAAAAATGGCCGGGCTGTTTGCCATAATTTTTATAGCCCCCGGAGATATAGTGTATATGGAGGGATCGTTTTGAAGACTTATTCTTACTTTGCATGAATCAATTGGAGGACAATTAATGTACCAACTATAACTTCCGGAATTAGGCACATTGGAAGCTATAGGAAACCAATTAAGACCGTTATCAGGAGTGTATTCTAAGTTTAGGAGTTGATTTTGGCTAAGTCCTGTACTTGACCAAGAAAAACTACATAAAGAAAATATTTCAAAGACGGTTGCCGAAGGAAAAAACTGGAAGTTTAATGAAGGGTTAACAATAGAGAAAGTTGAATTAGACTGGTCAAATTTGCTTGGATCGCTAACGTCATTAATCTTAATAAGTACATTAGTACTTGGTGTATTGGGTACAGTCCATTGATAACTTCCTGTAACACTTGACACGTTTGAGGCTACAGGATTCCAAGAAGCTCCATTATTAACGGAGTAGAATATATCTAATAAAGTGGAGCCAAACGCATTCCATTGAATGTTATAAGTTGAGCCAATACCCAGCAATTCGCCTCCATTAGGACTCATTAAATCAAGAAAAGGAATACCGGCAAATAAAGAGAAAGGGAAATCGCTCACATCATAAGTACCCGGATCTAACACATCGGAAACACGAATAAGCGCACTATTGGTTACATTAGGTCCCGGAGATGCCCATGGAAAGTAAACAGCATTACCCGGATAACTGTAAGTTAATGTAGTCCAAGTATTACCTAAATCTTCTGAATATTCAATTTTTACATTATCAATATTGTTTGCTGTGTAATATATATTGGAAGGGTAACCGGTGGGTAAAGATTCGAAACCATTAGGATAATCAACATGTATAGGAGTATAAATCATATTGATGGTAAAGTTCCCGTTTGATATATCAAAAACTGAACTATCCTGTGCTGATGAAACTCTAATATAGCAAAAAGTAGATGAGGTGTTGGGAACTGTCCAATTGTAGGTATGATTATTGGGATAATTACTAACAATAGAGGCCCAATTAATTCCACCATCGATAGAAATATCAATATTAACTGTAGGTATAGAAAGTGTATCGTACCAGGTAATAGCAGTTACCGTATTTGGAGTTAATACTTCGCCCCCATTAGGGCTTGTAACGGTAATAAATGGTTGGACAACAATGCTGAAAGGGAGTGGGTTAACTTTTGAGGTTCCTCCAAAAAGATCGGTTAGGCGAATAAAACAATTATTGCTTGCAGTATTAGGAACAATCCAATAATAGCCGTTATGATAGGCTTCGGTTGAGCCAACTATAGTGGTATAATTTTGGCCCCCATCAATAGAATATTCAATTTTAAAAAAACTAACATTGCTATATGCCCATTGAATATGCTGTTGACTACCCACTTGCCAAACCTCTCCGCCATTAGGGCTTAATAAGCTAAAGTTTTGCGAATAAGCGAGCTGAATACTGCACAATAAAATAAATAATGATAAAAGCCTTTTAGCCATTGTTTTATTATTTAAAGAAAAAAATATAGAATTCGTTTTTTAAAGTGATAATGAATTTAATATATCGTGACGTGTAATAATAAAAGTTTTATCGGTTTTAAAATCTTTTACCAGTACCGCGGGATTGTTTGGTGTAAGCATTCGCGAAAGGGATTCTACAGGTGTGGTAATATCTACAAAAGGGAAAGCCGGCTCCATAATACTTTCTACGTTTTTATGTTTATTTTCGGTATCTTTAATTAAAGTTTCATACAGCTTATTTTCATTAATAGAACCCACAATTCTTTTGTCACGGGTAACCGGTATTTGCGATATATCCATACTTTTCATCAATTGAATGGCACTGTCTATGGAGTCGTTTCTATCAATAGTTACCAGTGATTTTGAGGCGTTAATCTCAACAATATCTTTAGCCGTTAAACCTTTCTTATCAAAAAATCCTTTAGATCGCATCCAGTCGTCATTATACATTTTACCTAGGTATCGTGTACCGTGGTCGTGAAAAATAACTACTACCACATCACCTTCTTTCAACTTATCTTTAAGTTGCATAAGTCCAGCCATGGCAGCTCCTGCGCTGTTCCCTGCAAAGATACCTTCTTTTAATGCTATTTCGCGAGTCATTAGAGCAGCATCCTTATCCGTAACTTTTTCAAATAAATCAATCAGGTTAAAATCAACATTAGCAGGTAAAAAATCTTCGCCAATGCCTTCAGTAATGTATGGATATATTTCTTCTTTATCAAAAATACCTGTTTCTTTATATTTTTTGAATACCGAGCCGTAGGTATCTATACCCCAAACTTGTATATCCGGATTTTTTTCTTTGAGGTATTTAGCTGTACCACTAATAGTACCTCCAGTGCCAACTCCTACTACCAAATGGGTAATTTTACCATCGGTTTGATCCCATATCTCGGGGCCTGTTTGTTCGTAATGCGCCTGAGAGTTTGATGGATTATCGTATTGATTAGGTTTCCATGAATTAGGTACTTCTTTTTCTAAACGAGATGAAACCGAGTAGTATGAGCGAGGATCTTCAGGGTCAACATCGGTAGGACATACAATTACCTCTGCTCAAAAAGCTTTCAGGGCATCTACTTTTTCTTTACTTTGTTTATCAGTAGTAGTAAAAATACATTTATAGCCTTTAATGATAGCGGCAATGGCTAATCCCATACCGGTATTGCCACTGGTACCTTCAATAATTGTATAACCTTTCTTCAGCTTACCGGCCTTTTCAGCATCTTCAATCATTTTTAGAGCCATACGGTCTTTAATAGAGTTGCCCGGATTAAAAGTTTCAACTTTTGCCAATACAAGTGCCTTGCAGTCTTTGGTAAGATTATTAATTTTTACCAATGGTGTGTTTCCAATAGTTTCAAGAATGTTGTTGTATATTTTCATATAAATGTATAATAAACCTAAAAGTACAAAAATATAAAAAATCATTGGATACAAGAAACATTGTTGAGATGATTAACTGTTGATTAAGATATAATTATTAAGAAAATTACTTTATTGGTTAAAACAGTTGGTCAGAAAACTTTTTTATGTATCTTTGTTATTCGTGAATATAATATAAAATATTAAAATATGAAAAAAATTACTACCGTTTTACTCATAGCTTTATGGGTCTTTTTTGGAGGGCAAACACTGGTTCAAGCTCAAGTTTCTGCTAAAGTTCCGTTGAGCAAACCCATAAATCATCAAGATAGTCATGATGATTTGCCTCCTGCACAACGTACCTGTGCAACGATGGATAAACTGAACCAGATGATTCAGGAAGATCCAAATGTTTTAATTCAAAAGCAGGAAAGCGACCGTATTATAAGTGAGTTAGCCAATAAGCAACAAAATACAGGGCGTGCTGTTAAAACTATTCCGGTAGTTGTGCATGTAGTTTATTTCAACAATACACAAAATATTAGCGATCAACAAATTCAATCGCAGATTGATGTGCTAAATAAAGACTTTCGTAAATTAAATACTGATATTTCGAGCGTACCTTCAGTTTGGACTAATATAGCTGCCGATACTGAATTTGAATTTTGTTTAGCCACCAAAGACCCACAAGGAAATACCACCACCGGGATTACCCGTACATCTACTACTACTGATGGCTTTAGTGTAAATAATGACAATGTAAAATTTGACAATCAAGGGGGGAAAAATGCTTGGCCTCGCGACCAATATTTGAATCTTTGGGTTTGTAGAATTTCAGGCGGAATTTTAGGATATGCTCAATTTCCCGGCCAAGGTTCTGCTTCGACCGATGGTGTGGTAATAGATTATAGGTATATGGGAACAACCGGTACTGCAACTGCCCCTTATAACAAGGGAAGAACAGCCACCCATGAAATTGGTCACTGGATGGGTTTATATCATATTTGGGGTGACAGCAATTGTGGTGACGATCAAGTAGCCGATACACCAACTCAACAAGAAGCCAACTACGGCTGTGTATCATTTCCTCATGTAACCTGTAGTAACGGACCTAATGGAGATATGTTTATGAATTATATGGATTACTCGAATGATGCATGTTTATATATGTTTACCACAGGTCAGAAAAACAGAATGAACGCTGCCTTTACTCAGTACAGATCGTCTTTATTAAACTCTCAGGGTTGTTCAGGCAATGTTCCTAACCCTGGTACTTGCGATAGTTTGTGCAATGTGTTGCCAGGTCAAAATGTACAAGTATATTTAGCCTCAGGAGGAGGTGGTTATGTAAGCGGTACCAATAGTTATGGTGATATAGCCAAAGCCGATGTTTATACTGCTCCAACCAATAAAAAAATAAAAGGTTTATGGGTATTTTTTGGATATGTTTATAGTCCGGGTAGCGGAAGCAACACCGTAACTTATAAAATTTGGAACAACAATGGCAGTGGAGGAAGCCCTAATAGTACCTTAGGAAGCGGTACTACTACCATATTAGATATATATAACAACTTAACTGCATCTCCGGCTAAACCTACTTATGTTCAGTTCCCGAGTATGATTACACACAATGGAACATTTTATGCAGGAGTTGAGTTTAACCCAACTAATGGCGATAGTTTGGCTATTGTAACCAATACTTACAATACCAGTACCAATACCGGTTGGGAACAACAAGGTGATGGAACATGGCTGCCTTATACCGATGCCAATAGTTGGGGAATTCAGTTATCGCATTTAATGTATCCTGTACTTTGCGATCAAACTACTACCTCAAATTCTTTTAGCAATAATAATTCTGATTTCCAATTGTTTCCTAACCCTGCTAACAATAAACTATTTGTAGGTATAGGGCAAAAAGAATTATATGGAAATATAGACATAAAAGTATTAAACTCCATTGGGCAACTTGTTCATTCAGAAAAAATACAGGCCAATAGTTCAACCTTTGAAATTGATGTAAATAACTTACAAAACGGATTGTATTTATTAGAAATAAAGCATAATGATGAAGTAAGCGTGCATAAGTTTCAAGTTAATCGATAAAAAAATAATAAATTAATTCTTCTGAGAGAGCTTGCATAGCAAGCTCTCTCTTATTTTTTGGGAATATGAAAGTTAAACACGTATTTTTTGATTTAGACCACACTTTGTGGGATTTTGAGAATAACTCAAAGGAGGCCTTGTTAGAGTTGTTTCATGAAATGGAGTTACAACAAAAATTACAATGCACTTTTGAAAACTTTTTGGAAATATATTATCCAATTAATCATAACTATTGGGAAATGTACCGCAAGGGGCAAGTTCAGCGTGAAGTATTAAGAGACCATCGCTTTATAGATACTTTCAAGCAGTTAGGGTATCATCAGACAAAGGAAGCCAAACATTTGAGCGAGTTATATCTTCAAAGAAGTCCGTATAAGAAACATTTATTTGACGGTGCACTCACGGTTTTAAACTATCTGAAGTTAAAACAATATTCCCTGCACATTATTACCAATGGATTTAACGAAGTACAATTTATTAAATTAAGAGAAAGCGGTTTGAATTCTTTTTTTGAATCGGTAACCACATCGGAAGAGGCCGGTTGCAACAAGCCTGAGGCAGGTATTTTTAACTATGCGTTAGATAAAGTAGAAGCCTTGCCCAAAGAAAGCTTAATGATAGGCGATAATTTTGAAGCTGATGTTATGGGAGCTGTAAATGCAGGCTTAAAGGCGGTTTGGTTTAATCCCGCTAAAGAAGAAAATAAAACTTCAATAAAGCCTGAAATTATAACGCATTTACAAGAGTTAACAAAGATATTATAACATCAAGGAAAGTAAAGTAGTTATTGTATTATTGATTAATTAGGATTAATGCAAAAACTGCATAGTTAATCATATCCAAATAATTGGCATCTATCCCTTCTGAAACTATAGTTTTGCCCTTATTATCTTCAATTTGTTTGGTACGTAAAATTTTCATCAATATTAAATCGGTAATTGAACTAATACGCATGTCACGCCATGCCTCACCATAGTCATGATTTTTATTGCTCATTAAATCTTTGGCTTGCTTAATATATTTATCGTAATAGGTCATTGTTAAATCTTCGGCCATGTGCGATTCGGACGAAACACCTAACTCAAGCTGAATTAAACCAATAACAGCATAATTAACAATTCCTATAAACTCTGCATTTACACTTTCATCAACTTTTGACACTCCTTTCTCCTGAATACTTCTGATACGTTGGGCTTTAATAAATAACTGGTCGGTAATAGAACTGTGGCGCAAAATACGCCATGCAGTGCCATAATCTTTCATTTTCTTTAAAAATAATTCTCTGCATACAAATATTTCTGCATCGTATTGTTCTGAAGTGTTTTTCTTATTACTCATATTCTCATTTAAAATCTTGGCTAAAATAAATAAACTAACTTATATTTGAAGTTATTTATATATAATTTGTGTTTGTAAACAACAGCAAAGTAAATGTTAAATCAATTCTCGTCTAGCTATCCCGTTCTTATAAAAATAAAAGATAAGTTGTTGAGCTTTCATAAGCCTATAGTGATGGGTGTTATCAATTTTACCGATAACTCCTTTTATGCCGGAAGCCGCATAAGAGAGATGAATGAAATTATTGAAACTGCCGGTAATATGCTTCAACAAGGAGCAACTATAATTGATATTGGTGCTGTTAGCACGCGTCACGGATCTAAACTGATAAATACTCAGGAGGAGGTTGAAATATTATTACCTCGCTTAGAAGAGCTGCTACAACACTTTCCGGAGGCTATCATCTCGGTTGACACTTACCATGCCGAGACTGCCAAAGCGGCTGTTGAACTGGGAGCAGCAATGGTCAACGATATTTCGGGCGGCACTATTGACAAGGAAATGATGCCTACCGTAGCAAAATTGCAAGTACCCTACATTATGATGCACATG
The DNA here is from genome assembly GCA_020845635.1 of Bacteroidia bacterium. Taxonomy (GTDB): domain Bacteria; phylum Bacteroidota; class Bacteroidia; order UBA4408; family UBA4408; genus CAIKXD01. Next base: position 120,468 of record JADLFI010000003.1, read on the forward strand.
CAGGGCTTGCCCGAAAACATGCAGGAGAATCCGCATTACGAAAATGTGGTACGCGAAGTAACAGAATATTTTGTTGAAAGAGTTGATGCGGCAAGGCAAACAGGAATAAAAGATATTATTATAGATTTGGGATTTGGCTTCGGAAAATCAGTAGAACATAATTATCAACTACTAAAAGCATTACCTTTGTTTAATGTTTTTGAGTGTCCTATTCTTTGTGGCTTATCGCGAAAGTCAATGATAAACAAAGTAATTAAAACCAAACCCGAAACTGCTTTAAACGGAACAACTGTACTAAACACTATAGCCTTATTAAACGGTGCACAAATATTGCGGGTACATGATGTAAAGGAAGCCATACAGGCAGTTGAACTAATTGAGTTTTATAAACATCAAAGTGAGGAGTAACTGATAAAGATGTGTAAATTTTAAATTAATAATTTTAAAGAAAGTATATAAAATGCCAACCGGAATTTAATTGTTCTAACACTTTCGAACTGTTTGTTTGTATTTTTATTTCTTGCGAATAAGAATAAGTTTGTAATACTACATTACATCTTACCTAACAGCAGTACCGGGGCTATAGTTTATAATTTATTCAATTATTAGAAACTACATTCGTACAGCATAGTTTGCTTGCCGAGAATATTTAGAATAAAATTTTTCAGCCTAAAAGTTAACTGATTCATGTGCATTGTATTTTGTGTGAATGTGGAAAGATAATTGTAAGTGTTTTGGCTAACATCATACATTATAACTGTATATAGGCTTTGCTATTTCGAAAGAAAAGAATTTAGTTGTCAATAAACTAATATAAGGCAGAACGATTCTCTCTTACAAACGAGCGATTGGGCTATTGGATAGGGATATTTTTGCAGCAAAAATCAAGCAAGATAATATCCTTTTTGTTTCCTTTATTTACAATGAATTAATCGTGTATGGATTATAGATATTTTATCGGTGCTTACTATTACATTGTTTGCCTCTAGAAAATGCGCTGTAAAATTTGAGGCATAGCATTTTCCGTTTGACTTGTCGGTATAGGTTACAATAAAGTCTTTTTTATAGGCATAAGCATTTTGAATGGTTTCGTAGTTTTTATCTGACCAAGTTCCCCAACGATATCTACCGTAGTTTTCGGAAATGGGAGTTATTGATTTTATGGTGTAATTGCTAGGATTCTTTGTAAAAATTGAGCCTTCTTTTTGCAACCAACTTAATGAGGTTGGGTGAACGGTTGTTTTTGTAAAAGTATATTTCTTAAATGGAGTTGAATTGTCGGTTGTGTTATAATACTCATAAGATAAAAGCGAATTGTTTTTGGTCATACAGTATGTTTCAAACTCTTGGGTTTTACTATATGTAATGATTGATTCTGTTTTATCTGAAATAGATTTTACCTTAGCTGCCAACTCATCACTTATAGGGAATCCTAAATCATTTTCAAAGGAATAATACAATCCAATAATCTCGTTGTTGTTGATAAAGAAATCGGGAAATAAATTGCTGTAACTACTTAATTCTTTTGTATATCTTTCTGCGTAGAAATTAATGTTTCTTTCCAACTCATTTTGTAGAAGTTTGTTTTCATGAATAGTTGTAAGCTTATTGTAGAAATCAGAATACAAAGCTCTTTTGCTGTAATGATCTATGATTCCTGTTGATTTATCGGCAATCTTAAATTCATCAGTCAAATTACTTTTAAGCGAATTGTATTCTTTTACCCAAACATTACGGTCTTCCTTGAATGTATTTAAACTTTTAATTTGAGCTTGTGTAAGTTTTGTTGTAGGTTTAAAATCCAATATAGGGGCATATTGATGAAAAAGTTTACTGGTTTTTTTTGCAAATTCAATATTGTCTTGTGACAAAGCAATGGTTTGACCAGCAATAATTAAGGCTATAACAAATAAATTTTTCATATCTCTTTTATTTTCAACATCCAAAAATAACAATATAAAATGGAAATACCTACTGAGTACCTAGTAAGCTTCTCACTCAAAAGGGCTAAAAGCTTTATCCTTGTAGTAAGTAATCAATTAATGATTATACTCTGCTAAAATATTACCCTTTAATAAACTTGTATGAAATGATTTTATGTGTGTTGTACCTCATTACACAATTTAATATATTGTATTTTAGCACAAAACAGACAAGGACTTTAAAGAGAAAATCTCTTTTCATAATAACGTTTATAATGTTCATCAACACTTTTAGGATAGGACAATATCCATTTTTTATATAAAATTTCTTTCTCTTCCTTTGACATTTCCCAGTTTACATTTGTTGAGTGAAGTTTTTCGATTAATGGCAAAAGCAGCATTCCGGCAGCTACTGCCACATTATAACTTTCGGTAAATCCAAATTGTGGAATAGCTATCTGAATATCCGCATTATTAGTAAAAGTGTTGCTCAATCCTTTGCTTTCTTGTCCCAAACACAAAGCTACAGGTTGTTTTAGGTTTATTTCATGAATATCATTTTTTCCATTTGGGGAAGTAATGACTATTTGATAACCTCTTTGTTTTAAGAAATCAATACAGGTTTGAGCATTATTTTCGGAAGCCTTGTCATAATGATGTAAATCCATCCATAAATGGGCGCCTTTACTTACACTCTTTTGAGGAATATATTTTATATTGCCATAAACAATGTGTGCCTCCTGAATACCTAAGGCCTCAGCCGTTCGCAGTATGGCATTGGCATTGTTTGAGTTTAATACATTTTCTGTTACTACGGTAATATGACGGGTTCGGTAAGGTAAAACATCAGCTATTTTTTGTTTTTTACCTTCGGGGATTATTTGTTCGATATAAGCAAGAAAATCTTTATCGTTTAAAAATCTATCAAAATTTTTCATGTCATTCATTGCCTTCTGTTATTCTCCATCCCATTATGCTTCGGTCATCTCCCGAAGATACAAGGATGTTCTGATGCGAACTCCACAAGAGTTTATTAACTGAATTAATATGTCCGTTATTTTTTTCTTTATCAATTCGGTACAACAATGAAATATTATCGGAATTCCATATTTTAATATTTTTATCTCGCGATGCAGTAGCCATCAACTTATTATCAGGGCTAAAACATATATCATAAATTGCATAATTGTGTGCCGGTATGCGTAGCAATATTTTTAATGAGGGCCAGTCCCAAACATTAAGATAAGCATCGCGACCACCGCTCAATAAAATATTTTGGGTTGGATGTTTAATTACCTTATTGGCTGATAAATTATGTGCAAAGAACTCGTTTAAGACCTTTAAAGAAGGTATTTCAAGAAGCTTGATATAGCCACTTCCACAGGTTGCCAACAATACCGACTCTTCAGGAATTATATGTAAGCTTCTAACTTTCTGATTACATATTTTAACCTTGGAAATCATTTCAAAATTTGAGGTATGCAGGCAAACAACCGTTCCGTCAGAACTTCCTGAAAACATTAAAGAATGCGTAGGATGCAAAGCAATATCAAAGACCTGACCTTTTTCATGTAGTTTAAAGAATTTTAGTTCTTCCTTTTTGTTCAAATCAATAATATGAACTGAACCAACTCCCGTTCCAACATATAGATAATTATTAATTTCGTCATAATGTATTTTATAAATGGCACTGGGCATTTTGGCTGAGAAGTTATCGGCTTGTTTATTTTTTATATCCCAGCGAGCCAAAATTTTATCACTGCTGCCACTATAAAACATAAACGGAGAGTGGCTATTGCTTAAAGCATATACAGAAGCCTGATGCCCTGTAAAGTGAAATTCTTTATGTATGTTCAATAGTGGAGTCATTTTCACAATTCATTATTTAGCTGACCTAGGATGAAACTGTATGATGGTATCACGCAAATATTCTCTATCTAAATGTGTATAAATTTCAGTTGTAGTAATACTTTCATGGCCTAACATTTCCTGTACTGCCCTTAGGTCGGCACCACCCTCAACAAGATGAGTGGCAAAGCTATGACGCAAGGTATGTGGACTTATATTTTTGCTTAATCCTATTTTTTGGGCCAACTCCTTAATAATAATAAACACCATAGTACGTGTAAGGGCAGCCCCTCTACGGTTTAGAAAGAGTATATCCTCGTAATCTTTTTTAATTTTTACCTTTTGACGTACATTTTCCTGATATATTTTTATTGCTTTAATGGCCGAACTGCCAAGTGGGATTAATCTTTCTTTACTCCCTTTGCCGGTAACTTTTACAAAACCAATATCAAAAAAAATATTTGAAATTTTTAAACTAACCGCCTCACTTACTCTTAATCCGGAGCTGTACATGGTTTCAATAATGGCTTTGTTTCTTACTCCTTCAGGAAAAGATAAATCAATAGCTGCCAAAAGTCGGTCAATATCTTCAACTGACAAAGTATCGGGCAGTTTACGACCTAACTTAGGAGCTTCTAAAAGTTCTGTAGGGTCTTTATGAATTAAATTTTCGAGTAACAGATATTTATAAAATCCTTTCAACCCACTGATAATACGGGTTTGTGTAGAAGCTGCCAAGCCCAAATCATTAATCCATCGGATAAACTGTTTTAAGTCGTTATAAGTTATTCCCAGAGGAAAATTGCCAAGTTGGTGTAATTCGGCATATTGAGCCAACTTATTTACATCATCAATATAAGCTTCTATGGAGTTGGGAGATAATGATTTCTCTAACTTCAAAAAAGACTTAAATCCATTAATGTATAAGTTGCTCAAAACAAAAAATTAGAAAATTGCATAACTGATGCCTGCCGAAATACGCGGAAGTTCAATAAAATACCTGTTTGTTTTAAACATATTACTTAAACGATATGTTCCGTAAATACCCCATTTATTGAACCCTAAACGAACCATAGCTCCGTAATTAAACGGTAAAAACCAATCGTGTTTTCTCAAAATATATTCAGCCTTTACACCTTCGGGAGTTCCTTTCGGGTTTTCAAATTTATAGTAGTGGGTTCGTGCAAAACTCCACTCGCCATAAGCGCCAATATCAATAAATTTTCCTAAGGTATTACCTCTTTTGCCATAGTTAATTCTTAACCAGGGTTTGAGTTGTAAGTTGCGTGTATAAATTCTTTCCTGCTTTAGCTTTGCCCCCGGAGGAAAGGCATAATTGGCGGTATCTTTTATATTATAATTTCGATACAAGAAGGCCAAATCATTTCCTAAAGAAAAAACATTATTTATTCTTCTTTTAAAGACTCTACCAAAGCCTATTTCATGGCTTCGTTGTGGATGAATTACTTTTGAGTCGGGAATAATACCACCAAAATTTAAATAGGAATAAGAAAACTTACGTGCGTTAGGTCCTTTGTTTGTTTTAAGCGTATCTTGTTTTAAATTGTGGTGTATAATTTGCTTTTGGGAAAATGCCTGAGTATGGCAGAAAACAATCACCATAAAAAACAATAAATAAAATCTCTTTTTGTTCATGAGTTTGTATTTTAAAAAGTATAACTTGCAGTGTAACCGTTGTAATTAATCATCAGTTTTTCTCCTTTTTTGTACATAAAGTAATCAAACTTCAACACATCTTTTACATCGGCAGAAATTAGATAATAATCTCTAATAATGCCTTTGGCATCTTCAATATGATAATAAATAGGAACTTTAGCACCTGTAACGGGGTCAATTGCTCCGGGTTCTTTAAGAATAATACGTAGTTGATTTTCTCCTATATCAAAATCGAAAGTAGTTGGTTTTTCGGGTTCGGTTTTTAAAACTTTCCCTGCCTGTGGAACTCCGAAACCATGCATATAATCAAAATAAGGAAATAAACTTGACGATCTTTGTATTAGATCAAACAACTCCATAGGTTTACCTTTCATTTCAGGATGTGCCTGTAGGGCACAAGCAGCAAAGCCCGAAACCAAGGGACATGAGAAAGATGTACCATCAACCTGTTTATATCCTCTCTTATTAGCTGTAAGGACATGGCCAAAGGCACAAACATTTGGTTTCATCTCGTTTTTACTATTAGGCCCTATACTGCTGAATGATATATGATAACCTGTTGTAGGACTTATTCCACCCACTGTTAATACACTATCCACATCTGCCGGGGTAATAATAAACAACCAAGAATTAGTGTATTCGTTTCCGGCACTATTCACTACCAATATACCCTTACGAACGGCCATGCGTGCAGCTTTAGACACCAAACTGGTGTGTCCGTTCATATCTTTATAAAAATACCTTTCAAAAGTATATCCTAACGAACTACTTATAATATCAGCTCCATTCTTGTCTGCCCATTCGGCTGCTGCCAACCAATACTCTTCTTCAGCGTAAGGTTCGCGAACATTATACTCGGTTGTGGCAAGTAGCAGTTCACATCCGGTGGCCAATCCTGTTTGTACCTTATCAGTAGTACCAACTACACAACCTGTGGTCATAATACCGTGCGTACCTCCTTTATATACATTGGAATTATTATTTAAAAAGTTCCAAGTGGCTACAATTCTATTTTCTTGCCTTTGTGATGCAAATAGTTCATGTTTATCTAAACCTGGAAAACCTGCATCAAAAACAGCAACACGAATTCCTTTCCCATTAATATCAGCTTGTTTGAATTTACTGCCTCCCATGTTTTCAAGTTGCTGCTGAGCCAGTTTTAGGTCTGCCTCTTTTATATCGGGGTTATTATTATCATCGCTGATAGAGGCTATTTTGCCAATATTCAAATATGCCGGCACTACTTCTTTAACAAAAGCGAACTTATTAATTTGTGTTAGTTGTTGTTCGTTGCAGCCCCATATTTTGATAGCATTCATCCATCGGCTTTCTATGGTAACAGAGTCGGCCAGCATACTAACAGATTTAACGTAGTGCTGATTTAAAGGATAGTCGGTAATATCATCTAAAGGAATACCGGCATTCTTTCTTCTGTCAATAGTATTCTTATGAAAATACTCATAAGGATTAAAACTAACTCCTTTTTTATCGGTAAAAAATACCCAATAAGCATTTGTTTTTTCAGAGCCTGCATAAAGTTTGGCCGGAATCATTAAAACCAGCATTAGAATTACTTTTACACTATATTTCATTTTCATTAGTGATAAATAATGACTGAACTTGAGTGGAGGGAACCATACATGTTTCAAGTTTTCCAAACCACTTATATCTGTTATTAGCAATAATATTATATATAGCATTACGCAACATTGGAGGAACTATAATAAAAACATACATTAAAGGCCATAAGGGTTTTAAATATAAGCAAAGCCTTAATGCCCCTGAACTATTTAAAAACACTTTTTCTTGATCAATAAAAATAAGAGAACTTAAATAATTAGGGCTTATGTTATACTTCATTAATAATTTTTTTCCTGCCGGACTTTGAATTGCGGCATAACGTATTTGTTTTTTTCTATCTCTATTAATTACAAAATTTACGGTGCTATTACATAAATTACAAACACCATCAAATAACAAAATTTTATGGTCTTTATCCCACATTTATCAGATTAGAATCAGAGAAAAATTTGCGCTGACGTATATCATAGTGATTGCCTTTAGCCATTACATGAACAATCATATTCTCGATAGATAAAGGGGTACCTTCTTCAACATCAGCAATATTAGTGTGTTTAATATTATGCCCGTCAAAAATTAAAATTAATCCGGTGCCAATAGCTTCTAAATTATTACCTTCGGTAACCAATACTCCCGTATCTTCGCCCAGCCCAATGCCAATACAACCCGGATTTCCTGCAACAGCTTGCGCCAAACGTCCAAAACGACCACGTTTTACAAAGTGTGAATCTATGATTACATTTTTCAAAAATCCTAACCCTGTAGTAATTTTCACTTGTCCTTTCAGTAAAGCTTCTGTACTACTTCCCTGATAAATCATTGTATTGCTCATAGCCATAGCTCCGGCACTTGTGCCTGCAATCACAAAGTTTTCGTTCATATATCTGCTATGTAATATACTTAATATTTCGGTTCCTCCGAAAATCGTACTCAAGCGTAATTGATTGCCACCGGTAAACATTACTCCGTCACAATTCTTAATACGTTCAATATATTCAGGAATTAAGCAATCTTCGCGTTTTTTAATGTGCATTATTCCAATCTGTGTTGCTCCTAACTTTGTAAAAGCACTCAAATAATTTTCGCCTACCTCTTCAGGTATCATACTTGCCGAAGTAATCACTTCAATTCTTGATTCTGCCCCATTTTTTGTTTCCTTCAGAATTCTTTTTAAAATACCAAATTCAAAGAAATTGAGATTTTCCTTTTGCTCAAAATTTTTTTCAATCTCTGTTCCTTTGTCTTCGTTCCCCCCCACCGAAATTAGTTTTCCTTTAGGAATTTCCATATAGTTTTAAATTATAAATTTATATCAAAGGTATATAAACTATTACAGTATCTGCAAATAGAAATATTAAAATGTAGATGTTAGTAATTAATTAATTTTCAGGTTAAGCACAATTTTATGCCGGCAATCAACAATACAAAGGCTAACATTTTTTTTAACTTATCGGTGTTTTCAAGGTTAACCCCCCACTTTCCGCCTAAATAACCGAATAAAGCTACGGTAAAAATCTCAGCTATAAAAATAGGTTGTAAAAAAGAATCGAATTGTTTTATGGCCAATAGCCCGGAGGCTGAGTTAACTACAATAAACAAGGCCGAGAGCGAAGCTGTTTGCTTTAAATTTTGCCATCCTAAAATTAGTAATACAGGGCTTAAAAAAATACCTCCTCCTACGCCAACTATTCCGGAGAAGAAACCAATAACAGCACCTATCATTAATGATTTCCAAATTTTAAATTCAGTTTGAAACAAGTTATGAAACTTATTAAAAAAGCCTAATAGATAAGATACTGAAAAAAACAAAAATGCAGCCAAAATATAATGATACAATGCGGCATCTATTTTTAACTTAGCCCCAAAATAAGCCATAGGTGCAGCCCCTAGAGCAAAAGGCAAAAAATATTTTATATTAAAATATCCTTTTCTTGAATAATGTATAAATGTAATGCTAGCCACAATTAAATTCATGACTAAAACAAATGATTTGGTTTGGGGTGATAATAAACCGAATAAGGCAAAAATTGCAATATATCCGCTAGCACCTCCGTGCCCAACGGCTGCATAGCAAAAGGCTATAGCACTTAAGGATAATAATAAAATAATGGTAGTTAAATCCACGAATTGCAATAAACTATGCCACAAAGTAAACAAATTAATGCAGAATAAGTATCTTTGTTATAGATTTTTTATATGCTTTCCGATAACTTTGGTCGTTTTCATACTTATCTTAGAATTTCTTTGACTGATGCATGCAATATGCGTTGCAATTATTGTATGCCTTTAAACAGCTATAAAGGCAATCAAGGGATAGATTTAATGAGTAGTGATGAGATATATTCGCTGGCAAATACTTTTGTATTATTAGGTGTTACAAAAATACGCCTAACCGGTGGAGAGCCATTGCTACGCAATGATTTTGCAGATATTTTAAGAAAACTGAAATCGCTTCCCGTAACACTTGCCATTAGCACTAATGGACTACTACTTGATAAATACTTTGATGTAATTCGTGAGTGCAAAGTTAAACAGGTAAATGTAAGTTTAGATACACTTGACCCTGACACTTTTAAAGAAATAACCCGATCAGGGCGGTTAGCAAAAATTATTTCAAATATTAATACCTTACTTAGTTTTGATTTGCAGGTAAAGATTAATTTGGTGCTGCTTAAGAACGTTAATGAGCATGATGTTATTGACTTGATAGCCTGGACAAAGGACAAAGCTTTGGATATTCGTTTTATTGAATTTATGCCATTTAAGAGAAATGGTTGGGATAAAAGTAAAGTACTTGATTACAAAACTGTATTGACTAATATTCATCAACATTTTGATATTGTTAAGTTGAAAGATGAGCCACACAGCACCTCCCGAAATTATCAGGTAAAAGGCTATAAAGGTAGTTTTGGATTTATAACTACGGTGAGTGAGCCATTTTGTGACACTTGTAACCGTTTACGATTGACTGCTGATGGCAAAATGCGAAATTGTTTGTTTGCCAAAAGTGAAACCGATTTATTAAACCCTTTACGTCAAGGACAAGATATTGTTCCTTTAATTTTGCAGAATATTAAAGCTAAAGCCAAAGCTTTGGGAGGCATGACCGAATTGAATAATCAAGGAGACCGCAGTATGATACAAATTGGCGGATAGTTTGTTTTTAATTTTTTAAGGGTATCGGATATTTTAATGTAATACTGCTCCATAAAAATCATTTCTTGCTGCTTATTGAAGCTTTATACCTCTCAAATAATTAAAATAATAGTCATCCAATTCAAAACATGCAACGGCTTTATTCAATATAACTTAATATAATAAATACATGGAAGCAATTTTACTCTTTTTTCGTCTTATTCAAGGTGCATAAAAAGAAAGAGTAATGCTAAGCTAAGCTAATCAAATGAAAATAAAATAACCTACCAAGGTTCTAACTCATCATCGCCCATTTCGTTAATTTTAGAGTTAAAGGTAATTCTTGGCGCACCTTGTGTATCAAAATCAACATTCGGGTCAATACCACTTGATAAGAAATCAAGATTCGGTTCATAATCAGTGAACTTTGCATTTTCGCTAACAAAGCGCAAGTCAACATCTTCTAATGAGCCATTACGATGTTTAGCAATAATTATTTGTGCTAAACCTCTCAAATCTCTTCCTTCTGCATCCTGATTAATTTGATAATAATCGGGACGATAAATAAACATTACCATATCTGCGTCTTGTTCAATGGCACCTGATTCGCGCAGGTCTCCGAGTTGTGGTCTTTTACTATTATTTGCCCCTCCTCTAACTTCAACCTGACGATTTAATTGAGATAAAACAATTACCGGTATATTTAATTCTTTAGCAATAGCTTTTAAAGATCTGGAGATGGTGCTTACTTCTTGCTCACGATTGCCTCTACCCTCGTTTCCTGCTGTCATCAACTGTAAATAATCAATAATAGCTAATTCAATATTATGTTCAGACTTTAATCTTCTTAATTTAGCTCTCAGGTCAAAAACATTCAATGCCGGTGTATCGTCAATAAACAAAGGAGCATCGGCCAGTTTTGTAATTTGTGTATGTAATTGTTGCCACTGATGATCTTCAAGTTGTCCGCGTTTTAACAGGTCGGCTTTTAATCCGGTTTCGCCCGATATCAAACGGGTAACTAATTGAACAGAACTCATCTCGAGCGAAAAGAAAGCTACAGGTTTTTTAAAATCAATAGCTGCATTTCGGGCTAATGCCAATACAAATGCCGTTTTACCCATTCCGGGGCGGGCAGCCAAAATAATTAAATCCGAGCGTTGCCAACCTGCTGTAACTTTATCTAATGCCGTAAAACCCGAAGGAATACCGCTAATCCCATCTTCTTGGTCGCGGGCTTTTTCAATTTGCCTTATTGCCTCTTGCAATAATTCGCTCATGGATGAATAATTCCGTTTTATATTATTCTCAGCAATGGCAAACAATTCTCTTTCTGCCTTATCCAATAACTCTAGAACATCGGTAGAGTCTTCGTATGCCTCACGAATGGTTTGAGTGCTTGTTTGAATTAACATTCGCTGAATGTATTTTTGCAACACAATGCGAGAATAGTATTCCACATTGGCACTACTGGCCACTCTGTTGGTTAGTTTAGAGATATAATATGCTCCACCAATAATTTCAAGTTCTCCGGATTTTTTTAACTGATTGGTAACGGTTAAAATATCTATAGGCTGTCGTTCTTTCCATAATTCAAGTATAGCCTTATAAATTTTACTGTGTGCCTCAACATAAAAAGCTTCGGGCACTAACATATCAACTACTTGTATTAATGCATTTTTTTCAATTAATAATGCACCCAATACAGCTTCCTCCAAATCAGGTGCTTGTGGTGGTAATTTTCCTACTTCAAAAGGATTGAAATTACTATTTACTGTCTTGCGTGCCTTCTTTACATAAGGGATATTCTTTTTTTGTTCTGTCTCGTTTTCCATTGCTCAAAGATATGCAGTAAAACAAATTATAGGTTAGAAAACTTAAAGGTAAAAAAATTAATTGTTATTAACTAATAATTAAAAAATTTAAACTCCTAAAAATTAAACCATTAAATTACCTTCATTAATCTTGATTATAAAGGATAAGAATTAATGTTTTGGGTTGGGTTGAAGTTATATGATTGAGCAAAAAGAGTTTAAATATTTTTCATCATTTTTGCTTATAATTTACTTTGTTCATTACTAAATATTTTTGCTTTGAATCAAATACAAAAATTATCAGAGCATATTATCTTTTTATGTAAATCAGTATAATTATTTATTTTTGCACCTTTAAAAGTAAAAAATTAAGCATGACAGAAATAGCTAAAACATACAATCCGAGTCAAGTTGAAGAGAAATGGTATCGTTTCTGGATGGATAAAAAGTTTTTCAAATCGGTTCCTGACCATCGTGAGCCTTATACCATAGTTATTCCTCCGCCAAATGTTACAGGTGTTTTACACATGGGGCACATGCTAAATAATACCATTCAAGATGTATTGATTAGAAAGGCTCGAATGCAAGGTAAAAATGCCTGCTGGGTTCCCGGAACTGACCATGCATCAATAGCCACCGAAGCTAAAGTGGTAAATCTACTGAAAGAAAAAGGGATAAAAAAATCAGATCTTAGTCGCGAAGAGTTTTTAAAATATGCCTTTGAATGGAAAGAAAAATACGGAGGTATAATTCTTGAACAGCTAAAAAAGTTAGGAGCCTCTTGCGATTGGGACAGAACACGTTTTACCATGGAGGAAGACCTGAGTGAAGCTGTAATTGATGTTTTTATTGATTTATATCAAAAAGGTCAGATATATAGAGGAGTGCGTATGGTAAACTGGGACCCATCCGGAATGACTGCAGTATCTGACGAAGAGGTTATATACAAAGAAAGCAATGCAAAACTATATTATGTAAAGTATAAACTTGTTAACGAAGACGGTACTCCCCTTGGCGAAGAGCAAACCATAACCATAGCAACCACAAGACCGGAAACTATTTTGGGTGATACCGCAGTATGTGTACATCCTGAAGATGAGCGCTACAAACATTTGAAAGGAAAATATGCCATTATTCCTTTTGTAGAAAGAAAAGTGCCAATCATTTTTGATGATTATATTGATATGGAGTTTGGAACAGGTGCATTAAAGGTAACTCCTGCACACGATATAAATGACTACAACCTTGGTGTAAAGCACAAACTGGAAGTTATAGATACTATAGAGGCCAATGGAACCATGAGTAAAGCTGCCGGATTTTACATTGGTGAAGACCGTTTTACCGTACGTAAAAAAATAGCTAAAGATTTAGAAGAAGCCGGATTTTTACTAAAGGTTGAAGATATAAAAAATAAAGTTGGTTATAGTGAAAGAACAGATGCCGTGATTGAACCTAAGTTAAGTATGCAATGGTTTTTGAAAATGGATAAGATATCGAAACCTGCTTTAAATGCAGTATTGGAAGGTGAGGTAAAACTTATCCCCGATAAATTTATAAACACCTATAAACACTGGATGGAGAATGTTCATGATTGGTGTATTAGTCGTCAATTATGGTGGGGGCAAAGAATACCGGCCTGGTACGACAGCAAAGGGAATTTTGTAGTAGCCAAAAACCATGAAAAAGCTTTGGAAATTTATCAAGATAAATATAAAGACAGTAAAGAAAGCAGTTTAAAACAAGATGAAGATGTAGTTGACACTTGGTTTAGCTCATGGTTATGGCCTATTAGTGTTTTTGATGGTTTTAAAGACCCTGAAAATAAAGATATAAAATATTACTATCCTACTCAGGATTTGGTAACAGCACCCGAAATATTATTTTTCTGGGTTGCTCGAATGATTATTGCAGGTTATGAGTACCAAGGCGAAAAGCCTTTTACTAATGTTTATCTAACCGGAATAGTTCGCGATAAATTAGGTCGTAAGATGAGCAAGTCGTTAGGTAATAGTCCGGACCCACTCGATTTAATTGCCAAGAGCGGAGCTGATGCTGTGCGCATGGGAATGCTACTAACCTCTCCTGCGGGCAACGATTTACCTTTTGATGAAAGTTTGATAGAGCAAGGCAGAAACTTTAACAATAAGATTTGGAATGCCTTTCGTTTAATTCAGGGATTTGAAAGCTCAGTACAAATAGCGCAACCAGAACATTGTAAACTTGCCTGCCATTGGTTCGAACAACGTTTTAATCAGCAGCTACAAATCATTAATCAGCTTTATTCAAAGTACAGAATAAGTGAGGCCTTAATGGCCACCTATAAATTAGTGTGGGACGATTTTTGTGCCTGGTATTTAGAAATGATTAAACCTGAATTTATTGATGGTAAAGCGCAGGCTATTGATGACATTACATATCAACAAAGCATAAAATATTTTGGCGATTTATTAAAATTGCTTCACCCCTTCTTACCATTTATTACTGAAGAGCTTTGGCATTTATTGAAAGAACGAAAAGAGAACGAATGTATTATTGTTGCCGAATGGCCTCAGGAAACCGCCCCAAATGAGTTATTGCTAAATGAGTTTCAAGTGGCCTCAGAGATTATTCAACATATTCGTAATATTAGAAATCAGAAAGGTATTTCGCCTAAAGTAGCACTTGAACTTATGGTTAAAGAAAATATCAAAGAACTGAATATTTACCAAAGCATCATAAAAAAGTTAGCTAACATAAAACAGATTACAGAAGTTAAAGAAATGCCACAAGGTGCCGTAAACTTTATGGTTAATACCTATGAATTTTTTGTTCCATTACTCACTAAACTTGATTCGGAAGCTGAGAAACAAAAGCTACACGAAGAACTTAATTATTTAATAGGCTTTAAAGAAAGTATCAGCAAAAAATTAAACAACGAGAAGTTTATGGCCAATGCCCGTCAAGAGGTAATAGCTAATGAACACAAAAAAATGGACGATACACTTACCAAAATAAAATTAATTGAAGACCAATTAGCAAATTTATAACGTTTGTGCCAATGGCTTTTGATGACCTTATTTAATTAGTCGGTAAAAAAAGTTGAGTTCTTGTTAAGGTATTTTTATTTTATCGCTTTTGCTTATGCCTTGCAACACCTCAATATTTACCCCGTCAGATAATCCTGTTTTAATTTCTCGTTTTTCAAATTTTTCGGGGCTAACTTCAACTTCAACATAAGTTTTGCCTTTATCAAACTGTAAAACCATTTCAGAAATAGCTAAAGTTTTTTCGCGTTGATCAAGAATAATATCGGCATTGGCACTGTATCCTGCTCTTAAAAAAGCCCCATTCTCATTCTGCTTTATGGCCGCACGAATTAAAAACTGTATAGCCCCATTTTCGGTAACACCTTTTGGCGAAATATACTCCAAATTGGCATGAAATTTTTCATCGTTAATAGCACCAATAGTTAGTACTATAGGCATACCTACTTTTATTTTCCCTACTTCACTTTCATCTACCTTACCTTCAAAAATCATTTCGCCCATATTAGCTACCGAGGCAATAGTAGTTCCATCGTTAAAAGTATTGCTCTCAATAACACTGCTTCCCTCCTTTACCGGAACATCAAGAACCATTCCTGATATGGTGCTGCGAATTAATGTATTTGTAGCGTTTCCGGCACTTTTAGTAACCCCTTCTTTTATTAATTGCAAATTATTTTCGGCAGCCGTTACTTCCTCTTTTGTTGATTTTAACTTTAACTCATAAGGTAAAATATCGGCCTGAGCTATTACCTGTTGTTTCAATAAAGTAGCATAACGTTCGTGTTCTGTTTTGGCATTTTCATAATTTATATTAGCCTGATTTAATCTGTTCTCGGCATTTGCCAAGTTAATCATATTAGGTATTATTTTTACTTTGGCAATAATATCACCTTGTTTAATATTGTTTCCTGCTTCAACAAACATTTTTTCAATAATTCCCGAAACTTGCGATTTCATGTTTACCTCTTTACGAGGTATAACGCTACCTGTAGCCACTGTTTTCTTTATTATGGAAGTATCCATAGGACTAATGGTTTGGAAGGTAATTGGTTTTTCTTCTGATTTTTTATACAAATAATAGAAGGTCCAAATAAATACTCCGAACAAGGCTGCTATTAGGGTAATTCTAAATATTCTTTTTATCATATTGCAATATATTTTATATTCAAGATTAAAAAATTCAATTAGCTCTTAATGCTTCAACAGGTGATACTGCAACAGCTTTAGAAGCAGGAATGAGTCCGGCTAAGGCTCCGCATATTATAAGTATGATGAGCGAGGTTAAGGCTACGTTCAAATCAACTGTTGGATTCTGAAACATAGGAACATTAGGACCCATTGCTTTATTAAGACCTTCCAACAAAAAAATACCCGAAAGTAAACCAAAGTACCCCGATAAAGTAGTTAAAAAAACTGATTCAAAAATTATTTGAGAAACAACTGAAAAAGGAGTAGCGCCAAGTGCTCGTTTAATTCCTATTTCTTTGGTGCGTTCTTTTACCACAATTAACATAATATTACTGATACCTATTACACCGGCTATCAGTGTTCCAATACCAACCACCCAAATTAACATATTGATACCTTCAAACAACCCATTGATTTTATTGAACTGAGTTTCCATGTTCCAGTGCCCAATAGCCATTTCGTCATCCGGAGCAATTTTATGTCGTTCTTTCATAATAGACAAAACTTTAGATTCGGCATGGGTAGCGCTTACATTAGGTGCAGCCACTACTGCTATCCAGCCTACAGCATCGCCAAAATTAAATGTACTCTGAAAAGTTGAAAAAGGAAGCATAATACGCTGTTCTTCTTCTCGTGCTCCAAAACCACCTCCACTAGCTTTTGTTGTACCAATTATTTTAAAGTAAACACCGTTTATTCGAAGGTATTCATTCAAAGGGTTTTCGTCAATTTTAAAAAGTTCCTCACGCACCCGCGAGCCTATTACACAAACTTTCCTTTTCTCTTTAATATCATTTTCGTTTAAGAAACGACCGGAAGAAATTTTTATCTCAGATACCTCTTTAATATTAGGATACACCCCACTGACTTGGTAATTACCGGTTTTAGTGCCCCGCACTACATTATTACCACCGCGCCATCCACCCAACTGATTTTGAGGAGAAACAACTGCCAACTCTTTTAACTGATTTAAGGCTATAACATCGGCATTATTAAAATCAAAATATCGGCCCGGTTTCATGCCCTTATAAGCTTTGGTAGTAGCTCGTGTCCACATAAAAAATGAATTTGTGGCCGAACCCATAAAATCTTTCATTACTCCGTGCTTTAAGCCATTTCCCGTACCTAACATAATAACCAACATAAAAATACCCCATCCAACCCCAAGTGAGGTAAGAGCCGTTCGCAACTTATTTTTTTTTATGGTTGCGCTTATTTCTTGCCAATTATCTTTATCAAACATGCTTATTAAATATTATTCAGATCTTAAAGCTTCTACCGGATTAACCTGTGACGCCCTTACAGCCGGAATTAGCCCTGCCAATGCACCCGCCACAATAATAATAATAGTAGCCAATACCGCCAAATTAAAACTCACTGTGGGATTTTTAAAGAAGTCGCTCTCTAAATTATTACCCATAAACTGTACTGTAGCAATACCGGATACTAAACCAATATAACCTGCCACACCGGTTATAAATACAGCTTCTTGCACTATCAGCATAACAATAGAGAGGGGTGTTGCTCCCAAAGCTTTACGAATACCTATTTCAGAAGTACGTTCTTTTACAACAATCATCATAATATTACTTACACCAACAATACCGGCAATTAAGGTAAATACGCCAATAATCCATATAAATATTTTAACGCCATCAAGCATTTTCATAATCCTAATAAATTCATCATTCCAACAGTTTACCTCAACAGCGCTCATGTCTTCAGGGCTAAAGGAATACTTTTTTGCCAGCATATTACGTATTTCCTTCATTAAAGGCTCGGTATTTTCAAGCATATTGTTTTCGTAGCTGGCCCAAATATAATCAAGCGCCTGTGAACCACTACTAATACGTTGAAATGTGCTAAGCGGAACATAAATTCTATTCTCATCATTGCGGCCTAAGTCTTTAAATACACCAACCACTTTATATGATATGCCACCTGCATCAATAAATTTATTAATAGGGTCTTCATCTTTAAACAACTCATCACGCACAGGTGCCCCAATAATACATACTTTGCGGTACTCCTGAATATCTTTGTCATTAATAAATCTTCCGCTTAGCATAGATGCATTTTCGAGATAGATATTGTCAGGCATACAAGCACGAATTGAAAACAAAGCGCTTTTATTATTGTAAATCATATTCACCTCAGAGCCTCCCTTAATAGCACTTATATATTCTAACTTTTTAATTTTTTGACGTATCAAATAAAAGTCTTCTGTTTTAAGAATTATCTGTCGCCCGTTTTGTAATCCTTTATACGGAATAGTAGTTGTTCCGCCACCAATAAACACACTATTTATAGCATCGCCCATAAATTGTGACTCGGCCCCTGTACGTAAACCATTACCCGCACCCAACAACACTATTAAAATAAAAATACCCCAAGCCACACTAAAACCGGTTAAGAAAGTGCGCAACTTGTTTTGTTTAATAGTAGTAAATATTTCCTGCCATTTATCGATATCAAACATGGTTGCTTTTTATATTATTGACTTATTATCATACCGTCTTTTAAACGAATTACGCGGTCGGTCATTTTACTGATATCGTCTTCATGGGTAACTATAACTACGGTTATTCCCTCCTTATTTACTTCTTTAAACAACTGCATTACTTCCAAAGAAGTAACACTATCAAGAGCTCCGGTTGGTTCATCGGCAAATATCACCTTAGGCTTTGCTATTAATGCACGTGCAATAGCCACTCTTTGTTTCTGACCACCACTCATCTCACTGGGTAAATGATGCGCCCATTCTTTTAGTCCAACACGCTCAAGATATTCTAAAGCTATGCTATTACGGGTTTTCCGACTTACCTTTTGATAATACAAAGGTAAGGCTACATTTTCCATTGCACTTTTAAACGATAATAAATTGAAAGATTGGAAAACAAATCCTAAAAACTTATTTCGTAACTCTGCAGCCTTTGTTTGCGATAAATTTTTAATTAATATATTATTCAAATGATAAGTTCCTTCATCATAATTATCGAGTATGCCAAGAATATTGAGAAGTGTAGATTTTCCGGAACCTGAGGACCCCATAATAGAAACCATCTCGCCTGCTTTAATAGTCAAATCAATACCTTTTAAAACATGCAGCTTGTTATTACCCATGCTATATGATTTATGTATGTTTTGAAGCTGTATCAAGCGTTATTTTTTTGAATAAAAGTTAATCTCAATTAGGGTTGCTAAGATAATTATTAATACTTATTGTTTACCTTAACCTATAACATGGACAGACCCCAAAGAACTCATTTTTTGCCAAAAAATTAAAAAACAACCATTTTAACAATCATCTTACCTTGCAAAACAACTCACTGAAAGACCTCATAAAGCCTAAATTATAAGGTATTATTTAGATACAATCTAAGCCAATAATACGTTACTTTTATATTAATTTTATCATCTGTTAAATTGTATTGGTGTAATATTGTATAAGAATTTATTTTATGAAAAAGTTATTGCTGCCTATTATTATACTTTTTATTATTTCATGTAAATCAAAAACCGAAAAAGTTAGCCCTGAAATAAAATCAATTACCGAATCTGTTTATGCTTCGGGATTAGTAAAAAGTAAAAATCAATATCAAGTATATGCAACTATAAGCGGCATTATAAAAGACATTCCGCTATCTGAGGGAGACACCGTACAGCAAGGTGATTTGCTGTTTGCAATTGAAGATGAGAATCAGAAACTCCTAAAAGAAAACGCAGCGCTAAATGCCGCGTATGCCTCCTTGCAATCAAACAGCGAAAAAATAAAAGAAGCCAAAGCACTGTTGGAGGTGGCACAAAGTAAGATGGCCAACGATTCGGCTTTTTATTTCAGGCAAAAAAATTTATGGGCACAACAAGTAGGCTCAAAAGCCGATTTAGAGTTAAAAGCATTAAATTACGAATTATCAAAAGCTAACTATTTATCGGCTAAAGTTAAATATGATGATTTACAAAAAACATTAAAGTTAAATGCCGAAGTAGCAGGCCGGAATTTGGCTATTAACAGTAAGTTGGAAAGTGATTTTTCAATTCGCAGTCAAATAAATGGCATTATTTACAGCATAAACAAAAAGAAAGGGGAAACTGTGTATCCTCAAACTCCGCTTGCCATAGTGGGCGATGCGGGTCATTTCCTACTTGAAATGCAAGTTGATGAATATGATATTTTAAGAGTAAAAAAAGGACAGCAGGTAATGATAACTTTAGATAGTTATAAAGGTAAAGTTTTTGAGGGCGTGATAACTAAAATAAATCCTTTGATGAACGAGCGAAGTAAGACTTTTTTGGTAGAGGCTGAATTTATTAATGCTCCACCAAAGTTGTTTCCTAATGTTTCAATAGAGGCAAACATAATATTACAGAGCAAAAAAAATGCGCTCCTTATTCCGCGCAAGTGTTTGCTAAACGACTCATTGGTAATAAAGGAAAATAAAGATACCGTAAGGGTTGGCATAGGTCTAAAAGATTATCAATATGTTGAGATACTATCGGGGATTGAAAAAAATGATGTTATATTAGTTCCGAAAGAATAATGAAAACAAGGCTTTTAGTTCAAATATCATACTCACTGCTAATGGCCAGATGGAAGCAAACATTAGTGGCGGCCATTGGTGTTACTTTCAGCATTACCATGTTTATTACCTTACTCAGTTTTATGTCGGGGCTAAACGATTTGCTTGATGGATTAGTCATTAACAGAACACCTCATATTCGATTATATAACGAAATACAACCCACCAAGAAACAAGCTGTTGAACTTTCATCGGAGTATAAAAACAATCATAACTTTATACACTCCATTAAACCTAAAAACGAATTACAACAAATACGCAATAGTGGTGCAATTATACAATCGCTTAAAAAAGATAACAGGGTGTTGGGTGTAGCTCCAAAAATTAATTTACAAGTATTTTATAATGTTGGAACCACCGATATTAACGGAATTATAAACGGAATAGAGGTAGAGGAAGAAAACCGTTTGTTTTTTTTCAAAGATTACGTAACACAAGGCAACTATATAGACTTAAAAAATATCTCAAACAGCATAATTTTAGGAAAAGGTATAGCAGACCGAATGTTGGTGAACATAGGCGATGTGGTACAAATTACCACCTCAAAAGGCGAGCGAGTACCCATGAAAGTAGTTGGCTTTTTTCAGTCGGGGTTGCAAGAAATTGATAAAATACAAAGCTACACCAATATTACCACGGCCCAAAAGCTTTTAGGCGAATCAAACGCTTACGTTACCGATTTACAAATAAAATTAAAAGATCTAAAACAAGCACCTTTTCTGGCTAAGGAATTTGCCTCCATGTATGATGTTGAGGCTATAGATATACAAACCGCCAATGCGCAGTTTGAAACAGGAAGTTCTGTAAGAAGTTTAATCTCCTATGCCGTAGGTATTACTCTTCTTATAGTTTCGGGCTTTGGGATATACAATATATTAAACATGATGATTTATGAAAAAATGGACTCAATTGCCATATTAAAAGCTACCGGATTTTCGGGGCGTGATGTAAAAAAGATATTCATTGGGATAGCCTTATCAATAGGCGTTTTTGGTGGCTTGCTCGGATTATTTTTTGGATTTGGGTTATCGTTTATTATTGACAATATTCCGTTTAATACAGCCGCTTTACCAACCATAAAAACCTACCCGATTAATTACAACCCCAAATTTTATATTATTGGAACCATTTTTTCAATTCTAACAACCTATTTTGCAGGTTACTTTCCTTCCAAAAAGGCAAGTAAAGTTGATCCTGTAGTTATCATTCGAGGAAAGTAATGGCAATGAAAATTCTTGAAGCACAAAATATCATTAAGTATTTTCATGATCCCGTAAGCGTACAGGTTTTGAAGAATATTAATTTTAGTGTTACTCAAGGCGAGTTTATTTCTATTATCGGAAAATCAGGCTGTGGTAAGTCAACCTTGTTGTATATACTCTCCACAATGGATACCGATTATGAGGGAATGTTGTATATTGAAGGTAAATCGATGAAAAAACTGAAAGAAGCAGAACTGGCATGTGTAAGGAACGAGAAGATTGGCTTTGTGTTTCAGTTTCACTATTTATTGAATGAGTTTAATGTATTACAAAATGTTATGCTGCCCGGGCTTAAACTGGCAAAGTACAATAAACAGGAAGTGGAACATCGTGCTTTTGAAAAGTTAAAGATATTAGGCATAGAGAAAGAAGTTTATAAACACCCTAATCAACTCTCGGGCGGGCAAAAGCAGAGAGTAGCCATAGCCCGTGCATTAATAAACGACCCTATAATCATTATGGGTGATGAGCCTACCGGGAATTTAGATAAAAAGAACAGCGAAATTGTTTTTGATATTTTCAAACAATTGTCGGAAGAGTTTAATCAAACCTTGCTGATAGTAACTCATGACAATGAGTTTGCAGCCCGCACACATCGTATTATTGAAATGGAAGATGGTATAATCTTGAAAAAGGATTAATCACCAATACATATCTCCTGAATTATTGAAATTAGGCCGGCCACATTATTAACTTAAGGATTGTTTACTATATAGATTAAGGGATTGATAATTCCAAGTAATTGAAAAAAGCTAACCCTTCACAATATAAAAAACACGAGTGCCCCGAAAATTTTCGGGGCACTCGTGTTTTTGGTAGTATATCAATTGGTACTTATTGTTGTACCACTAGCTTAACCACTTCTGTTTTCTGATTATTGGTAATATGTAGATGATATACTCCTGAACTTAATTTCTCTTTAAATTCTACAAATTGAATATCGCCATTTAGGTTTACCTCAATATCATTTTCCTGAACTACTTTTCCTAACATATCAATTAGCTTTAAACTAACTTTAATGTCTTTTAGCTGCCCTGTACTGATATACACGCCATTGTTCAACACAGGGTTAGGATATACGCTAATAGTGGCACTTCCCTGACTCTTATTAAAGTTAACAGCCTTAACCATACTATACGAATATTTACCGTCAAAGTCAGTTTGTTTTAAACGATAATATGAAATTCCATCATAAGGTTGGGTATCCCATTCTTTATAATTCAATATGGTGGTGCTGTTTCCTGCCCCCGGCACTTGCATTAGGTTTTCAAATGTTGTTCCGTCTTTTGAGCGCTCAATGGTAAAGAAATCATTATTAATTTCAGAAGCGGTAGTCCAAACTATTTCAACATTCTCTAATACCGGATAGGCATCAAACTCCAATAAACTGATAGGTAAAGGTGTACCATTACCTAAGGCAGTGAAGTCACTAAAATCTGTAATACCATTCCATGTTATTTGGTTAATAGCATTATTGTAGGTAGCATTACCCACCTCAAAGGATGCACCGCTGCCCAATGCGGCAATCCATCCATTTAAATTATGCTTAGTTGCTTTTAAGTCTGCTTCTACACCTGTTATATCAGCATCAGCATAATTGTAAACTACATTATAACTTAAACCACCCTGCATAACATTTACCGGATTTACTGTCCAAAAACGTCCAATATAACTTGTTGCAGTTCCTTTATTAGGGTGCGCAATATTATTTACTTTCATTTGTATTTGCGAGTTAGAGCTTACACTCGAAGTATTAAATAATAAGCTAAATGGCGTAAAGTTATTTATATCGCCCACCGGGAAAGTATAAGTTTTACTTTGCTGCGTGGTGTATCGAGTCAATAATGAGCCGGCAGCATCAGTAACTACATAACTGCTATTGTTTCCACCATTAATATTTCCATCAACTGCGGTATATCCAATCACCATTTCACTACCATTTAAATCGAGTTTTCCGCTATTTAGCAATAACTCATCTTTAACTATTATATTTTGTTGTAAGGTTAAAGATGCGCCTAAACTATAACTGTTGCTTAAATCTAACTTACCAAACTCACTTAGGGTAGTACCACTTATTTGCTGAGCCACAGCAGCTACAAACCTAACTGTTCCAAGACCTAATGCGGCAGTTCCATTATTTTCCAAGTTGCCGTGAACACTTAAATCACTTCCGCTTGATACGGTTACACTTGCCCCGCTTTGAATTGTTATACTTCTTGCAGCACTTGTGGCATTACTACTTACTATAGGGAAATTATTACCTAAAACAGGTGTAGTTGGTATTACAACATCAGTTGTGCTGTTTGGAACAATGTTACAACCCCAGTTGGCAGGAGTATCCCAATCGGTACCGGCACCTAACCATTGTCCTTGGTACTCAACATTAAGTGTGGTTTCATCAGAAGTAACCGGTACATTACAAACACTATTTAGTTGCACACGGAATCTGTATCCATTCATTGATGAAATAACATTAATACTTAAAGTACTAGTATTATCATTGGAATAGTTTCCACCGGTGGCATTACTCCATGTAACACCATTATCAGTACTTACCTCCCACTGATAAACTGTTCCAATACCTGTAGCTGAAACACTAATTGTAGCTGTATTTCCTGCACACTCCGACTTTGTAGCCGGAGGCTGAGCAGTAATATGAGCAGTAGCCACATTCAATGTTCCATCACTTGAAGTTATTTGGTTACTACAACCATCAGTAATAATTACATGATATAACTGGCCAAAGAAATAAGGAGGTGGCAAATTGCTGATATATAGGTTAGCACTGGTTGCCCCTGAATATGGAGAAGTATTTGTAACGTCAGTCCAAGTAACACCATTATCGGCACTCTCTTGCCACTGATAGGTTAATGAAGTTCCTACTGCGGTAACTCCAAATGATGTATTTCCATTACATATTGAATTTACAAAAGAAATAGGGCTATAGGTACTGATAGTTGGCGGTTGAACAATTGTAAGATTTGCCACATTACTCGTATCTACTCCACAACTATTGGTCAAAATTAATTGATATTTATAGTTATTCATACCAAGAGTTACCCCTGTTAAGGTTAAAGTATTGGTGTTGGCACCCGAATAAATACCTCCATTACTAATATTTGCCCACGTTGAACCACCATCGGTTGACTCTTGCCATTGATAGGTTATTGGAAGTAATCCGATAACAGTTGTTGCAAAACTCACGGTACTTCCACTACATATATCAAGTTGATGTGAAGGTTGAGTGGTAAACACCGGAACCTGACAGTAACTAAACTCATCAGCACCAATGTCAGGTGTAGTGGCATGTCTTGGGTCTCCATCTATATCATCAGTAACAGTAGCTAAAGGCGTTCCTAAATCATTCACAAAATCTGCCGCAGCCGGAACCAAAATAGAGATTCTTAAATTTCCGAACAAATAAGCCGGATTAAACAAATCGGTAGGTTTTAATTGTGTACCGGCAATGGTTGTAGCGCCTGCAGGTACATACCCCGAATTGGCATCACCTCCACTCTGCGTTAACCATCCTGCCCAGTTATAATCATTAGTTCCCCAACGGCCGGTAACCGCTGTGTTCAAATTACAAACAAAATTATAGTTAGATGCTGCATTGTTCCAACCTATGGCAGGATTGCTCGCTATGTTACCTATGGAACGATGATTACCTATACCATTACGCTCATTAATCAAAATATTATTACGCAATTGTGTAGGTGCTCCGTTGGTTAATGTAGGAATTGACCAATCAACTGCAAAACGTAAAAACGCATAACTTGCATTAGCCGCTCCTGAACCTCCGTTAGTACCATAAATATATACCGAATTGTACAAGTATTGCGCACCTTGTCCGGCAATGTTCAACAATCCATCACGAATACCCACCAAAGTAGTATTCGTATTAGTAATATTTGTTCCCGTAGTCCCGTTTCTTAGCGATATCATATTGTTAGATATCTGCCAGTTACCATAATTCAATGATAGTCCATTAATCTCAGGAGCCTCACTTCCGGTTTGCCCAAAATTAGCATTCGCTAATGATGAAATAACATTCTTGCGGAAAATCCCTCCATGATTACCTACTTGACCAAAAACCCCTAACATCACACCATGAATACGTACATTATTAGCAGATAAGGCATTGCAACCATTATTTTCTATCACATTACCTTCAATCAGATTATCCATTGCATTGGTATAAACAAACATTCCTATCATTCCTTCATTTGAAACAGAAGAATTCTGCAAGTTACTGGAAGAACGATTATTGGCAATTTTATTATTAGTCATCGTAACTTTTCCGGCTTTTAAATTATATAAATTACCATTAAAGTACAGGTTACTTCCATGTGCAATTCCATCTAAGAAACAATAAGTACCTAATCCGGTGGATAATCCGCTTACCGTATTATTTGAAATTATAGTTTCTGCATTTGACTGAACCCAAATACCCATTACCGCAGCGTCTTCCGTAGCGTAAAGGCCACCACTTCCATTACTGATAATATTATTGGGTGAATTATCTTCAGAACCGATAATATTACCAATTTCATCACCTATACGAACTCTTCCTTCTTCAACCCTAATTCCTACAAAATTTGTCCAACCTGTACCCGACAAATTAATGTTCTGAATTTTATTTCCTTGTATAGATGTAGCTTGGGCAGCATTACTTCCACCCACCAACACATAAATTGCCTGTATTTCTCCATCCGATTTATTATTTAGCCAAGTTCCTGAAATATTAGGGCTAGGTTCAGTGTTTCCACCAATTTGATTATTGGAAATAACGTGGCTGTGAGAATTGGTACCACCCTCTAACCATATAGGGTATTGATAGGTTGCTATATTGAAGGTCTGATAAATTTTATTCCCTGTAATTACAATATTGTTACCAATTCCCTGTCCTGAATTATTCTGACGAACTTGAATAGCACTTTCAGAGAAATTAAACATCACATTATTAGTTATCTGAATATTACTTCTTGGAATGTTTACAGAGTTAGGAGCACCAATCTGAATTAAGGTCCAAGGTGTATTGGTTGCATTTTGTGCAAGGTCTGAGCGATTGCGTATAACATTATTATCAATGATAATGTTATTCATTCCCATACCTGTACTTAGCAAGTTACCAAAATTCAGTACACCCGGGCCAATACATGCAGTTAACCTATTATTACCTTCAATAATACAGTTTTTGATAGTAATCTCAGAAGCCGCTGAACCGGCCGTTCCACTAAAGTAGAAAGTAGGGTTACTTGTTCCTGTACAAGTTGTTGTTGAGGCTTGCCTAAAAGTTAAGTACCTTCCTGAACCGCTAAAGTTTCCATCAATAATTACACGTTTGGTTCCTATAAAATTAATTAAAGGATTGGCTCCCGAAGCGTTTGATTGAATTAAATAAGAAGTAGCACTATTAGGTTTAATGGTAATGGTATAACCTGAACCGCAATATTCCGGAACAACTCCTAGAGGGTAATAATCGGCATTTTCGTTAACATTACTAATAACCAATACTTCCAAATTGCCCGATAAGCCTCTGCTCATAATGTCTTTAAATAAACCAGTAGTACTATTATTAAAGTTCGGATAATCCCCACCGGATCCTACGGTAACCGTTCCACTCAACGGGGTAGCTGCAATGGTAAACTTACCGTTAGCCGGGAAAGCATAGTTTGCAGGGTTTACAATAGTAGCTACATCGCTATGTTCAGGCACTATACCGTTAGTTTGTGATGTTCCCACATTGAAAACAGGAGAAGCTAAGTCCTGAGCTACAAAATAATATTCAAACTCATCGCCTCCGGCAGGAGTAATTCCATAAAGAGCATAGTCTAAGGTAAAGGACCATACACTTGAGTTAGAAGTTCCCGAAATGTAGGTTCCTGCAACGCTGTTTGTATATGACCATGCTGTTGTTGGCGAACCAACACTTCTTCTGAAATACATTCTAGGATGATTAGAAACTAAGGATATTCCGGATTGAGGGTCATCAATGGTTACATTTACTGTAGTAGTAACCGGGGTACAGGCTGCACTTTGTGCAGGTATCATAGTGTAAGTAAATGTAGGCGGATTAATATCAACCGGAGTCATATCATTTTCGTCAGCTCCTATATCAGGGGCAGTACCACCGCCATAAACAGAAACCTGCGGATACCCTGTACGCACATTTACAGCATCATAATCATCAGTCAAGCCTGAAATAATTACTGCACCCGATTCGGCAGGGTTAGCACTACCTAAAGTTAAATGTAAATCAGGAGTGCCTGTGGTTGGGGATACAAATAGAGGATTAACCGCAGCTGATGCAGCACCAAATCCTGTACTATTCCAAGCCACCATAGTGGTGTAGTCGGTTGTATTAATTCTTCCTAATACACCACCTGTTCCATTTGCATAAAGAATATTATTGCTCATTACCAAGGTACTGGAATTATTCAGAAATACGCTATAATGATTTCCTCCGCTAGTAGCATTGGAACGGGCATTCATAAAAATATTGTTGCGAACATTGTCATTGGCATTGGTTTGCATTCTTCTGAAAGCGTAGGTTGGGTTTGCTGTAGAAGATACACCACTACCACCTATATACACACTGTTGTGGTACACAAAATTGTTGGTAGAGGTATTGTCTTTCACTATCCCTTGGAAAATGGAGGCAGTAGTAATGCTTGTTCCTGCATCGTCAATACCCAAGCGAATCATGTTGTTAGAAACGCTTACTGCACCGGCACCCATATAGATACCGCTTACAAGTGCTCCCTCAGCACTAGAAGATAGTGAATGAATTAGGTTGCGTGATACATGGTTGTTAGTACCGGTACCACCGCCATAATAAATACCTATAACACTGTTTGCTGTTATTCCTGAGCTTTTCTCCAAACCATATATTGTATTTTGGCTTATGCTATGATCATTAGCAGAGGTAGCATTCAACACAATTCCTGCCACTGCTGCTGAAACCCCGGTACCTGTGTTATTGGAAGTACTACTTAAATGATAAATGGTATTGCCTGTAATGGTATTTTTCGCAAAAGGACTGTAAATACCTGCCGTTTGTCCCGGATTTGTGCTCGGGCGATTATTATGCATATTGGCTATGGTATTGTTGGATATTGTAACGGCATTGGCACCGGCCGTCATATAAATACCCATTACATCTTGAGCTGATGAAATAGTTGACCCCGTGTTGACATTAATACTATTGGCCGTAGTTAAACTACCAATCAAATTACCTGAAATGGTGCGATTGTTTCCACTGCCTCCTTGTCCATAGCGAATACCGTTGAAGGTAAGAGGATAACCCGAAGACGAATTTAATGTAAAGGAACCAATGGTATTGTTGGTTATTGTTACATCACCACTACTTGAACTATGCCCAATACCTGAAATAACAGGTGATAGGTTGGTAGTACTAGCATTGTTGATGGTAATAGAACCTGTTCCTGTGGATGCGCCAATGGTGTTATTGTTAATGGTTACTGCCCCGTTTGATGCTGATAATATTCCGTTAAAAGGATTAGTTGGAAATGCAGAAACTCTTGTTGTGTTAATGTTAAAGTTAGCAATGGTATTTCCCTGAACAAGGCTTGTAGCCGAAGTCATAATATTTATGGAAATTCCCATAAACCCAACCTGATTAGCACCTGTAATAGTCCATGCAGTACCTCCGGCACCGGCAGTGCTACCACCGATATAATTATTCTGTATGGTAAAGTTATTTCCATTGGTACTGTTGTCAATTTGGATTCCATAGTGAATAACAGTACCTCCACTTGCCCTTGAGGCAGTCTGGTAAAAACTGTTACCGCTTATTGTCCAGTCAGTATTTCCTGAGCTTATCAATACACCATTAGATGAATTAGTACCTGCCCCCCAGAAGTTATATATCTCGTTGTTGGTTATAGATACATTACTATTCAACTGCCCTGCAGTTCCGGCAGCATAAATGGCATTTACCGGTAATGATCCGGAAACATCACGTATGTGGCAATAATCAATGTTAATACCATCATTACCACCTGCGCTTGCCGTGCTAAACCGCACCACACCGTTGGTTGTATTGGTTGATGCGCCTTCAATAATCGCATATCTCAGGGTATCATTTGTGGCATCATTAATAAAATTGAATGTGGAGTTGAATGCAGAGTTTGTAGTGCTTGTATTACGGAAAATCAAATGCCTACCACCGGCACCCATATTAGAAGGGTCGCGGCCATCTACAATGAAACGATCGGCACCATTCATTCTATACAATCCTGCTACCGCAGCATTGGCGCCAACATAATTTCCTTCAATTAAGCGGTTGGTATTATCGCTCGGACTAAGGGTAATCGTGTAGTTACCTACACCTGATTCTGTCCACTCATTCAAAGGGTGTGTTCCACTTTCGGAAGTAAGGTCACTGATAACGGTAGCATTAACATTACCTGTAATAGTAGCCATATTTACAGCTTCAAAGAAACCGCCATTGTTGGTTAATGACGGATAGTCGCCTCCGGTACCTATGGTAACATTACCTGAAATGGTTAACGGTAAAGTAGAAAGGCAAGCATCAGGTGCACCTCCATATATACTAATATTATCTAATACCACACTAAATACATTAGCATTATTATAACCATTAATAGGCTCAAGATAAAACATGATATTGGATTTATTGGTAATAGCCGATAAATCAAAAGTTACCTCAATATTCTGACAAGTTCTGGCCATATTAAATGGTAAGTAACGCCCGTTTATATCAACCGTACTCACCTCTACTCCATTAATTTTTACCGAAACAGCATGATGATAAGCAGCATCTGCCCACATATAAAAACGCATTCTATCATTTGGTTGTGTTGGGAAATAAGAGTTGGAAACATCAAAAAACACTTTAGCCTGATTTTGACCTGTACAATTGGTTTCAGGAGTGCGAACAAAGCAACTAAAAAAGTTTGTCCAATTTCCTGTTTTGCCAATGTGACCATCACTACAACCTCCGGTGGCAGAATATAGTAATCCGCCAGTAGTACATGATGATGGCGACCAAAACTTGTTCGTAGGCCCTGTAGGACTTGCAGTGCTAAAATTGGCATTGGTTGTAAAATCTTCAAGTCCTAAAACATTAGATCCAATGCCTTCACGAATATCTCCGTCATTATTTTTTGCTCTTGCATAAAAGCAATAATTGGTGTTTGGAGCTAATCCTGTAATAGTAATAGTGCCCCACGAGGCCTTAGTTTGAAATACTTCGGTGGCACCTAAAGTTCCACCCGCTTGAACAAACTGTCCTGTAGTAGGACAATAAATAGAATAAGTAGTAGAAGCCGGATTTGCCACAGGTGTTTCTGTTTGCAAGGTAACATCTAATGTATAAGTAGTTGCATTACTCAACACCGGAACTGCAGGAGCATCGGCAGCCGTATGTATAGGGTATTGCGAAGCTGATGTCCAATTACAAGTGGTCATCCCGAAAACTGAGCGCACACGATAATAATATGGAGCGTTAGGTGAATCTCCGGTATTATGTTGATAATTGGTATTTGTTCCGCTATATAGTGAGAACCAAGAAAGACCATCGGTAGAATATTCTAACTCATATCCGGTAACACCACTTACCGTAGCCCAATTGATATCAATATAGTGGTTAAGTCCATTGGCAGGTGTTCCAATAGCAGCAGTTAAAGTGGCCGGAGACGAATTAATTGTAACATTAACATTGCCTGACGAAGGAGAAATACAGAAATTTACATCGCCATTACAAGTAGTTGTTACGGTATAGGTTCCTCCGGTAAGTATGGACGGAACAGTAATAATATTCCAAGTAATATCGTAAATAGGGGTAACAGAAGTAAAGGCTGTTCCATCCCAATATTTTGAGCCATCAAACCAAGCAAATTGCCATGCCCCGCATGAAGAGCCTCCTGTAGCAACAGCTTCAAAAACAACCGAATTACCCTGACAAGTTGTAAGAGAAGGTTGACCATCGGCAGTAACGGTTAATGAAGGACCTAACAATCCGGTATAACTTCCGTCATCTGCACCAATATCTACCGTACCTACTGCAGGGGCAGGTCTGGTAGTACCGTCATAGTCTAAAGTAACCGCAGGACTTAAAGCACTAGGATTTCCGCGACCCTCGGCTGCTGTTCCGCTTATACCATTAAGGTGAAGGTCAACAGCAGAGGCGTTCCCGGTCGGGTTTATAAATGCTGGGTCACAAGCTAAACTATTCATATCGCGATTGGTTGTGGCTGTTCTCCAATTCGTTAAAGTTAACTGATCGGCAGTATTAAACAATCCGGTGTATGTGCCGGTTCCCTGTGCATATAAAATGTTGTAATCAGAAGTAAAAGTTGTAACGTTAGGAGTATAAATAGAATAGTGCTTTCCGCCACTGCTCTGTGTACGTACATTCATAAAAATATTGTTCTGAATGTTGATTACACCACTGGTTGCAGTTCTTCTGAAAGCAAATGAATTGAGCGCAGTTACACCGCTCACCGCGCCACCTATATAAACAGAGTTATGAAAGATATTGGTGGCACTGGTACTTAATACATCTATTCCGTACAGTGTGTGTGCTTGTGTAATATCGTTTCCTGCAGCATCAATCCCTAAGCGCACCATGTTATTGCGCAACGAGCCTGCGCCAGCACCAAATTGAATACCTATTACACCGGCAGAAGCACCACTCGCAGGCGAGAGGCTATGCACAAAGTTCTGCTCAATTACGTTACCTGCGTTTGTACCTCCTCCGAAATATATACCAAATACATAAGAATTTGCACTACTTGTATTCGATAGCGAGTGTACCGTATTTCCCATAACAGATAAAACCCCTGTATTGGTTGAATTAATACCAATACCCATTACAGAAACCGTGTTATGAGCTGAAGCAGTAGCCGTAGAGGTAGTGCTAAGATGACGAACCGTATTGTTTTCTACAAGGTAGCGCGGAGCTGTGGTAACAAATGTTCCATAAATACCAAATACTCGAGTAACTGTGCCTGTATTGTTATTCGTCAGGTTGTAAACCGTATTGTTATATAAGGTATCTACTACGTTGCCGGTTACATTTCCGAAGATACCGCCCAATGCAGAAGCATTGGTTGTGGCCGTACCGCTTATTTGCATACTGTTGGCCGTAGTGCTGCTTCCAATAAAATTATTTTTCACCGAAATAGTACCACCTCCTGTAAAATGAATACCATACAAATTCTGTCCGTTGTTTGTACCTGTTCCGGTAACAGTAACTCCTCCTATGGTATTATTCTCAATTAAAACAGTAGCCGATCCATCATAGCGAATACCATTTGTAACACCATTTGAATTGGTGTTCACGGTTACCGAAATTACACCATTGCCCGTAGCAGCACCAATCGTGTTTCCTTTAATTCTTGATGCACCTTGCGCCTGATAAATGGCAGTAAAAGGCCCTATGCCTGATGTTGCAGCGGAAACAGTTGTAAATGCAATATTGGTAATCGTATTATTTTCTACAATCGTAGGCGTAGCGGCTACTGTACTCGTGTTCAAATAAATTGGCGCAAACTGATTAGCTACTGTTGCAGTATAAGTCATTGTGCCTGTTCCATTCGAGGCATTTCCACCAATGGTGTTTCCGCGAATTATGGTACTTACATTCGAAGTATTGTTCACATTAATCACATAATGGAAAGTACTTGCGGTAGTGGTAGTACGCGTTGCCTCCTGATAAAACTTATTGTTTTCAATCGTCCAAGAACTGGTATTAGCTACCAACCATACGCCACAACTATTACCTGTGGCATTAAAAAAGTTATAAATATTATTATTACTAATAGTATTGTTTGCATTCAGTTTAGCCGCAGTACCAGCCGAATAAACGCCAATGCGTGGCAAAGCACCACTGTTATCATGGATATCACAATATTCAATTAAGTTATTGCTATTACCCAAGGAACCTGATGCGGTAGATGTGCCAAAAAGTATTACACCTTTAGCGGTTGCTGTTGTAGAACCTTTAATATCGCTATAACGAATCGTATTATTTGTAGCTTCGTTGAGGAAGGAGAAGGTTGCCGCTCCTGATAATGCGGAGGTATTCGCAAACACCAAATATTGTCCGCTACCTCCAAAACGTCCATCAATAGTCACCCTATCGGCACCATCCAGTCGGAACAACTCAAGGTTTTGATTACCACTAATTGTTCTTGTGGTAGCAGCACTTGGGCGTATCGTCAAGGTATAACCCGAACCACCAATTTCGTTCCATTGGTATAAAGGATGTGTACCTAACTCAGAAGTAAGATCCGAAGTAATTTCAGCCACCAAGTTACCACTCAATGAGGAGTTATTGATTGCTTCAAACAATCCACCG
The DNA here is from genome assembly GCA_020845635.1 of Bacteroidia bacterium. GTDB lineage: Bacteria > Bacteroidota > Bacteroidia > UBA4408 > UBA4408 > CAIKXD01. The sequence continues at coordinate 154,850 of JADLFI010000003.1, forward strand.
GCATTGGTCAGCGATAAATAATCGCCACCGGAACCCACAGTAACTGTGCCATGCAAAACATTAATTTTGTATTCATTAATTGTTCCTGTTAAAGGAAAAGCAGAAGAAGTAAGGGCAACACTTGAAGGATTGCTATTAAACACACCACTGTTAAGGTTAACATTAGGCGTAGGAGCCAAATCTTGTGCAACTACAAAATATTGAATCGTTTCGCCACCCGAAGGAATACCTCCATATAATAAGGAATAATCAATGGTAAAGTTAAACGGTGAACTTGAGGAACTTGATTCTACATACTTCCAACCGTCCGTAGCATTGGTGTTGGAGTTAAATGTGTTGGCATTGCTTGTATATTTATAGTAGATTCTTGGTCGTGTTCCACTATTACCATCAACGCCACTGGCATCGGTAACAGTAGCAGATAACGAAGGGGCAGTTAATACAGTTTGGTCAGCAATGGGCGTATAGGTAATTGATGGAGGAGTAATATCTAAAGGTAAAAACTCTCCTTCGTCAGCACCAATATCAGGAGCTGTTCCCGTTCCGGTGTATCCTGTTTCACCGTATCGTTTATCACCATCATAATCGCCATACACAGCAATGTATTCACCGTTGCTTTCATTTTGCGATGGAATGGAAGGGTTAATATGTAAATTTACAGAAGCGGCATTTCCATTGGCATTAATGAAAGGAACTCCACCATATAAAGAGTTTAAATCGTTTGAGAATACTCCTTGCCAATCCGTTAAAAGGTTATATGATGTGGTATTTATTATTCCAATTTTCCCGTTTGAACCATTGGTTTCATAAATATTATAATTAGAGGTTACGGCTGTGCTGGCATTTAAACCTATGGCAAAGTTGATTCCCGTACCCGATGAATTTTCTCTATTATTATAGAATATGTTATTGCGCAGGTTTATGGCCGCAGTTCCGGCAGTTCGTTGAAATGCGTAACTATTATTATTCCCAGTTACTCCGGTACCGCCAATATATATGGTATTAAAATGATAAAGACTATTGGCAGTGGTTGAATTATGTAAAATTCCTGCTATGTTATAACTATTGGTAATAGCATTTCCGGAAGCATCAATACCCAAACGCAGCATATTGTTAGAAACTGTAGCAATACCTGAGTTAACAAAAATACCGGTAATAGTTGCCGCACCACTTGTGGACATATTAAAGCTATGCACAAAATTGCGTGAAATAGCACTATTGGCATTGGTTGCTCCGTTATAAAAAATCCCCACTACATTGGTAACAGCCGATGCATGGCTATTAGATAAGCTATGAATTATATTGCCGGTAATTGTATGAACTGCCGCAGAGGTAGTACTTAACTGGGTAATCCCTGTAGTAACGGACAAGTCATTGGCACCTACGTATCCTGTAGCGGTGCTTAATTCGTAGATGGTATTGTTCGTGATGGTTCTCACTCCTGCGCCTGTGGTTCCCATACAGTATATTCCTCTTACAAATCCACCGGCAGTAGTACCGTTGTATTCCGCACTGATTTTAGCAATGGTATTTCCATCAATGATAATGGCAGGATTACCCGAGGCAGCGGCAGTGTGAATACCCGTAAAACCAACAATACCGGTTGTGCCCGCCAATCGAACACCCGCAATGGTGTTGCTCGTGATGGTATCTGTACCTGCCAATACATAAATACCGTAAGTAGCACTTGCAGTTGCGAGAGCAGAGGTAATGGTGATAGAGGTGGAAGAAAGCGATCCAATGGTATTGCCGTGGATTCTGTTATTCCCATTTACATCATTGACACCTGCAAAAAGTAGCGTGTTGGCAGTAGTACCATGTGCCAAATTAAAATTCCGAATAACGTTGTTCTCAACCCGGTTGTTTCCTGTTGCCAGCGTACTGATGGAAATCGCTTGGAAGCTATGGTTAAAACTGCCGGTAGTTGTCCAAGCCGTACCACCCGCATTCGCTTCACTACCTCCAATGTAATTGTCCTTAATGGTAAAGTTAGTACCACCTCCCGTAACAGCGATAATTTGAATACCATATTTAATCACCGATGCAGATGCTTGTGCACGGGAAGCAGTTTGGTATAAATGGTTATTGGTAATGGTAAACCCGCTGTTGTATGACGAAACCAATATTCCACTGCTGGTGAGTGATGATGAAAAAAAGTTGTAGATGTGGTTGTTGATGATGGAGATATTATCATTCATAATACTCGCAGAACTACCAAGAGCATATATACCATTTACAGGTATTCCGGCAACATCGCTACGATCTCGTATATGACAATAGCTAATGGTATTATCATCATTTCCTGAAGTAGTACCGGTACTAAATAGAATAGTTCCGCTAGTAGCCGTAATATTTTGACCTTCTACTTGCAAATAAGTAAGGGTGTTGTTTGTAGCGTCACTAATAAAACGGAAGGTAGGTCCTACCGTTGCTGCAGTGCGCGTGTTGCGGAAAGTCCATACACTGCTGCCTGCGCCACCGGCTCTACCATCTATAGTCAAGCGGTCAATACCACTCAAGTCGATAAGTGACAATGCAGTTCCCGGATCACCGGCCGTTAAGAAATTGGCGCTTCCTGTAGCCGGACGAATCGTTACCGTATATGGACCACTACCATCCTCAGAAAACTCTGTAAACACTACCGGATAGGCAGGCTCACCGGAATACGATGTAGGCAATTCAAAAATTACGTTACCCGTTACCAGCATGGTCTGCAAGGCTTGCGAAATAGAAGTAAGGGTAGTATATGCGGTTTCGGTACCACTCAGAGTGCCACTTGCACCTACGCTGTAATAGGCATTGGGGTCAGTGGTATTGATGGTTTGTGGTAGCGCTGCGGTAATACTTGTGGATATATTCACCCCACCCACATTGTCGTAAGCGCCCATTAAAGTTTTAGAGTAACCAATGCGTGAGCTAACCCCTAAGCCCGCAATGGTAAGCGTTGGCGTATAAGTAACCGAATTGGTACCCGCTGTGCGTTCTACCAACCAATGATAATTATTAAGTGATGCAAGCCCTGCACCTGCACTACCTCCGGAGGCACTGTTTACAAACTGTGCACGGAGAAAAACACCACTGGCTGCGGCACTAGTAAGCATCGAGTAACCGCCAAAGGTACTTCCATCGCCTACAGGAAAGTGGTAAGTACCGGCTGCATTAATGGCTCTGATAAGCGGTCCGTTTACATAAGACAAGTCGGAACCGCCAACCACAGCACCTACCGTTGCATTAGACACTGTAAGTACATTGGTTGCTGTAGTGTTAAGTATTCCGCTCGTTAAGGTTAAGGTATTTGTTGCTCCGGTATTTGTGCTTCTTGCTGCGTGAAGGGTAACGCCATTAGGATTGTTAATGACCAATGAACGAGGGCCGTTGCTTGCCGGAAATTCATTGTTGGTTGTGGTTTGTGCTGCCACACCTTCGTAGGTCAAGATGGAATTGGTGGCGTTGGTATAGGTGATGGCATTGGCTAAACTACCGCTGCGAAGCCTAACGTTTACTCCGTTGCCGCTAAATGCGGTATTGGTAAAGGTAATTTGATCCGTGTTGTTTTGAAGATCAATCTGAATATACCCTGTATTGCCTACAGGAAGCCCATTGCCGGTAACTTGGCCATTCGTTCCCGAGTAAATGAAGTTCGCCCCTACGGTATAAGTTCTTGTATTGGTTTGAACATTCCCAGTACTTCCACTGGTTGTAATACCAAGTTGGTCACCGATACTTATTGTTCCTCCGGCAGCAACCGAAAACGTGGTGGAAGTAACACCGGAGATTGTGTAAGTTCCGAAATTCAAGCGTCCATTGGCTAAAACAGTAAACGTACGGCTGTTGGCCAACACCAAGTTGTTTTGTAGCGTTAAAATTCCATTGGCTGCAACGGTGTAATTGAGATACGTATTGGTTGGTGCAACCGCAGTAGTATAAGTACCTCCCGTGGTATTGTTAAAGTTAATCGTAGATACAGTAGTACTCGTTTGGGTAAATGTACCACCTGTTAAACTATAGTTACCACCTACATTCATGGTACAGGCAATTGTTGCGGTACTCAAATTGAAAGTACCTCCGGTTTGAGAATATCCTCCATTTAGATTGAGTGTAAGTGCGGTAGTAGCAGCAGTACATGCATTTACCAATCCACCGGTTACGCTAAACAGTCCATTTACCGTGGCATTTACCGTACCGGATGAAGCAAGAGATTTTAAAGTGAGCGACCCTGTTCCCGAACCCGTGCTTTGAATTGTGAAATCGCCTTTCACCGTGTAAGTTGCCGCAACAGACCCCATGGTGGTAACCGTGTTGCCCTGACCGGTACAGTTATAGGTAATGTTACCGAAACTTTGCCCCGTAACATTGGTAATTGTTGCTGCTCCGGTAATCCCCGTAATATTCAAATTGGAATTAGTATCCCACGTAGCCAATGGCAATGCCAAACTTCCTGTTGCCAAGTAATTGTAATTAGCCCCCGAAGCAAATGATAAACCCACAGCCGATCCGGTAATGGTGCCTGCCGTGTGGTTTACCGTGCCGGTAATGGATGAAACATAAGCTGCCACACCATTCATGTTTAACGTTCCACCCAATACGTTCAATACACCGGACATAGAAGATTTAAAAAGGGAGGCTGTACCGCCATTCATATTCCACGTACCGGTTATGTTAGATTCTGTACCGGCAGAGGCGGTGGCGGTGTATGTACCGGCATTAAAATTTACCGTACCACTTACATTCAGGGTGTTTCCGGTATTTGTAAATGTACCCGCCACCCAGGCTAATGTTCCGGATATATCAACTACCTGAGTAGAGTTAGTAGCTGTTATAGAAACAATATTAGTTGCAGTATTACTTAATGCTGAACCGGAAGCTATTTCCAATCCGGTATTTCCTGTACCGGGAGTAATAGTAACTGTTTGATTGGCAGCATTTGCCTGTAAGGTAAGGGTAGTATTTCCCAACACCTTTAGTTGCCCTATGGTTTGGGTAATAACATTGGTTACAGTATAGGTTCCCCCATCGTTAAACTGCAAGATGTCGTTTGTAGCCGGAGTCGTTCGGGTGGGTGTCCAGTTAGTCGCCACGTTCCATGCTCCTGCACCACCATTCCAGGTGTAAGTGGTTTGGGCTTGTACTCCTACCGTACATAAAAATGTTAAAAAAAAGATTGCTTTCTTTAGGGTAAATTTCATCATATTTATTTAGCTAATTAAATTATATTAATCGAAAATTTCGTAACTCACGAAATTACAAAAAGACCTCAACATATCCTATCCAAAAAAGAAAACCTTCTCTTATTTTAAACAATTTAAAGAATTTAATAGAAAAACTATGCTTACTTTGATAAAAATTTATAAATAAAACTATTTAAGAGGCTAGCTCTTCTTCAAAAAAGCAAAAAAAGTTGAAAGCCCAATATGACACAAAACGTGAAATGGGAATAGAAAAAATTTTGAGTTTCGTGTATAAATATCTAGCTCATTTAGGTTTCATAACCACTATATATTGCTATGCCAAAACAATACCAAAAGGGAATATCCAATAATTTTCAAAGAAACACTTCAAATTATGGCTTTGCATATTACACAATACATTAATAATAAGATTATTGAATCAAAAAAATATAAAATAAGCAAGAAACTTGTCTATGATTTACAATAGGTTTTAGGCCATAATGCTATTTGCTTAAAGCTTTATAAAAACTTGCCGGAAGGTATATGTTTTCAATATCATGTTCAATCACTGTTTTGAATAATGGGGCAATTTGCTCGGCTCTAAACCCCGCTATGCCACATCCTATTTCGGTAACAAGAAATTTTAGCTCATGGTGGTTACGAGCAAATGAGATAAACTCATCAACGTAAGGTTTAATGGTTTCAACACCGCCTTGCATAGTTGGTATGGCATAAGTTTGACCATGTAAGCCTATCCCCTGCCCCATTACAGCACCCCATTTGAGCGCTAAAGCAGCAGCGCCACCACCATGCATTCCGGCTAAATTACTTCCAAAAACAAAAACCTCATGAGGTTCTAACTTTTCTATCCAAACTGAAGTTACGCGCTTATTATTCAATGTATTACAATTATTTAGGAGGAATAATCATTTTGTTCTCAATCAGGCTATTATTATAGCTCTGAATAATGGCTTTCAATAGTGTTTCTTCATGCCTATAATCAACTCCGCTTTGATTTACTAGGTTATTACTCAGCAATCTATCATTTTTCATATCAAACACAGCGATTGTACTTTCGCCATCAAACTGCACACAAAATTTTTCGGTTATTAACTGGTAAAAATGTCCATTATACGAAACTGAAAAATGCTCTTCAGCATGATTGTTACATGGCTTAGTGCCAAATGAGAAATATGGTAAATCGTAATTCAGGTGATGCAATATTAAAGGTAAAATATCTATTTGTTGGGTAATTGTATTGATAGTTTTGCCATTGGGTTTTGAGGGGTCAAAAACAATTAGCGGAATACTGTAAATACCGGCAGCGGTTTGGTACTTTGGATTTATGGACATAGAAGTATGGTCGGCTGTAATAACAAACAAAGTGTTTTTAAACCAACTTGATTGTTGTGCTGTTTCAAAAAATTTCAACAAAGCATAATCAGCATATTGAATAGTGGCACTTATTTCTAATTCATTCCTTGTAAATTTATGTTTATACTTATCGGGCAAGGTGTATGGGTGATGTGACGATAATGAAAAAATACAGCTTATAAAAGGTGTATTTTCCTTATCTAAATTATTTTTAAAATATTGAAAGAAGGGTTCGTCAAAAATACCCCAATTTCCGTCAAAGTCATTTTTATTAGGGTATTCGTTACGCCCGTAATATTTTTCAAAACCTGCAGCTTTGGCAAATACATCAAAACCCATAGTTCCGTTAATGCCCCCGTGGTAAAAAGATGAGGAGTAATTTTTTGCTTTCAGCAGAGTAGCTATGCTCTCAATACGATTGGTATTATATGGCGAATTAATAAAAGAGCCGTCAAACAAAGTAGGAATACCAGCCACCACCGCAGGAATACCTTTTATAGAAGTTTTACCGTTAGCATAGGCTTGGTTATACACTGTGCTGTAGTTACTTAAGCTATCCAGAAAAGGAGTTAATGATTTTCCGTCTTGTGCCAACGCGGTATATTCGCTTCCTATACTCTCCATAATAATAATGACAACATTTTTTTGAATAAAAGTATATGGCTGCTCGGGACACTGTTGGTAGGGGTTATAGATGGTTACAAGCTTATCGGAATCAAAATACTTTACCGGACTAAGCACGGGTTTGTTGAAAGTACGTAATATACTAAAAGGTGTATTTAGTATTAATGAAACATTTTTTCCATGATTGTATGTAGCGGCACTAATCATAGTTATGGGTCGGTACTGTATTCCGCCTCGTGAACTTATAAGCGCCAGCGGGGTAAAAACAAATACAATAACTAATAGATGTAATACTTTTTCTTTAACTGATATGGGCAGGTAGGGAGAAGTTTTTTGTTTTACGGTATAGATTAATATAAAAACAATAGTTAACCAAATAATTAATATATACCAATAATGGCTAATATAAGAGGGTAAAACCTGCATACCATCATTAGCTCCTGTAAGGGTTTGAAACAAATCAAACGTAGAGCGTTTTTGGGTAAATTCAAAGTAAGCTATATCAATACAATTAAAAAGTAGGGCAATGGCATTAACCAATACAAACAGAAGGTTGTAAATTCTTAGAAACAAAGGCTTAACAGTGTATTTAAAAGGCAACAAGTAAACCAAAAACAATACACTATTTAGGGTACTAATTACAACCGCATCAAATCTAAGGCCATAAAAAAAAGATAAAAACAAATAACCATTCCCTTTGAAATAGCTGTAATTAAAGAATAAAAACAACAATCGGGTAAAGGCATACAATACAAAAAGTAGCCCAATTTGTTTTACAACTCGCAGATATTTATTCGACATCAGAGTTCAAATTACAGCAAAAAACAAATAAAAAAAAAGCCACTCTTTAAGGAGTGGCTTTTTTTTATTTAAAAACTATTACTTATTGTTTTACCCAAGTAGCAGTACAGCTATCTGATCCGGCATTATAGGTTATAACTATAGTCTTACCATCAGGTTTAATAGTACCGGTTCCTGACATTGATAAACCGGCATAAACTCCTGATTCTAAAGTAACTTTTTCATTCAAGTCGCCTGATAAAGTTGCAGGCACATTAATGGTAGTATTAAAATTACCAAAATTGCTAAAAGTGATCGTTAAATTACTTGAAGTACCGGCAGTAATACTGCAATTGTATTCGGCAACGTTACCAAAGTTACAAGACTCAGTAGTTTTGTAAGTACCGGCAACAGTAGAATTTTTATGTTTTACCCAAACAGTTCTTTTTACTTGAGTAGCAGTATTTCCGGCTTCATCAGTAACATCATAAGTAACTTCATACTTAGCGGCTTCAGTAGTTTTAACAGTTCCTGAAATTTTTATGTTTGCAGAAATATCGCTTTCTTTGTCTTTACCATCTAAGTCGGTAGCAGTGGCTCCAGGCTCGGTATAGGTATCACCTAGATAAATAACCATTTCGGCATCACCTTTTAATTTAATGGTAGGAGCATTAGTGTCTTCTTTTTTACAACCTGTTAATACTACAGCAGAACCTACTAATAAAGTAGCTGCAAGAGTTAAAATCTGTTTTTTCATGTTTATTATTTAGTTTATAAATTAATTGGGGCAAAATTAATCTTTCTAATTGGAAATACAAAAATCTTTACAATTTTTAGTTTTCTAAAAATCAGTTCATTACATGTATATAATTAATTTAGAATAATGTTTGTAGGTTTCAAAATAAAATATTATCAGTTATAATGAAATATTCCCTGTTTGCTGTTTATAGTGAGTCGCGATTCATTATTTTGCTGCTTTACCACTCTTCCAATAATTTGAGCATCAACATTAAAAGTTTTGGAAATATTTATTATTTCTTGGGCATCGCTCTCATTTACATACAGTTCCATACGATGACCCATATTAAATACCTTATACATTTCAGCCCAATCGGTTTTCGATTCTTTTTGTATCATTTCAAACAAAGGAGGAATTTGAAATAAGTTATCTTTTATTACTCTTAAATGGTGATTTAAAAAGTGTAATATTTTGGTTTGCCCACCTCCCGAGCAGTGTATCATTCCTTTAATGGCGGTACGGTGCTTTTCAAATATTTTTTTAATGATAGGTGCATAAGTGCGTGTGGGTGATAGTACTAGCTTACCGGCTGTTATTTTTTCTCTATTTTCAATGGTTATTTCATCACTTAATTTATAAGAGCCACTATATATTACAGATGAATCAATGGCTTTATCATAGCTTTCGGGATATTTATCTGCATATATTCTATCAAAAACATCATGTCGGGCTGAAGTTAATCCATTGCTTCCCATGCCTCCATTATACTCATTTTCGTAATGGGCTTTTCCATACGAGCAAAGTCCAACAATAACCTGTCCTTCATCAATGTTGGCATTATCTATAACATCTTCTCTTTTCATACGGCAAACTACGGTTGAGTCAACAATAATAGTTCTTACCAAATCGCCCACATCGGCTGTTTCGCCACCGGTGCTATGAATGCCAACTCCGTAATTTCTTAAATTTTGCAACACATTTTCAGTACCGTTAATAATAGCGCTAAGCACCTGACCCGGAATTAATTGTTTGTTCCGTCCAATAGTTGATGATATTAAAATATTTTCGCAGGCACCAACGCAAAGCAAATCATCTGTATTCATTACCACTGCATCTTGGGCAATGCCTTGCCATACACTTAAATCACCCGTTTCGCGCCAGTACATATAGGCTAATGATGATTTTGTTCCGGCTCCATCGGCATGCATCACTACACAGTATGCATCGTCATTTCCTAAAATATCTGGAACAATTTTACAAAAGGCCTTTGGAAAAATGCCTTTATTTATATTTTTGATGGCGGCATGTACATCTTCCTTATCGGACGAAACGCCACGTAAGTTGTATCTTGAGTTAGTATTATTTTCTTTCATGGAACAAAAATAAGAAGTCCCGTAACAAAAAGCTACGGGACTTTTAATTTAATTAAAGAATTGTTATATTATTCTTCTTCCTCTTCTTCAACATTTTGAATTTTAGGAGCCTTTTTAGCATTTGGATCTTCCTTAGGAATATAATCCTCTCTTAATATTTTAAACTCAGTTCTTCTATTTTTCTGATGAGCTTCTTCTTTTTCGGCCTCTGTTTTGAGTCCGGCTATTTCTTTATCTGAAATTAACGGACGATTTTCACCATATCCTTTGGCTACCAATCTGTCGCCAGCAATTCCTTTTGAGATTAAATAATCAACAACGCTTTGTGCACGCTTTTGTGCTAAAATTTCATTCGATTTGTTGTCGCCTCTGGTGTCGGTATGTGAACCTAATTCAATTACCAAGTTAGGGTTTTGATCTAAGGTTTTCACTAAACCGGCTAACGAATCCTGATATTGTGGTTTTAAATCCCAAGCAGCCAAATCGTACAAAATGTCCGGTAAGCGGATTGGCTCTTTCTTAATTTCTTTCAATAATAAATCTTTGGTAAAATCTGTCTGAACTTCAATTCCTACAGTGGTAAAATCTTTGCTGTCTGATAAATGCTTCTCCATAGTGGCAGATACAGTGTAAGACACATTGGCATTTACATAACGCTTACCATCAGGGGTAAAATCAAAACGGTAGTTCCCTGTAGCATCAGATTTTGTTTCAACACTTGAACCATCACTGCCTATTAATTTTACTGTAGCTCCAATAATCGCTTGACCCGATTCTATTTCAGAAACAACACCAGCAACCGAGAACAACACCGGAGGTAGTCTAAACTCGTAAATATCGTCTTGGCCTTTGCCACCCGGACGGCTGGATGTAAAGAAACCATTTTCGTTTTTCAATTCAATAATAATACCAAAGTCATCAGCAGCCGAGTTTAAAGGATATTTTAAGTTCTCAGGGGTACTGAAACCATCTCCCGAAATTTCGGCCTTAAAATTATCTAAACCTCCCATCCCTATTAATCCGTTTGAAGCGAAATACAAGGCCGATTCGGTAATATATGGGAACATTTCATCGCCAGGGGTGTTAATCATAGGGCCTAAGTTTACAGGGTTGCCCACAGGCTTACGTTGTTTGTCTAATTTAACTTTCCATAAGTCCTTACCTCCAAATCCACCCGGCATATCCGAAGCAAAATACAAAGTAGTTTCATCAGGGCTGATTGAAGGATGTCCTACGGTAAAAGAATCGGCACATAAAACTATTTCTTCGGCAGGTCCCCAACCTTTTCCTTTTTGAGTAGCCACCATAATTTTACACCCAAGTGTTTTCTTTGTTTCCTTTGGACAACGGGTAAAATAAACTGTATTTCTTTTTTTATTGAAAGACATGGCTCCCTCACCGGCAGGAGTGTTAATGTTAGGGTCAACTAACGAAGGAGTATTCCAGCTTCCTTTCTTATCGCGTTTTACCTCATAAATATCTGAAAAGGATTGACCGGTAGTTCCATCGGTAGAGCTTCCGGTAGCACCATCTCTGGTTGATGAAAACCATAATGAATTGTATTTTTTATCTACATAAGCCGCAGCAAAATCCATAACCTTACTATTAAACGGAGCTACAGTTACCTCATGTCTGGTGGGATTATCTTTCCAAGTTTGTGCTAAAGTACATGACTTTACTCCGTTTTCGCCTCTTGGATCGTTTGGAACCAATTTTGAATAGGCAGTATATGATGTAATAGCATCAGTATATTTTTCTTGTGCTTTTTGACAATCGGCTAAATATAATTGTGCTCGAGGATCGGGATATTTAGCCTTAATGGCTTTGGCATAATTGTTTTCGGCATTCTTCAAATCATTAATGTGTCTGTAACATTCTGCTAATCTGAACAAAGCTTCTGCTTTTTGTGTTCTGTTTTCTATTTTGGTTAATGCTTTTTTATAAAGCTCAATGGCATTTCCATACTGCCAATTATCATAGGCTTCATCAGCCTTTTTTGTTTTAGAAGATTGAGCAAAAACTTGTAGAGTAAGAACTAAAGCTGCTGCTAAAACACTCAAATGTTTGTTTAATTTCATAATAATTACTTATTTTTTTAAAAAGCGAGGCTAATGTAGTTATTTTATTATATATACACGCCAAAAACATTTATTTTTTTACACAATAGTCTAATTAGGGTGTATAAGATTAATAATAAACAGCTATTAATCATACACTTACACAGAAATTTAAAATTTCAAAATTTTTGAACTACTTTAAATAAAATAACTAGTGTGATTTGTTTATAGCAAGCAGAAACTAAAATATAAGGGCAAAATAATATTTACATATTTCATTTTATCAAGCATCTATTTTATCAAAAACTTTCGGCATAGGATAAAACAGAAAAACTAAATGTATTTTCAGAGTTGGATTTCACAAAAAGCCGGATAAAACAAATATTGGAAATGCAATATTATTGTAAGGGAGTTTTTTTCTTGCGTTTTAACCAAATATATATATTCGCGGGTAATGATGTATCAATGACATGGATTGAGGTATTGTAAATTATGAAGAAAATAAATTGAATGATGTAAACAACATAAGTATTATTCCGGAATTTACATATTTAGAGGTAGTGTAAAAAATGTATTGGGTGTACAGTCCTGAAAATTTATGAAAAATACATTCCGGTCATTAAACACATAAGTAAATTAATGTATTTATAAAATTATCACTTATAAAACTAATAATTAAAACGCCTTTCAAACAATAAACTACAGTATTTTAATAATGCAATTGTAGAGTATCTTAAACAATGGTATAAAGTTATAAACGCTATAGGCTACAATAAATTATTAGTTAGAGAAAATAATACGAATATAAATTAAAAAAAAATTTGTTATTTAAAAAAAATAAATACATTTGTACTCAAATCAAACCAACTTAAAACAATTTTATTATGAAAAAATTCTTATTATCTATTGCCGCTGTAGCTTTAGTTGCTACAACAATGACATCTTGCAAGAAAAGCTGGACATGTGAATGTACTGCCACTGCCGGTGGTTTTACTACTACTGCTTCTTCTACAATAAAAGAAACTAAGAAAAAAGCAAAAGAAGCTTGCGAAGCCGGAAATGCATCATCAGGTCTTGCATCAGTATCTTGCAAAATAAAATAATTCTAATTTTTTTTTATTATTAGGCTGCCTGCACAAGGCAGCCTTTTTTATTTTACTACCTTTGGTGTATGATTAAAAATATACTTACCGGAACGGTTTCTGTATTGCTTGGTTTGATTTTTATTTTTTCAGCTTATACTAAACTTTTTCCTATTGAGCTTTTTGAGTTTTCGTTTATAGAAATAAAAGTTGCTAACTGGACTACAGCACCATATATAGCCCGCTTCCTTTTAGCTTTTGAATTTTTTATAGGTGTATTACTGATTTTTAATTTTAAAGGTGGCAACAGGTTAGTGCCCAAGATAACCATTGGCTTGTTGCTTGTATTTACCATTTATTTATTGGCTATTATTTTTTGGCAAGGAAACAGTGGTAATTGCGGCTGCTTTGGCACCATGATAAAAATGACACCTCTTGAGTCAATTATTAAAAATATATTGCTTATAAGTTTATGTTTAGTATTGTTTATTCCGCCTCCGCAAAAAAATTTTTCAGGACATAAAACAGTCATTTGGACAAGTGCTTTAGCGTGTTTTGCTTTACCCTTTATAGTAAATCCTGTGTCGCTAACTCCACCACCAAATGATCAGGCTATAAATTATGATTTAAAACTAGCTCCACTATACGACCAAAGTAGGAATGATATTCCAACGGTGGATTTAAAGCAGGGTAAAAGAATTATTGCCTTTTTGAGTCTTACTTGCCCACACTGCAAAATTGGGGCACACAAATTAAATTTAATTCATCAACAGCAACCTAATATTCCTATGTATTTTATTTTAAATGGCGAAGATTATGATTTAAAACCATTCATTGAAGAATCAAAAACTACTGATATTGAATATTGTTTTATGAGTTTAAAAGAGGGTTTTATTGATAATGCAGGGTTAAACTTACCTGCAATATTATGGGTAAAAAATGGGAAAGTTGTGAATCGCACCCGATATACTGAACTAAATGCTGATGACCTGGTTAAGTGGTATGAACAAGAAGATTAATTGCTATTACATTTTTATCAGTTTTTTTACTGATTTCTCGTTACCTGTTTGTAGTTTTAAAATGTAAATTCCTGCTTGTAGATTCAACTCTTTAGTATCAATATATATCATATTACTTCCTTTAAATACACGATACGCAGAAACGCTCACAATCAGTTTTCCGGTAATATCAAACAACTCAACCTCTAACACTGATTCTTGAGAAAGGAAAATATCAATATTGATATCATCAGTAAATGGGTTGGGGTAAATAATGTTATTGAAAAACCCAAAGTACTCATCATCACACAAATCAACATCGAAAAGAGCCATGCGCGATTGACTACACAAAGTATTTTTCATACTTTGGTCAAGTATCCATTGAGCGCCTTCCTTGTTATAGGAATTAATTGCCCGTTTTGTAACTCCATTAGGAATTGAATAATGCATTAAATCTTGTGTATCTATGGTGTGCCCCAACTGATGTGCATGGCCCAGTTCGTGCAAGACTACCGATTGAAAATCCAATTTATTGTAAGCGATAGGTTCCTCTCCAAAATGCCATTTATTACTTTTTCTAAATAATAAATCTTGTTCTTCAACATACCAGCTTGTTTCGCTGCATCCGGAATAATAGCTGTAACACAAGCCCAAAACACCTACGGGTAAAGTATTGTCTTCATCATAACTGATAACATTTACTGAATCGCGTTGTGTTTTATTAATTTGGGTTTTATTGCCAATAGTCCAGTTGATAAAGGTTGTGCAGCGCCATTTCTTAAACGAAACAAGAAAATCATTATAGGCTATTGAATCTGTAAAAAAGTTATCGTTCAAATGCCATATATAACCTTTGTTACTATCGCGGCCTACCATGTTTGCCGGATTGGTTTGGTAGGTATTTCCAATGTTAACAATGGCATAATTTACTTGCAGCAATTTATTGCTTACTGCTCGTTGGCCATTTATAACTACTGCAATTTTCCCTGTTCCGGCCATGGCAGGCACAACAACCTCAATTTTAGTATCAGACCAAAAAGTATATTGTGTAGCAAAAGCTTCAATTTCAGTATTTCCACCATCATTGGAGTTACTAAACAACACTTTGCTCGAATTTTGATTGTTTCCAAACCCATAACCATTAATGGTTAACTTTGCCCCTACCCCGGCCTCTACACTTAAAGGAGAAAAGCCGGCAATAGTTGCCTGCCGAGAGTTTTCATTATGGTTTGAAAAATGAATATTTTTATAGGATTTTATTTTACTTAATCCATAATTGCTTTGTAAGGTATCAAAAAAACTATTGGCAGTGAATTTATTGAAAACATCAGAAACTTCCCCACTTGCTGTGTTATAGGCATAAAAACCTTGGGTAGATGCATACACATCAAATAATGGAAAAGTTACCGGAATAGTTTGTGAAGTATAATCGTTCAAAAAAAACATACCCGTTTGACCCTTGTGTAAGGATAATAATGAGGAGGCAGTTTCTTTACGGTTTTGCCACACTCCACCGGCTGTAACAATATGTATAATAGAGGGCATGTTTCCTTTATATACACTATAAACCTCCACCGTATTGATAGTATAAATTCTATTAATAGTTGAGGCTATTGTTGATTGTTGCTCCACTACCTTACCTTCTACAATATATTTACTGTTGACCACTTTATTGTTAAATTGCACCGGATATAATGCACACTGTGCGCTAAGTTTGGTATTTAAACCTAAGGCTAGTAATAAAAATAATATAACTACAAAACGTTTACTCATTAATATTAAATGGTATCAAGTATAGTTGCCGGACAATAAATAATAATGCAACAAAGATATTAAACTTAAAATTTAATTTTGTTTAAACTACATATTTTGCCTTTAAACCATTTCTGATTTATATACCCAACAATTTTATGTAACCAACAATAAGACTCTTTGTTTGAAACAATAATTATGCTAAGGTTTTATAAATAATATTGTATTTTTAGGAAAAAGCCCTACATTAGCAGTTTATAATTTTGTTTAGCCATAGCCTCATCACTAAAAAATACTTCAATAAAATTCCGCCTTTTTAAGCGTGATTCCTTTGGGCATATTATTCCCTTAAAGCGGTTACTTATTTCATTAATAGGTGCAGCTACCTATCCCAGGTTAAATTGGATTAACAAGACCAGAATAACCGGTATGTCGCATTTAAAAGGTTTACCCGAAAGGAAGGTTCTTTTTGTGAGTAACCATCAAACATATTTTGCAGATGTTATTACTTTAGTACATATTTTTTGTAGTAATAAGTGGAAATTTAATGACAAAATTTCTAACCCTATTTACCTATTAAACCCTAAAGTAAATACCTATTTTGTAGCTGCTGAAGAAACGATGAAAAATGGTTTATTGCCAAAAATATTTGCTTATGCAGGCTCTGTGTCTATTAAAAGAACATGGCGTGCTAATGGGCAGGAAGTAAACAGAAAAGTTGACTTTAATGATATTGGTAATATTGGCGAGGCTCTTGACAATGGTTGGGTTATTACCTTTCCGCAAGGAACCACCAAAGCTTTTGCACCGGGTCGTAGAGGAACAGCCCACATTATAAAAAAATTTAAACCCTTAGTTGTTCCGGTAACAATTAATGGCTTTAGACGTGCTTTTGATAAAAAGGGATTAAAACTTAAGAAAAGAGGTGTTACCTTAGATATAAGATTTAAAGCACCCCTGGAGTTGAGTTATGAGGAAGAACCTGATGAATTGTTGCAAATTATTATGCGCTCAATTGAACAATCTGATGAGTATAAGTATCCGTTTTACAATAATGACGATACTTTAGAAAAGTAATCATTTATTGATATTAACCTTTTCAATGTTTTGAAGCTACGGATTATAAGTTACGGAAGACTTCAAAATATAGGTTTAGTTTTTTATGAAACTACCAATATGAAAGGTTTATAAGGCAATTAGGCAGAGAGGAGGAAAATGTGCAGTTGCATGAATTGTGGCAAATACAACATTACGCACTTTTATATTTGTTGATTATTTTTCTGCTCTTTTTAGTTTCCTTGCTTGTTAGTTATACTGTATGCTACTATTTAGAGATGTGCTATTTTACTACGGCTCCATCACTAAAATCCTTAACAACATTCACAAACGAAAGCTCCCCTCTTTCATTTTCGGCCATCAATATCATTCCTTTGCTTTCTATTCCCTTAATTTTACGTGGTGCCAAATTAACCAACATACATACTTTTTGACCAATAATTTTTTCCGGTTCATAATACTCGGCAATCCCTGAAACTACAGTTCTTTCATCTATTCCGGTTTTTACTTTCAGTTTAAGTAATTTATCTGTTTTTGGTACTCTTTCGGCTTCTATAATTGTTCCGGTTCTGATGTCCATTTTGCTAAACTCTTCAAAACTTGTTTCAGCTTTCTGAGGTAATACAGGTTTTCCGGCAGCTTCTGCCATATCATTCTGCTTTTTCGAATCCTGCAACTTTATAATTTGTGCTTCTATCACAGAATCTTCAATCTTGCTGTAAAGCAAAGAAGTATCTCCTAATTGATGTCCGGTAGTTAACATACAATGATTAAGCTTATCCCAATGGCAGCTTTCCATATTCAGCATCTGTCTTATTTTTTTTGCACTGAAAGGTAGAAAAGGTTCACACAGTATAGCTAAGTTGGCAGTAAGTTGTAAGGAAATATGTAAGATTGTTTTAACCCGGTCATTATCTTTACCATATAGTTTCCAAGGTTCGGTGTCGGCAAGGTATTTATTTCCGGCACGAGCTAAATTCATCATTTCGGCCAAAGCTTCACGAAACTTAAACTTTTCAATACTTTCGCTAATGCGTGCAGGAGCTTTTTCTATTTCGTTCAAACATGCTTGATCAATGTCGTGCAGTGAGGATTGCTCAGGGACTTTGCCTTCAAAGTATTTATGTGTTAATACTAAGGTACGGTTAATAAAATTACCTAATATAGCCACCAACTCGTTATTGTTTTTAGCTTGAAAATCTTTCCAAGTAAAATCATTATCTTTATTTTCGGGCAAATTACTGCATAAAGTATAACGCAATATATCTTGCATATCTTTAAACTCCGTTAAATACTCATGCAACCAAACTGCCCAATTGCGTGAAGTTGAAATTTTATCGCCTTCTAAATTTAAGAACTCATTGGCCGGAACTTGGTCAGGCAAAATATAATTACCATGTTCCATTAGCATAGCAGGAAAAATAAGGCAATGAAAAACTATATTATCCTTTCCTATAAAATGTATTAATCGGCTATCATTGCTTTGCCACCAATCTTTCCAACTTTCAGGTTTTTGAATACTTTGAGCATACTCTTTTGTGGCAGATATATAGCCTATAGGAGCATCAAACCACACGTATAATACTTTTCCTTGTGCATTGGGCAGTGGCACGGGAACACCCCAATCCAAATCGCGTGTCATGGCTCGTGGCTGCAATCCGTCACCACTCACCAGCCAACTCTTGCATTGTCCGTAAACATTAGCTTTCCAGTCTTTATGGCTTTCAATGTATTCCATAATTTTTGACGATAATTTATCGAGCGGTAAAAACCAATTTTTAGTTTCTCTGAGTATCGGTATTGAGCCGGAAAGGGTAGAATGAGGGTTCTTTAAGTCTGTGGCATTTAGAGAGCTACCGCATTTTTCACATTGGTCGCCATAGGCTTTGTCATTATCACAAACCGGGCATGTTCCTACAATATATCTGTCGGCCAAAAATTGTTGGGCAGTTTCATCATAATACTGCTTGGTGGTTTCTTCCATAAAAACGCCCTTATCGTACAAAGTTTTAAAAAATTCTGAGGCCGTTTCGTAATGTATCTTATTGCTTGTACGCGAGTATATATCAAAGCTAATCCCAAACTCATGAAAGGCTTTTTTCATCATTTCATGGTACTTGTCAACTACTTGCTGAGGCGTAATTCCTTCTTTTTTTGCCTTTATGGTTATTGGAACTCCATGCTCATCGCTACCGCAAACAAACAAAACCTCGCCTTTATTGGCTCTCAAATAGCGAGCATAAATATCAGCCGGCAAATAGCATCCTGCTAAATGCCCAATATGTACAGGACCGTTGGCATAAGGTAATGCAGCGGTCATTATAGTTCTTTTAAACTTGTGATTTGTCATATAAGGTACTCAAAAATATATTTCCAAAATTACTACTTTATATACATGAAACCTCTTGTTCAATGCATTTTAACCTAACCAAAAGCATTCATAAAATTTAGAATTTTAGTGAATCAGTATTAATTGGGTTAATTTATATAAATTAGCACGCAAATATAACACATAATGCTTATTCCACCTTTCTTAATTAAAGGAGATATTATTGCGATAGCGGCAACCGCCCGAAAAATTACTGCCTATGAGCTTGAATATACCAAAAAAACTATTCAAGAGAAAGGGTATAGAGTAATGTTGGCACCGCATATTTACGGTGATTATAACCAGTTTGCAGGAACCGATGAGATGAGAAAAAGTGATTTGCAGACGCTCATTAATGATCCGGAAGTTAAGGCCATTATGATAGCCCGTGGCGGTTATGGCACTATGCGAATTATTGATGATATTGATTTTAGTCCTTTATTTCAACACCCCAAATGGTTCATTGGTTATAGTGATATAACCGTTTTACATAGTGCTTTGCATCAATTAAAAATAGGAAGCTTACACGCTACCATGCCTATAAACTTTGAGAAAAATAAAGAAGCTACCGATTCACTTTTCAATTATATTGAAGGTGCCGGTTTAAATTATTCTTATTCTTATGAAAACTCAGCAAATGCCCCATTTTACAGAAGCGGAAGTGTTACTGCGCCTGTGGTTGGGGGAAACTTATCACTCCTGTACGCTTTGCAGGGTAGTGTAACAGATATTGACACCCAAGGAAAAATTCTTTTTATTGAAGATTTAGACGAATATCTGTATCATATTGACCGTATGATTTTAAGTTTAAAAAGAAGCGGTAAGCTTAAAGGGCTGGCCGGGCTTATTGTGGGTGGAATGAGTGATATGAAAGACAATACTATTCCTTATGGAAAAAATGCCGAGCAAATTATAGCCGAACATATTGCCGAGTATGATTTTCCGGTATGTTTTGATTTTCCGTGCGGACATATTGACAAGAATTTAGCTTTGCCTTTAGGTATCTGTTTGAGTTTAAACATCAATAACAAACAAGTTTCATTAAGCTCTGTAAATAATGGCTGAGCATAATTTATTAGGTATTTCGGGAGAGCAGGAAGCTATAAATTACTTGCAAAGTAAGGGTTACCAAATATTAGAAACCAACTGGCGATGGCATAAAGCAGAAGTTGATATTATTGCCTTTGAAAAAAATATATTGGTTTTTGTTGAAGTAAAAACCAGAAGCTATAATACCATCATAAATCCTGAAGAAGCCGTGAGCGAAAAAAAGCAAAGCCTATTGATTGAAGCTGCCGAGGCTTATTGCGAAAGCAATCAGTTGCAAAATGAAATAAGATTTGACATTCTTGCCCTAGTTATTAGAGATAACAGAACACATATAAAACATATTGAAGCTGCTTTTTAGTATTATTGAGACTTAGTTTTATACGGTATGCTTACGATTAAATACTAACCACTGTAACAATAAAGCCACAACTATTAATACAATACAACCTAAAACATTTAACCATAAGAAAGCAGTTAAGTCTAATTTCCATGCTGCAATGATAAAGACCTCGGCTATACAAGCTGCCACAAACACTGCATTAGATTGTACCTTTTTAAAGTAAAAAGCCACTAAAAAAATTCCTAAAATAGTTCCATAAAATAAGCTGCCCAAAATATTTACAGCTTCTATTAAATTGCCTAATTTACTTGCATATAAAGCCACCACTACGCAAAAAATACCCCAAAAGGCAGTAGCCCAACGTGAGGCGCTCAAATAATTAACATCATTATTCTCTTTCTTTATTAATCGCTTGTATATGTCAACCACAAATGTTCCGGCCAATGAGTTTAAACCGCTTGCTGTGGAACCCATTGATGCTAAAAATATTATCGCCATAATTAGCCCTACCATACCTACAGGCAAGTAACTGATTACAAAAGTTAGAAACACATAGTTAGAATCATTAGTATCTGCTTTAGCATCATTTTTTTTCATGATGTCGGTGGCTTCTTTACGGCAATTGAGAAGTTTTGATTCGGCTTGTTGCAAGGCTAGTTTGCTATCGGCAATTTTAGAATCATCTCCACTGTGCAGGGCATTGACATAATTTTCAAGATATTTCTGCTTTTGATTATGCAAAAGGTTATAGTCTTTGTTTAATTGTTCGTATTGACTACTCCACTCACTGTTTTCAATCTTTTTTGTTTCGTTTGAATTAAAAAATAAAGGAGGTTGGTGAAACTGATAAAAAGCAAACACCATGATGCCTATCATTAAAATAAAAAATTGCATGGGAATTTTCACCAAACCATTCATAACCAATCCCAATCGGCTTTGTGTAATGGAACTACCTGTAAGGTAACGTCCTACCTGTGACTGATCGGTACCAAAATAAGAAAGTTGAAGAAAAAAACCTCCTATTATACCCGACCATAAATTATAGCGATTATTCCAATCGAATTTTGTATCAATAATATTCATTTTTCCCATACTGCCCGCAATATGTAAAGAATCAATAAAACCAACTCCCTGCGGCAATTTATAAACTACCAAAGCAGCCGCTATAATCAAACCCGAAAAAATAATAATCATTTGAAAAAGCTGTGTATGCGAGACGGCCTTTGTACCCCCTGAAATAGTGTAAACTATAACTATGCCTCCCATTAAAATAGTGGTATAAGTAATATCAATATTCAGAATGGTGCTTAATACAATAGATGGGGCATATATGGTTATTCCGGTAGATAAACCTCTTTGCAACAAAAACAGGAAAGCAGTTAAAGTACGGGTTTTTAAATCAAATCTTTTTTCGAGGTATTCGTAGGCAGTGTAAACATTAAGTTTATGGAAGGCCGGAATAAAAGTAATACACAAAACCACCATAGCCAAAGGTAAACCAAAATAAAACTGAACGAAACGCATACCATCGCTAAAAGCCTGTCCGGGAGCCGAAATAAAGGTAATTGCACTGGCCTGTGTAGCCATTACCGAAAAGCCTACATGATACCAAGGCAGTTGCTTGTTAGCCAAAAGATAACCTTCCAGGTTCTTGGTGCCCCGGCTCTTGTATATGCCATATACGGCTATAAACAAAAGTGTAAGCAATAATACTATCCAGTCGGTTATACTCATTTAAAATATTGGGTTAGAAAAGAAAAAAACAATATCAAAATGAGTAAAAATAAAATAACCAAGGTATAAACGATATTCCAGTTTTTAAGAAACTTCACGGTCTATTTATTTTTGGGTATGTTCAGCAAATTACTGAATAAACGGTAAGCTCCGGGAATTCCGGCAGGTAATTCTCTAAAAAATACCAATCCGGTATAAACAAAATTACCTTTCCCGTAAGGGCTCACAATTAAACTACCTTGGTGTGGACTTTCGTTAGTATCGGCTATGCTTAATAATGGTTGGTAATAACTATCCATTTCGGTGGCAAAGTAAATACCCCTTTCCTGAATCCAATCATCAAAGTCTTTGTTGCTTATTTTATTAGGCGTATTAAAAACAGGGTGGTTAGGTTGTAAAATATTTACTACAGCATTCTCATCGGTAACCCTATCGCGACTAATAGTAAAAGGATATGGTCCTATAACCGCCTTTACAGGCCCTATACGGTTATTAGTGTTGTATTGTACCACCAAATTTCCGCCTTGCTTGATATACTCCATTAGTTTAGGATGATAAACCTGAAGACGTTCATTAATGTTATATGCCCTTATTCCGGTAAGAATTGCATTATATTGAGATAAGTCGTCATGCTCAATCATATTATCGCTAAGCTCAGTAACCTTGTAACCTACTTGTCTTAAACATGCCGAAACTTCGTCTCCTGCCCCATTAATATAACCGATATTATTTCCTTTAATATTAATATTAAGTCCAATGAGTTTAACCTCGGCATTGCTTAACACAAACTGTGACGGTATATGATCGTAATCAACTCTATTTATACTCTTGTCAAAAGTTCTATCATCAGCCTTAATCAATGCTCTCAGCATAGTACTGCTTTCGGTTGATTGTGGAGTAACCTTTATTTTAACGACCTGTTCATCACCCTTTTTTTCTATTTTTATTTGCTTATCATATTTTAAATCAAACCCCGGAGCATCAAGTATTAGCTCTCCCTCAAAGTTTTGTTTGTTGGCTTTCACCACCACATCAATAAAACCTGATTGTTTGTTTGGATAGACATAAACTTTTTCGGTAAAGTTAATGGTTACCGGAGGTAAGATTTCAAATGGGCGATATATTTCACCTTTTACAGGATCGGTAAATTTATACACCAAAGGTCGTGTAATTTCAAGCTCCTCACTACCTATTTGAATATAATAAACAACATTTATAGCTGGGTTATTCTCTGCCTGTCCAATCATCAATTTATCGGCTACCTCAAAGCGCCCATTTCCATGTTCCCGATCAAGCCAGTAAGGATTAGAATACAAGCATCCTGAATCTAATGTTAATTTATGCGTTAGTGAAAAACTTTTATTCCAATCCAATCTCTTTACAACAATCGTATCAACCCTGTTTGTATATGATATCTTGTTGACTTGTATATTTACAGGTGAACGACTCACAGCTTCAGTTTTAATGATTATATCGCCCCCGGGAACAGCCATATAATCATTAGCCGTATTTTCTATCCACAAGCCCGAACAATCAATAATTATAGACTCAATTTCTTTTATTTTAATCTTTTTCCAATGAACTGCCATATCATCATCAAAGGGCAAATCATTTATTTTATTTCTAATATTTAAAAGTGCCGGAAGGCTTTCGTATGGTTTTTCTAGATTAAAGCTGTTGATGCACTGGTTGATTAAAGTATAAATTTCACTTCCGCCTTTAACTCTATGCCACGAAACATTAATATTCTCAAGTAAATGCTGCTTACACGAGTCGCCTTGAATTCTTTTAAAATACTCCATTATTTCGCCTCTTTGTTTTGCCGAGCCAAAACCCTGACTCTTGTGCATACTCCTGCTTTCAGCTGCCAACTCGCCATAACTTTTTCCCAACAAATTGTTATAAACACCTACATCAAAATGCAGTTGACTTTCGGCAGTAGTATTGGTTGTGCCAAAATTAAAGGTATTCCAGAAAATACTTTTGGCTTGCCAAGCAGGAACATACTTAGTCTGCCAGCTAAACATCATAGGGTTTGCAGCTGCGCTGAAGGCTTCGAAAGCTAAAATAGCACTAGCTGTATGATGCCCATGTCCGCCTTCGCCAGTAGTAGGAAAACGGCATACAATAATATCGGGTTTAAAATTTCTAATGACCCAAACCACATCACTTAATATACTATCATGATTCCAGAAAGAGAAGGTTTCTTCCGGAGTTTTTGAATAACCAAAATCATAGGCTCTTGAAAAATACTGTTCGGCACCATCAACCCTGCGTGCTGCCAATAACTCCTGAGTGCGTATAAGCCCAAGCATTTCGCCCTGCTCCTTCCCAATTAAATTTTGACCACCATCTCCGCGAGTTAAACTTAAATATCCGGTACGCACTTTAGCCTCTTTACTAAGGTATGATAAAAGACGGGTGTTTTCATCATCGGGGTGTGCGGCAATGTATAATACAGAACCAACAGTATTAAGCTTTTGTAGCGACAACATAATTTCAGCACTACTTCTACTAATTGGTTGTGCAAAATTTATTGAAGAATAAATCAGCAAAAGAATAAATCCTGTCAACTTTTTCATAAACAATCTAAAAATTAATTATTTCAATAAAAATAGTAAAGATAAAGGTTTTCAGAGAATAGTCGGATTTAGATAAAAAGCATATTTCAATAATTCAGAGCAATAAAAACTACTGAATCAACTAACTCTCCATTTCATTAATAATCGTTTCAATTTGAGAAAACATATTTTGTTCTTCAATAGAAATAACATTATCGGCCTTAATAATTTGGTTTAGGTTTTGCAATAATTTTAATCCTTTTTGCTTTTCTTTTAAATGAAAAGGGGCAGCTTCTTTAATAGCCAACAATCTTTGTTCATAGCTTAACGATTTATATTTTTTATAAACCACACTTACCATCAGCTCATTCTTACCCGAATCTTCAAAACCTTTTAAATCCATCTTATCAAAAAGAACATCTATTTCAGATGGGGCTAATTGATTATCAGCATTAGCCACACATAAATAGACAAACAAAATATATTCGCTATAATTAAAATCTTGTAAAAGCATAAGCTAAGGTTATCATGAATGAATTGTCACAAATAAAAATAATATCTGCCAGGCAGATAACCTTTCAAATATAATTTCAATTTTATCATAATCAAAACGCATAAAGATAAATTATGGTAATTTCAATCCTAAAAATATGCTAGGGAAATTTCGTAAGATGTGAAATTTCGTTCATAATCATTGCTGTTGCTCCCCAAATTATTTTATCGTCCAATTCGAATGCAGGAATTCTTATTTTAAACCCGTTAGCTACCTCTATTTGTTTGCTGACAATGGCATTGGGCTTTAAGAAATTATTAATAGGGAATCGTAATACTGATGCTACTTCATGAGTATCTATTTTTAAATTAGGAATATTGGGCAAATAGCCCAAAAAAGGCTGCACATAAAAGTTACTTACCGGAATATACAAAGGAGATAAGGCTGTAATTAATTCAATATCATTGCTTTTAATTCCGGTATCTTCAAGGGTTTCACGATAGGCGGTATTTAACAAACTTTGGTCTTGGTTTTCTTTTTTCCCACCCGGAAAACTTATTTGTCCACCATGGCTTCCTTTATAATTGTGCCTTTGGGTAAGTAATAAGTAAACATTATTATTTTCATAAAACATTAAAGCAAAAACAGCGCTGTGTTTATAATTACTCAGATGTTTTAAATAATCTTTATCATAAAGTCGGTTTTCGGGTACCAAATACTTATGTGCATCAATTCCCGGCAAGTGCTGAGCGGCTTTTAATTTTATTTGTTGTGCTAATAAAACTAAATCATTGGTCATTTTACAAAATAATTAAAATTTTGACGGTCATGAAATACATTTTGGCTTTATTCTTTCCTGTTAAAGGCCTTGTCTATAAACTTTTTATAGTTTACATCAGCATTATACTCTGTTTTCCATTTGTTGTAGGCATTAAGTCTATACCGGCTTTTTTCATGTTGAGCCATATAATAATAGTCTCTTAAATATTGTGCAATAGCTTTAGGGTTAACATTACTATCCAATAAAAAGCCGTTCTTTTGATGTTCAACAATTTCAGCTACTCCACCCACATTGGTAGATACAACAGGGATACCAAAACTCATACATTCCATCATACTTACAGGAATACCCTCAGATGAGCTTGTACTAACAAATAAATCAAATGAATGATTGTTGTAATATTCATAAACTTCAGGAACCGACAAATCGCCAACCCAATGTATGCACAGGTTTTGATGCTGCTTTAAAACAACTTGTGCTTCTTGTTTTAATTTATCTGTATGTTCCGGATAATATGCACCAATATGATGCCACTCTACTTTAAACTCATCAATTTCGGCAATGGCAGCCAATATCAATTCTACTCTTTTTAAGGGATAAATATAACAAACACTAATAATTCTTAAAGTGTCAGTACTAATATATTCTCTATATTCTCTTGTGTTTCTAATACCAAGGCGGGATACAAATAATTTTGATGCTTCAATGCCAAAATTATAATTTGACTTAAAATAATTCATTCCAACCTGTGATATAAAATGAATTTGATTAATATTTACTACGGTACTTTTAAGAAAAGGGATATAGTTTTTAATATGTCGTTCCTTATAAATATCCAAACTATGCGCTTTGGAAACTTGAATAAAATTAAAGGACTTTTTAAGAAAAGCAGCAGCATAGGCACCTTCAAGCATCCAGTGAGAATATACAAAATGTAAATCTTTATCTTTCGCAAAGACCGATTGTAACAAACGCTTAAATGCCGCAACTTTTTTAAATTGAATACTAATATGTTTAAATAAAGTAAAATTTAATTTACCTTGTTTAAAAGCCTCCCAAATCTCACAAACATAATCAGTGCTCAACCAAACAAACTTCTTAAATTTTAATCCATTTGTTTCAGACTTAATGTTAAGGAGTATAGCGTTTGCAGGCAAAGGACGAACAAGGTCACCTACAATATTGGATGGAACAATATAAACCGTTTTGAATTTGTTACACAACATTTCTATTTCTATATCCACATAATAATCAAAAGAGGTATAGGGATAAAAAAGGGTAAACACCAGCGCACTTTCCTGCTTAGGGTCTATTATCATTTATAATTTTTTGAAATGCAATATTATCAATAAGTTTATTTCTTTTAAAAAAAATTATAGACTATCAGCAATAAACCTACATATTTCAGGTCATTTGACTGTCTTAATATTTCATATATATTTGTAGTCAATAAACAATTTTAATTAATGATTAAAAAGATATACCGAAGGCTCGTTGTTATTGCGTTGAACAATTTATTGGTAAACCAAGTATTAATTTTCTTCAAGAAAGATGATCTTCTAAAGAAGTTGTTCCAAAAATGGAAATCTGAAAACTATAACACTATTCATTCTTTAGCTTATGATGAAAGCAAATCGTTAGCCGAGAATGTTGGGTACAGTAATATTCCCGAAATTATGGAGTCTATTGAAGCGCAAAAGAAAAGGCTGCATGACTTTGCATTAGTTAATTTAAAACCAGGAGATGAAGTGCTTGACGTAGGATGCGGACTTGGACTCTTTATGGATGTTTTTAATCAAGAAATAAAGATAAACGGTATAGAACTCAATGCCGAGTTTATTAAACATACTCAAAAACGCTTTCCACATGCGCAATTCTTTTTGGGCGATTTTTTGACTTATAATTTTGATAAGAAATTTAAACTTATTTATTTTTTTGGAGTAATTATGTATTTCGAACCAAGTAAAATTGAAACTCTATTTAAAAAGGTATTCGATTTGCTAGAAGAAAATGGAATTATTTACTTCCAATATCAACATGCGGTAAGACCTTTAGACTTATATTTTGCCAACCTGTCGTATATAAAATATTCTCCTCGCTTTATCGAAAAAAGAATAAAAAAATATTTTGATATAGAAGTGCATGAACATGCATTTGACAAAAGAACTTTTACAGGTTATGACCCTAAACCGTACTATTTTCCGGATGGTACAAATACCCGAACAGATACCAATTTGAACAATTATATTATGATTGCCCGTAAAAAGAAATCAGGGCTTGAAATTTAATAGTTTATCGGCTATACGTTTTATTTCATCAAGAGGTATTGACTGTTCGCACGAAATCTCAAAGAAACTTTTGGCGTATTGCTTAAAATACGGAATATTTTCAGCTGTAACATCAAAAATATCGTTTCCTATGCAATAAAAAGGAATTTGTTCTTTCATTAAATATTGCTGAAAACTTTGCTCATGCCCGAACGCAGAGATAACATACTTAAAGCTTAAAGAAGGAACTTGTGGTAATGGATTATTTATATACTCATTCTGTCTGCAAGCCATATCTATTATTTCCCAACGCTTTTCTCGTTCGGCAGTAATAGCCTCAAAATTGTTAATCATATATCCTGCCAGTTTTTTCTGAAAAGTGCTCATTTGTGTAATTGGATTCCTATGTCCAATGAACTTATCCATAACTTTCTCTATAAATAATTCTATAGAATTTCTTTGATAACCATACAACCGTGAATTCACAAAGAAATGCGCTCTGATATCTTGAACAATATTAGCTGATGGGAGTTTTACATTTATTAGTTGATTACCTCTCCACCTGATAATGGCTCCTCCTGCTGCCGTAGTTGATTTGCCAGGACCAAAAGAATAAACCTTTGGAAAATTATCATGAAACTGATTCTCATCTAGGCCATAACTTTGAGCCAAATCGTGAATAAGCAATATGTTATTTAGTAAACAATATTCTTCCACCATCTTAGTATCAGGATGCAAATATCCGTACAAATGAACTAAAACAACCACTGCAACATTTGCTTCTTTCAACTTTTCAGGAACATAAGCACTATGAAAAGTTCCATCACTCTTCAAGTCTAAATAATAAGGAACACATCCGGCATTTGTAACAGCTCTTTTAACCGAATGACAAACAAAAGCCGGTATAGCCACCTTTACTCCGGGTCTCAAGTTAGTGCTTTGTAAAATAATTTGAATTGCATGTTCACCACAGCTCACAGTAAACTCATCAATAGCAGTGCTGTTTATATAATCATTTTTGCTTTTTATGGCTCCCGGAAAATAATACCTCATTTTACTATATGAATCAATTGTGAATCTTGTCCCATTTTTTCAAAATGAATATTTTTAAGCCCTTTCTTATGGAAAAATTGATATAAGGGTTGTACATAACCAATATCGTAACGCTTAACCTCTATGGGCTTTTCAATTAATCGGGCTTGTTCAAAATCAATACCGCGTAGTGAACTAACCATAATGATTTGCTTTGTGCTAATGGATAACACTTTTTCTAAAAACGACTCTATTTTATCGGGATAAATATAATCTATAGCTCCAAAAACAGTAACAATATCAAAGTGCTCTTTAATCTCATCAACTTGATGTACCTGAAAGAAAAGATTATTGTTGGTAAATCTTTTTTTTGCCTCTTCTATAATTTTCTCTGAAATATCAATACCCAAAACCTTACTGACATGAGGCAAGGCACTGGTTCGTGCACAAAATTCGCCCCATCCACAACCTACATCCAATACAGTTTCAAGATGTGAATCTTCAATATTTTTAATGGCGTACTTAAAATATAAATTCTCGTTATGAATACTATTATTAAACCAAACATAACCCAAATCGCTCTGCCAAAAAGCCCTTTGATAGTTATCAGAACCTGCAACTTCCATAAACTCACTATGGGTAAAGTGATGTTTGCTCATATATATGTTAAGCCTACTTAAAGCCATGCGCCCATAGCGACTATTGCGCAACTCATGATTTACGGCAGCTTTAAAAAGACTTTTTCGGTATGTTTTATTACTTAATAAAATTCCAAAAAACAAATCAACCGACTTACTTAATAACAACATAAATTAATTCAATTACTTATATTTACTTATCAATACCTCCAATAAAAACATCAATCAAAACAGTTCAAATAATCATAAAAAAATAAGCTTAACGACCATTTCACATCATGACTAAACTATGCAAAGTAACAAAATATATCTCATTCAGATTATTTTATTTTTTATCGCTCAAATTTCCTCAGAATATCTCTATTTTTTTTTCTTATTTTGCAAATTCTTTTACCTGATAAGTTACTTGTGATAGTAGAAATTATAGACCCAAATACTTTTTCCGGATTTAATCATTTATATCCTAATGATTATCCTATCTTTTTTACTCCAAACTACCACCGCTTTGAGCAGAATAGTGGTTTCAAAACCGGGTTCATTCATCATGACAATAAGATATTTATGCCTTTCAGGATTTATCATAAGTGGGTGTTTAATTTTATGCAAATTATGTATCCGCCAATGTGTAAGGGCGAAAGATTAGGACATGAAGAAGAGAGAGTTTTTTTGAACAAAGCCGTAGAAGTATTAAAATCAGAAAAAAAATACCATCGCATTATTCAACCTTATGTGTGGGATGTTTTTTATGCTTACCCCGACAATGCAGTATCGTGCCCTTTCGGACAGTTGTATTCCGAGCTGGATAATAAAACGATGGAGGATATTTTTAATGAATTTTCACCAAAATACAGAAATGCTATACGTAAAGTAAGCAGCTTTCAAAATGCTGTGAGTGTTAGACACAATACTCAAGAGCTACAAGCTTTTTATGAAGTCTATAAAGATGTTCATGCCCGACAGAATGTTTATTACGACACTATTCAACATTTTGAGCGAATGCAGCAATATTTAGGTAAAGATAATTTTTTATTGACCAACCTATATTTTAATGATATTTTGGAAGGGGGTGCTATTGTAAGCTATACTTCAAAAGAGGCTAATTATCTATATGGAGGCGCCAAAAACCCTACCCAGCAAAATGGCAGTATTAAATTACTTCAATACGAAATTATCAAGTTTTTAAAGAACAAGCAGGTGAAAAAATATATCTGGGGCGGATGCCGCCTGAGTGATGTTACAGGCACCAAACAGCAAGGTATGCAAGAGTTTAAACTACGGTTTGGAGCTAAAGTCAAAAAAGGTTATTTATGGAAACTTGATATAAACAGCACCTATTGCCTGATATACGATTGGATGATTGCCACCCAGCAAAGACTCAAAGGGCAAAAACCTGTTGTTGATGTTATTGATTACGAAAAAAACAGAGAAGTAATTTTATGAGCCAAACAAAAAACATATTACTCACTTTTGATTACGAATTATTTTTAGGCTCACGAAGCGGAAATGCCCGGAATTGTATAATACAACCAACAAATGAGTTGCTAAAGGTTTTATCAGAAATAAATGCAAAAGCTATTTTTTTTGTGGACATACTCTACTTAACGCGCCTGCGTGAAATAAGTGTTCAACACCTACAAGCACAGAACGACTATACAACGATTGAAGAACAAATCATTAATATTGCAAATAGCGGGCATTATGTTTATCTACATCTTCATCCTCATTGGTTAGATGCAGTTTATAAACCTGAAATAAATCAGTGGGATTTAAGTAATACTACACGCTATTCGGTTTGCGATTTGAGTCAACCTGAAACCGATGATTTGCTATTAAAAGCCTATAACCATTTGAATGAAATTTTACTTAAAAGTAAAGTTAAACCTGCTATTGAGGGATTCAGAGCCGGAGGTTTATTTATTCAACCTTTCGAAAAGTTCTACCATTTTTTTAAGCAAAAAAATATATGTTATGAGTTTAGTGTGTATCCAGGCTTTTCAAGTAAAAGTAACAACTGTGTATTAGATTTTAGTCATGCTCCCTCACAAAGAATTTATCATTTTGAAGATGATTGTTGTATTGTAAACCCAAAAGGCTATTTTAAAGAATATAGTATTTCTCAAATTCATCTTTCGGGTTTAAATAGAATAATAAATTCTTTTGTATTTAGGTTCAATAATTTTATTTTAGAAGATAAACCATGGGGCTCAGGAAAAGGTGCGGCACATGTAATCAGTAATAACAACAAGAAGGTTTCTTTACATGGAGTGGTAGAAGAGTCGGCCTCGGTTGAGTTAATGAATTTTTGGAAAAATCATACCTATTATAATTATTTGAAATCAGAAAGTTTACTTCACCTTCTCTCCCATCCCAAATTATTAAGTCCGCATAATTTAAAAGCGCTGAGACACTTTATGTATAAAGTAAACAAAAAATATGAGGTAATTACCGATTTTAAAAAGTTTAATTTATAAGGTTAAAAGCGATAAATAAAAGTTACAACAAGTTGTTCAGCACCTCCATTACGCGCTCAGTAGTTTTGCCATCCCATAAGGGTGGAATGTTACCTTTCTTGTAGCTCCCATTTAATATCTCATTTACTTTTTGCATAATGATATCCACATCAAAAGCAACCAATTGGTTAGAGCCTACAGTAATAGTTACAGGTCTTTCGGTGTTAGGGCGTAAGGTTAAACAAGGTATTTTCAGAAAGGTTGATTCTTCCTGTATGCCTCCACTATCGGTAAGAATTAATTTGGCATCTTTAACGAGTTTCTGAAAAGCAAAATAATCGAGTGGTTCGGTTAATATAAGATAGTTGTTTTCTTTAAAATTTTTGTTGAGATTAAAATTTTCAATATTATGATAGGTGCGTGGATGAATAGGAAAAACAATTTTTACAAACTTACTCAACTTATCAATTAACTCTGCCAAGAGAATAAGCCCCTCCTTACTGTCAACAGTAGCCGGGCGGTGCATAGTCATTAATACATATTCCTGCTTATCTAGTTTTAAAGTTTCTCTGATACTCGATTTCTCAATTTGTTCGGCATAAGCTACCAAAGTATCTATCATAGTATTTCCTACAAAGAAAATATTACTTTTATCTTTACCTTCATTAATTAAATGATCATAACCACTTTGTTCGGTAACAAAAAAATAATTAGTAATAGCATCAGTTAATACACGATTATGCTCCTCAGGCATTGTAGTGTCAAAACTTCTTAATCCGCTTTCAAGATGAGCAATTTTTATGTTCAGCTTATTAGCTGTTAAAGCCGCGGCAAATGTAGAGTTTACATCACCAACTACCATCACTAAATCAGGTTTATGTTTTAAAATTTCCTCTTCAAGTTTCAACATAATTTCAGCCATTTGGGTGTTGGCTGAAGCAGGTTTTATATTCAGAAAAATATCAGGATAAAGTTTAAACTGCTCAAAAAAAACATCGGCCATTTTAGTATCAAAATGTTGTCCGGTATGAACAATTTTAATATTGATATGGTCAAATTTCTCGGCTACTTTCTTAAATTGAGTAACCTTAATAAAATTAGGGCGTGTCCCAACAACTATTAATATTTCTTTTTTATTCATGCAGTAAAATTAGCTTTTAAATCAAATAATAACAATTCTGAAGTAATAAATTAATTGAAGAAAATTTTTGTTTGTTCTTGAAGGGAATTTCTATTTGTGAAATGCTATATCCTAATACGAACCATAAAGAGAAGTATCAAACTATAAAGAATAAAGCAAAAAAAAATCTCTCCGATTGGAGAGATTTTTTTTTACAATAAACTTCACAGCTTATTTTTTCTTAGCGGCTTTCTTAGGAGCGGCTTTTTTTGCAGCAGCTTTTTTAGGAGCAGCTTTTTTTGCAGCAGCTTTTTTAGGAGCGGCTTTTTTTGCAGCAGCTTTTTTAGGAGCGGCTTTTTTTGCAGCAG
>JADLFI010000004.1 GCA_020845635.1 Bacteroidia bacterium
ATTGTTTAAAGGCACAACTAATTTTTTAAAACCCCATAATATATTTTACTTGCAACTGAGCTCCGGAAGCTTTATTCAACACAGGATTAAATCAAAGCATAGCTTCGTTTAATCCCTATATGTTATGAATACTGTCGTGCTGTGCATGGACATATAGTGGATTAATGCCTATTACTGTAATAATTATAATAGCCCAAATACTTATAATGTTATTATTATTTGATGGCATTAGTATTTTTTTGTAAATTTATTCATTATCCAACTAAATTACACTATAACAGAATAAAAAAATTGTATCGGCAGCACCTCAAAAGGAACAAATAATCAATGTTCTTTCAATATTCATTTTAATTGACTTTAGTTTATTGATTATATACCTAGCTAAACTTATTGATTTGCGATAGTTTAGTGTAAACATTGTTACTAACAATTATATTTGCATCTGAAACTATTTACATTTTTATAATAATTGTATTTAACAGTATT
Source organism: Bacteroidia bacterium (assembly GCA_020845635.1). Taxonomy (GTDB): domain Bacteria; phylum Bacteroidota; class Bacteroidia; order UBA4408; family UBA4408; genus CAIKXD01. The sequence continues at coordinate 487 of JADLFI010000004.1, forward strand.
GCTAAGCTAACAAATATGAAATTAAAAGTAGGTGTCATAGGAGCCGGTGCCATGGGCTCGGGAATTGCGCAAGTGGCCGCAACCGGTAATTGTCAAGTGGTGTTATATGATAATAATAAGGATATGCTTCAGAAAGCTCTTGATAATATCCAATTATCATTAAGTAAATTAGTAGAGAAAAATAAGATTAATGAAAATGAGAAACAAAGGATATTAAAAGATATACAAGCAGTTAACAATTTAAATGCTTTTGAAGGATGTCAGTTAGTCATTGAAGCAATAGTTGAAGATCTTATGGTAAAACAGCAGTTGTTTGGCAGTATTGAAAAAATAATTGATGAGCATTGTATTTTAGCCAGTAACACTTCCTCCTTATCAATAGCCGCCATAGCTGCCGCTTGTTCCCATAAAGAGCGGGTAATTGGAATTCATTTTTTTAATCCTCCGGTGCTTATGCCTTTGGTAGAAATAGTTCCATCGTTAACCACTACAAAGGCCGTTGCCGAACAGGCTAATCATATTATCAAATCGTGGGGAAAAACTACGGTGCTGGCAAAAGACACTCCCGGATTTATTGTAAACCGTTTGGCTCGTCCTTATTATGGCGAGGCAATAAAAATTTACGAGGAGGGCATGGCCGATTTTGCCACCATAGATAATGCTATGAAATTGTTAGGAGGATTTAAAATGGGTCCCTTTGAATTAATGGATTTTATTGGTAATGATGTTAATTACCGAGTAACCGAAACCGTATGGCAGCAGTTTTTTTATGATGCACGTTACCGACCTTCGCTTACACAGAAAAGGCTCTTTGAGGCCGGCCTTTTTGGTCGTAAAACAAAAAAAGGATATTATGATTATACTAGCGAGAGCAAGCCTCATCCAAATACTGATGAAACCCTGATGCAACAAATATTTATACGCATTATGAGTATGCTTATTAACGAGGCTGCTGAAGCTCTGTTATTAAACATAGCTACCCGAGAAGATTTGGATATGGCTATGGTAAAAGGGGTAAACTACAAGCAAGGGCTTTTAAAGTGGGCCGATGAGATAGGAATTGAGAAAGTATTAAACGAACTAACTGCTTTGCACAACTGGTTTGGCGATGACAGATATAGGCCAAGCACTATGCTAAAATTAAAAGTTAAAGAAAAGAAGAATTTTTATTAACGCTACCGCAGTAAGGTAACCGTGCCCCTGTATTCTTTGGTTTCAAAGTTTTCGTTTTGGAAAGTTATCCTATAAATGTAAACATCCATTCGTGCTTCATTCCCATTAATAGTACCATCCCATCCTGTAGTTGGTTCAGTTGTTTCAAACACCCTTTCGCCCCATTTTGTAAATATCTGGAACAAGTAATTATTGGTATTTAAGAAAGTTGATGCAGGTTTAAATATTTTATTTACACCATCAGGCTGGAATGCATTTGGCATATAAAAAGTTTTCATTTGCTTAACACAAATCTTATTTGAGCGACTACTGTCGGCAAAGAAATTAATGGTATCTAAACCTTGGTAAGCCTGTACATAATAGCAATACTCTCCATCTTTTGAAATTCTGTTGGCTATATCATCATAGTAGGTATTGCTTCCATACGGAATAGTAGCTGCCGGGATATCACTAAAAACACCTTGAAATCCTCTAAATACTTTGTAGGAGCGGACATTCCCGTTCCAGTTTTCATAGTCAGACCAGGAAATTGTATTTTCCATATCTAATTCAGATGCTGCCCGTAAGAATATTGTTTTGGCAATATTATCCGAATTATAAACCGGTTGACCACATAAGTTAAAGGCAACAGCTCTATATACATAACTCTTCTTATAGGTTAAACAATTCGTAGTATCTTCATATACCAAGAAGGCATTATTAGGGTCAAAAGGAATAGTTGCAAGAGTGTCAAAAGTGTCGCCTAAATTTTCTGAACGCATAATTACATATTCCGTAATATCAGCTGTTGTATCATGATATAACATAAGTTCAGCTGAACGGATACCGGTTACAGTTGCATATTTAAAATACAAAAATGCAGGTCTTACAGGAACATCAGCGATTATCTCGGTATAACTTGACTCGGAGAATAAAAATCCACTGGCATCAATGGCTTTAATTTTGTATGTATAAAGGGTTCCTTGTATTAATGATAAATGGGTATAAGTAGTGTCGTTAGGACCTACAGTTGCCAATAATGAATAAGGACTTGCATTTTGACTTACATAAATTTCATAAGCTCCAACTCCTTGTGGCCAGTTAGTATATTTATTCCAGCTTATTTCAATAGTCCCATCACATGTTTCAAGTTTACTTTTTGGGAAAATAGTATGATGAAACAAACTAGGCGAGCCGGTATTTCCGCAACTATCATAGGCAGCTACTCTATAGGTTTCTGATAATGTATTGGGGAACGAACCTTCTAATGAGGTTAAAGTAGCAGTAATACTTAATCGACCTGGCACATCAGCCACCTGCACCGGACTTCCGGTATTATTTAACTGATAAACATAATAACCTTTAACATCCGGTGACGGACTTATATCCCAAGTTAATGTAACATCCTGAAGTGGTGCTGCACCGGTAACAGTAACAGTTTTAAGAGTTGGGGCATCAGGAATAGTATTTACAAATGTACTTTCCTTTTCATTACTTACCGACAAACAACCTGCAGCTTGATCGCCTAAATCAATCCTATAATAAATAGTTTCGTTACAAACAGGGAAATAAATTAAACTATCACTATAATTAGGGGTGCTTACATTGCCTAATTGTGTATATCCGGGTGCCGGCAAAATTCTACGGTAAACTCTATAGGTTCCTTCGGTGCTTGGAAAAGCAGGGGTATGTATAGGATTCCAGCTTAGCTCCATGTGACCATTAGCACCCTGTATTACATTCAGGTTAATAGATTGTATTGTGTCTGAATGAGTTGATAATTGATTGGAATTAAAACGAGTAACCAAATAAAAATATCTGGATGTGTTTACCACCGGCAAAGATGTAATGGTAGTTGAAGTGGTTAAGTAAACATTGATGGTTTGCACCATATTAAAAGGGCCATTGGGTGAGTTGGAATAAAAAATCTGATACTCATCAAAGGTATTACCATTTAAAGGAGGTGCCGAGGGCCAGCAGAGTTCTACTGAGGTGTCATCAATAACTCGTATAGTTCTTACTGATGGTGCGGCCATAGGCTGCGCTATAGCTTGAAGCCCAAACAACAATAATATAAATAATAAAGAGAATATTCTTTTCATCTTAGGTATTGACCAACAAAGATAATAATTTTTTTTAAAATTAAACATTGAATTAACACTATAATTTACCTACTACTAATTGACTTAAATCACTCTTATTCAAATATTTTTGAGCCAAACGCATAATATCTTCGGCTTTGGCTTGTTTTATATACTCTACGTAGTTAATATAATAATTGTTAGTTAATCCGTAATCATTTATGGCAGTAAATTTATCGGATAAAGCAAAAGGGCCGTCAACACTCCTTAAAAAAGTACCTTGCATATAATTTTTTACGAGATTAAGTTCATCGTTACTTACAGGTTCTTGTTGTAATTGTTCTATTTCTTTATAAATTTCATTTAATGCATCTTGTGTTACCTCGGTTCCCACTTCGGTACTGATGCAGAAAAAACCATCATGTTGTAACGATACAATTCCCGAGCCTATACCATAAGTATATCCTTTATCTTCTCTAATATTTGCCATTAACCTACTTCCAAAATATCCGCCCAAAATGGTATTTAAAACAAGCATACCGTAATAGTCTTCATGTTTTTTATTAAATAATCTACGTCCTATTCTTATAGCACTTTGTAAGGCATCGGCTTTTTCAATATACTGTTTCTGCCCGGCACCAATATTGTTTTGATAGGCAACATCGGTTTTTTCTCCATGCAAATGAAGCTGCCCTAGTGTTTGTGTTAACTCCAATATTTGTTCTTGATGAATCTTTCCGGCCATTACAATATACCAATTATTATTTTGGTATTGCTGATAATAAAATTTTTGCAATTGTTCAGGTGTTATCTTATCATAATCGCTTTCTACTATAAATTGATTGTAGGGGCTTTGATTAAATAATAACTTATTAAAATAATTGCGTGCCACAAAATCAACTTTTTGTTGATTAACCAAAAATTTTTGCTTTTGATTGGTTTTGAATAAAATTACCTCCTTTTCGGGATAATTAGCATGTTGAATTATGTCTATTAATACAGGAAGCGTTTTATTTAAATGTTTATTTAAACTATACAAAACTACTGATGATTTATCATTGTAGATAGAGAGTTCAAGAAAAGCGCCATGAAAATCAAGTTGCTCGGCAATTTCCGAAGCGGTTTTTGAAATTGTACCTTCGCGCATCAAAGCATTAGTGGCATAGGCAATCAGCGGATTACTTTCATAATAATCTCCGGCAGTAAATACCAATTCAATCTTGCATAATTCTTGTGAGCCGGTATCAAATACATATAAAGGGATTCCATTGGGTAAAACATATTTTTGAGGTTTAATTTCAGGGAAACTAAAATTAATTGAATTATGCGGAGCTTGTTTTCTATCTAATATCATACGCTGTTAGTTGTTTTGTTCTTTGAGTTGATTCATCAGATAATATAGCGTAACGGAGTTTTCGGGTTTAAAATATTTTTGTGCTGTATTACGAATATCATCAACGGTTATTTGTGCATACTTTAGGCCTTCGGCATTTAGCATATCGGCATTGCCCAATAATTCAAAATATGCCAAGGCCATGGCTTTATTTAGTATATTAGTATTTGAAAACTCTAATAGGCTTTCCACTTTGTTCTTTACTTTTTGGAGCTCATTTTCCGATAAGGTTTGATTTGTAAAATAATAAACATGTTGGTCAATTTCTTTTTCGGCCTCTTCAACATCAGTTCCTTGAGTCAGCTTTCCTGAAACTATAAACAAGCCATTATCCATATCGCCACTTACATAGGCGCTGATATCGGTAAACATTTTCTTTTCTTTAACCAATGATAAATAAAGGCGTGATGATTTTCCATTACTTAAGATATCTGAAATTAAATCGAAATGATGATAACTTTTATCTTTACGATTGCAGATATGCCAGGCTTTATAAATGCTATTGGCCGGAACATCGCGATATACTGTTTGTTTGCGGGCCTCGGTTTGTATTGGTTCTTTGGGCAAGTTACGCTCTGCCTTAGGTTTTGCTTCAATAGGACCAAACCATTTATTGCTCCATTGCTCAACCTGCTGGCGTGAAATATTGCCTGCAACAACCATAATGGCATTTCCAGGATGATAATACTTTTTGAAAAAACTTTTTACCTCGTCCATCGTAGCATTTTCTATATGCGAAATTTCTTTTCCTATAGTATTCCAACGATAGGGGTGAACTTTATAGGCTAAGGGTTTTAGCAATAGCGCTACATCGCCATAGGGCTGATTTAGGTAACGTTGTTTAAACTCCTCAATAACCACCTGCCTTTGCACTTCTAAACTTTTTGTAGTAAAGGCTAAACTCAGCATACGGTCGCTTTCTAACCAAAAGGCTGTTTCGGCATTCTCGGCCGGAAGTGTTAAGTAGTAGTTAGTAATATCATTATTGGTAAAGGCATTATTCTCGCCCCCGGCCATTTGCAAAGGCTCATCGTAGCTCGGAATGTTTATTGAACCTCCAAACATTAAATGTTCAAATAAATGGGCAAACCCGGTATGATTCTCGTCTTCATCACGTGCCCCAACATCATACAAAATATTCATGCAAACTAGCGGGGTTGATTTGTCTTCATGATATATTATCCTTAATCCGTTATCAAGGATAATTCTCTCAAATTCTATCATACATTAGTTATTTAATCAATAAGTTTTTTTACGTCTTTGTTTTTCTTTAATCAACAAACTTAACTCACGTCCTGTTTGTCCTTTTACCGAGGTATTTTCCTCAGCCCGTCTAATTAAATAAGGCAAAACATTTCTGATAGGCCCGTAAGGAACATACTTGGCTACATTGTAGTCAAGTCGTGCTAAGTTATAAGATATATGATCACTCATACCTAGCAATTGCGAGAAATAAATTCTCTTATCGTTAGGTGTAATTTTATGTTTCTCCATTAGGTTGACTAAGTGCTGTGAACTTTGCTCATTGTGTGTTCCGGCACAAATTGAAATATCGTTTATGTGTTCAACACAAAAATCCAGCGCAGCATCATAATCGCGGTCGGTATCGGCTTTGGTTTTATTTATCGGATCCTGATAACCCATTTGTGCAGCTCTTTCGCGCTCTTTTTCCATATAGGCACCACGCACCAGTTTTAATCCTATTTTATATCCACCGTTAACAGCACGGGTGTGCAATTGTTTTAAATAGGCAATTCTATCATGACGATACATTTGAAGAGTATTGTAAACAATTACCTTTTCTTTATTAAAAAGGCTCATCATTTCTTCGGTCAAATCATCTATGGCGCCTTGAATCCAACTATCCTCAGCATCTATAAAAATAGGAATATTTACCTCGGCAGCACTGTTACAAACTTGTTTTACTCTGTCCTTGGCGCGTTGCCACTCTTGGGTTTCAGAGGTGGTTAATGTTTCTTTGGCAGTGACTTTTTCAAGTAAAGCAAAACGAATCATTCCGGTTGGTTTAAACACTCCAAAAGGAATATTCTTGTTTTTAACAGCCTCTTTAATTGTTTCCTTTATCTCTTGTGCTGTATAGTCAAAATCGGCTTCGTTGTCTTTACCTTCTACACTATAATCAAGAATTGTACCTATATTATAATCGCCTAAGGATTTAATAGTGTGTGCACAATCCTTTATATTCTCGCCTCCGCAAAATTGTTTAAAAATAGTAGCTTTAATTAGTCCGCTTATTGGTAAATGTAAACCCAAAGCGGCATTGGTAAGTACTTTTCCTATTTTTACCCATGACGTACGACTTACTAAGGTAAAAAGCATATATGAGCGATTTAAATCAGCATCATTTTTTGAGGCAAAGGCTATTTCGGTATTATCAAATGGTATGATTGGCATAATTTACGCATTATTAACGTACAAATATACAATCTAAAATACTTCAACTTTATAAAAAATGTTGCAAGACATAATTATATGATTAACAGATTGTTGATAAGCTAAAACGATAATCATATTTTTGCCTTACTTCTTATCATAAACACGCTTTACCCATCGAGGTAAAATAATGGCTCCTGCAAAAATATATGGATAATAGCTTATTAATCGCCATAATAAGGCCAAGGCTGTTGCTAAAGTGAGATTATTTTGAAGTTCGGCTTTGAAAAACTGTGAGAACATAATTTCTGCCAAACCGCTTCCTCCTGGGGTTGGACTAACAATATTTAAAATGCCTATAATTATTTGTTTGCTATACAACAACAAATGGTTTATATATAATGGGCTGAATGCGGCTATAATAAAATTGATGATTAAAAACCGTGCACTCCAACTAATAAAGGTAGTTAGTATGGAGTAAAACCAATAACTAAAATTTTTCCCTTTTAGCTCGGCACTTGCCATAATCATTTCATCACCGGTATGTTGTGCTGCAGTGGCAAACTTTCGCAATAAAGGTAAACGAAACACAGTAACCAAGAAGTTTTTAACTGCTTTAGCATCTATAAATAAAGCGTAGGCTACCAAAAGTTTATATAAAATAACTACAATATATACTAACCAAAAGGTCATAGATATGCTCTTGGTATTTATTATATATGACAGAAACTCCGGCACCTGAATATTTAAACTTACAAATAAATTTTCGCCACCTGCCAGGAAATAGGCTAGGGGAGCCATAATCCCCAGAAAAATTCCATCAAGAAGAGAGGAGAACAAAATAACTGAGACACTTTTTCCTAATTCAATTTTTTCTTTATTTAGCAGATATATGGCTACAGCAAAACCACCTCCAAGGCTTGGAGGAATAACAGCCGAGGCAAATTCCCATAACATAATTACCTGAAAGGCTTTTCGCCAGTTTAAAAAATTGTCGGTTAGTACTCTTATGCGCAACATATAAGCCCAATCGCGCAATACAACCATTAAAAAAGCCATGCTCATCCAAAAATAGCTTTTAGCATTAAAGTGAACATTTTCAAAAGCGCCCGGTGTAAAATTGCGATATAGCATAATGGAGGCAACGCCCAAGCCAATCACAACAGGCCATATCAGTCTTGAAGTTTTAAAACTTTGAATAGGATTATCTTTAGTTGCTTCCACATTAATAGGTAACTTCCGCCAAAATACTCAAAAATATTTTCATTTGTAATATTTTACTTTAATTTGTGTTTTGTTATGAAAAAAATTTATTGCTTAAAAACTTGCAGCACTTGCCAACGAATTATTTCAGAACTGAATATTGGCAGTAATGTTATTATACAAGATATTAAAACCGAGAAAATAAGCCCGCAACAGCTTGATGAAATGGCCATGATGGCAGGTTCTTACGAGGCGCTCTTTAGCAGAAAAGCTTTAAAATACAGAGCTATGGAGTTAAATAAAAAAGCTTTAAACGAAACAGACTATAAAAATTATATACTTCAAGAATATACTTTCTTAAAACGCCCAACAGTTATAGTGAATAATAAAATATTTATAGGAAGCGCCAAATCAACTATTGAAGCCTTAAAAAAGGAGTTCAACCAATAGTATTATTTCAATAGATTATTCAACAAATTAATGATTGGCAATTAAGCATATCACTATGAATAAATCAATGTTTGGGCATTTAAGTTTGTTAGCTGCAAATTTAATATACAGCATCAACTATTCTATAGCAAAAGATGTATTGGACAAATACATTCAACCTTCGGGTTTTATTTTGTTGAGGGTAGTTGGCGCAGGGATTTTATATTGGATTACTGCCTTTTTTATCCCGGGTCAAAGAATTGATAAAGAAGACCGATTCAGACTTTTCTTATGTGGTATATTTGGCATTGCCATCAATCAGTTATTGTTCTTCAAAGGTTTAAGTATTACTACACCCATCAATGCCTCTATTATGATGGTATGTACTCCTATATTAGTACTTATTATGGGCTATATCTCTTTATCCGAAAGATTCTCATTAATACGAATTACAGGTGTATTTATTGGTTTGGCAGGGGCTGTTTACTTAATTTTGAGTTCATCAGGAAAAGGAAATTTTGGAACGGTTAACTGGGGAGATTTATTTGTTTTAATTAACGCCTGTTCGTGGGGGCTTTATTTAATATTGGTAAAACCTTTAATGCAAAAATATCATACCATAACCGTAATTAAATGGGTTTTCCTGGTAGGGTTTTTTATGGTATTACCTTTCGGGTTCAATGAACTGCAAGATGTGAAATGGGCGAATTTTCCTCAGTATGCCTTATGGGAAGTGGTTTTTGTGGTTTTTTTGTCAACATATTTGGCTTATATATTAAATACTTATGCGCTTAAAAGTTTAAGCCCAACCATTGCCGGAACATATATTTACTTGCAGCCCCTGTTAACCGCTTTGTTTGCAGTTATCGTTGGGCAGGACAATATTGATTATATAAAAATAATCTCAACCTTACTTATTTTTACTGGCGTTTATTTAACCAGCATTAATACCGTTAAACCTCTTGAAATTAAAGAAAAGCAGTAAAATAACTTGAAGGGCATACAGTAGGGAGAATATGATGTTTAAAAATATTTTTTTTATGACTTGTTTAAAGTACTTATCCAATTTTAAAATGTACCGCCCAACTATTTCTCAGGCTTTAATTTCTTTTGTATAAACTTTTGCATTCCTAAAGCTAAGTTTATTTCTTCATGTTTTCTATAAATCTTTATAAAGCAATTACCGGTAGGCATTTAACACAAGCTTTCAACATTTAGCAAAGGAAATTTCTTGTAAAATAGTTATCATCTTAAATAGACTACACCATTTACTATGTACCTAAATTATCTTTTGTAATGATAATATAGAAATTAAAGCAGTTAGGTTTAATTTGTTTGATAATTTCTTTTCCAACTAACTGATGAAGTAGGAAGCTAAACGATTATTATTTCTATACGAAAAGTTTATTGTAAACAACTGTTTTTACAACTTCTTATTTAATCTTCAATCTTTCTTAGGTTTTAGTTTATGATATTTTCTACGATGATATTAACAACTACATTTATATTTAAAAATATAAAAGTTGGTGCGCAAAACAATATAAAATTAATGACCTAATTCTGCAATAAATTTAATACGCATTAATCGAATTTCTTCTTCATTATAATCTTCTTCACCCAATTCTTTTAAAGCTACATCAATACTATCGGTTTCAGATTCTCTGAAATATTCATAAATCTCTTCTTGCTTATCTTCATCAATAACACTATTAATATAGTAATTAATATTTACTTTAGTTCCTGACGACACGATACTTTCAATCTCACTAATTACTTCGTCCATCGTCATACCTTTTGCTTTGGCAATATCAGTTAGCGACAATTTTCTGTCTATACTTTGAATAATATAAACCTTGGCACCACTTTTATTTACTACCGATTTAACTACCATATCCATAGGGCGAGTAATTTCATTCTCTTCTACATATTTTGCAATTAAATCAATAAATTCTTTCCCAAAACGCATAGCCTTTCCGGCACCTACCCCTGTAATCTGTTTCATTTCGTCCATAGTTATTGGGTACTGTATGGACATGTCTTCTAACGAAGGGTCTTGAAATACTACGTACGGAGGTACGTTCTGTTTTTTGGCAATTTTTTTCCTTAAATCTTTTAATAGGGCAAACAATGTTTCATCGGCTGCTCCTCCTCTTTGTCCGGAGCCATTGGTAATAATATCATCATCATCACCTGATGACTCATAATCAATATCTCGTGTAAACAATATACTGTGTGGGTTTTCTAAAAACTCTTTACCTTTTTCTGTTAGACCTAGTAAACCATAATTTTCAATATCTTTTTTCAGGTAGTTATTTACTAATGCTTGGCGAATTACGGCAACCCAATACTTCTCATCTTCATTTGAGCCTTTCCCAAATACTTCAAGACCTTCATGTTTATATGATTTGGTAGCTGCGTTTTTCTGACCAATTAATACATTTACAACATGTTTTGATTTGAATTTTTCTTTTATGCACATCACCGTGTCAAGTACTAAAGATAAACTATCTTCAGCTTCAAACTTTTGCTTAGGGTGACGGCAATTGTCGCACATAGAGTTGCATTTGTTCTCATTGTACTCTTCTCCAAAATAATGCAGTAATGTTTTTCTTCGGCATACTGATGATTCAACATAACCTACGGTTTCTTGAAGTAACTGCTTTCCTATTTCTTGTTCGGCCACCGGCTTACCTTTCATAAACTTTTCGAGCTTTACAATATCATCATAATGATAAAAAGCAATACAGTTACCTTCACCTCCATCACGTCCCGCACGTCCTGTTTCCTGATAATAGCCTTCAAGCGACTTTGGAACATCATGATGTATTACATATCTCACATCGGGTTTATCAATACCCATTCCAAAGGCAATTGTTGCTACAATAACCTCAGCTTCTTCCATCAAAAACATATCTTGGTGTAATGCTCTTGTGCTTGCATCAAGTCCTGCGTGGTAAGGTAAAGCACGTATTCCGTTAACTTTAAGTGTTTCTGCTATTTCTTCAACTTTTTTGCGGCTTAAACAATATACAATTCCTGATTTGCCGGAGTTTTGTTTAATATATTTAATGATTTCTTTTATAACATCTTGCTTTGGCCTTACCTCATAATAGAGATTAGAGCGATTAAAAGAAGATTTAAAAACATTAGCATTATTCATGTTTAATGTTTTAATAATATCTTGTTGTACCTTTGGTGTGGCAGTTGCTGTTAAGGCTATTATAGGTACTGCTCCTATTTGCTCAATAATTGGTCTTAATCTTCGGTATTCAGGTCTAAAATCATGCCCCCATTCTGATATACAATGGGCTTCATCAATAGCAAAAAAAGAAATATTTATATCTCGCAAAAAATTTATATTTTCTTCTTTAGTTAAAGATTCCGGGGCAACATACAACAACTTGGTTTTTCCTTCGGAAATATCTTTTTTTACTTTTGTAATTTCTGATTTTGTTAGCGAGGAATTCATGAAGTGTGCTATCCCATCTTCGGTGCCAAAGTTTCTAATGGCATCAACCTGATTCTTCATTAAAGCAATAAGCGGTGAAATAATTATAGCTGTACCCAGACTTATTAATGCAGGTAATTGATAGCACATGCTTTTACCACCACCGGTTGGCATTATAACAAAAGTATCTTTGCCGCTTAGTAAGCTTGTAATAATTGCTTCCTGTTCACCTTTAAAGCTATCAAATCCAAAGTATTTATGCAAAGATTCATTAAGTGATACAGTTTCTATATCTGACATTTTATTTTCAATATTTAATGAGAATGATTAATAAAAAAAATTGTGCTAATTTGCAGTTGTAAAGATATAATAAATTGTGATGAATCAAAGAAAAAAAATATATAATTTTATATCAAAATATATTAATAATTGAAAACTACCGACCAAATTAAGGCAATAGCTTACTCAGCTATCAAAACCGAAGCTCAAAGTATTGGTACTTTGTTAAATTATATTGACGATAATTTTAGCGCTGCAGTGCAAGAAATATATCAATCAAAAGGACGTGTAATAGTTACCGGAGTGGGCAAAAGCGCAATAATTGCACAAAAAATTACGGCTACCTTTAATTCTACTGGCACACCCTCTGTTTTTATGCACGCTGCCGATGCTGTTCATGGCGATTTGGGAATTATTCAGAACCCCGATATTATTATTTGTGTGTCAAAAAGCGGAAATACTCCTGAAATTAAAGTGTTGGTGCCATTGTTAAAAAATGCCGGAAATAAACTAATAGCTTTGGTTGGGAATGTAAATTCATACTTAGCCCAACAAGCCGATTATATAATTAATTGCACCGTTGAGAAAGAAGCTTGCCCTAATAACTTGGCACCTACCAGCAGTACTACTGCCCAACTGGTAATGGGCGATGCACTTGCTATATGCCTTTTGGAATGTCGTGACTTTAATAGTAGTGATTTTGCCCGGTTTCATCCTGGAGGTGCCTTAGGAAAGAAATTGTATTTAAAAGTTGGTGATTTGGCAGCACTAAATCAAAACCCTAAGGTAAATATTCATGACTCTATAAAGAAGGTAATAGTTGAAATATCTTCAAAAAGGCTTGGAGCTACTGCAGTTTTAGACAATGAAAAATTAGTTGGAATTATTACCGATGGAGATATACGCAGAATGATGGAAAGATATGATAATATTAAAGAAATAGTGGCTTTAGATATAATGAGTAATAATCCTAAAACCATTGATGTTGATGAGCTTGCTATTAATGCTTTAAGTATTATGCAAAAAAGTAATATTTCTCAGATAATTGTTACCAAGCAAGGTGCTGTTGCCGGATTTGTTCATTTGCACGACCTGTTAAAAGAAGGTATAATTTAATTAACATAACTATGGCGTTACATTTAAAGTGGTTTACATTTAATCCTTTTAGTGAAAATACTTATGTTCTTTATAGCGACAATAAAGAATGTATAATTTTTGATCCCGGATGTTCAAATGCTGATGAAGAAAGTACTATTATAACTTTCTTGAACGAAAAGAATCTTGTTCCACAACGATTGCTGCTGACACATGCGCATATTGATCATGTAATGGGTGTACGATTCATTTCCAGAAAATTTGGACTAAAGCCGGAGTTACATATTTTAGATTTGCCTATATACGAAACGGCCGGAAGCATTGCCAAGATGTATGGTTTGCCTTTTCAGCAAGGACCTGCTCCTGACTACTTTTTGGAGGAGAGCAATACCATTGAGATTGATGGTCAACAATTATCCATCCTATTTACTCCGGGACACTCGCCCGGAAGTATTTGTTATTACAGCGCATCCAATAATTTTATAATTAGTGGCGATGTACTTTTTAATGGAAGTATAGGTCGTACTGATTTGCCCGGAGGTGACTTTAATACTTTAAGCAATAGCATAAAAAGTAAATTGTATGTACTGCCCGAAAACACCCGAGTTTTTGCGGGGCATGGCGAAAGTACAACCATAGGAAATGAGAAATTAAATAATCCATTTGTAAGAGCATGAGCAAGTTTTTAATTGCATGTTTAGGAAATGTAGGCCCTGAATATGAAAATACACGACATAATATAGGTTTTAAAGTAGCAGATTATTTATGCGCAAAACACAAGGTAACATTTAACTTGGAGCGACTTGCCTTTAAAACTGAAATTAAATTGAAAGGTAAAACCATGATTATTATTAAACCCACTACGTATATGAATTTGAGTGGGAAGGCTGTAAATTATTGGCTACAGACAGAGAAAATAAATACTGATAAATTATTGGTAGTTGCTGATGATATAGCTTTACCTTTTGGTACTTTGCGGATAAAGCCTAAGGGGAGTGATGGTGGGCATAATGGGTTAAAAAATATTCAGGAAAGTTTAGCGAGTGATGTTTATGCCAGATTGAGATTTGGAATAGGCAATAACTTTAGCAAAGGTAAACAAGTTAATTATGTTCTGGGAGAGTGGGCAACAGAAGAGTTTCAAGAACTTTCTGACAGAATAATAAAAGCTGCCGATATGATAGAAAGCTTTTGTTTAGCAGGAATGCAGTTTACAATGACTAACTTTAACAATAAATAAAAACACCTTCTTGTAATTTCAAAAAGGTGTTTAAAGTAATATTAAACAAGCAATATCAAAGTCCGGATTTATTGTTTAGAAATCATCATCATCGTCCTCATGAGATAAATCTAAATCGTCAAAGTCGTTAAAATTTGTAATATCGTCATCAAACAAATCATCATCCTCTTCAAAAAAGCTTGGATTTTTGGTACGTTTTACTTCTTTTGACTTAATCGGCTTTAGTTTTAATGGTTTTTTTCCTTCCGATTCACTCATTAAATTTTTCTTGCCTGTGGCGGCTTTCTTTGAACTGTTTGGTTTTTTCATGACAAACTTAGTAATACAATAATTTTTATCGCAATTATACATTTTTTTTGAAAAACAAGTTACGTTTTTAAATCACTTTTTTTTAAAAAAGATTTATTATATATTGTTTCTAAATATCTTGTGTTTATTGAACGAGTTTGGATGGTTAATTTTTATTCAACCTTAAAAAGCATTAATAGTGTCATAATTATTATTTGATAAAGGATTACAAAATACTGATTTATGTTTGTAATATGCTGTTAATTAGCGTAATATATTTGTATTTTAAAAAAGTATGATGCTAATAATTATATAAATTCTGTATAAATATTACAAAACACGGTCAACTTTGGTTTAAAATTCAATTTTTACTTAAATTAGGAAATCGAAAAAGCTACCTTTGCAAAAAAATTTTTATGGAATACGTACAAATTCAAACCAACAACAAAATAGCTACTATAGAGTTTTTTCACCCGCAAAGTAATAGCTTACCGGGTTCTCTATTAAATAAGTTAGCCGAAACTATACTGCAAGCCGGACAAAATAACGATATTCATGTTATAGTTTTAAAAAGTGCCGGTAATAAAGCATTTTGCGCAGGCGCTAGTTTTGATGAATTAATAAACATAAAAGATGAGAATATAGGAAGGGAATTTTTTTCAGGATTTGCCAAAGTAATAAACGCTATACGCAAAGTGCCAAAATTTGTAATAGCCCGTGTACAGGGGAAGGCTGTTGGTGGTGGGGTAGGAGTGGCTGCGGCAGCTGACTTTACCATTGCTTTAAATACTGCCTCAATAAAACTTAGCGAGTTGGCGGTGGGCATTGGGCCATTTGTGGTTGGGCCGGCTGTTGAGCGCAAAATTGGGACTTCAGCATTTACTTCTTTATCTATAAATGCTACCGAGTGGCAAAGTGCCGAATGGGCTTGTGCCAAGGGGTTGTACGCACAAGTATGTTCTTCAGAAGAGGAGCTTGATAAGAACGTAAATGCTTTGGCCGAAAGGTTAAGCAAAAGCAATCCGGAGGCTATGATGATGTTAAAGAAAATATTTTGGGAAGGAACAGAAAATTGGGATACCCTACTTGCTGAAAGAGCTGCTATGAGTGGGAAATTAGTGCTGAGCGAATTTACCGTTAAAGCAATAAATTCTTTTAAGAGTAAATAAGTAACATAAATGAGTCAGCATTTAATTGATATACGGAGTTTAAGTTTAAACGAGCTTATTGAAGCAATGGCTTTAGAAGGACAAAAGCCCTTTCGAGCCAAGCAGATATACGAATGGTTGTGGAAAAACACGGCTACTACATTTAATGAAATGACTAATCTCTCGGTAGAGCTGAGGGAGCTGCTCCAAAATAAATTTATTATCAGACCGGTTACTGTTTCAGAATATCAGGTAAGTAGTGATAAAACTATAAAAAATGCATTTAAACTTTATGATGGAAGTGTAATTGAAGGAGTACTTATACCTACTGCCGGAGGCAGAATGACAGCCTGTATATCTTCGCAAGTTGGGTGCTCTCTAAGTTGTGAGTTTTGTGCTACCGGCAAACTTAAACTTTTACGCAATATTAATTCCGATGAAATTTTTGACCAAGTAAAATTGTTACATCAGCAAAGTTTAGATTTTTACGGAAAGCCTATCTCTAATGTAGTATATATGGGTATGGGCGAACCATTGTTAAACTATAAAAACGTATTAAGATCGGTTGAGTTATTAACTTCTCATCAGGGTTTAGGTTTAGCCCCTAAACGTATTACTGTTTCTACTGCCGGAATTGCTAAGATGATAAAAAAGTTGGGAGATGACCAGGTAAAATTTCATTTGGCGCTTTCGTTGCATGCCGCTAATGAAGAGAAACGAAGTAAGATAATGCCAATTAATGAGCAAAATTCTTTAGAATCTTTAGCAGAAGCTATCAATTACTTTTATGAGAAAACCAAAGAACGAATTACTTTGGAGTACATTGTTTTCAAGGACTTTAATGATTCAATAAAGGATGCTGATGAATTGATTAAGTTTTATTATAGAATTAAAGCCAAAGTAAATATTATTGAATATAACCCTATTGACGGAGGGCAATTTCAACAAACCACACCTGAAAGACTTGAGGCTTTTGCCAGGCATTTACAAAATCATAAGGTTATTGTTAATATACGCAGAAGCAGAGGAAAAGATATTGATGCAGCCTGTGGTCAGTTGGTTAATAAGAATAATACCGTTGCCGAGCGCGTTTTTAAGAAGTAATTTCTTAAATCTTTATATTACAGTATTTGGCTATTTGCTTATATAACTGAGTAGGATTAAATGGTTTGGCAATAAAGTCATTCATACCGGCATCTAAAACCTGCTTTCTAACTTCAAGTACGGCTGTTGCCGTAAGAGCAATAATAGGTACTTGTTGATAATACTCATCAGGCAAAGCTCGTATTTGTTTAGTGGCTTCAAAGCCGTCCATTTCAGGCATTTGAAGATCCATGAGTATAATATCATATTTCTTGCTTTTAACTCGTTCTACACCTTTTAGTCCATTTTCGGCAAAATTTATTTCTGCTCCCCATTTATATAAAAATTTCGAAGCTATTAACTGATTAATAGCATTGTCTTCAACCAGCAATATTTTTATATCTTTAAAGCTGTCTTCCTTAAAATTATTAATATTTAGATTGTCTTTTATTTTAGATTTCTTACTCAATCCAAATTCGAAATCAAAAAAGAACGTTGACCCAACACCCGGTTTGCTTTCAATATTTATTTGAGTGTTTTTTAGCTCCAATAGTTTCTTTGTAATAGCAAGACCCAAGCCTGTACCACCATATTTGCGTGTAGTATCATTACTTGCCTGCTCAAAACTTTCAAATATTATTTTTTGTTTTTCTTTTTTAATACCTATTCCGGTATCTTTAATAGAGAAATGAATAATAGCTTTTTTTTCGGTAATCTCTTTTAAATTTATACTAACATATATACCCCCAACTTGTGTAAACTTAATAGCATTTGAAATTAAATTAGTTAATATTTGGTTTATTCTAATCTGGTCGCCTACAAGCATATCAGGAATTTTACTATCTATGCTAAAGTCAAGAATTAAATTCTTCTCGGCAGTTTGCAATGAAAAAGTATTTTTTATGCGAATTACTAATTCTTTCAAATTAAAATCAGACTCTTCAAACTCAACTTTACCGGCATCTATTTTACTAAAATCCAGTATGTCATTAATAATTCCCAATAAATTGTCAGCACTAAACTTTAACGTTTTAAGATTTTGGTCAAGTTCAGTGTCTTTATTTTCCTCAATCAGCAAGTGTGTCATTCCTAAAATGGCATTCATAGGGGTTCTTATTTCATGACTCATAGTACTCAAAAATGTTTCTTTTGCCTTAGCCGATTTTTCGGCTTGTTCTTTAGCATTTGTAAGCTCTTGAGTTCTTAGTTCTACCTGATGTTCAAGATGTTCTTTGTCTTTGGTTAATTTTCTTTCACGTAAAAATATTATTCCTCTAATAAGTAAGATTACCAATAATGTTGAAATTACATAAAACCATGTCTGTTTCCAAAAGGGAGGTTTAATTACAAGGCGCACGTAAACATAATCATCTGCCCAAACCCCATTACTATTAGTAACTTTAACTTTAAAAATATAACTTCCGGGCTCTAAATTGGTGTATTTGGCATACCTTTGTTTGGAGACATCAATCCAGTTTTTATCAAAACCTTCAAGCATATAGCTGTATTTTATTTTCTGCGGATTTTGGTAGTTAAGAGCAATAAAATCAAATGAAATATAATTTTGGTTATAGTTTAATACAATTTCCTTTTTTTGTAAAATAGTTGTATCCAATGGAAATTCCTGGTCAAATATTTTGAAAGATGTTAAATATAGTGGGGGAGTAAAAACATTATCATTTAAGCTATCAGGATGAAAAGATACAAGTCCCGCTATTCCTCCAAAATAAAAAATTCCTTTTTCATCTTTAAAGAATGCATTAATATTAAATTCATTCCCTACTAGCCCGTCAGATTTATCATAAGTTCGCAGCGAAACTTGGATTTCGTTTAAGGCCTGCTGTGGCTGGTTACTAAGCATATCGGGCGGAGGAATTTTAAATTGGCAAATTCCTTTGTTGGTGCTAAACCATAAATGTTTATTACGATCTTCGGTAATACAGTATATTACACCATTAGGTAATCCTTGGGGTTCATCAAAGAAAAAGAATTTTTTTGTAGATGGGATGTAGGCATTGAGTCCTGAGCTGGTTCCTATCCAGATAGTATTATAGCTATCTTCAAAAACACAAATTACATCATTTGTTCTTAAGGAATTATTATTCTTTGAGTCGTGTGTAAAATGTATAAACTCCTCTTTAAGGGGGTCAAAGCAGTCTAAACCATTCTGTTCAAGTGCCAGCCATATTTTTCCTTTACTGTCTTCAAAAATATTAACTATCCCATTACTTCCAATACTTTTTTTATTATTGGGTTGATGCCTATATTTCTTAAATTTATTGGTAAAAGGATTGTAATGGTTAAGCCCTTTATTGCTAACAGATATCCAAAAATTATTGTTACGGGTTTTATACATGGTGTATATATAATCTCCGCTGAGCGAATTAGAGTTTTCGGCATCATGATTAATTGTTGTAAAACTTTGTGTTTTAGGGTTGAAAATATTGATACCGCCACCTCGTGTAGAAATCCAGTAGTTTCCTAAGGAATCTTCAATAATGGCACTAATAAAGTTATTGGAGAGACTATTAGGATTGTTTTTAGAATGTTTTAAGAAAACAGCTTCTTTGGTAGTTGGGTTTAATATATTAAGTCCGCCTGATGAAGTTCCAACTAATATCTTATCTTGATATTTATTTATAGCCCAAATATCATCATCGTTGATACTTTTATTATTAAAGGAATTGTTTTTATAATTTTCAAACTTAATAGAGTGTTCATTGAAAATTTGAAGACCACCACCATCAGTACCTACATAAACAATACCGTTATTTCCCGGATAAATGGACTTAATAAAATTACTTGTAATTCCTTCTGTTTTTTCAGGCGAATACATTTGATGAGAAAAGTTGCCTGTTTTTAGGTCAATTATTATAATACCTTTACTGTCGGTTCCGAGCCATAAACTATTGCTGTGATCAACCGATGCAGTTACAACTTCGCAATCATTCTCCTTTATTACGGTACTCACACTTGAAAACGGGTAAGTTATTTCATAACTCTCCGAATTAATTTGCAGAATTTCCCCTGTGTTTGCTATTAACAGCTTACTTTCTTTATAGTTAGGTATAATACTTACAATGCTTCCAACAGTACTATTAATTATTACCTTTTTAAATATTTTTGTTTTTACATTTAATATATAAAGCCCTGCGTCTTCTGTCGAAACCCATATATTATTATTGTCATCTTCATTAATACACTTTATATTGTTTGAGCCAATAGAGTTGATATTATTATAAATGCTTTTGTAGGTGTGGAATTGTTGGGTCTTAATATCATACTCACTAAGCCCGCCCTCTTTAGTTCCTATCCAAATATTTCCATTCTTAGCCTCGTAAAGATAAGTAATATTGGCACCTCCCGGACCTTTATAATTGTCTTTATTTTTAAAAAAACGAGTAAACTGTTGCTTATTTCGGTCATATAAATTTAGTCCTGCGTCTTTGGTACCAATCCATAAGTTGTGATTTTTATCTTCGAGCAAACAGGTAATATAGTTTGAAGAAATACTATTTTTATTAGAGGGCTTATGCTTATATATCACAAATTCATATCCGTCAAACATATTTAGACCATCACTGGTTCCCAACCACACAAAGCCCAAATGGTCCTCGGCAATAGTAAACACCGAACTCTGCGATAATCCATTCTCAATACTAACCTGCTTAAAGGATAAATCGTTTGAGTAGGTTGTGGCAAATGTATTGATTACACCAAATACCAATATAAAAACCAAGCTTGATTTTAGAACTGAAGCGTGGGGAATACATTGTTTTAGAGACTTGCCTTTAAAGGTAATAAATAGGAGTTGAAGTAAATATAGCTTAGCTATAATACTAGAAAGCAAATATTGCAGTTGTAATATGTAAAATTTTATTTTTTGCAATTGAGCTTAATGTTTGTTTACCAAATGTATAAAAGAAATTAATAAAAACGATTTATATTGGCCTCAGGATGAATATTTTTTTTGAAGTAAATATGTTCAAATAATTGTTTGGAAAAATAGGGAGCCAATAATACCGCTTTAGTTCCCATACCGTTTAAAATAAGTAAATTGGCATGTTGCTTACTTCTCCCTACCAGGGGTCTTCGGTCTTTGGTGCTTGGGCGAATACCTGCTTCTTGTCCAATCACTTTAAACTCTGTTTGTAAAACTTTTTCAAGTTTTTTGCTAAGCTCAGATAAGGCTTCAGGAGTTGTGTCTGAATTAATTTTATCCCAAACATAGGTAGCTCCTACTTTAAAAGTATTATCGTTTTGTGGTAGTATAAACACTCCTTTGTTTAACACATCTTGACCACAATTCAGATGTTTAATATTTACGGTTAAAACTTCGCCTTTAGCCGGTACAAAGGGCAAATTTGGGAAAAAGGGATTTTTATTTGCTGCATATCCTTCACAAAAAATTAAATAGTTGGCAACATAGTCTTTCCACTTTATTTGCTGTCCCGTAAATTCAATATCGTTGTAGTTAAAGGTGGCATTTTCGTAGCTCCCGTTTAACTTCAAGTAATTGCACCAAGCGCTCAACAATTCGCGTGTATATATGCTTCCGGCATGATTTACGTATGCCAAACCATGATGAGGTTTAATACTGTTGTCAAAATTGTGATTTTGTATTTCTTTATCCAGATAGGCTTCTAAACTGCTATCATTGGTTTTTCTTAGCCATAGTTCTTTCTCTTCATCATTCACAAATACTTTAATAATGCGTCTTTTTATATGAAATTTTTGTTGACAACAATCTTCAATATACTTATAACAGTCATTCACAATAGGCAGTAAATCATCAACCATCCAGCTTTTTACAATACGTTTAAAAACAATGGGATTATACACTCCGCCCGATACTTTTGACGAAGTATGTTCAGTTTCATTATCTATAACCACACAAGTTTTTCCGTTTTTTAAGAATTCAGCACTTAGTATCGTTCCACTTATTCCTTGCCCAACAATTATAGCATCAATATTTTTCAAAATGAATTTATTTATTAATTATTATTTTTTTACTAAGATATAAAAATAAAGACGATTTTATAGTAAACTTTAAAAAAAGTAAAAATCCCATTTGATGATGCTGGTTTAAGGGCTGTATACACCTTATTTGTTGACTTTTCATGCTTATTAATATTCTTTTAAATTTTAGCATTGTTTTTATAAATTTATGTAGTTTTGCATACTTTAAAAATAAAAATGATAGTTGTTACAGGTGCCGCAGGTTTTATTGCAAGTTGTTTGCTTTTTAAACTTAATCAGGAAGGTTTTTCTGATTTGGTATTGGTTGATGATTTTTCAAAAATTAATAAAAAATATAACTGGGAAAATAAGAAATACAAACTTACTGTTGACAGAGCCCATTTTTTTACATGGTTGCAAGAGAATCAACAACAGGTAGAAATTATTTTTCATTTAGGGGCACGTACCGATACTACCGAGTTTAATAAATCAGTTTTTGACGAGCTAAATCTTGATTACAGCAAGCAAGTTTGGAATGCCTGTACACAATACCATATACCGCTTATTTATGCCTCTTCGGCTGCTACTTATGGTAATGGCGAGCAGGGATATAATGATGATGAGCGTATAATACCCGACTTAAGACCTTTAAACCCTTATGGTAACTCAAAAAATGAGTTTGACAAATGGGCTTTAGCACAAAGTAAAAAACCTTTTTTTTGGGCAGGACTAAAATTCTTCAATGTATATGGACCTAATGAATATCACAAAGGAAGAATGGCCTCTGTGGTGTTTCATGCATTCCATCAAATAAAGAATAGTGGGGAGCTTAAATTATTTCGCAGTCATAAGAAAGAATATGCTGACGGAGAGCAATTGCGTGATTTTATTTATGTGAAAGATGTTGTAGAGGTATGTTATTTCTTAATGAACAACCGAAAACACTCAGGTATTTATAACTTAGGAACAGGGAAAGCTGCCACCTTTAACCACTTAGCTACTCAAATTTTTAAAGCATTAGATATTGCCGAAAATATTATCTACATTGATATTCCTGAAGATATAAGAGATACCTACCAATATTTTACCGAAGCCAATATGTCAAAATTAAAAAGTATAGGCTACCACGGTAATTTTTTATCGGTTGAAGAAGGAGTAATGGATTATATTAAAAACTACCTGAAAGACACCAGATACTGCTAATGCCTATGAAGAGATTAACCACTTATCGTACTGATAAACCTAGTTTAAAGGAAGCTATATCATGGGTGTTAAAACTAAAGTTAACTGATAAAAATTGGTGGTTAGTAAGTATTGACAGTTTATGGCAACAGAGCGTAGTTCGTTATTTTTTTGCTGCTGCCACTGCCACCTTTGTTGATGTGTTTGTATTTTGGTTTATTTACAACATAATTCTACATCAGCAAAATCATGATATTTTAGGACTAATTAATTTAAAAGCACCTACCATATCATTAGTCTGTGGTTTTGGAATGGGTTTAATAACTAATTTTTTGATTACAAAGTTCTTCGTATTTAATGAATCGTTAACCCGAACAAGATGGCAATTTTTAAAATTTATTTTGGTATCTTTGGTGGTTTTTGTGGCCAATTATTATTTGTTATGGTTTTTAACATCCCATTTGCAATGGTACGCCACTATTGCTAGGGCTGTGTCGGCTGTTACAATTGGATTGTTTAGCTTTGTGGCCCATAAGTTTTTTTCTTTTAAAATTTAATAAATGATAGGTATTACCGAAATAGAAGTGCTGCTTAATACTCGCGATAAGCTTGGGTTAAAAGAAACTCTTTCGGGATATACGCCAGAAGAAATAGCTGATTTATTAAATCATCTTGAGGAGGAGGATTTGTTATTGGTGTTTAAAGCCATTGACCGTGAGACAGCCTTTGCCGCCTATGAATTGTTAGACATAAATTTTCAGATAGCCCTACTTGATTTACTTCCTAATAAGTTGGTCACTTTAATCATTAACGATATGAGTCCTGACAAGCGAACTGCGCTTTTTCAGGAGCTTGATAATGATATGCTGAATAAGCATCTTAAGTTGCTTACCCTAAATGAACGCACGGTAGCCCTTAACTTGTTAGGATATCCCGAAAATTCTATAGGTCGCTTGATGACTCCTGATTATATTGCTGTTAGACAGGATTGGACTGTTAGCAATGTGCTTAACTATATCAGAAAGTATGGCGAAGACTCAGAAACACTTGATGTTATTTATATTATTGATGACAGGGGAAAACTCATAGATGACATTAAAGTGAGAGAGATATTATTGGCCGAAACCAATACCCGTATAGATGAAATTATTAATGGACGTTTTACCTCCTTATCGGTTTTAGATGATGCAGAGGTGGCTGTTAATGTGTTTAGCAAAAATAACAGAGTAGCCTTGCCGGTAATTGATCAAAACGGATTGTTGCTGGGTATTGTAACTATGGATGATGTGCTTCGATTAAGTAAACAAGAAGACACTGAAGATATTCAAAAACTTGGAGGTGTAGAGGCTTTAGAAGACCCCTATATGGAAGTTCCTGTTCCTTTAATGGTGAAAAAAAGAGCAGTTTGGTTAGTGGTTCTCTTTTTAGGCGAGATGTTAACTGCCAGTGCCATGACTTTTTTTGAAGATGAAATTGCCCAGGCGGTAGTATTGGCATTATTTGTACCGTTGATAGTAAGTAGTGGTGGTAATTCCGGTTCGCAGGCAGCAACACTTATTATTCGCGCTATGGCTTTAGGTGAAATTACTATTCGCGATTGGTGGCTTGTGCTAAAACGTGAAATTATTTCGGGCTTTGCCTTAGGTGTAATATTGGCCATTATGGGTTTCTTAAGAATAGCACTTTGGAATTATTTTACCCATATTTATGGCGAACATTGGTTAGGTATAGCATTTACAGTGAGCTTCTCCTTAGTGGGTATTGTAATGTGGGGAACCTTAATGGGCAGTATGTTACCTATCATATTAAAAAGGGTAGGTATTGACCCTGCTACATCATCTGCACCTTTTGTAGCCACTTTGGTAGATGTTACCGGACTAATTATTTATTTTTCATTTGCCTTGTTTTTTCTTAAAGGAACGCTTTTATAAATTTATTCACTCCAATAAGCTGGCAAAGTCAATAAAATACCTTAACTTTGAACTAAAATAATTGAACATGTTATCAAAAAAAATTGAAAACGCACTTAATAATCAAATAAAATTAGAGGCTATTTCTTCTCAATATTATTTGTCTATGGCCTCGTGGGCCGAAACCAAAGGTTTTAACGGTGTAGCAGCTTTCTTATTTAAACACTCAGAAGAAGAACGCATGCACATGATTAAACTTATTAGGTTTGTGAACGAAAGAGGTGGTCATGCTTTAATTCCGGCATTAAGTGCCCCCGAGAAAAGTTTTAGTAATTTAAATTCTGTGTTTGAACAAATATTAAAACATGAAATATTAGTTTCATCAGAAATTAACAAACTGGTTGATATTTGTTTGAAAGAGAAAGATTATACCACACATAATTTTTTACAGTGGTATGTTTCTGAGCAGATTGAGGAAGAAGCCTTAGCCCGTAATGTTCTTGATAAGCTACGAATGATTGGTGGTGAGAACAAAGGCGGCATATATTTCTTTGATCGCGATTTGGGATCTATGGGAACTACTTCTTCGGCAAGTGGTATTAAGACAGAATAAGTAGCTTTTTTTAATCATAAAAAGTACAATATGGTATTGCACGCAGGATGTATTTATATGCTGCGGAGTATCCCCCTTACCGGCTTCGCTAAATTAAATCCGGCATTATATTTATTATAGATAATATATTAATTTTGCATCTTTATTTTATACTATGAAAGTAATTGACCATATCAACAAGGCCACCTCCACGCTTTTCTCATTTGAAATTTTACCCCCTCTGAAAGGAAAAAAGATTGATTCTATTTATGAGAGTATTGATTACTTAATTGAATTTGCCCCACACTTTATTAATGTTACTTACCATCGTGAGGAATATTTATACAAAAAACGTGATGGCGGTTATCTCGAAAAGGTAGCTATACGAAAGCGTCCCGGAACGGTTGGTATATGTACTGCTATTATCAATAAATATAAGGTAGATGCCATACCTCATTTAATTTGTGGAGGTTTTACAAAAGAAGAAACTGAGAATGCTTTAATTGACCTTCAATATTTAGGTATTGATAATGTATTGGCATTACGTGGCGACCCAATTAAAACAGAGGCTACTTTTGTACCTAAAGAAAATGGTCATGCTTATGCAGTTGATTTGGTAAATCAAATAGAGAATATGAATAAGGGAATTTATTTAAACGAAGAAACCCAATCGGCTCATTCTGATTTTTGCATTGGCGTTGCAGGTTATCCCGAAAAACATTTTGAAGCACCAAATTTTAGTACCGATTTAAAATTTTTGAAAGCTAAGATTGACGCTGGTGCCGACTATATTGTAACGCAGCTTTTTTATGATAATGATAAATTCTTTAAATTCCGTGAAGCCTGTAAGAATGCAGGTATTAATGTTCCAATTATTCCGGGACTAAAACCTATATCTTCAAAAAAACAACTAACAGCATTGCCTAAAATATTTAATATAGATATTCCTGAACAATTATCTGATGCATTATTGAAAGCTAAAGACGATAAAGAGGCTGCAGCCATTGGTGTAGAGTGGGGAATAAATCAAGCCAAAGAATTGATAAAAAATAGTGTTCCTTGTTTGCATTTTTACACTATGGGTAAATCAGAAGCAGTTAGAAATATTGTAAAAGCAGTATATTAAGACATATCTCTCAATAATTGTATTTATCATTCCAGCAACGTTTCAGGTAGTTACGTATTTCATTTTCACGTACATTCTTGCCCGGCTCATAAATTTTTCTATGGCTTAATTGATCGGGCATAAATTCAAGATTTACAAAACTATTTTCATAATGATGGGCATACTCGTAACCTTTTCCGTAATCAATATCTTTCATCATTTTGGTGGGGGCATTTCTTAAATGCAAAGGAACAGGCAAGTTACCGGTTAGCTGAACCAATTTAAGCGCATCTTCAATGGCCAAATATGAGGCATTACTTTTAGGTGATGAAGCCAAATATATAGCAGTTTGCGATAATATTATCCTGCTTTCAGGATAACCTATTTTGTTAACAGCATCAAAACAGTTCACGGCCATAACTAAAGCTGTTGGATTGGCATTACCAATATCTTCAGAAGCTAGAATAATCATTCTGCGGGCTATAAATAATAAATCTTCGCCCGATTCTATCATGCGTGCCAACCAATACACAGCCGCATTAGGGTCGCTGCCGCGTAGTGATTTAATAAAAGCTGAAATAATATCGTAGTGATTTTCGCCTTGTTTATCGTAAATTAAAATTCGTTGTTGAATTTTTGTTTTTACTAATTCATTAGTAATAGTTACCTCTGTATCGTTAACACTATTAATAACAATTTCTAAGGCACCTAATAATTTACGTGCATCACCACCAGAGATATTTATTAGAGCATCAGTTTCTGAAAGATTTATCTTTTTTCCTTCAAAATAATCTGATTGTATGGCTTGCTGAAGCAGTAATAATAATTCTTCTTGGGTTAGGCTTTTTAAAACATATAGCTGGCATCGAGAGAGCAATGGAGCAATAACTTCAAATGAAGGGTTCTCGGTAGTGGCACCTATAAGTATTACAATTCCCTTTTCTACAGCATTTAATAATGAGTCTTGTTGAGATTTGCTGAAGCGGTGTATTTCGTCAATAAATAATATCGGACTCTTTCCGCTAAAGCTAAGTTGTTTCTGTGCTTTTTCTATAACCTCTCTAACCTCTTTAACACCACTATTTACAGCGCTCAAAGTAAAGAAATCTCTTTCCTGTTTTTGAGCAAATAAGCCTGCAAGTGTTGTTTTGCCTACGCCCGGAGGTCCCCACAAAATCATAGAGTGTATTTGCCCGCCTTCAATTATATTACGTAGAATAGCACCAACACCTACAAGGTGGGTTTGACCAATATAATGTTCTAAAGTTTTTGGTCTTAGATATTCGGCTAACGGGATATTTTTATTTGTCATTTTTTTTGGGTTTATGCTTCCATCTGCGATGTGTCCAAAGCCACAATTCAGGCCTTTCTTGAATTATGTTCTCCAATATTCGTGTGTGAGTTTCTGTAATTTCACCTTCAGTGGTAAGGCTCGGATTATTACACACAGGCAAGTAAGTAAGTTGATAATAGCCACGCTTAATTTTTTCTATTTTGCCAAATAACACAACGCAGTTATATAACTTGGCATATTTCTCGGTTCCCGTTAACACGTTTGTAGGTTGGTTTAAAAAGTTCAACCAATAGCCTTTGTCGGGATTAGAAGGCGATTGATCGCCAATAAAACCATAGGCTACCAAGCGATTGCTAAGTTTTTCAAAATAATTGGCTGTTTCTTTGGGAGGAATGAGTATTAATCCGTTCTTGGTTCGGGTTTGAAATAATACACGGTTAAAAAATTTATTTTTCAGGGGCTGAAAAATTCCGGCACCTACGTATTTACTTTGTAATGCTAAGGTTAGTGCAGCCCATTCCCAGTTTCCATAATGGCCTGTAACTAAAATAACATTACGCTTTTCTTCATAATATTTATTCAGTATTTCAATATTGGTAACTTTAAATCTTTTAAAAAGTTCCTTATTACTGATGGTAAACGATTTTATACTTTCAACAATAATTTGGCAGAAATGGCGATAAAATTGACGAGATATGGTTTTTATCTCTTGATTTGACTTGTTTGGGAAAGCATTTTTTAGATTAGAAATAACAACTTTTTTCCGATATGGAAAAACATAATATAGCATGGCAAACAATATGTCGGAAATGCCATATAATATTTGCATAGGCATATACGATAAAGGCAGTAATATGCAGTAGTATATGAAATAGTTAAGTAAATTCACAAATACAAAGCTAAGAATGGAATGTTATTTGGCAATAGAATAATATTTTTTTATACTTATTATATCTCGGTGCACTTTAAGTATTGTATTTATATGCCTCATCTATAATCCCGAAATCATAAAGTACAAGTGTTATATCCTAAAATAGGTTTACACAAGAGCGAAAAAAAATGAACAAAAATAGTAAGTTCATTACAGTGCTAAAAAATTAAGCAATTTTCTTTTCAGTTAGCCATCATTCCCCATTTTTCCCGGACGAAAATAAATTCTAGTGCTAACGGAAGGAAATTTGAAGACATTTAAAATGAACAACTTATATAAACGTTAGTCAGAATGGCAGAAAACCGGTTCCAAGAGAGAAATACGACTGAAAAAACATAAATTTGTAGCATATAGAAATAAATAATGGATAATCGTTTTACGGACATAATTCAGCTCATTAAACAATCTCGGACTAATGCAATAAAAGCCGTAAATGCTGAACTAATAAACCTCTATTGGAACATAGGTGAATATATCAGCAAGAAAATTGAACAATCAGAATGGGGCGACTCTGTGGTGACTGAATTAGCCAATTTCATACAGTCACAAGAACCGGAAATAAAAGGCTTCTCCGATAAAAATATCTGGAGAATGAAACAGTTCTACGAAACTTACAAGGACTTTCCAAAACTCTCACCACTGGTGAGAGAAATCAGTTGGACAAACAATCTGTTGATTTTTTCCAGATGTAAAATTGTTGAAGAAATGGAATTTTACCTCAAAATGGTTAAACAAGAAAATTATAGTAAACGTGAACTTGACCGCCAAATTTCTGCAAGCCTTTTCGAACGAACAGTGATTGGCAACTCAAAACTCTCGACAGCGTTGAGAGAAACGAATCACGACCTAACAAGTACTTTTAAAGACAGCTATGTATTTGAGTTTTTGAACTTACCTGATCCACATAGTGAGAGCGATTTACAGCGTGGACTTATAAGACAAATGAAAAACTTCATACTTGAACTTGGAAAAGACTTCTTGTTCATCGGAGAAGAATATAAGTTGCAAGTTGGCAACAGCGACTTTTTCATTGACTTGCTGTTCTACCACCGAGGACTTCAATGTTTAGTGGCATTTGAACTCAAAGCAGATAAATTCAAACCCGACCACTTAGGACAGCTTAACTTTTATTTGGAAGCGTTAGACAGAAATGTTAAGAAGCCAAATGAGAATCCGAGCATAGGGGTTTTACTCTGCAAGGACAAAGACAGCGAGGTTGTTGAGTATGCTTTAAGCAGAAGCCTTTCACCGACAATGGTTTCGGAATATAAAACACAATTGCCTGACAAAAAACTTTTACAACAAAAATTACACGAGCTGTTTGACAATGAGACGGATAACAAATAAAGCCACTACTGCTAACCTATAGGGATTAAACGAAGCTCTGCTTTGATTTAATCCTGTGCCTGACTGCCTTTGGCAGGTTGAATAAAGCTTTCCGAGTTCGGTTGCAAATAAAAAGTATTATGGGGTTTTAAAAAATTTGGTGTGCTTTTAAACAATAAACAAGTGTACTTTTAAACTGTCCTATTTTTTGGGAGGGTTACGAATAGTGAATACCTTACAGACATCAATATTATTGTGCCTTAGATAACCATTTGAAAGATTAAACAAAACTTCGGGAAATTAAATCTATACAATAAAGTAAAGAAAGATTTAACCGTTGTAATAACGGCTATCCCAGCAATTTTCGCTAAAGTTTTTATTGGTAGTGCTCCCTAAAAATAGTGTAAAAACAAATAGGATAACAAAAGTATAGGTAGCAAACCACAAACGAAATGAAAGTTCATAATCGGCATTAACATACAGCCATTTGAAAGGTAATGCAAAAGCAATAATTAATGCCGGAATCCACATAAAGAAGAAGTAACTGTATATACTTCGCGCGGGGAATGAAATGATAGCTCGATACCACGATAAATCACTCCCCCATTGGTGCAATAAATAATATTTGTTATCGGCCAATTGGGCAAACAACAAAGGGTCTTTATTACAGTCTTCTAACTTAAAAACATCGGCCGGAGCAACTATCTTAAAGTTTTTAATCTTTACCTTATACTTTTTCTCAAATTCTTTAATTTTAATAATTGCTTCGTAAGGAAACTCAGATTTGAATAAGCTCGAATCTAAAAAACGTAAATTATATTTTATACAAACCGACTTAATCTCATGTATATTGAAAATATTTTTACTATCATTCTCATCAATCAGGTCGGTGTCCATTAAAGGCTCATCCAATTTATATTTTAAACGGGAAAGAACATCTTCATCGCTCTGAACAGAGGTGTTTAAAATAGCGATAGCCTGCTCGATTAAACTGTTGCTTTCTTTTCTTTGATTAAATAAAGCATCTTTTACGTTAACCTGTTTTAATTTCATCTTAAATAGGTTTAATGAATAAATAAAATCAGAAATTAATAAAATAGTTTATTACAAGCGTAAAGTTAATACATATTTACGTACCCATAAAGAAAATTATAGATTTTAACAATAGCCAAACTAGCGTAGCAAGGTTACTATACCTCTGCGCTGATTATCATTGAGCATGGGTGTTCCAAATTTATCGCTGGCAGATAGTTCCCACACATATACACCTAAAGGAGATAATGTTCCTTTGTATGTTCCATCCCAACCATGATTTATATCTTCGGTATAAAAAACTTTTTCGCCCCATCTATTATATACGGTAAGTTTAAAGTTCTGAACATCCATCCCTTGGGCTTTAAACACATCATTAAGACCATCATCATTTGGAGTAAATGAAGTAGGAACATAAATACTGCTACAATCGGCAATAACTAAAACCGAGTCGGTGGCTTTGCAAATACCATTATCAACGGTAAGGTAATATATAGTTGTGTTTGACGGAAAGGCAGTAACCTCAAAAGTATTGGTATTGCTTAAACCCAAAGCCGGTTCCCAATTAGGAATACCCTCACCGCTGGCATGAAGTACCGCCCCGTAAACACAATCGCTACTAACATTCTCTCCTGCATCTACCATAGGTTTAGGCTGAAAAACAATTTGAATGTTATCACGTGCTGTGCAATTACCGCTGTTAACAACAATTACCTCATAAGTGCCACTATTGGTTACTCCAATTTCTTTACTGTTTTCACCGGTGCTCCATAAAATTTGAGTATAATTTAACAAGGCAGTACTTAAATAAACCGTTTCGCCCTCGCAGGGATTTAGGTTGCTGCTTACAATATCAACAGTAATACCCGTGTTAAATGACACTTGTACTGCACCGGAACTTGCCGAACAACCTTCGGCATTAGTTACCGTAACACTATAGGAACCGCTTTGCCCGGCTATAAAAGTGTTGGTGTTTGCTCCATTAATTGCAACCCCGGCATTAAACCATTGGTATGAGGCAGCACCTGAGGTAGTTTGTAAACTTATGGGTTGAGCATTACATATAATAAGCGGACCACTTGGAGTAATTTGTGCTAATGGTGCAATAGATTGTGTAATGGCAAAGGGATCTGATGAAACACTGCATCCGTTAGCACTATTTGCTGTTACAGTATAGAAACCACCTTGTGTAGCCATATACGTGCTCGTGTTTGCTCCGGGTATTAGCGCGTTGTTGAAGAACCATTGATAATTTTGTAGTCCTGTAGTAGAGCTAAGTTCTAACGATTGGCCGGGGCAAAAAACACTAAGCCCGTTTACAGATGAAATTATGGGAGTGGTAACGCTTAAAACAGTTACAACTATTGGTGTTGAGGTGTCCGAGCAGCCATTGGCATTACTTACGGTAAGGGTGTAGCTTCCTGCAGTATTGGCGGTATATTGTTGTGTGTTGGACCCATTTATTGGGTTACCATTAAGCATCCATACATAGTTATCGGCAACTGAATTATTATTGAGTATTACGCTTTCTCCGGGGCATAATGTGGTTGATGATAAAGCACTGATATTAGCAATTGGTGTATTTAAAACATTTACTTGAATGATGTTTGAGATTCCGGTACAAGAGCCTCCACCAACCGATACAGAATAATCACCGCTTTGCGTTACGGTTATTTGCGAATTGGTTTCACCGCTAATGGGGTTACCATTTAACAGCCACTGATAAGTACCCGGAGTGGTTGTACTTAGACTTACGGAATTGCCTTCACAAAAACTTAAAGGGCCGTTTGCGGTAATAGTTGGAGTAGCACCTGTACCAACTTGTATATAGCCTGTTTGGGTTTCGGTAAAGGTACCACAAGAGTTTGAAATTTGTAAGGTTACCGTATAGTTTCCTACATTGTTATAACAAATAGAGCTTGGATTTTGAGCCGTTGAAGTGGCGGTAGCAGCTCCTGAGAAGGTCCAATACCAGTTATCCGGAGTTCCTGTGCTGTTATCGGTAAAGTTTATACAATCGCCC
The DNA here is from genome assembly GCA_020845635.1 of Bacteroidia bacterium. Taxonomy (GTDB): domain Bacteria; phylum Bacteroidota; class Bacteroidia; order UBA4408; family UBA4408; genus CAIKXD01. Next base: position 34,074 of record JADLFI010000004.1, read on the forward strand.
GGGCATATATTGGTAGAGCTGGCACTGAAAGCCGGAGTAACAATAGTACCATTGGTTGCACCCATACTTATGTTGGAGCCGCATTTTGCTTGCCAAGTAGTAGCCGCATCACAAGTCCTGCCCACAGAGCAGCCATCGGGCGAGACCGGAACATTAACAAAACCTGTACTATTTGGTCGGTTAATAGTTAAGGGGGCGCATGAGCCCAAGGTTATTGAGGTAATATTCATAGGAAACTGCCCACCACCCCATACAATAGCATCTTGCTCAACGCCTAAACTATTTAGTAAAATTAGTTGCTCGGAAGAATTAGATAAAATACCAATTGTGTTTCCGGCAGTGCAACCGCAATTGCTAATATTTAAATCAACAGGTCCGCCTGAATTGATTGAACCAATTACAAAATAGCCATTGGCTGCTATACTTGACCCTGCAGGAAAAGTTACCGTGTAATCGCCATCTGTAAGCACATAACAGCTTAAGTCAACCGGGGTGTTGCAGGTGTTATACAGCTCAATCCACTCGGCTGTATTTGGCTCGCATGCGCCATCGCAAACATCGCTAGGATTAACCATTACTTCATTAATGATTACACACTGCGCACTGAGCCTTGCACCACTCCAGAGCAATATAAATAACAGAAAAATAAGCCTCATTTTAACCGTAATAATTGTACAAATTTAATGCTAATATTACGCTCTAAATTTATGATATGTTAAATTAGCTCAACATGTTTTTTCAAGCGATTACTAACAATCATTGTTTATTTCATTAGAGTTTTTTGGGGTGATAAATTTTCTTAATTGAGTTGATTAAATGATTTATTAAACACTCCCTTTTATTTATTGTTTCACGTTTCATACCATATATGTGTATGATTGTTTTTTTGATTCCGGTCATCAAACTCTTAGAATCATTATAAATCTATTTTGTACTAATACCCATAGCTGCCGCACGGCCTATTTTATCAATACCATAATGCTTGCGTATTTTATCCATTGCCTGATATAAACGAATAATTTCTTCGCTGTCTTCAAATAAATTTATTTGTTGTGAACCGCCTACCAGATGGCTAAACCTAACTCCCACCAAGCGAATCAACATTCTGCGCTCATATAACTTGTCAAATAACTCTTTTACTTTAGGAATAAGTAAATGATCGCTTGAAGTGTAGGCTATGTGACATTGCTTTGTATGGGTGTCAAAGTTAGAATATCTTATTTTAACGGTAATGCAGGCCGTTAGTTTATGTGATGTACGTAGTTGATAAGACAACTTTTCGGTCATTTTTACCAATAAATTTTTTATCATATTAATATCTATGGTATCTTCCTCAAAAGTTTCTTCACTGCTTATACTTTTTCTTTCGCTGTATGAAACCACTGGCGAGTTGTCTATACCATTGGCTTTTTGCCATAGACTAATGCCATTCTCGCCAAGTGCTTTGACAATTAGTTCGGGGGGCATTTGCTGCAAGGTATAAACTTTTTCAATACCCATACTGCGTAGCAAATAATAAGTTTTGTTACCTACCATTGGAATTTTATTTACCGATAAAGGGGCTAAAAACGTTTTTTCCATACCGGCATCAACTTTAAGCTGGTTGTTGGGTTTGGCCTCATCAGTAGCAATTTTACTTACTGTTTTATTAACCGACATTCCGAACGAAACAGGTAATCCTGTTTCTTTAATAATACGCTGCCTAAGCTCTCCGGCAAAACGATAGCACCCAAAAAATTTATCCATTCCGCTTAAGTCAATATAAAATTCATCTATGGAAGATTTTTCGTAAAGTGGTACCGACTCTTTAATAATTTCGGTAACTATATGACTATACTTGCTGTATAATTCATAATCGCCATGTACAATAATAGCTTCGGGGCAAAGACGTTTGGCTATTTTCATGGGCATGGCCGAGTGTACTCCAAAAGCACGTGCTTCGTAACTACAGGCAGCAACCACACCTCGCTCGCTGTTACCACCTACCAAAACCGGCTTGCCTTTTAATTGTGTATGAAGTAAACATGATACCGATACAAAAAAACTATCCATATCTAAATGAACAATGCTTCGATTAAAGCTTTCCAAATTGATTTTATTATAATCATATTGCATGATTGCAATATAATTATTTTTGAATAAAAATAAAATTGTTTAACTTTTGTACAGCTCAAAAACGGTAATCTCCGGAAGTATGCCTACACGACCCGGATAGCCTATAAAACCTAAGCCGCGGTTAACATAAATGCTTTGATTTTTTTTGCGGTAAAGACCTGCCCACTGTTTATATAAGTATTGCGATGGACTCCACTTAAAGCCCGGAATTTCAACCCCGAATTGCATACCATGCGTATGTCCGCTAAAGGTAACATCAATATCAGGATATTCCTTACGTATTTGTGCATCCCAATGCGAGGGGTCGTGCGAGAGCAGTAGTTTAACCGGATATTTTTCGGTTCCCTGATAGGCTTTATCTAACTTTCCGTATTTTGGAAAACGCATGGCAGCACCCCAGTTTTCAACGCCCAACACAGCTATTGATGCATCTTGTTTTTGCAGAATAACATGTTCGTTCATCAATAAACGCCAACCTAATCTCTCATGCAAATCAATCATTTTCTTCATATTCTCTTTTTTAGCCGCAACAGAGGGCCATTGAACATAATCGCCATAGTCATGATTGCCCAGTGTTGAAAATACTCCCATAGGAGCTTTTATTTGCTCTAAAAGTCCTATGTAGGGAAATGCTTCGTCAGTAACATTATTTACTAAATCGCCCGTAAAAAATACAATATCGGCCTCTTGCTTTTTAATAATTTCTAAAGCCTTATTAAGAGGAGCACCCGATACAAAACTTCCAATATGAATATCACTGATATGAAGTATTTTCAGTCCGTTAAATGAAGTGGGAAGTTTGGGTAATTTTAGTTTTACTTTTCTTACTTTATAATCAAAGCCCGACTTTATCATTCCATAAACAAAGGCGCTTAGCGGAATAATGGCAAAGGCTACAGCCAGTTGGTTTAAAAATTTTAGTCTTGATGTATTAGTACCGGTAGGGGTATTATCATGAGCATGGTTGGTACTTACATCATAAAGCCATCTTATTAAACGGCCTAAGTCATCAAAAAGAATAAACACGCTTCCTAATAATTTGCAGATAAGAAGTATGCCGGCAATTGGCAATAAATAATTGCGGGCTATGAGTGTCCAATGATGAAGTGGTACTACTGCTAAGGTTATTACAATGCCAATGGTAAAAGCTGTTATTCCCCAGTAAACAATTCGTATTAATATTCGCTTAGAGGATTCTATATCATGAGTTAACAGGATTATAGCCTGATAAAAATAAAAATCAATCAGTAGTATTATAATAATACCGATTACAAAACGCATAAAATAATATATTAGTTACTCTTCCACATTGACTTAGTACAAGTCAAAATCATAAGGCATACGTGCCTGAATACCTTGCATTTTGAGCAAATGGCTAAGTTTGTTAAAATATTTAGCCTCATCGCCCAATTTATACTCCAAGTATTTTGTTTCTGCATCATTCATTACCTCCGACATAAGTTCTTTAAAAGGATCTTTTTGTTTAGGAAGTTCAACTATTCTGTATTTTTCGGCATTGGCCATTTTTGCTGCTGCTGCAATAGCATCATTAAGTCCACCAAATTCATCAATTAACCCTATCTCTTTTGCCTCAATACCACTCCAAACCCTACCTTGTCCAATACTATCCACATCGCTTTGTTTTATTTTACGATTGTCGGCCACCCGTTTTGTAAATACATCATAAATTTTTTCTACACTTTGCTGTATTATTTGCTTTTCTTCGCCAGTTAAAGGTCGTGTAAATGAAGCAAAATCCGACATACGGTTGGTTTTAACCGTATCGGTAGTAATACCTAGTTTATTAGTAAGTAATTTTTGTGTATTAAATAAAACACCAAATACACCAATGGATCCGGTAATAGTGTTGGGGCTGGCAAATATTTTACGAGATGCCGAACTGATATAATATCCACCCGAGGCAGCCACATCGCCCATAGAAACCACCACAGGTTTTACTTTATTGGCCAAATCGGCCTCGCGCCATATTACTTCACTTGCCAAAGCACTTCCTCCAGGAGAGTTTACACGTAACACAATGGCTTTTATTTTATCATTTAATCGCGCTTCCCTAATAGCCTTAGATACAGTTTCGGAGCCAATTTTATTGTTTGTTCCCTCACCGCTCTCTATTTCTCCACTGGCGTAAATAACTGCTATCTGATCATCTTTCAGACTCTTCTTCTCAGAACCCGGAACAGTGTTGTATTTTTTTAAAGTAATTAACTCAGGTTTGTCATCTTTCTTAGTTTTTCCGGTTAATACTTTCAACTCTTCCAATACTTCATCTTTATATACAAGTTTATCTACCAGCTTATATTTTACTGCATCTTCAGGTTCTCTGATGGCAATATTATCTGCAATTCGGTTAAGTTCTTCCTTGCTAATATTACGCGATACGGCTATATTATTAACCAACGAATTCCATATATTTTGGATAAAACTTTTGGTTTGTGCACGGTTATCAACACTCATTTTATCTAAGATAAATGGCTCAACCGCACTCTTATAGCGACCATGTCTGATAACCTGAGGTTCTACATCTGCTTTCTCCAACAGTCCTTTGAAAAACATAATCTCAGAACTTAAACCTTTAAAATCCATTCCTCCTTGCGGATTTAAATATACCTTGTTGGCAGCACTGGCCAAATAGTATGATTTTTGAGAATATCCTTCACTGTAACAAATAATGGGTTTTCCGGATTGTTTAAAATCAAGCAATGCGTTTCTAATTTCTTCAACAGAGGCAATGCCGGAATTTATGGTAGTTAATTCTATGAAAATTCCTTTGATATTATTATCTGTTTTTGCTTTTTTAATATTTTCGAGTACAGTGTTTAATCCAATATTTGTTTCGGTACTGAAATCGGTTAAACTTAAATTTTCTAATGGATTGTTAGAGGCTCTATCTTGTATCATACGTTGAAAATCAAGATATAAAACGGAGCTTTTGTTTAACTCGGTTTTCTTGTCCTTGTCCATAGAACTAACTACGGACGAAACTATACCTATTATTATAAAGAATAATAAAATACCTCCAAGGATAAATCCTAACATTGAGGCAAACAAATATTTGAAAAATTGACGCATTTTGATTGGTTTAAGCAAACAAAGATAATTGATTAACCGAATAAAAAAATCCAATTTGTTTTAAAAATTCTTTATTTTATAGAATAAATTCAATTATTTATTTATGATAGTATGGTTTAATTGCCTGTTTTTTCTCTTAAATTAGATTAACTTTGGATACAAATTTCTGGCTTGTCAATACCTGAGGAAAAATATCAACACTTAAGCGACCTGGAGCTGTTTCAGTTGTACAAGATTAGCAAAGACCCGGTAACAATTGGATTATTGTACAAAAGGTACTTGTCTATGTCATTAGCTATAGCCACCAAGTACCTGTTGGACGAAAATAGAGCCAAAGATGCTGTGATGTCGGTGTTTGAACAACTTTTGAATAATGCCGAAGGTTATCAAATAAGTAATTTTAAGAGTTGGTTGTATTCGGTAATTAAAAATTATTGTTTCATGGAACTACGAAAAGAAAAAAATCGGATTATGGTTTCTATAGATGAAAAAAATACAACCAAGTTTATGGAAAATAACAATTTGGTGCATCAATCAAATGAACATTACCAAGAATTGCAGTATCAGGGACTTGAACAAGCTATTGAATTACTGAATGATGAACAAAGAAAATGTATTGAACTGTTTTACCTTCAACAAAAGTGCTATGCCGATATTGCTGAGCTGACAGGATATTCGCTGAATAATGTGAAAAGTTATATTCAAAATGGAAAAAGGAATTTAAAAAATAAATTACAAAACTTTAATGGATAAGAATAATATTCATATTGATATTTTTTCTACTTCTGAGCATCCTTCAGATGAAATGCTGATGCAATACGCGCATGGCCATTTAACGGATGATGAAAAACGCATAGTTGAGCATCATTTAAATGATTGTGAAATGTGTGGCGATATAGTTGAGGGATATCAGAAATTGGATTCCGAAAAACATCAAAAAACTATTACTGAATTGGAGCAACAAATTGATGAAAAGGTTAGGGCAGTCACAAGAAACAAAAGGAGCAATGTTGTATGGTATTATGCAGCGGCTGCGGTTATTATATTAGCTCTAACAGCTACTATATATAATTATTATTTTAAAACTGTGGTGCCTTCTGATGTAGCTGTGTTAACCGAAAGCTCAGTAAAACAAGGCGAAGTAGAAAATATAAATACTGATACTGCTATGCACCAACAAGCCCCTACGGTTATAGATAATGCTTCGCCAATAGAAGAAAGTGAAGATGTTGCAGAGAGAAAGATGGAAAAATTTGACCCGGTTAGTCAAACAGGTATTCATGCAATGACTGAACCTACAACAGCCGAGGAACAATATAAGGCAGAAAATGAGTTGCCGGCTCCATCTATAGATTATGAAAGCCAAGATCCAGCAGATAATGTAAAGTTGGAGTCGGTAGCTAAAAAATCAAAACAGGTATTGGCCAAATCCTACCAGGCAGATAAAGTAGATTTGAAGAATAATAATATGGAAAAGGTTGGAGGAGGTGCTACAATGACTAATGCGAAGGAAGAATCTAGAATGGCTCAAGATGTAGCCCCTACTGCAAAAGCTGAAAAAATTGCCGATGATATGAATGATGAATATATATTAACCCAAGAGATAGAAGTACTCAAAAGTCAGAAAAAATATAAAGAGGCCTTAAAAGAACTTAAAAGGTATTTAAAACATCATCCACAAAATTGTTATGCTCTTAACGAAGCAGCCAATATGAGCCAACATTTAGGGAAAGAAAATGCTTCCATTAAATATTATAGCAAAGTGATTGATTTAAAATGCCCTCTACTAGCCGATAAAGCCAGAATTAGTTTGGCACTGATATACATCAATAATAATCAGCAAGATATTGCCAAGAAACTTCTGCATGAAGCTATGAATTCTGATAATAAGGAAATTAAAGAAAAAGCCCGAGCCGAGTTTAATAAACTTGAAAAGGAATAAAAATATTATATACATTTACGCCTCAATAAAAAATATATCCGGTAATCTATTTAATTTATGCAAACGGTAAAACTGCACGATAAAACATTTGATATTTTTATTAATGAGCAACAAATTCAGGAATCTATTTCAAAAATTGCTCAACAAATTAATATTGATTATAAGGATAAGAACCCCCTATTTTTAGGAGTACTTAATGGTTCTTTTTTATTTGCAGCCGACTTATTTCGCCAAATTGAAGGAACTGCCGAAATATCATTTATAAAGTTAGCTTCTTATCACGGTACCAGCACCACCGGAAAAATAAATCAGCTTATAGGTCTAAATGAAGATATTGACGGGCGGCATGTTATTATTATTGAAGATATTGTAGATACCGGAATAACACTGCAAAAAATAATGAACGACCTACAACAAAAAAAGCCTGCCAGCATTGCTGTAGCCACCTTGTTGTTTAAGCCTGAATCGTATCAGAAGTCGTACCCGGTACAATACATTGCTATGAAAGTGGCTAACGATTTTTTGGTTGGATACGGTTTAGATTATAATGGTCAGGGGCGAAACCTTAAAGCCATATACAAAATTAAGGAATAAAACTCTATTCCTTAATTTTGTAGTTTCACTGAACATACGTATTACATCGAATTTATCTAAATGGAGTAATTTTGAGACTGAGTGTGTGTAAAAACTACTCTGCAATTATTAAATAATTGTTCTTTTTTCCTTTTTGAATCAGTATATATTTATTGTTAATCAAATCTTCTACGGTAATAACACTATTAATATCGGTAACTTTATTTTTATTGACAGAAACGGCACCGGCTGTTATTCCTTTGCGAGCTTCTCCCTTTGATTCAGCAATACTGCTGTGTACAGCCATAAGGTCAATTAATGAAACTCCATTGATTAATAAATCTTTGCTGATTTTAAAATTGGGAACGCCCTCAAATACATCTAAAAAAGTAGCTTCATTAATTTTTGACAGCACTTCTGAGGTTCCTTTTCCAAAAAGTATTTCTGAAGCTTCGTAGGCTGCCGTATAGTCTTGTAAGCTATGTACTCTAATGGTTATATCTTTAGCTAAAACATGTTGCAGTTTACGTAGGTGAGGAGCTTGAGCATGTTCTTGTTCAATTTTTTCAATTTCATCTTTACTCATCAAAGTAAAAATTCTGATGTAACTTTTAGCATCTTCATCGCTTGTGTTTAGCCAAAATTGGTAAAAGTTATAAGGCGATGTTTTATTTTTATCTAACCAAATATTTCCTCCTTCGCTCTTCCCGAATTTACTTCCGTCTGATTTTTTTATAAGCATAGTGGTTAGTGCATAGGCTTTTCCCCCGGCCTTTCTTCGTATAAATTCTGTGCCTGTAGTAATATTTCCCCATTGGTCGCTGCCCCCCATTTGGAGTAACACATTGTTGTTTTTCCATAAATGAAAAAAGTCGTAACCTTGTATTAATTGATAGCTGAACTCTGTAAATGACATTCCTTCACGATCTTCTCCATTAATTCTTTTCTTTACCGAGTCTTTAGCCATCATATAATTTACGGTAATATGTTTGCCTGCATCGCGTATGAAATCTAAAAACGAGAAATTTTTAAACCAATCGTAATTGTTTACCATTTCGGCTTTATTAGCACCATTCCTAAAGTCAAGGAAATTTAGTAACTGAGCTTTAATACCTTCTATATTTCTTTTTAGAGTTTCTTCATTCAATAAATTTCTTTCCTGTGATTTTCCTGAAGGATCGCCAACCATTCCGGTGGCACCACCAATAAGCACATAAGGTTTATGGCCGGCTTGCTGAAAATGCAATAAAGTCATTATTTGTGCTAAATTACCTACATGTAACGATTCGGCTGTAGGGTCAAAACCAATGTAACCGGCCGTCATTTCTTTTTTCAGTTGCTCCTCAGTTTCAGGCATAATATCGTGCAACATTCCTCTCCAACGTAGCTCTTCAACAAAATTATTGTTTATCATATTTTGATTAATATTAAATTTTTGACAAATATAGTGCTAATATTGCACCTGTTTATTGCTTTTTTAAAACTAATAATATTTATAAACTCAAATAATGATTTTAGTTACCGGGGGCAGTGGTTTGTTAGGAAGTTATTTACTGCTTTCTTTGCTGAAGCAAGGAAATAAGGTAAGGGCTTTGGCCACACAACAAAAAAGCATTCATAAAACTTTACAAATATTTAAACTCTTTCAGGCAGAACATTTATTTGAGCAAATAGAATGGCATTATGGCAATATTACCGACACCGAATTTATTTTTGATTTGCTTGACGGAGTTGATTTTGTTTATCATTGTGCTGCGGTAGTTTCTTTTAGCCCAACACAAGTTGAACAAATGAATATGGTAAATGCCGTAGGAACCGAAACTTTAGTAAACGGTTGTTTAGAGCGTAGCGTTAAAAAACTATGCCATGTAAGCTCAGTAGCGGCACTCGGAAGTAATGGAACTGATGAGGTAAATGAAGAAACATATTTTTTATACCATCCTAATAATACAGCCTACGGGATTTCGAAATATAATGCTGAACGTGAAGTGTGGCGTGCAGTTGCCGAAGGATTAGAGGTTGTTATTGTAAATCCCTCCATAATCTTAGGCTGTGGTGATTGGAATGAGGGTAGCAGTGCCATGTTCAAAACTGCTTATAAAGGTTTGAAATATTACAGCAACGGAATAACCGGATTTGTTGATGTTCGTGATGTTGCAGAAATAATGATACAATTGATGAACAGCAGCATTAAAAATGAACGTTTTATAGTTTGTGCCGAAAATCTCCCATACAGACAGGTATTTGATATGATGCACGACTGCTTTGGTCAACCTCATTCATCTATAAATGCATCACGCACTTTGGCTTCAATAATATGGCGTTTAGAGAAATTACGGTCTATGATTAGCGGAAAATTGCCAATGATTACTCGCGAGTCTGTAAATGCTGCTTTCCGACAAGTTTATTACGCTAACAATAAATTAATAAAAGCCTTAAATTATAAGTTTATTCCTATTGAGCAAAGCATAAAAACACATTGCAGCTTATTTATTAAGAGCAGAAGTGGAGAAGTTTAAGTTGCAAAAATTGATTTATCGTTTAAAGTAGAATAAACGATCAAAGCCTTCCTCTTTTCTATCACGCAGAATCATTTCATCGTTAAACATTTTCACGATATTATATTTATACTCTACGTGGTTTAATGTATCTTTAAGAATTAAGTCGCCACCACTTAGTTCCCACAACCAGTTTAGAATGTTGCTTCCATAATTATTAATATCTAAACTAAAAGTGTCAGCATCGGCAGCATTAAAATCTCTACGGTCAAACACATATACCTGATTGGTTCTGGCTTCATTAATGGCTGTTGATTTGTCGGTAAAGCTTTCCCATTGCTTAACATCTTGTATAAAATAATAATACCATACACCCATTATATCATCTTTAGTGGGAGCTTCAACCGTGATAGTTTTTGTATTGCTGGCTTCGTCCTTTTCTCTTTTATTCCAAACGGTAAGCACCGCTGTGTAGTTGCCGGGCACAGAGTAAGCATATTTTTGCTTTCGATTATCATTTCGAGTTATTCCATCACCAAAATTCCATAAATACCTATTGGCGTTGGTTGAGTTATCGGTAAAAGTAATTTCTTCGCCAAGCTTTACGGTTGAGGGAACGGCAGTAAAATCCACAACCGGTTTTTTGTTGCCACAGGCACTTAGAAATAATATAGCAAGTACTAAAAAAAGTAATTGAGGGTAGATGTTAATTCGGTGTTTGTAAAACATTTTATACTTAATTTCCTTTACTCTAATACGCAAAGATATATAATTTCATTAATGCTGTTAAATAATAATAACAAATAAGTGTAAATATTGTAAACAAAATTAAATCCTAAACCCAGTAATTACGGTTTTTTTGATTACATCCTATTTGAATAGTTTACTCTACATTTATTTTGTACCTAAGGTTTGATTCTTGTTATTTGCTTTAAGAACAATAAATTATAACCCAAGTAGTCTGCAAACCCCGAAATATGAAAATAATATTTTGGTAAAGTAAAAATAATATTTATTTTTGCAGCCCAAAATATAACTGAGGTACCTTAGCTCAGTTGGTAGAGCAAAGGACTGAAAATCCTTGTGTCCCTGGTTCGATTCCTGGAGGTACCACTTAAAAGCGGGCAATTGTCCGCTTTTTTTTATTTAATTTTTCGCCTGGATATTGTTAAGATTAATACTTTCCTTGTATAATTGATTTATAAATTTTTAATTTGTTGTCCATTTGGACAAATAATAACTTTATGTCTTCCATTTTAACACGACTTACGCGTATTGCCAAGCTTACCTACGATAAAAAGGAAAGACTTTTACAGATAGAGATTTTTCCGAATAACGAAGTTTCTTTTGAGGATTCAAAAGAATTCACTCAAATTGCTTTGGAACTTACTCAAGGAGATTCTCATATTGCTTTAATAAAGGCATTGGGAAACGTTGATATTTCTCCTAAAGCACGTAAAGTAGGGGAGTCAATTCCAACTCATCTTATTGCCCAAGCAATACTAGTTAATTCTGTAGCTACCAGTATTGCTGCCAATTTTTTTATTAAGTTCAATAAACCCGAATCTCCAACCCGTGTTTTTACAAATGCAGAAGAGGCACTAAATTGGTTAATTTTTAAGCGAAACGAGTTTGATGGATTAGTTAAACTCTAATAAAGCTCCTTTTTTTGTAATGATATTTTAATGATAAATAATATAGGGCGAATTTAATGGGGACTTATTAAATTCAATAAATTTATTTTGTAAAAACCAATTGATGAAAGTAGCCAGTAGCAATGAAATAAAAAAAGCATTACAAAGCCTTGATTCAAAAGAGGTTGTAAATATTTGTATGACTTTGGCTAAGTACAAAAAGGACAATAAAGAATTACTAAGCTTTTTACTTTTTGAGTCTGATGATATTCATCAATATATGGAGGAGGTAAAAGGTATGATTGATGACTACTTTGATTACGTTGAAATTCGAGGGTTCAAAGATTTAATTAAAAAAATCAGAAAAATTATTCGCCTTAGCAATAAATATATTAAATACTCTTCGAGCAAGAGGGTGGAAGTAGATGTTTCTATACACTTGTGCCGTAAATTAGTTCCTTTTGTAAAGAAATTAGATTCTGTTACCATAAAGAATATATATATCAAGCAATTGGATAAAATTGAAAAATCTCTTTCAAAGTTAGAGGAAGATTTGCAGTTTGATTATATTAATGATTTAGAAAATTTAAAAAGAATAAATAATGACCATAACTGAAGCCCAGCAAGCTGTTGACCATTGGATAAAAACACATGGTGTACGCTATTTTAATGAACTTACTAATATGGCAATTTTAACCGAAGAGGTAGGGGAGGTAGCACGAATAATTGCACGTAAGTATGGCGAGCAATCTTTTAAAGAGTCGGACAAAAGTGATTTAGGAGCCGAACTGGCCGATGTTTTATTTGTAGTAATTTGCTTGGCTAATCAAACAGGAGTTGATTTGCAACAACAATTACTGTTGAATATGGAACGCAAAGGCGCGCGTGATCATCAAAGACATCACGATAATGAAAAACTTTAGAGCTAAATTAAAACAATCCTTTTTGAACTAATTTAACTTCTGCTAAGGGGCTAAATAAATATATTCTTTTGGTGTCTAACTCCTGACATTTATACCTTTTTCGAAGCTTTTCGCCTTTTTCGAAAATACGGTTAGGGGCTATTTTAAAAATTGATTTTTCGGGAATATCTTCAAGATATACCAGCGTTTCATTGGGCTTATCATAGCGTTTAAGTGTACGTAAAAGTACTTCATCAGTGCAACTTGCTGCGGCAGGGTTAATTAAATAATTGTTTAATGCTTGCTGGATGTCAACGGGCAATATTTCGTCATTGATAAACGGAAGCATTAACTTTTTATACTCTTGTTTCCATTCTGCTCCATGAGGTTTTATTTTATGACCATATTTCTCAAAGGCTGTTAAATGGGCAATTTCGTGTACCAAAGTAATTAAAAATGCATAAGTATTAAGGTTGTGATTGATAGATATTTTGTGTCTTTTCCCATTATATGGGCTTTTGTAATCGCCTAATTTAGTTTGGCGGTTGTGGGTTATCTTTAAATCAAAATTATAATGAAGTATCCAAGTTGCTATGATATGTGTACTTTTTGGTGGGAGAAACTTAAGAAGTACGGACTTGTAATGTTCAATAAGCTCGGTTTCAGATAAACGTTTCTTCATAAAAGATTAGAAAAGATGCCAAAGCAATTACAAGAAAATAGGTGGTTATTAATGGTGCAATGGTCTTTTTTTAATCATGCCGCCTTTAGTGTCTTTAATGCTATTCATTACCATAAAAGCTTGAGGCTCTATTTTTTCAATTTCCGAATTGAGTTTGTTTAACTCTAAACGGGTAATCACAGTGTAAATAATATCAATTTCATTTTTCTCGCCTTGCTTGCCATAGCCTCTGTTTCCTTTATAAATAGTTACCCCGCGCCCCATATTATGAATAATCATTTGTCTTATTTCTTCACTGTGCGAGGCCACAATGGTTACACCTATATACTCTTCAATACCTTCAACTATAAAATCAAGGGTTTTTGAGGCCGCTAAGTAGGTAACCATTGAGTATAGTGCAATTTCTACACCTAAGAAATAAGCAGCGGTGCTAAAAATAACAACATTAATAACAATAATAATATCACCAATGCTGGCACCAGCCTTTCGGCTTAAATATATGGCTAATACTTCTGTTCCGTCAATTACTGCACCGCCTCTAATGGAGAAACCTATACCGGCTCCCAAAAAGAAACCTCCAAAGATGGCTACTAAAATATTATCGTTAGTTACATTAGGGAAATGAACGGTAGATAACACTATTGCTAAACCTGCAATGGCGCATGCCGTTTTTATGGCAAATTGCCGCCCCATAACTTTATACCCCAGAATTATAAATGGAATATTAATTCCTATGATAAGTATTTGCAAAGGAATACTTGTAAGAGCCGATACCAATAAGGCTATACCGGTAGCACCACCATCAATAAAATGATTAGTAAGTAAAAACCCTTTTAATCCGAAAGCAGCCGAAAAAATACCTAAAGTCATCAAGAGAATATCTTTTATTAACCTACGTAAAATAATCATAAATTCACGATAGCCTTTTGCCATGCGAAAACGTGAAACATTATCATGAGATTTTAAATCTTTGTATTTATGTCTTAAGACTGTTTTATATAGTATTTTTAATACAAATGGATGCATATAATGTTGATTTTTATAGTTTTTGCTTCGAAACCTTCAAATTTTATGATTATTTTGATAAATAATCACTTGCAAAATAATAATAATATTTAAAAAGGAGTTAAAATATTCATATTTAGGAAAGAAAAACTTGTTTTGAACTTTTTAAATGTGCCTAAATAAAAAGCCCGCAATCTACAAGATTGCGGGCTTGTTGTTAATTGGTTAAAGAACAAAATTTATTTTTTCTTTTGTGGTTCTGAACTAGTGGCATCAAGACCCATTTTCTTTTTAACTAAGTTTAAAATATCATCCCCGGGTTCAGAATAAAGTAATATACCCTGACTGTTGTCAATTACCATTTTATAGCCATTTTCTTTAGCTACTTCCTCAATGCTTTTCTTAGCTTTGTTCAACATAGGTTCTAATAACTCATTTTGTTTCTTTTGTAATGATTCTTGTGCGCTGTTTTGGAAATTACGAATTCTATCTTCCAAATCACTAATCTCCTTTTGTTTGTCAAGTTTTACAGGTTCGGTCATAATGCTTTCTTTGGCCGTATAATCTTGAACTTTATTTTCGTACTCTGCATTCATGGTACGCATCTGAGAATCTAGCGATTTGGCATATTCCTGAATATCGGTTTCAGCTTTTTTTCTTTCGGGCATTAAAAGCAATAAATCGTTGATATTAATATGCGCCACCTTTTGTGCCATTGCTCCTTCGCTAAAAGCCATTACAGCTATACTTAGAATTACAAACAGTTTCTTCATTTTTTCTTTTAGTTTTTGATGAGTTGATTTATAGGTTATTAATTATTTCGTTGTTCCTTTTTTATAGCCCAAGTTAGTCAAAATTAAATCACTTTTGTCATATTTGGGGTTAGTGTATAACATGGTGGTTCCGCTGGCCTTATCAAAAACTACGGCAAAGGTACCTTTTTCGGCCATTTCTTTAATGGCATTATATACTTTATCTTGAATCGGTTTTACCAAATCTTGTCTTTTCTTGAACAGCTCTCCATCAACACCAAATTTTGATTTTTGAAGTTCTTTAGCTTCTTTTTCCTTACTAATGATTTCATTTTCTCTTTTCTTTTTCATATCATCAGTCAGTAAAATTTGCTCGGCCTGAAAAGCTTTATAAAGTTTATCTATTTCGGCATATTTAGCTTCAATTTCTTGTTGCCATTGCATACTTAAATTATCAATCTGCTGTTGCGCACTTTTGTATTCCGGAATGTTGTTTAATATATAATCAGAATCAACATAAGCATACTTTTGAGCATTAGCCTGGATACTTGTAATTAAAATTACACTGGTTAAAATAAGTAACTTTTTCATTTTTTAATCAATTAGGTTAAACATTAACCCTACTATAATTAGCGGGCAAAAATAACAAAAACATCATTATAAACTAAAAATTGTTTTTAGACGCATGTTTTAGTGTAAATCAAATGCTATGCCAAAGAATAATTAGGATACTACAAATCGCCAATATTTGCCCCAATGGTAAAATGAAATTGTCCTTTCCCGTTTCCATTGTTTGCTTTTGAGTCAACACTGTCAAAGCCCCAACCGTAATCAAGCCCCAATAATCCAAACATAGGTAAAAATACCCTAACACCAAGCCCGGCACTCCTGGCAACATTAAAAGGATTATAGTTTTTATAGTTAGTCCAAGCGTTTCCGGCTTCGGCAAAACCTAACACAAATATGGTGGCTGAAGGATTTAAACTTAATGGATAACGCATTTCCATAGTATATTTGTTAACAATTACAGAGCCTGTTCCTAAAGGGTTTCCAACCGATTGGTCGGCATATCCGCGTAGCGAGATAATTTCTCGACCGTCAAGCGCAAAACCTGTTAGTCCGCTACCACCCAAATAAAAGCGTTCAAAAGGGCTGTACCCAAGCGTTTTATTAAAGGATCCTAAATAGGCCCAACCTAATTTTGACATTAATACTAATTTCTTTGAACGATCTAAAGGCAAGTACCAAGTAGTTGTGAATTTATATTTATAATATTCAACCAAACGTAAATTATCAGTTTCGCGGGTATAATAATCACTTGTGTTTAGGGATTTATCTCTGAAATAGCTGTATGGAGGAGTAAACTGAATGGAAGTAGTTATTTGAGAACCTGTTCGAGGATAAATTGGAGCGTCAATAGAGTTACGACCCAGTGAAATTTTATAGCTGGCATTTAAGGCTTTACCGTTATTAAAAGAAAAAGTTCCGGTAAAATTATGGAGGTTGTATTCTGCTATATTTAATTCTTGCATTAAGGTAAAATAATCGTCAGGTACTTTTAACCTTTTGCCCAAGCCAAAAGCAACTCCCGTAATTAATAGAGATTGACGGTTAGGGTCGTTAAATTTCAAGTTGGTAAGGTTTTGTCTATTATGATAAACTGTTGTAGAAAAACTATTAGGTTTCTTTCCACCTAACCATGGTTCGGTAAATGATGCACTTAATGAACTGTAATATCTTCCTGTAGTTTGTGCTCTAACACTTAATCCTTGTCCGTCACCTGCAGGTACAGGACGCCAGGCATTGGCTTTGAACATATCTTTTATGGCAAAATTATTAAATGAAACTCCCAAAGTTCCAATTAATCGGTTAGCTCCCCAACCGCCACTTAGCTCAAGTTGGTCACTGGCTTGCTCTTCAACAATGTATTCAATATCAACCGTTCCGTCAGCAGGGTTAGGTTTAGGATTTACACCTAATTTTTCAGGGTTAAAATAACGTAATTGTGCTAATTCTCTTTGAGTTCTTATTATATCGGCCCGGCTAAATAATTGTCCCGGCTTAGTTCGTATTTCTCTAATAATTACTTTGTCGTTTGTTTTGGTATTTCCGGTAACAGTTATTTTGTTGATGGTTGCTTGCTTGCCTTCATATATACGCATTTCAAAATCTATACTATCGTTTTCCACCAAAACCTCAACCGGTTGTACCTGAAAAAACAAATATCCGTCATCCATATAAAGTGATGAAACATCACGACTATCTTGGCTCATGTATAGCCTGCTTTCGAGTGTAGCTTGGCTATATATATCTCCTTTTTTTATTCCTAAAATCGCATTAAGTTCATCAGTACTGTGTTTGCTATTACCTACCCAATTTATGTTGCGGAAATAGTATTTATGTCCTTCATTAATTTTAATTTTAATGGTTAATAGTCCGGGATTTGAATTATAAACTGTATCAAATTCAATATGGGCATCTCTATAACCTTTACTGTTATATTTATCTATTATTTTTTGCTTATCGGCCTCATAGTTTTCATCAATATATTTTGATGATTTAAAAATATTATACCAATGTTTTTCTTTGGTTTCTTTCATATAACGCTTAAGCTTGCGCGCTTCAATGTTATTGTTTCCGTCAAAAATTATTTTCTCAATCTTTACTTTCTTCTTTTTATCAATCTTAAAGGTTAAGATAACACTGTTTTGGGCATTGGTGTCGGGACTTTGACTTACTTCAACATGGGCATCTAAAAACCCTTTATCTACATAGTATTCTTTAATAGTATTTTTAGATGTAATAATTAAGTTATCGGTAACAATTTTACCCCTATTGAGTTTTATTTTTTCGCGAATATCATCAGCGTCACTCTTCTTTACTCCTTTAAAGCTAAATTTACCGAGTCTTGGACGTTCTTCAACATTAATACTTAAAAATATGGTATTTCCCTCAATTTTGTCTGCACTAATTGAAATATCGCTAAATAAATTCAAATCCCATAATGTTCTGATGGCTTTGGTAACACTTTCGCCAGGAACAAAAATTTTGTCGCCAACAGCTAAACCACTTGATAAGATAATTACGTTTTTATCAAGATAATCAGTTCCTTTTACAACAATTCCTCCAATTTCGTATTCTATTTGTACATTCTTATTAATTTCAACACTACTTTTATCGCCAATAACGGTTTGAGCGTAGTTCGGTT
The DNA here is from genome assembly GCA_020845635.1 of Bacteroidia bacterium. GTDB lineage: Bacteria > Bacteroidota > Bacteroidia > UBA4408 > UBA4408 > CAIKXD01. Next base: position 52,475 of record JADLFI010000004.1, read on the forward strand.
TTACCGAAATACATAAAAAGTAGGGAAGTAAAAGGGCAATAAAAGCTTTCTTGTTTGAAAAAATCATGGTAGTTTTATGAGGTAAGCTGTTCACTGATTTTTCCAAATCTTCGCTCACGGTTTTGATAATCAACTATAGCATCGAAAAAGGCTTGGCGATTAAAGTCGGGCCATAGTGTTTCGGTAAAATAAAGTTCTGTATAGGCAATTTGCCAAAGTAAGAAATTGCTTATTCTTTGTTCTCCGCTGGTTCTAATAAGCAGTTCGGGGTGTGGTATATTTTGGGTAGATAAAGCATCATCAAAAATTTGTTCGTTAATCTGCTCAATATTCAATTTGTTTTCTTTTACATCGGCAGCAATTTTCTTAACTGCCTCAATAATTTCCCATTTTGCACTATAACTAAGGGCAAGTACTAAAGTAAGCCCATTGTTTTTACGGGTTTCATCAATGGCTTGCTGTAACTGGGCAATACACTTTTTTGGAAGCGATTTTAAATTACCAATTGCTTGCAAACGAATATTATTTTTGTTTAATGTAGGAGTTTCGTCTAAAATAGTCTCAACTAGTAATTCCATTAGGGCATCAACTTCTTCTTTTGGTCTCATCCAGTTTTCGGTACTGAAAGCATATAAAGTTAAGTATTTAATTCCCAACTCGGCAGCGGCTTCGGTACATTCTCTAACACTTTTTACCCCGCTTTGATGTCCAAAAATGCGATGTTCTCCTTTGTTTTTTGCCCACCTTCCATTACCGTCCATAATAATGGTTACATGTTTAGGTAATTTATTAAGGTCTATACGTTTATCTTCAATCATGTTGCAAAATTATATTTTTAGATGTAAAAATAATGCGCTTAGTTAATTTTAACGAAAAACCAAATAGATTATTTATGCAGTTGAATAATGTACTTTTAATGTAAAATTTTAAATAGCATTTCTCGCATTAGTTCTCCTTTATCCGGTTGAATTCCGTCAAGGCCTTTGCCTCTCATATCGTAATCGTGTAGGTAGCCTATAATTCGTACTAGTTTTTCCATAGAATAATTGCGTCCTGCTGTTTCAAGGTCTTTTAATTGCGGAAAACTCAGCTTCATTTGCGACATTACTGCCTGTGCCGATTTGTCAGGAAGGCTTTGGTAATACAGGAGTTTGGAAAAATAGGTGTAGAGAACTGCCAAATTCATTTCAAATGGATGCTCCTTGGGGTTTTGTGCAAAATAATCAATTATTCTGTTGGCCTTTAATATATCTTTTTGAGCTATTGCATTTTGTAATTCAAATATATTGAAATCTTTGCTTATTCCAATATACTGTTGAATATCGTCAGGGCTAATTTCTTCTTGCTCTTTTTTGTTAATTATTAGTTTGTTAAGCTCATTAACTATACGGCTTAAATCGTTCCCAATGTGGTCGGCAAGCATTTGTACAGCTTTGCCATTCATTTTAATATTTTTTTGTTGGATATATTTTGTAATCCACTCGGCCAGTTTATAGTCTTTAACTTTTTCAGACAAAAAAGTTATAGCGTTTTTGTCTAGCGATTTTGCGATAGATGTACGTCTGTCTATGGTTTTATATTTGTAACATATAACCAGTACGGTTGATGGCAATGGTTTTAACACATACTCTTCTAAAGGGCTAATTTCTGTTTCCTTTTTCTTGTTTTTAGATTTAATATTAATGCTTATAGTACCGGTAAGATTTTTTATTTCTTGCGCTTCACGAACAATAATAACTTGTTTATCGGCCATCATCGGAAAACGCTTTGCAGCACTAATTAAACTTATCAAATCCGTATCTTTACCATACAGTACTGTTTGATTAAACTCTCTTTCTGATTCATCAAGTACATTATTCTCAATATAATCCGCTATCTTGTCAATATAATAGGGTTCTTCACCCTCAAGGAAGTATATTGGGGCAAACTTTCTTTCTTTTAAAGATTTGATAATATTTTCAAAGCTTTCTCTTGGCAATTTCTAGGAAATTTTTTGGATGGTTAAAATCTTAAATGTTTTACGGTGTTCTTATTTTCTTTTAACTGATAAAGTGCTTCAATACCAATTGTAATATGCATATTTACATAATTTTCTGTAACTTTCTTATCGCTCTCGGAAGTTTTTACTCCTGTTGAAATCATCGGTTGATCACTCACCAAAAGCAATGCTCCTGTTGGAATTTCGTTATAAAAACCGGTCGTAAAAATTGTAGCTGTTTCCATATCAATACCCATTACACGTAGCTTACGCAGATAGTCTTTAAACTCATCATCATGTTCCCAAACTCTTCGGTTGGTGGTATAAATTGTTCCGGTCCAATAATCGCGGTTATGTTCTCTGATAGCAGTACTAACAGCCTTTTGCAAACTAAATGCCGGTAAGGCCGGAACTTCAGGAGGTAAATAGTCGTTAGAAGTTCCTTCACCACGTATGGCAGCTATTGGAAGTATTAAATCGCCTAATTCATTTTTCTTTTTAAGACCTCCGCATTTGCCAAGAAACAAACATGCTTTTGGAGCAGAGGCACTCAATAAGTCCATAATGGTAGCCGCGTTGGCACTTCCCATGCCAAAATTTATAATAGTTATATCATTAGCTGTGGCATTGGGCATTATTTTATCGTTGCCCTCAACGGGCACCTGATGAAAATCGGCAAAAAAGTTGACATAATTTTGGAAATTGGTCAGCAAAATGTATTTGCCAATTTTATCAAGACTTAGGCCTGTATAACGGGGAAGCCAGTTGGCTACAATTTCTTCTTTACTTTTCATATTTAACTTTTTTAATGTTAAAATACAGCGGTTAGCTATTTTTCTAAGGGGCAAAAGTAATTAATTATTGGCTATTTTTGATAAAACTAGTAATATTGTTAGATTTGAATTGTAAAAATTGTTTATATAACCACTTATTACCTACCGTTGAATAAATTTTTTCCGCTAAACTTACCCCAAGCCAATTTACGAATAAAGGAAAAAGATAATGATTATTATATTTTTGATATCATTAGAAGAAAGTGGCTTGTGCTAAGCCCTGAAGAATGGGTTAGGCAGAATTTCTTACATTTTTTGATAAATCATAAAGGGTACTTACAGACGTATATTGGGGTTGAGTCGGGCTTAAAGTATAATGCTTTACAGAAACGGGTTGATATTGTTATTTATAATAAATATAAAAATCCAATATTATTGGTTGAATGTAAGGCTCCGCAAGTAAACATTACTCAAAATGTGTTTGACCAAGTAAGCAGGTATAATAAAAAGTTAAATGCAACTTTTTTATGCGTAAGTAATGGTATTCAACATTATTGCTGGACATTTAATGCCCAACAAAATGAGTTTGTTTTCTTAAATGATATTCCAATGTTTCAGGAAATAGCAATATAATATTTTTCCTGAATAAACTTGAGATTATTTGTTGATATAATCGAGATTGTAGTGTAGGCCACGGCTTTCTTTTCTTTGCATAGCTTGCTTTATAATAATATATCCAACCTTAATCATATTTCTCAGTTCGCAAAGTTGTTTACTTACAGTGGTTTTTTCGTACAAATTTTCGGTTTCGTTGTGTAAAATCAATAAACGGTCAAAGGCACGTTTTAGGCGCAAATCAGAACGAACTATACCTACGTAATTACTCATTATACTTTGCAGCTCTTTTAAACTTTGAGTAATTAAAATCATTTCTTCGGGATGGGCAGTTCCATCAACATTCCAAGGCGGAATATTTTTTATTGGCACGGTTGTTTGCGCAACTTGGGTAGCTTTTAAAGCAGCACGGTGTGAATATACCAATGCTTCTAGCAAAGAGTTTGAAGCCAATCTGTTAGCTCCGTGCAGGCCGGTACGTGAGCATTCGCCAACAGCAAAAAGATTTTTTATACTGCTTCTACCGTATTGGTCAACATCAATACCACCACACATATAGTGTGCCGCAGGAACTACAGGGATATAACTTTCAAACAAATTAATATTGAGCGATAAACACTTTTTGTATATGTTGGGAAAGTGATTGGTAAATTCTTCTTTATGAAGATGAGTACAATCAAGGTAAACATAATCATCGCCCCGGGTTTTCATTTCATTGTCAATAGCTCGGGCTACAATATCGCGTGGGGCTAAATCTTTTCTTTCATCGTATTTAGCCATAAAAGCTTCGCCCGATTTGTTACGAAGAACAGCTCCGAAGCCTCTAACAGCCTCAGATATTAAGAAAGAGGGATGATGCCCGGGCTGATACAAAGCAGTGGGGTGAAACTGAATAAATTCCATATCGGCAATGCGCCCTTTGGCACGATATACCATAGCTACACCATCGCCAGTGGCAATGGTAGGATTAGTGGTGCTTTCATAAACATGACCGCATCCGCCTGAAGCCATAAGTATGGTCTTTGAAGCAATAGTTTCAATTTTTCCTGTTTTTAAATTCAGAGCATATACGCCATAGCATTCTATGCCTGGTGTTTGACTGTTTACCCACACTCCAAAATGATGCTGGGTTATAATATCCAAAGCAAAGTAGTGTGATAAAATTTCAATATTTGGATGGGCATGTGCTTGAGCTAAAAGTGCCCTCTCGATTTCAAAACCTGTTATATCTTTATGGTGTAATACTCTTTTTTCTGAGTGTCCTCCTTCCTTGGCTAAATCGTAATTCCCTGTTTGTGTTTTATCAAATTGTACCCCCCAATTAATAAGTTCATTAATTCTTTCGGTTGATTCTTCAATAACCATTTTTACAACTTCCTCGTTGCAAATTCCATCACCACATATTAATGTATCCTGTATATGTTTTTGGTATGAGTCGGGGGCGTACATTACAGCTGCAATACCGCCCTGGGCGTATTTGGTGTTGCTTTCATCTTCATCGGCTTTGGTAAGCATAAGTACTTTCCCATATTCGGCTACTTTAAGTGCATAGCTTATACCGGCTACTCCTGAACCAATAATCAAAAAATCAATTTCTCGAGTTAACATAAAAAATATTGATTAATGTAAATTATTCGCGGGCTGTATATTCATTTCTTTCAATATATTCAATAATCTTACCAGCTATATCTACTTTTGTTGCTCCTTCTATGCCTTCTAGCCCGGGAGATGAGTTAACTTCCATCACTAAAGGGCCTCTATTGCTTTGCAGCATATCTACACCAGCTATGGCAAGCCCTAATTTCTTGGCGGCTTTAATAGCTGTAGCTCTTTCTTGTTGAGTTAATTCAATAATTGAAGCAGTGCCACCCAAATGTAAATTTGATCTGAAATTTCCTGAAGCACCTTGTCTTTTCATAGCCCCAACAATTTGACCATCAACAATAAAAGCTCTAATATCTGCACCTTGAGCTTCTTTAATAAATTCTTGAACCAAAATATTTACTTCAACTCCTAAAAAGGCTTCAATTACTGACTTTGCAGAGTTTCTTGTTTCGGCTAGTATTACTCCAATTCCTTGAGTACCTTCTAAAAGTTTAATAACTACAGGTGTTCCACCAACTTGGCTTAAAACACTATCAATGTCTTTTGGGAATGATACAAAAGCTGTCTTAGGCATTCCTATCCCTGCCTTGGCCAATAATTGCAAACTTCTCAATTTATCTCTCGAACGCACTAGTGCTTGAGATTCAACCGATGAGAATATTTTCATTTGCTCAAACTGTCGAACTACAGCAGCTCCGTAAAACGTAACTGATGCTCCTATTCGGGGTATTACTGCATCTACTCCTGTTATTTTTTTTCCGTTGTATAATATTTTCGGTTTACCTTGTTCAATAATCAATACACATTTCAAATGATCAAGAATAATCATATTGTGTCCTCTTTGTTGCCCAGCTTCTATTAACCTTTTTGTAGAGTACAAAGAAGGATTTCTGGATAATACTGCTATTTTCATATAGTGGATTTTTAATGGCTTAAGTGATAGTTTTTTGAAACGTCAACAATGAATTTGTTTTTTAAAAGCCTTCGCCCTATCAATACCGGATATCGCATATTTTTTCGGTCGGTTAATGAAATCTTACATTTAAGTCTGCGCTTGCCAATTACTACCAATGTTCTTATTACATATCGGTGTTCTTTTTCGCCAAACGAACTTTTAAATAATTTTGATATATAGTGGTCAAATTGATGTTCTTTATTTGAGCATTCCTTGCCATTAGAATCAACTACTCTAAAACACAAAACATCTTTGCCTGAAATGTTTTTTATTTGAATGTCGCAGCAATGAAGAGCTGTGGTATATGCACCTGTGTCTATTTTCGCCTCTAAATTATAAATGTCTAATTCAGGAAAACTTACTTTTTCTTTTCTTCCTATTATATCCACGGTGTATTTTTATTAAATAAAATTACTGATAAGTTTTTTACAAATAAAACTAAAAAATTGATGCAAATTTAAACTTTGAAAAGTAATATGGTTTAAATTAGAAACAAAGTATTGTGAATATAAAGTTTGTATAAATATTCTCTATATCGCAAAAGATAATATAATTGTAACTTAAAATTACTATTTTTGATTACTAATAGTTACCTCAAACAGAATTTAAATTAAGAAAAATATTTATGGACAGATTTACAGGGATCTTAGGAATTGTTTTAATCTTAGGAATTGCTTTTATGTTAAGCAGTCACAAAAAGAATATAAATTATCGCTTGGTAGGAATAGGTTTGTTGTTGCAGATTTTAATGGCGGTTTTTATTTTAAAAGTACCTTTAGGTCAGGCATTGTTTGGGAAATTAGGTGTTATGGTCAGCAAAATATTAGAGTATAGTGATAAAGGGGCGGATTTTGTTTTTGGTATTTTAGTGAGTAAAGAAAAGTTAGAGAGTATATTTGGGCCGGGCAGTAGCTTTATTTTTATTTTTAAAATTATGCCTACCATTATCTTTGTTTCGGTATTGGTAAGCATAGCCTACCATATTGGATTAATGCAGCGTATTGTTTCTGTGGTAGCCCGTGTAGTGCATTGGTTAATGGGTGTTAGTGGGAGCGAGGCTATAAGTAATGTGGCCAGTGCCTTTGTGGGGCAGGTAGAGGCACAAATTATGATTAAACCCTATATCAGCAGTATGACTATGAGCGAAATTTTAGCATCTATGGCCGGGAGCATGGCTTGTATTGCCGGGGGGGTAATGGCAGTATATATTTCAATGGGAGTGCCGGCCGAGTATTTAATTGCGGCCAGCTTAATGGCTGCACCCGGAGCATTAGTTATCTCTAAAATTGTCTTACCAGAAACTCAAGAATCAACTACTAAAGGAACCGTAAAATTAGAGATAAAAAAAGTACATGCCAATTTGATGGATGCTATTTCGCATGGAGCATCAGATGGTTTAAAGGTTTCGTTAAATGTTATTGCCATGCTAATAGGTTTTATTGCTTTAATAGCTATGATTGATGCTTTATTAGGCTATACAGGGCGTGGTCTGTCATCTATGGGAGTTTCGCTATCAGCCATAGGAATCGATATCAGTACTTTATCATTAAAACAAATATTAGGAGCATTTTTCTCGGTATTTGCCTTTGCTATGGGAGTACCGTGGCACGAGGCATCGCAAGCAGGTGGATTACTTGGAACTAAAATGGTTATCAATGAATTTGTGGCTTATAGCGATTTGTCGGCTATGCTAAAAGCAGGTGTTTTTAGTAAAAAAACCATAACCATATTAAGTTTTGCCTTATGCGGATTTGCCAATTTCAGCAGTATAGCCATACAAGTTGGCGGAATTGGAGAGCTGGCACCGGACAGAAGACAAGACTTGGCACGATTAGGATTTAAAGCGCTTATTTGCGGAACTCTAGCCAGTTATATGTCGGCTACTATTGCAGGAATTTTAGTTAGTTAATTAAGAAAAGTAAAACATGAAGAGATTTATTAAGTTTAATCTATGGGTCGCGGTAATACTGTTTGCCTCTAATGTTAAGGCCCAGTATCAACAAGGATTTGAACCTATAAATGCAGGAAATTATCCAACCATTATTACCGAGCTAAGAAATCAATGCTGGTTGGTTAATGAGCTTAGTGTTAATGCCGGAGGTGTTAGTCCAATTAGTGGAAATCAAACTTTTGTTACCGGAACTGCCGCTACTTTGGGGAATAGAGGTTTTATAAGCCCTTATATGGCTTTTACGGGAAACGATGAAGTGTCATTTAAGTATAAATACTACGGTACACCGGGTAATTTTCATCGCTGGTTTTTGCTAAAATTAATTTCCGACAAAGGAATAGTTACAACCATTGACAGTGTTTATATTAATCAATCAACCAATACAGTTTTTACTTTTCAAAAAAATATTGTGGGTTATTCAGGAAAGTACAAATTATTTGTCAACTATCGTGGTACAGGAAATGGCATACAAGGCTCAAGGACAGGGTTTGATGATTTTAACTTTAGTAACAATTATTTTTATCCTACGGGATGTGTAGATACTGATTTTGACGGAATACCCGACCATAAAGATAAAGACGATGATAATGATGGAATACCTGATGTAGTTGAATTATGCGGTCTTGGGGCTACTGATTTTTCCTGCTTAGGTTTAACTCCGGCTTCTTCTGACCCTGCACGTGATGCAGATGAAGACGGCATTGATAATTACTTGGATTCTGATTTTTGTTTGTTAAATGCCAATGGAGCATGTGTTAACTTAGACTTTGACGGGGATGGCATTCCCAATCATTTAGATTTGGATAGCGATAATGACGGAATATTAGATGCTGTTGAGGCTAATGGAGGTATTGAACCGGCTAATTATCTGAGTGGGACAATTAATTCGCCTGTTGGTCCTAACGGAATGCCCAATAGTGCCGAGATTGGTATTAATTCCGGAATTACTGTTTTCCCTATGATTAATACTGATGGTTTAGGCAATCCTGATTATTTAGATACTGACTCTGATGATGATGGAATACCTGATATTATTGAGGCGCAAAGTACTAATGGTTATTTGCCACCAAGCGGTATTGATAGTGATGGCGATGGTGTAGATGATGCTTATGATAACATCCCCGGAATGTTGGCAGTTGGACTAAATCCTATTAATTCGGACAATACCGATGTTCCTGATTATATTGATACCGATTCAGATAATGACGGTAGAGCTGATATAGTGGAAGCTCATGATACTAACGGGAATAATATACAAGATGGTACTGAAATTTCTTTTGTGGCAAGTGGGGATGACTCGGATAATGACGGAATGGATGATGTTTATGATTTTGTTCTAGGATTCAGTGCTACTAATGGTGGTCAAACACCATTATCTTTTCCCGATGCTCAATTCGGAACTTCCGAACGCGATTGGCGTGAATCTCCTTATGGTCCTGAGATTTGTAATAATGGGATTGATGATGATGGTGATGGTTTGGCAGATTGTTTAGACCCTGATTGTGGAATGCCTACCATAGATTCGGTTTGGGTAAATGCAGTTGGCCCTTGCAGTAACATGCTTAACGGAAGTATTACCATTTTTTCGTCCAATGCAAATACCTTTAGTATTGATGGAGGTTTAAATTTTTCTGTTGATTCCTTATTTACAAATCTTGCTGTAGGTTTATACAATATTGTTGTTTCAAACAGTAATGGTTGTACATCATCAGCCACTAACAACCCATACGAAATAGTGGCATTTAACTGTCCGCCAATAGCAGTAAACGATACGTATTCGGTAAATCAGAATACTGTGTTGAACGGCACTTCTGTTTTAGATAACGATGATGCCACTGATGGCCCTGCCTTGAATATTCAAACTACAACCATCTCCGGACCTAACCACGGAGTATTGATAATTAACAGTGATGGTACATTTGTCTATACACCTGATAATAACTTTTTCGGAATCGATCAGTTTCAATATTTAATTTGTGATGGTGCTATTCCTGCTTTGTGTGATACCGCTTTGGTGGTAATTAATGTTATTCAAGTAAATCAGACCCCTACAGTTTTGAACGAATATATAAGCACTTTTGTGAATGTAACAGCCAATGGTAATGTATTAAATAATGATTCAGACCCGGATGGAACTTTAAGTGTTAACACCACACCTGTTCTAAATGCTGCTAATGGTACATTCTCCATTGATGCTTTGGGTAACTTTAGTTATATTCCTAACGTTAATTATATAGGTAATGATACGGTTATAGTTTTAGTATGCGATAACGGAGGAATATGTATTGATGACACGCTTTTTATTACTGTACTTCCAAACAACCCGCCAATAGTAGTCAACGAAATAATAGTCATTAACGAAGATCAAAATACTTCAGGAAATATTTTAGATAATGATTCGGATGCTGATGGCACTTTAAGTGTTAATACCACACCATTACTTAATGCTTTGCATGGTGTTTTTATAACCGATGCCAATGGAAATTTTACCTATACTCCTAATCAGGATTACTTTGGTAATGATACTGTAGTAGTTGCAGTTTGCGACAATTTTGGGGCTTGTGTAAACGATACTTTATTCATAACTATATTACCTGTTAACGATTTACCTATTGTTCAAAATGAGAACATAAGTGTGATAGCTAATACATCATATACAGGAAATATTCTTGCAAACGATTATGATGTAGATGGCACATTAAGTATAAATCCTACACCTCTTTTTTATCCTTTAAATGGTACTGTTACAGCACAAGCCAACGGTGATTTTACCTACACCCCTTTAGCCGGTTTTATAGGAGTGGACATAATGTGGTTTGAAGTTTGTGATAATGATGGAGGCTGCGTAAACGACACGGTGTTTATAAATGTTACGCCTCCTGCCAACCAACCTCCTTTAATACTAAACGATTATTACACTCTGAATGAAAATACCAGTATAAGTTCAAATTTTCTAACTAACGATTCAGATCCTGACGGAACATTGATAGTAAATTTAATTCCCTTCATAAATGTTTCTAACGGTACATTATTATATAACAGCAACGGGGCTTTTTCATACATCCCAAATAATGGATTTTTTGGGCTGGACACAGCTGTAATAATTATTTGTGATGATGGGGGTATATGTTTAAATGATACCTTGTTCTTCAATGTGTTGCAGGTAGCCCTTCCAAACGTAAATAACGATTATTATACTTTAAACGAAGACAACAATATTACTGCAAACCTGCTTGATAATGATAATTCAAATTTAGGAAGTTTAACAGCTTCCCTGATAGTACTACCTCAATTTGGACAAATTACTGGATTCAATAATGGGGAATTTACTTATACTCCAAACCCTAACTATAATGGTACAGATTATGCAGTTGCCTTAGTTTGTGATATCAATAATAACTGTATAAATGATACGCTGTTCTTTAACATTCTTCCTGTAGCCGACCCTATAATAGTTAATAATGAGAGCTACACTGTAGTGTTTAATACCCCAATTAGCGATAATATATTAAATAATGACATTGATGTTGATGGAACACTGAGTGTTAGTATTCCCCAATTATTTGGCCCCGGACAAGGTACGGTAGTATTAAACCCGAATGGGAATTTTACCTATACTCCAAACAATGGATATTTTGGTGCTGATACCATGATAGTACAGGTTTGTAGCAGCACAGGGCCATGTGCTAATGATACTGTTTTCTTTAATGTATTAATAGCTAATAACCCACCAGTTGTACAAAACGATACTTTTTATATTTTCCAAGATCAGGCATTTGTGGGGAATATTCTGCTAAACGATTATGATGCTGAAGGTCCAGTATTTGCTAATACTACACCAATTGTTTCAACAGCAAACGGGACTATTTCTATTACTGTAAACGGGGCATTTACTTATGTCCCTTATTCCGGATTCTTAGGCTTAGATTATGCTGTTTTCAGTGTTTGCGATATGGACGGTGTATGTGTTAATGACACATTATTCCTTATTGTAGAGCCTATGGTAAATATCCCTCCGGTAGTAGTCAACGACTTTTATACCGTATTTCAAAATAGTAGTATAAATGATAACTTTTTACTAAATGATTATGACCCGGATGGAACAATTACCCTATTCAGTACTTTTCCGGTGGGACATCCTAATCACGGCACTTTTGTATTTACTTATAATGGCGATTTTACTTATACACCTTATTATAATTATTTAGGGAACGATACTGCTATTGTGGTGGTGTGCGATAATTTAGGAGAGTGTGCAAATGATACATTAGTCTTTAGTGTTGTTCTTCCACCCAACAATTCACCTGTTGTTGTAAATGACACTATTACTTCTCTTGAAGACAGTGTAGCCCAAGGTAATATCTTATTGAATGATTTTGATGCTGACGGAACGTTAATGGTTTCGCCTAATTTAATTCTACCTCCGTCACATGGTATGGTAACTTTTGATTCGTTGGGTAATTACACCTATACCCCTGATGCAGATTATTATGGAAATGATACAATAATATTTTTGGTTTGCGATAGTTCCAACTACTGTGTCAATGATACCTTGTTTATTACTATTAATCCTGTAAACGACCCAATAGTGATAAGCAACGAACATTATACCATTAATGAAAGCACACCTTTAAACGGAAATATTATTTCTAATGATAGTGATGCTGATGGAACTACTATCAATGTTGATACAACACCTATACAAATACCTAATAACGGAAGTATTATTATTCATCCTAACGGAACTTTTGACTATTTTCCAAATTATGGTTTTGTTGGTGTTGACACAGTAGTAGTTTGGGTTTGTGATAGTGGATGGCCACTTCCTTCAAGCTGTGGAAACGATACAATTTTTATTACAGTTATTAAAGTTAATCAGCCTCCGGTAATTTATAACGAAATTTTAACTACTAATGAAGATTTAAGTATTAGCGGTACTGTTTTAACCAATGATTATGACCCTGACGGAACAACACTTGATGTAAACACTATTCCTGTTTTTGGGCCTCAAAATGGAAATATTGTAATTTATGCCAACGGTAATTTTACCTACACTCCCAATGCCGATTATTATGGAACAGATACCATAGTTGTTCAGATTTGTGATAATGGTATTCCGCTTCCTGCAGCCTGTGTTAATGATACAATTATTATTCATGTAGATCCTATTAATGACGCACCGGTCATTGTTAATGATATTAACTCTATTTACAGCAATCAAACAGCTACAGGAAATATATTATTGAATGATATTGATATTGAAAACACTACACTTACTGCTGATGTAAACAACATTACAGGCCCTGCACATGGTACTTTTGCGATTACGCCTACCGGTTACTACACCTATATTCCTAATACAGGATATTATGGTCAAGACACAATACTTATCCCGGTTTGTGATAGTGGTTATCCATTACCTGCTGTTTGTGTTACAGATACACTTATAATAACTATTGCACCGGTAGCATCTGTGGCAAATGCCGGAGCGGATCTTACAATTTGTGAAAACAGTGCGGTTAGCTTAAGTGGAAACAGTACTCCTGTTGGAGATGGTTTATGGACAATAGTTTCAGGCACAGCAATATTTGCCGACAGCAGCTTGTTTAATACCGGTGCTTGGGGTTTCTCCCTCGGGTTAAATCAATTGGTTTGGAGTATTACTTGGGCAGGAAATACTACTTCAGATACGGTAAATATTACCGTGTTAGCGCCACCTGATTTACCTAATGCAGGTATTGATAAAACTATATGTTCCTACACTGATACTCTCCAAGCCTTAGATCCTATAAACGCAAGTGGTCAATGGTCATTGATAAGCGGATCGGGTGTTATCGCATTGCCTAATGCCGCACAAACTACCGTAAGTAGTTTAGGTAATGGAAATAATATTTTTGTTTGGACAGTAAGTAATGGTGTGTGTCCATCTGTAAGCGACACCGTTGTTATATCAGTTACACCTATGCCAAGCGTTGCTTTTGCCGGCAATGATATGGAAATTTGCAACAGCACTCTGATGTTAAATGCCAGTTCACCAATAATAGGAAGTGGCCATTGGGAAAATATTACCCAAAATCGCACAGTTATTGCCGATAGTTTAGATGCACAGAGTAACGCCTATAATTTGTTGATTGGTTTAAATAGGTTTGTTTGGGTTGTTGAAAATGGAGTATGTCCTTCAAGTACCGATACACTTAATATTTTTACTTACCAAATGCCACAAAAACCTTTTGCCGGAACAGATACTACTATATGTCAAGCACAATATACTTTAAATGCACAGGCTGCCAACTTTGGTTATGGTGAGTGGAGTATAGTTAGCAGTTCGGGCATAGTTGAAAATTACTATCAAGATAGTACTTTGGTAACCGCATTGAATGAAGGCGAAAATATTTTTGTTTGGACTGTATCAAACGGAGTTTGCGAACAACAAAGAGATACCATAATTATACAATACGAAATTTGTCCTGATACGGTATTGTTTGTCCCTGAAGGTTTCTCGCCCAATGGTGATGGAGTAAATGATGTATTTGTAATTTCCGGAGCCAACGGCAAAAAAGTTGGCGTTCAAATATTTAATCGCTGGGGTTCAAAAGTGTACGAAAGCAATAATTACCAGAACGACTGGGGCGGAACCAATGATGATAAAAAAGAATTATTAGATGCTACCTATTATTACATTATTACAGTTGAAGGTGAGGCTAAGGCACGCACCGGATATCTTACTTTATGGCGTTAATTAGTAAATATAATAAATTTATATACAATGAAAAATTCATTTACCATAGAAAAGAAGTTTTTTGGTTTGTTTACCTCACTTCTGCTGTTGCTTTCTGTTGAGGTAACTGCACAACAAGCACCTCGATATTCTATGTATATGTTCAATACCATGAATTATAACCCTGCTTATGCCGGATACTCAGACGAAGTTGTAAGTACTTTGTTGTACCGCAAGCAATGGCTTAACTTTCCGGGGGCTCCTCAAACCGGAAGCTTTAATATTCATACCCCCATCCGTCAAGATAATATGGGAGTAGGTTTAAGTTTTATAAATGATAAAGCCGGAGCGGTTATGCAAAATAGTTTAAACATGGCCTACAGCTACCATTTGAAATTTAAAACCAGCCGTTTGGCCTTTGGGTTACAGGCTGTAGTTCAGAATTACAGCGTGGCTTTAAGTAAAGTAAAAACCAATCCTTTGGGTGAAGCCGATAATGCTTTTAATACTGGAGATATAAATGCCTATTCTTTAAACTTTGGTACCGGAGCTTATTATTTCAGCAATAACTATTATGTTGGGCTAAGCGCTCCTTTCTTATTAAACAATAAAATTGGGACAAAAATACCCGGAAGTAACTCCGTGGCCAAACAAGGAACGCATGCTTATTTAACCGGAGGTTATGTTTTTTCAATTAATCCAATTGTAAAACTTAAACCTTCGGCATTGCTAAAATATGCCGCGCACAGCCCGCTACAAGCCGATATTAATTTAATGGGTTATTTCTATGATATTATAGGTTTTGGAACTACTTACCGTACCAGCGATTCATTTAATGCTATGGCCGAAATTATTTTACCTAAAGGCTTCCGATTGGCTTATGCTTATGATTACACCATTAGCCCCGTAAAAAGTTTTCAGGCAGGAAGTCATGAAATTATCTTACAGTATCGTTTCGGTTTCAGTAAAGACAAGTTAAGTTCTCCACGATTCTTTTAAAAACTAATAGCTTTTAAAATCATGAAATTGATAAAAATAAAACTACTCCTCCTACTTATAATTTGTGGCCATTATATAGTTAGTGCAGACAACGGCATCTCACTTACCATGCACAGAGCCAATAAACTATATAAAGAATATGCGTATAAAAATGCCGCAGCATTGTATGAGGTTGTGTTAAAGAAAAAACCTCGCAACTATCAAGCACAATTAAATATTGCCAACTGCTATCGCAAAATGAATGATATGGCTGCTGCCGAAAAATGGTATAGTAAAGTAGTTGAAAACGAAAATACCGAAGCCGAGAACTACTTATTCTATGCTCAAGCCCTTGAATTTAATGGCAAATTGAACGAGGCAAAAGTTTATTATAGAAAATTTACCGCATCTGCAAATATGGATAAAAGGGGAGAAAGGAAGTTGAAAAGCATTGAAAACAGAGCAGCATTTTATACTGATTCTTCCTACTATATTATTAATAATGTTTCTTTTAATACTAAAGGAAACGATTACGGAATTACTTTCAGCAACGATGGCTTTTCTTTTGTGTCTGACGGTATTCAAAATGGTTATACTTCATCTGAATTCTTATGGAATAATCGTCCGTTTAGCGATATCTTTAAGATAAGATCTTTTGATGAGCGCGATAGCGTTTTTACCTCTTCGGTTTATTTGAGTAAATATGTTAACAGTAAGTACAACGAAGGCCCTATGAGTTATGATAAAGATGGTAAAATTCTGGCTTTCTCTCGTAATGCTTTTTATAAAGGCAAGGTTATAAGAGGTAATCAAAATATTAATCATCAACAAATATATATTGCCAGCGATAGAGCACATCAATGGAAAAATATTAAACCATTTCCACGGAATAACCCTTCCTACTCGGCATGTCACCCTACCTTTAGCAATGACGGTAAAACTATGTATTTTGTGAGTGATATGCCCGGAGGTTATGGCGGAACAGACATTTACATGAGTAAAAACGAAAACGGAAAATGGACAGAGCCAACTAATATGGGAATAATGATAAATACCGAAGGTGATGAACTTTTTCCTTGGGTGCTAAATGATAGTATTTTATATTTTGCGAGTAATGGACATGGCGGATTGGGTGGATTAGATATATATACCGCATCTATCTATAAGGGCGAAATTAAAGAAGCTGCAAATATGGGGTATCCAATAAATACTACTTATGATGATTTCGGGTTAATTTATAATAAGAGTAAAAAGATAGGATTCTTTTCATCAAACAGACCTGGCGGAAAAGGAAACGATGATATTTATCGCTTTGTAAATATCAAACCCGACTTAAAAATGAAAATTATAGTAAACGACATTGATACTAAAGAAAAGATTAAGAAAGCAAAGGTTAATTTGTATGATGCCAATAATAAATTAATAGGAGAGTATTTGACAAACGATGATGGGGAGTTTGCTTATCCTGTTATTAAAGAAACCACTTACCACGTAATGATTAGTTATGATAAGTATTTTGACCAAGCCCTAACCTTTGATACAAAAAATATGGAAGGTTTTGAGAAACTCGTTGAAATACCCATATATAAAGATTTAGGCTTTAATCTTGTGGGTAAAATATTTGAAAGCAACGGACAAACAGGCATTGAGGAAGTTAATATTACCATCAAAGATGTAAAAACAGGGGCTACGGTGTTTGAAGGTAAGACCAATGCCCAAGGCGAATTTCAAAAGAACCTGAGTAATTACAGTATCAATCAAACCATTAGCTACGAAGTAAGAATTGAGAAACAAGGCTATATTGCAAAAACCATTTACTACAGTCGCCAATTAACCAGAAGCGGTAATATTAGTCTTAATGAAGATATTGATTTAAAAATTTCAAAGCTAAAAGTGGGTACTGATATAGGACGTGTTTTTAATTTGAATCCTATTTATTTTGACTCCGGAAAATGGGATATCAGAGATGATGCCAAAATAGAGTTAGACAAGATAGTGAAAGCACTAATAGATAATCCTTCTATTTCTATTGAGATAGGCAGTCATACAGATAGCAGAGGAGCTGCAAAATCTAACACAAGTTTAAGCGATAAAAGAGCAAAATCAACGGTTGAATATATAATTAGTAAAGGAATTGATAAAGCAAGAATTACCGGTAAAGGATATGGTGAGTCGCAGCTAGTCAATAAATGTAAAGACGGTGTTAAATGTAGCGAAGAAGAGCATCAGCAAAATAGAAGAACCGAATTTAAAATTACTAAAACTTAGTTTTCCTGTTGAGAAAGTATAAAAACTTTTTTCTGCTTCATTTAACTGTTTTTATTTTCGGTTTTACCGGAATACTTGGAAAACTTATAACTATACCTGCACAGGATTTGGTTTGGTATCGCTTACTGATTGCCGTGACGGTTTTGTTTCTTTTTATACGATTTTGGCTTAAACAGTCTTTGCAGTGTACATTTAAACAATTGTTTATGTATGGTGTTACCGGATTGATTATAGCCTTACATTGGGTATTTTTTTATTCGAGTATTAAAGTTGCTCCTGTAAGTGTAGCAGTAGTTTGTCTCTCCTCATCAACATTTTTTGCCGCATTTATTGAACCACTTTTTTATCGCAGAAAAATTGTTTGGTACGAAATAGTTTTGGGATTAATTGTTATACTTAGTTTATACATGATTTTCAGAATCAATGATGAATATAAATTAGGTATGATTTATGGCTTGATATCAGCTTTCTTGGCTTCTGTCTTTCCTGTTTTGAATGGTGTGATGATGAAGAATAACCACAATTCATATTCGCTTACTTTTTATGAACTTAGCGGGGGGTTTTTGCTGCTTACTTTATATTTTTTCTTCAAGGGTAGTTTTTCTGCTCAGTTTTTTTCAGTTTCAATGAACAATATTTTATGGTTGTTATTTTTAGGGATAGTATGTACTGCTTTTACTTTTGTTGTTAGTGTTGAAATTATGCGTGAAATAAAGCCTTATACGGTTGTGCTAAGTATTAATTTGGAGCCTATTTATACTATTATTTTAGCCGCTCTAATATTTAACGAGTACAATCATTTGAATACACAATTTTATATTGGTGCAATATTTATAATAAGCACCATTTTTATTAATGCTATATTGAAAAAAAGGTTCTCTCTGCAAAATTGATATTTAATTGCAGGAGTGTTGGGGCAGAATGAATAATTTAAGTTAATTAGAAGTTTATCATATATAGCCCTAAAGTATTATAATATCCTTTGTAAAAAAGTT
The DNA here is from genome assembly GCA_020845635.1 of Bacteroidia bacterium. Classification (GTDB taxonomy): domain Bacteria; phylum Bacteroidota; class Bacteroidia; order UBA4408; family UBA4408; genus CAIKXD01. Next base: position 71,311 of record JADLFI010000004.1, read on the forward strand.
TGATAATGCTTAGCCATAGCCAGATAAAATATGCTTGTATGTTAGTTTTTTGGCTATATTGATTGCTTTAAAGTGGACAAGTCAGGAAAAAGAATAATTAGCCTTAGTTAAAGAGGTAAATGGCCTTCATTTTGTCAGGCTGTTAATTTGGAATATGAATCAAATTTTTTATTAACTAATTGAATGTTAATTATGATAATCATTTGAAACTAAATTATTATCTTTACCCTTTTACAATATGTACAATTAATATTTATGAGATTTCTTCTTACAACCATATTATTGATATCATTTATTTTTTCGCAGGCACAAATAACCGAAAACTTTGATGATGGAAATTTTACTTCTAATCCGCAATGGACGGGAGACGATTCGGTATTTGTAGTTTCACCTGTTTTGGGGAATAATCAATTGCAATCAAATAAAACTATAGCAAACAGTACCTTTTATTTATCCACCCCAAACACCTTGTTTAATGATTGTCAGTGGGAGTTTTTTGTCAATCTGCAGTTTAATACTTCGGGGGCAAACTATGTTGATGTATATTTAACCTCAGATAATGCTAGTCTTACAGCAGCAGGAATTAATGGCTATTACGTGCGTATAGGGAGTACACAGGACGATATTTGTTTATATAAAAAAGTTTCCGGAACAGCTTCTAAGATTATTGATGGTACCGATGGTATTACCAATTTCAGTAACAACAGTATGAAAATAAAAGTTGTTCGTACAGCTTCCAATGATTGGACTTTGTATCGCGACATGGGGGGCTCCGGAAATAACTATTTTTTAGAAGGAACGGTTAACGATGCCTCTGTTTTAACTAGCGATTATTTTGGATTTTCCATTACCCAGTCAACCGCTACATTTTTTCAAAAACATTTTTTTGATGATATAGTTGTAGGCGCTATTGTAGCCGATGTAATACCACCAACTATAGTAAGTTGCACAGCTATAAGCCCAAGTAGTGTTGATGTTTTGTTCAGTGAGGCAGTGAGTCTTTCAACCTCCGAAAATGTGGGTAATTACGGAATCAACAACGGAATAAATATCTCAACGGCCATACGTGATGCAATCAATCCTGCTTTGGTTCATCTTACATTTAGCAATACACTTACCGCTAACATTCCTTATGTTCTAACGGTTAATAATGTTACCGATTTGGCTAATAATATTATTGCTTCTAACTCCACCATTAATTTCAGTTATATTGTTGCATCAAGCGCACAGTACAGAGATATTGTGATTAATGAGCTCTATCCTGATCAAACTCCTCTTGTTGGGTTACCTAATGCTGAATTTGTTGAAATTTATAACAGAAGCAATAGTGCTTTAAATATTAGTGGCTGGAAGTTGTGCGACCCGGGAACCAATGGAACTATTGGAAATTATACTATGTTGCCCGGGCAGTATTTAATTTTATGTCCAAATGCTGACACCGCTTTGTACTCTGCCTTTGGGGCTGTTGTTGGTGTAAGCTCTTGGCCTTCACTAAACAACGCCTCCGACCAAATATTTTTAAAAACAGATAACGGTGTTCTTATTGATAGTGTAAGCTATTCCGATACATGGTATCAGGATGCCGTAAAAGCTGCCGGTGGTTGGACATTAGAGATGATAAACCCTTCTATTCCGAGTGATTGTGCCGGCAGTGCTAATTGGCTTGCCAGCAACAACCCTTCCGGGGGAACCCCTGGTCAGGTAAACTCTGTTTATAACGCTGCTCCTGATATTACTGCCCCTTATATTACCGGTATCGAAACTCCTACTACTACTTCACTCAATCTTTGCTTTAACGAGCCAATACATCCACAAATGCTTATCCTATCCAATTTTTCTATCAATAACGGAATAGGTAACCCCTTATCTATAAGCATTAACAACAGTTGTGTTAGCCTAACATTGGCTAACCCTTTACAGTTAAACACCAATTATACCATCACTTGCAACAACCTTAGCGATTGTTCGGGAAACAATATGACAAACAATACTTATAACTTTTTGTATTTTATGCCATCTCAGTTTGATGTGGTTATTAATGAAATTATGGCCGACCCTTCACCACAAATAGGATTGCCCGATGCAGAGTATTTTGAGTTGTATAACCGCACTAATTATAACATCAGTACTAATGGCTGGACTTTTCAATATGGGAATACTATGAAGAACTTTCCTAATGCTGTTATCCCTGCCGATAGCTTTTTGGTGGTTACAACCTCCTCTGCTTTGCCGGATTTAAGCATGTACGGGAATGTTGTTGCCATGAGCGGTTTAAGCAGCACAGCTCTTACCAATTCAGGAACAACTTTATCTATAAAAGACAATAACGGACAGTTAATACATAGTGTTACCTATAGCGATCAATGGTATAATGATGCTTCCAAAGCTGGCGGTGGCTGGTCGCTCGAAATGATTGACCCTTCCAATCCTTGTGCAGGCGCAGCTAACTGGAGTGCCTCAAACAATCCCGATGGCGGAACGCCCGGAAAAAGAAATTCTATTTTGGGTTCAAACCCCGATAATATTGCTCCAAATATTGGGAGTGTACGCATTCTTAACAGCAATCAAATAGAAGTAGAATTCTCTGAACCGGTTATGAATTTCTCTTTTGTTAACGCTTCAGATTATCAAGTAAACAATGGTATTGGAAATGCCTCATCGGTTAATTACAATACCAATCCTGCCACCAAGGCTACACTTTATTTTATGACGCCTTTTCAACCCAACACTATTTATACCCTAGCACTAAATGCTCCTTTAACCGATTGTTCGGGCAATAGTAGTCAGGTTGGAATGAGTGCTGAGTTTTCAAGCTACATAGCCAAAGCATTTGATATAGTTATCAATGAAATTATGGCCGACCCGGATCCCGTGGTTGGTTTGCCTAACTATGAATATGTTGAGTTGTATAACAGAACAAGCTATCCAATCAATATAGCCCACTGGCGTTTTATGTATGGAAGTTCATATAAGAGTTTACCCTCGGCCACTTTAAATCCTAACGAATATGTTATTTTATGCGCCTCCGATGCTTATCAAAGTTTAAAAAATTACGGTAAAACTATTGTTGTTCCCGGATTGTCAACAGGTGCTTTAACCAATAGTGGTGCAACTTTAGCTATTACCGACACTTTAGGGCGAATTATTCATGCCATAAATTATAGTGATGCGTGGTATGGAAGTTCAGATAAGGCCAACGGAGGTTATAGTTTAGAACAAATTGATTATGCTAATGTGTGTGAAGGAAAAAACAATTGGACTTCTTCGGTAAGCCCTTTAGGGGGTACTCCGGGGGCTGTAAATAGCGTTATTGCCAATAATCCGGATAATAAAGCTCCTCTGATCAAAGCAGTATGTGTTGAGTCGCCTAGTACTTTACGAATCAAGTTTAACGAACCACAAGACAGTTCTTCGATTGCCGCCCCATCTACCTTTATCATTGATAATTCTATTGGAACACCTAGCAATGTGAAAATTTTTGCTCCTTTTTATAATGAAGTTTTGTTAAGCTTTAACTCTAATTTTGCCGATGATGTTATTTACAAACTCAGCATTAGCGGTACTATAAAAGACTGCATAGGGAATAGTATGGCAGCCAATACCACTTACAATTTTTCCCAATATCAACCACAACCATACGAAATCGTTATTAACGAAATTATGGCACACGAAACGCCAGCCGTTGGACTTCCACCAACCGAGTATGTTGAATTATTCAACAAAAGTGCTTATCCAATAAGTTTATTAAACTACAACATAAAAACAGGAAGCTCCAATACTATGTTTTCCTGTGCAAGTATTGCTGCCGGAGATTATCTTACGGTGCTGCAAAAATCGGGCAACCCTGATGAAAATATTTATGGGAATAACTATGTGGCCGAATCTTTCAGCAGTCTTACCAATGCAGGAGCAGAAATAACATTAAGCAGCAATACCGGGAAAATACTTTCAACCGTAAATTATTCCGAACAATGGTATAATAACACTTTAAAAGCTGCAGGTGGCTGGAGTTTAGAGCAAAAAGACCCAAATAATCCTTGTGGTGGAAAAGACAATTGGAGTGCAAGTACTGACGCCAAAGGGGGAACACCAGGTAAAGTAAATAGTGTAAACTCGGCTAATCCTGACACCAAAGCACCTGAAATTATTCGTATTGCTTTTCTAAGTAATACCAATATAGTGGTGTATTTCTCCGAACCGCTCAATATGACTAGTATTGTAAATGTACATAGCTATGATATTGATAATGGTATTGGAAATCCTTTAGCCGTTGTTCCTTATTTACCTGAAGTAAAAAAAGTAGGATTAATATTTTCGACTCCAATACAGCCTAATACTATATATACTTTAAGTATTAATGGGAATATTACAGACTGTGTTGGAAATTTAATCAATACTCTTATTTCTGGAAAATTTTCTATTCCGCAGGCAGTAGCCCCTGGAGATATAATTTTAAACGAATTACTGTTTAACCCCAACACCGGAGGATACGATTTTGCCGAGTTTTACAATAAAAGCAATAAAGTGCTAAGTCTTAATAGCATCAAGATAGCCAATGTTGATACTATGGTTAATCAAATTTCCAATCTTAAATTTATTGATTCATTAGGGTATTTAATATTTCCTTCAGAGTATTATGTAGTAAGTCAGAATATAGATGCTGTTCAAATGCAATACAAAACACAAAACCCCAATAATTTTATTAATGTAGTATCTATGCCTTCTATGAATGTTGGAAACGGAAGTTTTGGTTTAATCCTAAATAACGATACTGTTATTGATGCCTTGATGTATGATGAAAACATGCACTACCCATTAATACGTAATAAAAAAGGAGTGTCATTAGAACGCATAAGCTTTAACCGCAGCAGCAGTGATTTGAGCAACTGGCATTCGGCCTCCGAGCAGGTTGGTTTTGCCACACCGGGTTATCAAAATTCACAATTTATGGACGATACGCAAGCAACCGATGTCATTAGTTTTGCCACTGAAATTTTTTCGCCAGATAATGATGGATTTAATGATGTTTTAATTATTAACTATGCCTTATCTGAGCCGGGCTTTGTAGCCTCGGCAACAGTGTATGATGCACGTGGTCGTTATATCAACAAGCTAATAGATAATCAGTTATTGGGCACTTCAGGTTCGTTTAGCTGGGATGGTATTACCGAAAGCCGCGAAAAAGGAAATATTGGTATTTATACGCTGTTTTTTGAGTATTTTGATACCAAAGGGAATAGTTACAAAATAAGAAAAAGTTTTGTTTTGGGTGGTAAGTTATAACAATGAAAAAATATTTATAACGTTAATACATAATGAGATAATTAGGGCTTAAATTATTAGAGAAATAAAAACTCATGAAAGCTGTATATAAAATATTTATCCTTTGTTTGTTGCTGATTAATACACAGTCATGGGCAACTCATAATCGTGCAGGTGAAATTACCTATACTCAGGTAGGAAGCAGCCCGTACACTTTAGAGTTTACCTTAACCACCTATACCAATATTGGGCCGCAAATACAAGCCGATAGATGCACAATGACTTTTTATTTTGGCGATGGCGATAGTTGTGTTGCTAACCGAATTAACGGACCAAGTGGAACCTGCCAGCCACCTGCCACCATGGGTCATGTTATTGTAGGAGCCTCCGGAGGTCAGGGGGGAATCAAAGAAAACATATATAAGTGCGTACACACATTTGCGGGAGCAGGTGTTTATACTGTATCGGTTAGCGACCCAAATCGTAATGATGGAATTCTTAATATTCCGGGTTCTGTAAATATTCCTTTTTATATCGAAACCGTTGTTACTCTAAATCCATTTTTGGGACCAAACAGTGGTGTGGTATTATATAATCCGCCTATTGATTATGCTTGTGTGTGTAAACGCTTTATTCACAATCCCAATGCTATTGACCCGGATAACGATAGCCTTTCATACAGTTTAGGCATTTGTAAAGGAGCAAATGGTAATAATATTGTTGGATACTCAATTCCTCCCGGGGTTAACCTAAACCCTATTACCGGTGATTTTGTTTGGGATTGCCCCACACCTCAGGGCGAATTTAATTTTGTGATTTTAATTATCAGTTGGCGTAAGGGTATAGCTATAGATACGGTAACTCGAGATATGCAAATTACAGTTGATGGAAGTTGTTCCAATAATCCGCCTGTGCTTGATGTGCCTGATATTTGTGTAGATGCAGGAACTTTGGTAAATCTCCCTGTAACTGCCACCGACCCTGATAATCATGATATTTTCCTAACCGCCACCGGAGCAGTTTTTAATTTGGTAAACAATCCTGCCAGTTTCCCTCAAAATATTAGCGGAGCTTCACCACTAACAGCCAATTTTACTTGGCAAACAAGCTGTTCAGATGTGCGTAAAGCACCATATCAGGTTTCTTTTAAAGCTATGGATATTCCTACTAATGTAAACGATCAACCTCTGGTTGATATTAAAACCATTCAAATAACTGTTGTATCACCGCCACCATTAAACTTAACAGCCACACCACAAGGAACTTCTATCAAATTAAATTGGGTGCCTACTGTTTGTACACAAGCTTTGGGATATAAAATTTATAGGAGAAACGGTCCTTCCGGATTTGTTCCTTCACAATGTATTACGGGGGTGCCTCCTTCAACGGGCTATACTTTGCTGAGCACTGTATTAGGAAGCAATATTGTAGATTTTATTGACGATAACAACGGACAGGGATTAATTCACGGCACCGACTATTGTTATATGATTTGTGCTTATTTTGCCGATGGTGCCGAAAGCTATGCCTCCAATGAAGCTTGTGCCACTTTAAGAAAAGATGTACCCATAATTACTCATGTTACGGTTGATTCTACTGATGTTCATGGGAGAAACACCATTATTTGGTCACCACCGGACAGGACAGAAATAGATACTGTTGAATTTCCGGGACCATACAAGTACGTTATATACAGAAGTGATGGAGCTGATTGTAGCAACATTACTGCTATTGATTCTATTGCTGGTGTGAACCTCCCGGGTACAAGCAACGATACTATTTACCAGCATATTGATGTGGACACCTACAACAACTCTAACAGTTACCGATTAGGTTTCTATAACGAAAATCCTAGGAAATTTATAGGAATATCACATTGTGCTTCATCGGTATATTTAGATATTACCCCGGGCGATGAAACTTTGATACTTGACTGGACTTCAAACGTGCCCTGGACAAAAGACACTTTTACCGTTTATCGTCAAAACCCTAATACCTTGGATTTTGAGCGTATTGGTGTTTCAAATACTGCTATATACATTGATGGAAATCTTAATAATGGCACTAATTACTGCTATAAAATTAGAGCTTCGGGCTATTACACCGAACCTGGTATTGTTAAACCATTGCTCAATTTTTCGCAAATAGCATGCGGTGTTCCATACGATAATGTTGCACCTTGTGCCCCTCATTTAGATATTGATGCTAATTGTGATTCTATTATCAATACATTAAGTTGGAACAATCCTAATTTAACCTGTGCTGATGATGTGGTACAGTATAAATTATATTACAGTACCAATGATAGTGCAAACTTTAATTTAATTGCCACAGTCAATAATGACGGAACTCTTACCTTTACTCATAACAACAACAATATTTCTATTGCTGGTTGTTATTATATTACAGCCCTTGATAGTAATGCAAACGAAAGCATTCCAAGCGATACAGTTTGTGCCGATAATTGCCCCGTATATTTGTTGCCGAATGTTTTTACTCCAAATAATGACGGTTTTAACGACTTCTTCAGACCTTTCCCATATATGTATATCAAAAGCGTAGATATGCAAATTTACAACCGATGGGGCAATTTGGTGTTTACTACCAATAGCCCTGATATTCTATGGGATGGAACCAATCAACAAAGCAAACAACCATGTTCTGATGGTGTGTATTATTATGTAGGTAGTTATACAGCCATTACTTTAAAAGGAGATGTAACCGAAAAACTACACGGCTTTGTGCAGCTTGTAAAAACAAGAACTAACGAATCGCGATAATTCTCAATTAATATCAATGCTAAAAGTTAAATATCGAGAATCTGTTTATGTTCTTTTTATCGCCTTAATTCTTCTAAGTATTCAGGCTAAGGCTCAGTTCTTTCAAGGAATTGGCATTATGGCAGGTTTAAATATGAATAACCAACGCTGGCAGATAGACACCTTGCCTTATAACAAAAACCAAAAATTCACTTTCAGACCCAACGCTTCGCTCTTTGTTGAGTATCTAAATCACGAGTATATACGTGTTGTTACCGAGTTTCAATACTCTATGGAAGGCAGTAAGAGCCGATTAACAAACAAGTCTATAAATTTAAACTACGCAGGGTTCAACAATTATTTAAAATTACGTCAAGAACTTTATGACGTAACACCATATTTCCTTATTGGTCCTAAAGCCAAATATCTAATCAGTCAATCCGGTACTGCCGATTCATTTCGTCCTATTCATTTTAGCATGTATGCTGCTGTTGGCATTGAACTGTTATATTATCGCCCTTGGCTAATCCTTACCGAAATCGGCTACGACCACGATATTAATCGAGCTTTAAATAATACATTTTTTAAAGCCACCAATAAAACTATTGCTGTAAGAGTAGGGCTAAAGTACCAAATCGAGAAAAAAGCGAAAGGCTGTTTGCGAGGACCTTCCATACCTATTCAATAGCTTATTATTTAAATACTAAGTTTACTCCCAACATCACATTATGAAAATAATGGTTGGCCGGGGCATAATACATGCGTTCATTTCGCAGTATTACTCCGCTTAGCAATAAATGTATTTTAAATTGCTCATGTTGGTAAACCCTTAAGCCATAAAAGTCGCGAAAAAAATATTGGTTGTAGAAAGTATTGCTGCCGCTAAATGGTTTTTCCACTTTTACAGGAAAAATATTACTGTTGGTAAAATAGGCACTCTTAAACAAATAGCGTTCTATACCGGCTCCTACAATAAATTCAAACTCCTTACCTTTACTATTCTTTACACGTATTTCTTTACTGATTCCGGCACCTGCCGAACAATAGTTTATAAAGTGAATTCCTTTGTGCGTTTGTACCGGTAAATGAGTTGAAACACTCGGAAAATACTTACCATAAACCCAAAAATATTCATAATTAATATCGGCAAATACCTTAAAGCCCTTGTAGGTTAGGGGAGCAAAACTTAAACACCAGGCTTTATTTAATATTGAAAACACACTACTTCCCTTGTAGTAATTCCCCAGGTACTGATAGTGATTACTCCTGCTTATACTTATCTTTTCGCTTATCCACTTTTTCTTCTCATCATTTCCCCAATGCCCACGTACATGGAGTGAAACAAAACAGAATATCAATAGGAAAACAAATCTTATTTTCATACTGCTTATTTACACTTCATCAACAATGAGCTATCGCCATAACTTAAAAATCGATAATTATTTTTTAGTGCGACCTCATATATTTCTTTCCACTGTTCGCCTGCAATAGCCGCAACAATAAGCAATAGCGTACTTTTAGGTTGATGAAAATTAGTTATTATTCCTTCTGCAACTTTAAGGGAGTAATGAGGTGTAATCATAATTCCCGTTTTCAAAATAAGTTTGTTTATTGCATTCTCTCTTGCCCACTGTTTAAGACCTCCCAATGCCTCTTTTGCACCTGTATTTTGTGGCAGTTGATAGGCCTCCCATTGGCCTAAGTGCATCTCTTTTATACTGATTTGCTTATTAAGAATAATTTTAACCCCTATCCAATACAAGCTTTCAATAACGCGCAACGAGGTTGTTCCTACAGCAATTATTTTCCCTAGGTTTTGAAAAAGAAATTCCAAATTGTCTATACTTACTTCAATCAGCTCTTCGTGCATTATATGCTCGGTATAGAGGTCAGTCTTTATAGGTTTAAAAGTTCCTGCCCCTACATGCAAGGTTATATAATCAGTTTTAATCTGTTTCTCTTTAAAACTTTCAAAAACTTCATTGGTAAAGTGCAAACCTGCTGTTGGCGCAGCCACTGAACCTTGCTCTTTGGCATATATGGTTTGATAGCGTGCGTTGTCATTTTTCTCTTCTTTGCGGTTTAAATAGGGTGGGAGAGGCAGCTCACCTGCGTTTTCCAGAATATCCGAAAAATGAATATTGTTATTGTCCCAACTAAACTCTATTTCAAACAAGTCATCTCTGCGATTAATTATATGGGCATTTACTATTATTTCTTGTCCTTTTACAGTAAAAGCACATGTTGCGACACCTCTTTTCCATTTGCGTACACCACCTACCATACAAATCCATTTTACTTCAGATGTTGCTGCCAGCGCCATACTTGGTTCATAATGTTGTGCAGGCTCTAAGCAAAATATTTCAATCTTAGCCCCGGAAATGGTGTAAAAATACATGCGAGCTCTGATAACCTTGGTGTTGTTAAACACCAAACAAGCACCTGACGGCAGATAATTACTTAAATGAATAAAAGTGTCATGACTTATCTGTTTGTTTTTGTATATCAGTATTTTTGATTGATGTCGTACAGTCAAAGGAAATAAGGCAATCTTTTCATCAGGCAAAATATAGTCTAAAGTTTGCTCATCAAACTTCATAGGGCGTTTATATAATAAGTTTAATGTAATGGGTTTAAATTTCCCAAATGCTGCTTCTTTTTACAGGTTTAATTTTGAAGTATTCTTTATGTTCCAAAATAAAAGCCATAATAAGATATATAATAACCGGAGAACCGGCAGTAAAAAAACTCAAATAAATAAAATACAGTCTGATGGTGGTGGTTTTTATACCTAGCTTATTGCCCCACCAAGAGCAAACACCAAAAGCATGTTGCTCAAACCATAATGTAATTCTTTGAATCATTTTTCTTTTATTTTAAACATTACAAATTTATTGATTTTTTAAAATATAATAACCAATACTACAAGCTAAACACTTTTTTTTGAGACAATAATTATTTTTTAGCTCAATTAAAGCCTGCGATTCTAGAGCATTTTCAGACTTAACACCTATTGCTTTCCACATCTCAATAATACTATTTTTTTCAGGGGGTATTTTTTCAAGTAAGTCAAGAGCCAACTGACTCATATCCTCATTCTTGTATTGTTTTCCGTAAACAAAAATAAAAGGAACTACAGTATTTATTATAATGTTTTGAATTGAAGATAAGCCCAAAACTTTCTCGGTTTTCTTACTTTGAGAGTTAAGCGTGTAATGATTATCCCAAAATGATGAAGCAGATATCTGAAACAATTTCAGCATTTCTTGAGGGCTTTGTGTTTGTATAATTTTTGAAAACAAATGCGATGAGTTGTGTATAAGTGCCGCAAACTGTGCTAATCGAACTTCCGGAAAATTTACAGGGCGCAGGCGCGATAACTTCCACAAATGAGGGGCAATAAAATTAAGTTGATATTTCCTCTTCAAATATTCATACTCATTTTGCAAATTCTTAGCATAAGAACTAAACAAAGTTTGGTCTAAAAAACCGGCCTGTCCAAGAAGCAAAGCCTCTAGTTGCAATAAATTATTTTTATGCTTTGCCAGAATATTTAAAGAAGTGTTACGTGCCACCATTTCAAACGGAATGCTGTTTACCTTAAAACCAAAGTTAGAAGCCAGTTGCAAATAAAAACTTTGTTCCCAGTTATTATTATTTTCGGCTAATAGCCTTTCAATACTTTTAGTTTTGTTTTCCAAGCGTTGCACAATTACACCCTGCAATTGGGTGTTAATAATACTCTTGGCGATTGTTCCAATACTTTTTGCACAAGGTATTACATCTTCATTTTTTTTTAATTCTTCATAATTTTCAATCAATGTATTGTCAATATAGTTTTTAAGCTCAAGAGTTTTTATACTTTGTCCTTGATTATTGAAAATCTCTTTATCATGTTGGTAAACTACATGTAAAATAATATTTTGGTACGAAGCATCATGCTGATGTTGATGTAAAAGCCAGTCAGATGATTTAATGTGCAGCTCAACATTTCCGGCCCAAAGCGTATTGTTTATGTTAATACGGGCATCAAAGAAATCAGGACCACCATTAATATTTTGCAAACCTACTTTCTTGATTTCTATTTCTTCTCCATCGGTTGTAATAAGCCCCTGTTGGTTAAACAACCTCATTTTCCATAAATATTGAAATAAATCTTCAGTCATTGTTTGTGGCAAAAAATATTATTTACTTCTTAACAAATATACTGCAAAATAACATTTAGCCAATGATTCAGGCATATTTATATTGTGAAAAACTTAGTTTTACGGTTACTTTGATAAAAAGTTTTATTTTTTAGATTTGTAACAATTAATAAAAAATACTGCATCATGAGATATATCATAAGTACTTTAATATTAAGTTGTTTTGCCTTAGTTAGTTTTGCCGATAATGAAGTGCCAACCATTTATAAAATGTGGAGCAGACAAGAAGGAATTAAAAATTTTGTTTTTGACTTTTCTAAAGACAGTGCATCTATAAATTTTTCTGAAAAAGATAAATGGTCAGCCAGTAACATTCAATTTTTTAGCTTAAACAAAATAATAAACAAAGGAAATTTTCAAAGAATAATTTTACTCAAAGACAGTGCCGAGTTTCAGATTTACCGTACTATTGATATTTTTAATCTTACCCTAGATTCCTTACGTATATTTTTACATGCACAGTATTTTGCCGATTTGAATAGTGCCGAGAATGTTAACTCTGTAAAGATTAGCGATACCCAGCTTTTTTTTACTACCGAGTTTTTGTATCTAAAAAAAGTAGAAGAAAAAGCTCCGGCCCTAAAGAAAACCGAATATATTAATTTCTTAAAAGATGCACAGGCCGAAGCTAAAAAGCGTGCTACTGCCAAAACACTTAATCTTGACCCAAAGCGACCAATTGATAAAAGAGTTGAAGATTTCTTATTTGATTTCTCCAAAGAAAAGCAATATCGAGGAAAAATCTTCAATTCAAACTTGCAAAAGGCCATGAAAAATTTTGAAAAAGACGAAACTGTAAAGAAACTATATGGTGCTTTAAAATTAAATTTTGTAGTAAAGAAAAATCCAAATGCAGCTAGTACTGAAACAGCCCCCAACAATTCAAAAGCTAGTGGAAACACCAATATTAAAACATCTGACAAAAAAGAAAATTCCAAAAATGAATTAATCATTTCAACAGATGGCCAAAATAATACAACCAAACTGAAAGTTAAATAAATTAGGCAACCTGCAAACTTGTAAGATTCTGCTTAGATAAATCGGTCATAATTTCCTGCTTTATTTGTATTTTCTTTGTAAAGTCAAATCTGTCTATTATTCAATTCATTGTTTTGTTATAAAATTTGATTTTTTTTAACGCAGTAGCATCCTCATTTTTAGATTTTTAATAATACATAATTATCCTTTAGGCTTTTTTTACTACTAAAGAAGGTAATTTTGCACCATGTTAAAAAAGACCGGATATATATTAATACTGTTGGTTTTTGGATTAAGTTCTGTTGCCTTAGCTTTGGATGATAAAATATTGCCACCCGAAAATGAGGATGCAAAGAATAAAGTTATAGAATTTATTAATAACCATCAAATCGAATCCGACTCGTGTTATTATGATTTATACTCTACAGTATATAAGTGGATTGGCACTAAGTACAGATATAGTGGAACCGGTGGAAAAAATGGATTTGATTGTAGCGGTTTTGCCAAAATGGTTTATAAAACGGTTTTTAATCAGGAATTAAACGGAAGCTCAGCTGAGATTTTCCGTAATACCAAGGCGCTTGACGCAAATCAATTAGAAATTGGAGATTTGGTTTTCTTTAAAATAAGAGGCGGAAAAATTTCACATGTTGGCATTTATTTGGGTAATAATAAGTTTGCCCATGCAGCCGTAAAAGGCGGTGTGCGCATTGATAGTTTAGACTTTCCATACTACAAAAGAACATTCTATAAGGGCGGTCGTTTATAACTTTTATTTTTCAATACTTTATTTAGCATAATTATATTTTTACTTTTGGGTTAAAATATTCAATTATGGAGTCAACTTTGTTATTAAATCATACACAAATACAACAAATAATTAACCGTATGGCTTATCAATTGTATGAGAACCATTATGCTGAAGATGAAATTGTATTAGCCGGTATTCAACAAAGAGGATATATTTTTGCCCAAAAAATTGTAGAAACCTTTGCTCGTTTTTCTAATCAAAAAATTAAGCTATTGCCACTCGAAGTTGAAAAAGATACACCCTATGATTCGGTGCATCAAGCCATGATTGATAAAAGTTTATTTGAAAACAAAGTAGTTGTGATAGTTGACGATGTATTATACTCGGGCAAGACTTTAACCTATGCTATGAGTCGTTTTTTACATGCCCCGGTAAAAAAACTTTCAACCATGGTATTAGTTGACCGAAATCATAAAAACTATCCTGTAAATGCTGATTATGTGGGGTTTTCTTTGGCTACTACTTTAAAGCAGCATATTAAAGTTATGTTTAATAACAATGAAAATAAAGTATTATTGGAATAGCCTATTCTTTATTTGTTATTTGCGTTCATAAAGCAAGGTATTGAGATTATCAATATTCAAAATCATTTTTTCATGCTTAAAATTTTGTAAGCGCGAAATATCAAATATTAATTCTTTCTTTACTTTATCATGGCACTTGTCGTTGTTGCTGTCTTGCACTAAAAATAAGTTTGTTATTGGAGGATTACCTTCCTTAAAAGTACTATCAGCTATTAGCCTGAAAGTGTGAGGTTGACAACCCCCCTCGTAAACTATATTCATAATCAAATAGTTATTTTCCACTTTTGCAGATTCAACTAGATATCCCAGCATTTTTGAGCCTTGGTAATAACCCAAAACTTCCATTTTCAGTATGTCCTTTGATTTGTGCGTACCTTTTAGCTTGGGGCTGCACGACCAAGCTAGAAGCATTAATGATATAATAATAAATATGTTTCTCATTTTAGGTATAAATCAATCAAACCCTCCGGGGCGTTTATTTTAAGTATTTTGTTTGTTCTATCAATTTCTTCTAAAATTTCGCCATGCAAGGGTATTAAAATTTCGGTGTAGTTATGCATTACCTGCAAAATATTTTGTTGCGGTATTGAGATAACATCTTTCACAATTCCTATATCACCATGAATCTTATCATGTACCCTAAAACCAACTATTTCATGAAAATAAAATTTCTTCCCTTCTAAAGGAGGTAATAATTCCAAAGGTAAGTAAACATTCTTTTTCATCAACTCTGTAAGGTCATTGGCTTCATTCAGTCCTTCTGCCTTAAACCAAATAGTTGAGTCGTCAATAATTTTTGAAGAAGTAATAAAAAAAGGAGTAAGCGTATCATTAAAGTCAATATAAATTACTTTTAATCCTTTGTAAGAATCAATATTATCAGTATCGGCCTTTACAGCAAATTGTCCTTCAAAACCTATAGGTTTTAACACAAAGCCAAAGTAAAAACAATGATCAATATTCAAAGCAGTATATGAATAAAAAAGCCGGTTTCAGGATAATGAAACCGGCAGTATTTAATTAACTTTCTATTATGCTTCTGTTGAGGTTCCTTCTTCCGGAGTGGCTTCAGCAGTACTTTCCGCAGCGCTCTCAGCACTAGCTTGTTGTGCAGCAAGTTTCTCAGCAATTTTTGCAGCTTTAGCTTCTTTAACGGCACTTTCTGCTTTTAAAGAGGCACGCTTGTTTTCTTCTTTAGTGTTCTTAATAGAACTTTTCTTAGCTTCAATTTTAGATGTTTTTTCGTTCAGCCATTTTTCAAACTTAGCATCAGCAGCTTCTTGAGTTAAGGCTCCTTTCAAAACACCTTTGTTAAGGTGATGTTTATAAAGCACTCCTTTGTACGATAATATGGCGCGACAGGTATCGGTTGGCTGAGCACCATTGCGAAGCCATTGAATAGCTCCATCAAAATTTAAATCAATAGTTGCAGGATTGGTGTTGGGGTTGTAGGTGCCTAATTTCTCAATGAATCTTCCATCTCGAGGTGCACGACCATCCGCAATTACAATATGATAAAAAGCACTTGCTTTCTTACCATGGCGTTGTAATCTAATCTTTACAGGCATTTTTTCTTGTTTTTAATGAATAATTATTATTTTTTTATTGGGCTGCAAATGTAGCATCTTTTTTTGAATTATACAATAATTATGAATAAAAAGCCTACACAACTACTCTTTTTGTTTATTGATGGCGGTATATTTTATTCGATAAAATGATAAGATAGCTTAATATTAGGGCTTATTTTTATTATTAGTAGTCTGTTTACTGATTAAATTTCATTATAATTGCACTTTAATTTTAAAGCAATATAATAATAAATATGAGGAATATTCAATTTCGTGAAGCACTTAGAGAGGCTCTTAGTGAAGAAATGAGAAAAGATCAATCGGTTTTTTTAATGGGCGAAGAAGTAGCTGAATACAATGGTGCGTATAAGGTTAGTCAAGGTATGTTGGATGAATTTGGCCCCAATAGGGTAATTGATACACCAATTGCTGAGCTTGGATTTGCCGGTATTGCTGTTGGTGCTGCCATGAATGGCTTACGCCCGGTAGTTGAGTTTATGACCTTTAATTTTTCATTAGTAGCTATTGATCAAGTAATTAATTCAGCCGCAAAAATGATGAGCATGAGTGGTGGGCAATTCCCTGTTCCTATTGTTTTCAGAGGTCCTACTGCTTCTGCCGGTATGCTTAGCTCGCAACACTCCCAAGCTTTTGAGAATTGGTATGCCAACTGCCCCGGGTTAAAAGTTGTAGTTCCTTCAAACCCTTATGACGCCAAAGGGCTTTTAAAGTCTGCCATACGCGATAATGACCCGGTAATATTTATGGAAAGTGAACAAATGTATGGCGATAAGGCTGATGTTCCTGATGAGGAATATTTAATCCCACTGGGGCTGGCCGACATTAAAAGAAGTGGTACTGATGTTACCTTGGTATCTTTTGGGAAAATAATAAAAAGTTGTTACACCGCTGCCGAAGAATTAGAAAAAGAAGGCATAAGTGCTGAAATTATTGATTTAAGAACCGTTCGACCTATTGATTATGAAACGGTAATTAATTCTGTTAAGAAAACCAATCGTTTGGTTGTGGTAGAAGAGGCTTGGCCTTTAGCTTCAATTGCTTCTGAAATTACCTTTAAAGTACAAAAAGATGCTTTTGATTATTTAGATGCGCCTATTATACGTGTAACCTCGGCTGACGTCCCTTTGCCTTATGCTCCAACCCTTATTGAGGCTTCATTACCTAATGCCGAAAGAGTGGTTAAAGCAGTTAAAAGTGTAATGTATAGATAAAATTAATATATTTTTTCTGGTGAAGAAAATAATACTGTGATAGTGATTGGTATTGAGTATTAGGTTGTTTATTAATTTTTTGCCCGTTGAGGTAGTTTATTAATACTTTATGCAAGGAATATTTAGACCATTTGGGGTATTGTGGAAAGTACTGTTTTTGCTACATTTTGTAATTACGTTAATCATATTATATCCATTCTTCTACTTCTTTCTGGCAAAAAAGGATAGATTCCCCTATGCATTTAAATTAATGCGTTTTTGGGCTCATTTGCTAATATTTCCGGTTGGTATTTTTTATACGGTTGATAGAAGATTTATTCCTCAGCCCGGCAAAACCTATGTTTTTTGTGCTAATCATACTTCATATATTGATATAATACTTAGCTACTGTGTAATAAACCAGTACTTCGTTTTTATGGGAAAACAAGAGTTAGAGAAAGTTCCTTTGTTTAATATTTTTTTTAAGGAAATGAATATTCTAGTGGACAGAAAAAGTATTACTGCTTCATACCATTCTTTTCAAAGAGCTGCTGATGAGTTAAGAAATAATCATAACGTTATTCTATTTCCTGAAGGAACTATCTCTAAAAGAGCACCTATTTTGAAAGATTTTAAAAGTGGAGCCTTTAAATTGGCCATTACCGAAAAAGTAGAAATAGTGCCAATTACTTTTGAGAACAATTGGAAATTCTTACAAGACAGAGCCTTTTTACAAGGCAATATGCGACCTGGAATAGCTAGAATTGTAGTGCATCAACCTATTTCAACCAAAAATTTAGAGGAGTCTGATACAGACAAACTAAAGGAACAAGTTAAGTTAGTGATAGAAGAACCTCTTAGAAAATATAAAGAGTTCCAAAATATCTAAACAAAAAAGAGATTATTACTTTGCTGTAACAATCTCTTCTTTTTAAAAAAAAGCTAATTTAATTATTGTTTAAAACCAACCAAAACAGCAGCACAACCTACTTTGCTTATCCCATTTGAAGCTTTAGGACCTTGAGGTATAATTACAACAATTTTCATCTTTTGAGTACTGCTTACTTCAAACTCCCACGATTTTGCAAAGTCATGATCTTTATTATCATATACAATTTTATTTTTACTGTCATAAACCTGAAACTGTGCTTTACCTATTACTTCTTGAGCACAAACCAATAATTTATAGCTCATTCCGGAGTAAAAAGGTATTTCTAATTCTGCCTCTTCTCCGGGCGACATTTGAACAATGTTTAACTGCCCGTTATGAGTAAATGGGTTTAACTCAGGCATGCAGTTTCTTTTGGCGTATTGATTACATTGTGCTTGAACACTATTAATCGTTAAAATAAATATGGAAGAAAGTAGTAATACTTTATAAATACTTTTCATAGGAACTAATTTATTGACAATTTAAATATTAATTTACAATCTTATTTCTAATGGCTGTAATTCTAGTTGAGATGTCTTTTAACTGCTCAGGGCTAAGGCTTAATTCTCCATTTGAGCCAATAACGGTTTTCTTATTTACGGTATCGGTTTTTACCTCAGCTTCAGGAACCTCAGTCATTTTTATGTTGTCAAAAACACCCTTCAAAGCTTTTAAATCAGTCATAATTTCAGGAATATTTTCATCAGCTTCATTGCTTTCAAGTAAACCTATCAGATTCTCTAAAATTAATTTTTGCTCCGCAATACGTTTAATAATAGCTTCATTCTTGGCGTTTTGTTCAGCTATAGAGGTTGAAATATAAAGACCTTCAATCCAGCCACCGGCTACAACCAACGCTGAAACGCCAGCGCGGTCATTATTCTTTAAATACACATCAGTTTCTAAATAGGTATCAGAAATAATGGAAAGTAAAGAGTCTTTATTATTCAAATTTTTCTCCATACGCTTAACCGTATTTTCATTAATTGCTCCGGTTATACCCAGTCCATCGGCTAATTTTTTACAAACACCCATATAAGCCATAGCCTCCTGAGTTTGATCAAAAGTACTTGTATAGCTAAGATCAGCACCATATACTCCTAAATTCATAGACATTTGAATAATTGAAGTGTATTTTGATTGGTTTGCCGGAGGGTTTAATATGCTTTTATTAAAATTAGCACCTGTGGCTTTTATAATTGCTGACAATTCGCTTGGCGAAGGAATAGCGTAAAATACTTTGGCCGCCTTGCTTTGATTTTCAACAGCAGTAGGATCTACCTCATCTGTGTCAGATTTTGAATTGCCTTTGCAGGAAAATAGCAAGCTCGAAACAGCTACTGCTATAATTAAATTTAGTTTAAAACTTAATTTCATATTAAGTGGTTTTATAGTTTATTTCAGAGAAAATTACCCACAAACCTACAACTTTTAAAGATAAAAACAAATCATTTTTTTATTTCTTTTTTTAAAACCACTGAAATACATGTACTTTATATTGTTAATTTGCGGAATATTTTCATGTATAATTTATGACCTACATCATACCTGCAATTATAACTGTTGTTCTGTTACTTGTGGTGCTTAAAAGCAGGTTGTTTGCTAATTTAAAATATACACCTAAAATTTTTGCCGGATTATTTTTATTAAAATTATCGTTTGGGATTATTTTTCTCTATATATACTCAAAACATTATACTGATAAAGAAAACAGTGATATATATAAATATTATGATGATGCAGTAAAAATATATGATTTAACCGGAGAGGATGTTAAAACTTATTGGAGCATACTATCCGGACTGAATAGTTCCGACAAATCAGCCAGAGAGGTTACTCAACAATTAAATTATTGGTATCAAGATCAAAGTTCCTCTGTAATCAATGATTCACGTTCGGTAATACGTTTTAATTTGTTATTACTTCCTATTAGCGGTGGTAATATATACATACACTTGGTAATAATGGTTTTTTTATCTTTTATAGGCCTTGTTCTGCTATATATTGCACTCGAAAAGTATTTTTACAATAAAGAATTATGGCTTTTGCTTGCTTGTTTTGGAATAGCCTCTGTTATGTTTTGGTCGTCAGGTATTATAAAAGAAGGATTGGTAATGTTTTATTTGGGCTTATTTTTTTATGCAATCAGTAAGCTAAAAAGCAAGAATTTAGTGTTTTGTTTGTTCTTATTAGTGTTGTCCTTTTTAGGAATATTCTTTGCTAAGTTTTATATAGCCTTGTCTCTTATTCCGTCTATCTTGTTTTGGGGTTTCACTTATCTTCTTCCAAACAAAAATAGTTTAATAGTGTTAGGTTATACAGTGCTTACTATTGCTTTATCAGGCTTTGTTTTAAATATGTTTTTAAATAATGTTCCGCTCGAAAAACTGGCAAAAAAGCAAAACGATTTTATTAACCGTTCAGTAGGTGGTGTATATTTAAAAAACACCAACTCGCCTTTCGATACCATCTATACTTTAAGTCCTCAATCCTTATCCGATTCAAATGCTTCGGAAAAACAAATAGTACAATTAAAAGACGGCACCATATATCACCATTGGGTAAACCCATTTTATACCGATACTTTAATAGCCTCAAATAATAATAACCGGTACGAAATACTGGCCATTTTTAAGCCTACGGGTAGCGCGGTGCCTCTAAAACATTTAAGTGCCAATTACACCAGTGTAATTCAACTTTTGCCGCAGGCCTTAATTAACGCATTCTTTCGCCCTTTTATTTTTGATATTAATAATGCCTTGTCATTATTGGCTTGCGTTGAAAACGTGTTGTTGGTTTTACTCATCGTATTTGCCTTTGTGTTTTTTCAGAGTCCTAACAATGAGCAGCTTAGGCTAATTATTTTTTCTTTGCTTTTTGTTTTCACACTTTATGCTTTAGTAGGAATTACCACCCCTGTTTTAGGGGCTATTGTGCGCTACAAAATGCCGGGCTTACCTTTACTGGTGGCGAGCTTAGCTTTATTTATTGATAAAGCAAAATTATATAATATTTTTTGTAAAAAACTAACCTAGTTTGCCTTAATGGCTTTACTATTAGGTTTTCTCGAAGTAAAGTATTCTCATACTTTTTACAAAATTTATTAGCCTATAATTTCCAAAAATAAATACTACATAAACTCTGGTAAATCACAAAGCAAATATTAAATTTGCACCTTTATTGAACAAGCGTGAAAATACACTATAGTTTAGATTCAATTTCTGATTTACATCAAACTGCGGTTACCACCGGAACCTTTGATGGCGTTCATTTAGGACATAAAGTAATATTAGATAGATTAAATCGGGCAGCACATAGTATTAGCGGTGAGTCGGTTTTGCTTACCTTTAATCCGCACCCTAGAATGATACTCTTTCCTGATGATAATAATATTAAGCTATTGAATACTGCTGTAGAAAAAGAAGAGTTGCTAAATAAATGTGGTATTCATCATTTAGTGGTATTGCCATTTACTAAAGAGTTTTCACGAATGTCGTCTCTTGACTATGTAAGAAATATATTGGTAAAAAAACTTAAAGCAAAACGTTTGGTCATTGGATATGACCACCATTTTGGGCGCAATCGTGAGGGGTCATTTTTGCATTTGCAAGAGTATGGTCCTCTGTATGGGTTTGATGTTGAGGAAATACCCGCTCATGATATCAATCATGTAGCCATTAGCTCCTCAAAAATCCGTCAGGCATTAGAAACAGGAGATTTAGACACTGCCAATACCTATTTGGGATATCACTATCAGCTATCAGGAGAGGTTGTACACGGTAGCCGATTGGGGCATACTTTAGGTTTTCCAACGGCTAATATTAAAGTTAACGATAAATATAAACTAATACCTGCCTTTGGAATTTATGCAGCTAAAGTAAAAATTAAGAGCAATTTTTATAAAGGCATTTTAAGCATAGGAAAAAATCCTACCGTAACTTCAAGTAATGACGTTAAAATTGAAGTTTACATACTGGATTTTAAGGAAGATATTTATGGTGAAAACATTGATGTGTTTTTATGGAAACGGCTTAGGGAGGAAATAAAATTCAATTCGGTAAATGAATTAATTGAGCAAATGAAAATTGATAAACAGGAAACAATAAGTTTTTTTAATAATCATGAATAAGCAAAGCATTATAGGATATTTCTTATGCCTGTTATTATGCCTTGGCAACTGGTGTTATGGCCAACGTCTTAATAAGGAGCTGTCCGAGAACAATTATACGGTATATACAAGTATTGAACAAGCCTTGAAAAATCCCGATGAGGTAAAATATTTAAGCTTAAAGAAGGGGAAATTAAGAAAAATACCTTCGCAAATTTATATGTTCAAAAATCTTGAAGTATTAGATTTAAGCAAAAACAAACTTACAGAAATACCCGATTCTATTGGATACCTCACCAATCTTGTTGAAATTAGTCTGGCTAATAATCAATTAACCACATTGCCTGTGCAAATTGGACACTTGAAGAATTTGAAAAAACTTATTGCATGCCAAAACGAGATTGTACTCTTGCCCTCCTCTGTGGGTAATTTGCAAAACTTGGAATTGTTGGATTTGTGGAGTAATGAAATAGTTGAACTACCTGAAGAAATTAGCCAACTTAAGCAACTTAAATTTTTAGACATGCGAGGCATAAACTTAAGTAATACCCAAAAAGAAAATATTAAACAATTGCTACCCAAAACAGAAATTGAATTTTCGCACGGATGTAATTGTTTAAAATAAATAGTATAAGAAAAGCTAAAAATTACGATATTCGCAAACCCAATCAAAAATAATGTAGCATGGAATATAAGAAAATGGTTACAACACTTGGTCAGTTTATTATTGAACGTCAAGCAGAATTTCCGTATTCAAAAGGTGAGCTGTCACGTTTATTAAGAGATATAGGAATTGCAGCAAAAATTGTAAATAGAGAGGTTAATAAAGCCGGATTGGTAGATATTTTGGGCGAAGCCGGAGAAACAAATGTTCAGGGCGAAAGTGTGAAAAAGTTAGACAATTTTGCCAATGAACAATTTATTACCGCTTTAAGCTCCGGGGGCGAGTGCTGTGCCATTGCCTCTGAAGAAAACGAACAATTTATTCCTATTGATAACTCAGTTTCAAAAAATGCCAAATATGTGGTGTGCATTGATCCTTTAGATGGTTCATCAAATATTGATGTTAATGTTTCTATTGGTACCATTTTTTCTATCTATAGAAGAAAATCAAAGGCCGAAGGTCCCGGAACCATAGAAGACTTTCTACAAAAAGGAACTGATCAGGTGGCAGCCGGGTACGTTATTTATGGCTCTTCAACCATGCTGGTTTATACTACCGGAAATGGTGTAAATGGCTTTACGCTTGATCCTTCAATTGGCGAGTTTTGCCTATCGCACCCCGATATGAAAGCCCCTGTTGATGGTGATATATACTCTATTAATCAAGGAAACTTTGTGCACTTTCCAAACGGTGTAAAAGAATACATTAAATATTGTCAGGAGCTTGACAAAGACAGTCAAAGACCATATACATTACGCTACATAGGCTCCTTAGTGGCCGATTTTCATCGAAATTTAATTAAGGGTGGTATTTACATTTATCCGCCAACCTATAAGTCGCCAAAAGGAAAGTTGCGTTTATTATATGAGTGCAATCCCTTGGCGTTTATTGCCGAACAAGCCGGATGTAAAGCTACCGATGGGTTTAAACGTATTTTAGAAATTGAACCAACAGATATTCACCAACGAGTTCCTTTATTTATTGGCTCGCTAAATATGGTTAATAAGGCCGAAGAATTTATGGCTAAACAACCTGAATTGGCATAATAATGGTACAATTTTTGTTGCCTTCTCATCATAGAGATTTATCTCAAATGGTTCTTTGATATAATTTTTTTTCAATACATATTCTTCGGGGCCGACAGGTTTTGACAGCAAAATGTAGTTGAATCGTAAGCATGTCGTGTGTTGTGAATATAGCACGTTAAATCTAACTCTCAACCTTTTTAAATGGCGAGTATAACTACGCCCTTGCAGCTTAATACAAGGTATTAAAATGCAATGCCGGACAAAAAGCCCCGCTCATTGGCGTTTTGTTTCAGGCATCATAAATAGTGAGCTGCTTAAACAAAGCTTCGGTGTTTAATAAGACTATAGAAGCTTAGGCAACTTGGTGGTATGCTTTTAAACCTAAATTTGCTGAATTAAAATTATTAGCTAAACATGTAGAAAGCTTTTTGACTCTTTGTTTGGACAGGGGTTCGAATCCCCTCGGCTCCACTAATTGAAAAAATTATAGTAGTTTTTAATAACTTGGGCATCGCCCACGGTTGTCATCTATACGCCATACTAGGGTAATTCCTGCAAAACTATACCAGTCTTTGGTTCGAGTATTGCCTCGCTGTCGATTAAGATTGGCGTATGGCATATCTTCAATGTAATGGTTGTTCAAACTTCGGTCAGACAGTTGGGCGGCTTCTAACCCTCTTTCATTAATCAGCACCATAGGGTGAACATAGGTTTTGCTAACATCATCTAAATAATCGGTATAAAGTTTTCTTAAACCCCATTCCACACCTATACCAACTTTTTTATTTAGCGAAGCCTTTATTCCAATACCAAATGGAATTGAAAACTGAACAGCAGCAGCACGCTTTTTTTGATACACCGAGGTGCCTTGTCCTTCAGTATCCATTTGGCGTAGGTTATAATATGTACCGTTAAGTTCGGCTTTAGGTACAAAATAATAAAAAGCACCTCCGGCAAATAGGTATGGCGTAAAAGGAAATTCAAAACCCGGTGTAATTCCACCTATTTCGTATGGTAAAAAGTTAAATACAATCTGCGAAGATACTTCAGCTACAAATGTTCTAACCGATAGATTGCGGCTTTGTAAATAGGCGTCTTTTGAATATTTGTCAGCAGCCCTAAAACGTCCGGCACTAATGCTGTTCCTCCAACCCCAACGGGTATTTATAGAGTTTCTTTGAGCTGATAATGTTGCTCCAAAGCCCAAATTATTTGGGATGTTAAAACGTTGATTTAAATCACCGGCATAATGAATAATACCAATTGAGCCTCCAACCTCGGTATGTTTATAAAACTTTGATTGCCCAAAAACATTTTGACCTAAAGGGAGTAGCGCAAATAAAAAAATTAATATGCCTCTAATTATATTCAAATCATATTTATATAATCTGGCAAGGCCTTTCTATTTTAAATTCTTCAAAGCCTCTTGTGCCTTAATATTACTTGGATCTATTTCTTTTAATTTGGTCCAGGTTTCCTTTGCCATAGCATTATCTTTATTAAGCATATAATAATACCCAAGATACTCGTATGCTTCTGTCACTTCTTTCTGAAATTTCTTAGTGTCAGTTGTAAGTTCAATGTATTTCTCGTAATATGGTTTAGCCAAACCCATTTTACTGTCGGGGTCTAACTGAACACAAGCCTTGGCTCTCCATAAATATCCAATAGGCAGGGCATTTTGTAGTCTTATTACAGAACCA
The DNA here is from genome assembly GCA_020845635.1 of Bacteroidia bacterium. Taxonomy (GTDB): domain Bacteria; phylum Bacteroidota; class Bacteroidia; order UBA4408; family UBA4408; genus CAIKXD01. Next base: position 97,063 of record JADLFI010000004.1, read on the forward strand.
AAACATGTATCTGCATTCACAAAGTCTTTGTTAAAATAATAAGCTCTTCCCATAGTAAAATAATCGTTGGCATTCAACTTTTGTGTGGCAGTTTGTTTCCGCTCAAATGATTTAACGGCATTGTTGTAATCTTTTAAGCGCATATATATGAGTCCTAATTCACTAAGTAAATCAGTTTTGGTGGAGTCCAACTTGTAGGCTTCTTCAATGTCTATAATAGCCAAGGAGTCTTTACCTAATTTTGAATTTATCTTTCCACGATACTCATAGTCAGAAGGAAGAATTTTTGTTTTCTCGGCAGGTGCTCGGTTAAAAAACAAATTAATTGATTGCAAACCTTTCTGATAATCGCCAACTTCATAATATGAATAAGCCATTAAACGATTTACAAAGTTTTTAGAAGTGTCTATTGCTTGTAGCTCATTAAATAGGGCTAAGCTTTCTTTATAATCTTTATTTAAAAACAAGAAGGAAGCATAACGTTGGCGTGCACTAAAGTTATTGCCCGATAATTCAATGTATCGTTTATATCTGCTTTTGGCTTTGTCATATTGCTTGGCCATATAATACAGTTCTCCCTGCTCACGATAGGCTGGAGCAAAGGTTGAATCTATCTTTGCGGCATCCTGATATTTATCGAGTGCTAGATTGTAATTTTTGGCACGACCGTAAAGTTGACCAACGCGTAAAATGGCTTTTACTGATTTTTTGTCTAAATCCTGTGCTCTTTTATAGCTACTAATGGCATTATTTCCATCGGCCTTTTCTAAATAAAGGTCACCTTGCAAAATATACACTTCCGGATTTTTGGGTTCAAGTTTTACGGCACTTTCTATTAGTTTACCTGCCCAATCTAGGTTTTTCTTGGGTGCTTTAATTAAAGCTTCTGATATTTTAAGGAGTATGGTTACGTTTTTACTTCCTGTCATGGCTAATGACTTATCAAAAAGTTCTTGTGCCGGTTTTTCTTTTCCTTCATATTGTAATAACTGCCCTAATCCTACAAAACATAACGCATTTTGCGGGGCCACTTCATTTCCTTTAGTAAAATAATATGAGGCACTATCCAAATCATCATTCTTGAAATAATTATCGCCCATGTAGTAATATAAATCGCCATTACTTGGCTGAGCTTTCAATAGGTTCTTTAGCACTCTTGTGGCTGACTCAAATTGCTCGTTTTCGGTGTATTTTATAGCTTCATTTAATGTTTGAGCTTTTAACGGAAAGAACATTAATATACCTAAACTGAAAAATATTAATGAGGCATTAATTAATCTTTTATTTTTAAAACTATTCATATACGTTACTTTATATTAATTAAGTGGTTTGTTGGTTATTTGTATTACTCTTGGTTGCATAATAGTAGGTACTAAGCCCGACAGTTTAATTATTCTCTGCCCTTTTTCTCCTGCTACAAACGAAACAAAACCTGTGCCAAGTCCGGCTCGCGTTTGTCTGTTTATCATATATACGGTTCTATGAAAAGGGTAAGTTTTATCAGCTATAAATGCTTGCTCAGGCTTTTTAAAACGTGTTGATTCGGATATTTCTTCATCACCGGTTATGGCCACAACTTTTACTTTTTTTAAAATTTCTTGCGAAAGTAAATCATCAGTATCACTTATCCAACTTACACTTATTACCCCTAAGGCATTTTCATTTTTACTTACATAATCAATAATCTCCGGATTGTTATTAAGCGCAAATATATTCTTGCCGAATGTATGGTTATTGTTTAGTTTCTTCAAATAACTATAATTGGCAGAATGAGGATTATCAAAAACAATATTTATTTTTTTATCCTTTTGTGTGGGCCACATAGTATCTATACCTGTTAAAAAGTTCTTTATTTGTTTAACGCTTAAAGTGGTATCAGTATTGTTATTGTTTATTATAAACGCTAATGCATCATGCGCTATAGGGGTTGTTATGGGGTAAATATTAGCGTTTTTAAATCTTTGTAGTTCTTCTTCAGTCAACTCCCGATTAATTACCGCAACTTTTGAAGAGTCGTTAAACACATCATTTAAAGCCTGTTGTTCGGTAACATAATGCGGATAAACCTTTGCATTAGGGTATAAGGCTTCAAAGGTGCTGATTTGGGTCTCAAATAAAAGTGTATATGAATCATCAATAGCAATTGACAAATCACCCGAGGTTGGAGTGTCGGTATAATCTTTGCCTACGGGGTTACGATTACAGGAGATAGCCATTAATCCTAATAACACTGAAATTATATGTATTGAATTTAATTTCAACTTTTGGCAAAAATTACTAGTTACTATTGTTAGTATTATTTTTTTTTTTATTCAATCGTAAGGCCATATATAATCTAAATGCGGCATACAACAGAACTATGCAACCATACATTACCCTGTTACGTGGTATAAGCTCAATAAACGCTTGCGTAAATACTAAACTAAAACCTATTGTTAAATATACGCCTACCATTACTATTCCTAAATAGTATGCTGTTTTCTTGAGCGATTTATTTGATTCTATTTCCATGCTGCAAAAATATGAATACAAATTAATGAAAAAGAAGCTAATAAAAGCGTGAATATTCTTTAAAAGATGTAATTTTTCAACCCTTGTTAATGATTTGAAGCTAAGTATAACCAATTTTTCTTTTATCAGGGAATGAGTATTATAAATATGAGCAAGGATGAATTTCTGATTTTATGGGAGTATTGATACTATAATTACGATGAAATGGCGAAGGTTATTTGCTAAAATAAAAAAGCCCCAATTTGGGGCTTTTTTATTTTACATTTTGAAATAATTATTACTTGATAACATTGATTTTTTCGGTAGCTGTTATTTTGCTTCCGCTCACTTTTACCAGATAATTTCCATTAGCCAAATGGTTCAAATTAATTTCTTTAGTACCTTTCAAGCTAACATTTTCCTGAACATATACTCTTTTACCAATTAAATCAAATATTTCAATGTTTCCGGCATCTTTTATATGATTAAAGTTAATCATAAGCTTTTGCCCATCAGATTTAATACTTATATTTTTATTGGTTACTGAAGCAATTCCGGTTGTATTAATTACCTCAATGGTTGTTGATTGAGTACTGCTGCACAATCCATTATTTACTGTTAGCATTACCGTATAATTACCCACTTGATTATAAGTATGAGATATATTGGCAGAACCATTATTGACAATAGTTCCGTCACCAAAATCCCAGTTATAACTAATAGCTCCTGGCGCTGATGCAATAAAATCAACAGCTTGGTTATTAGTTAAATCAACACTTGTAATACTTGTAGAAAGTGAAGCATTAATACTGTTTCCGCCATCAATGGTAAAGAAATCGGTTGCATAATATAAATCCGGACTAGTACCTAAAGTCATATCTACAACATAATTACCGGCATTTAGGTTATTTACGGTGTAGGAGCCGGAAACTCCATTTACTGTACTTATTACCGTATTGTTCTGATCTTTAATTTGCATGTCAAAAGTTCCGGCAGATGGATAATTTACCACAACACTACCATCATTTCCACTACATGTTTCGTCAGAAGGGGTAAATGAAACAGCAGGTTTAAAGTGCAGTTTAAATCGGGTAGTATAAGTGCCGATTGGTAAAGTAACAGTGTATGAGTTTTGATTACGCAAATTAATCATATCACCGGTTTGGGTATCTTCCAAATATATTAATACAGAAGGAGAGAAAGTTGAAGCATCTACCAATCTGATGGTATATGATGTATTTGCTTGAATTATTAAGCCTAAATCAACTATTTTATCACTATTAAATGCTCCCATTCTATTGATTGAAAGATTATGGCTATCCACAACTGTAAAAATATGAGGGAAGCCCGGTATAGGAGACAACATAATGCCGGCATCGGTTGATGAGTCATAACTGTCAGAAGCAGTAGGGTCAAAATATAATGCCATATCATTGGCAAACCCATTTCCGCTAACATCCATTCTTAATAAGTCAGGTACAACACCATCACTAAAGAAGTTAGCATTTAAATCGCTATAGCTTGTTTTTCTAATAGAATTATTAACGTTAATAGTTCCGGTAGTTAATGCAGTTACAAGGAAAGCCTGTGATGAAGCAATAACATCAGTTACACCACCTGTTCCTATTGTTCCGTTCCATGAACCATAACTACCTGCATAGCCTCCTGAAGTAATAAATGCACGATATCCAACCGATGAAAGTACACTACTATTAATACTTTGAAGCAAGTTCCAACTAATAGGAGATGGGTATGGGTTTCCTATTAAGTTTATACCTTCACCAGCGCCTGTTCCGGAGGTACGAGTTAGGTTGTAACCTCCCGGAATGCTTCCATTAATAACCGAGCCAAATACATCAACTGTGGTGTTGCCTGGTACTATACATGCAAATCCTTTTAATGGTGTAATAGGAGTTGTTGCTCCTGTTGCTCCAATCCATCCGTATTCCGGGGTAGGATTAATATTTGTTTCATCATATTCCCAAACAGTAGCTAATTGGGTATAGCTAGCACCAGGAATGAATATTTGTCCGTTTAGGGCGGCATTAATGGTAAAATCATCGCGCCATCCGGTAGTTGTATTATTAACCATAGCTCCTGTAACAGGTGATGACAAATAGTGATATCCTGATAGTGAACCAACTTTACGTTCAACAGAAACATTGCCTGTAATAGTACCTGCCATTGGGTTAACTAACGCTGTTTTACCGGTAACGGAGCGTAGTACTAATTTTCCATCAGAGTCTAATTGACCTGCAGTAGTTGTTAAAACTCCTGTTACATTTGTAGTATTAGTTAAGGTTGTGGTACCACTGGTATTGTTAATTGTTAAATTATCAAAGGTTGTTTTACCACCAATTGTTTGAGCTCCTAAGGTACTGTTAAACTCTACACTTCCCGGTGTTACGCTAGGGTCAACAATACTTACTCTGGCATTGGCCGAGCCGGCTACTAACCAGTTACCTTTTACGTTTAGTTTATATCCATTGGTATTGATTCCGTTTGCTATAAAGTATGGTGGGGCACTGTTAAAAGTAATATTGCGACATGTAGCTTCACAGTTCAACACAATTTGTGCCGCACTAGAAGGAATAATTACATCAATTGAACCATTAGGAATGGTATTACAAGCCCAGTTCCCCGGATCGCACCAATCGTTAGATATTCCTATCCAGTTTCCATATCCACTACCCAATACATTTAAGGTATATTCTTCAATTTCACCACTATTGTAGCCGGTAGCATCGCATGGATCATAACTTGGTGTACCATCTGTAACCATTACTCGCATACGTACAGGGCCGTTAATACCGGTACATGGAATAGTAATGATATGTGAAGAAGTTCCGACAACCGGACTTTGTGGAATTAATACATTTTCTCCAGCGTCACTAAAATCACCATCACCGTTTAAGTCAATCCAGGCCACACGACCAAGTGAAGCTCCTCCAAAAGTTTTAATGTTTAACTGGTAAGAGAATCCTTTTTGAACATTTGTGGTAATAGATTGGAAATTTTGATAATTATCTCCGGTGGCGTCATAAGTAGAGTTATTGTTAATTGTATTGAACTCAACATTAGTAATATAATGATTGATAATAGAAGGGCTATTGGCAATACTTGATGCACAACGTGGTGTAATACTTACAACCGGAGTGGTTTGGATTAAACAACCCGGACCATTTTGAACTTTTGCTCTAGCATATAGCGTACCGTTAATTCTATCAATTATCCTAATATCATTATCGCCATCGGTTGGTTCAATAGATGAAACGTTCATGAAATTGTTTAAAGAAAATTCCCATGATAAAACGTCACCGGTGTTACCGCTTAGCGATAAGGTGTAGCTATCATTAACTGTACTGGTTGCAGGTACAGGAGTTACATTTATTGTACCCGCAACGGTTGGTGTTATACAAGGGAAACATTCTAATTTTAACTGAAAAATACCTTGAGCTCCACCGAAACCACCAACTAAGATATAATATTCAACTCCATTAGTGGTTTGCCATGAAACTTGCGATTGCTGACCATTTCCACAGCCACTATAATCATCATTAGAAGCTAAGCAAGTTAAGGAAGCACATGAGCCGGTGTAAACAGCTATTTTAGTATTAAAGTTGGTTCCATTACAGGTGCTTAGTCTAAAGTAATCACCGTTACCTGTAGTTCTGTACCAAATACCGTTAATTCCCGCAACACTCATACCACCGCATACAGCTACAGGGTCACCTAATGAGGTTCCTCCGTTTGAGTTTTGACCATTGGCAATATTTCCGCAATAAATTGGGATAGCATCATCACAAAGGTCATTCATAGGTACTGGCGGAGGAACTATATTAACCACACATATTGAAATGTTGGAATTTAAAGGCACTCCCGAGTCATAATCATAAACACGCAAATAATAGGTTTGTCCAATGGTTAACCCATTTAAAATTAATGTTTCGGTTTGGCCATCGCCATAATTATTTACACAATCAACTAATACCATAGAAACACAAGTGCCACTATAAGCAGCAATAGCCATATCATAATTTCCTTGGCCGGTAGCCTGAATAATGGTAGAGGCTTGTGCTGCAGTAAATTTATACCAAACATCGTCATTTAAATCACCACCGCATGAAGGTGTTGATTGAGGTGATAAAGTTGCTCCTGAAACATCTTGAAGATAAGGTACACAACCATTAGCAGCGATTAAACTAATAGCTCCTCCACAATTATCATTTGCCGGAGGGGCAGGTATTGTTGGGCTGGTAACACAAATTGTGAATGTTAAGGTTGCCGGTACACCTGCACCTACATCAAAAACGCGAACATAATAGGTGTTACCTACCGTTAACCCGGTTAGGGTTAATTCTTCGGTACCGCCATTTCCGGTTAAATCCATACAAGCAATTCCTGATGCGCCACAAGCTCCATTAAATGCTTCAATGATAGCATCAAATGAGGCAGAACCAACAACAGTTACTTTATGAATGCTTTGAGTGGCTACAAATTTATACCAAACATCATCATTATTAGTACCAAAGCATGTAGTTGGAGGGGTTGATTGAGTGGCATTTAGTACCGTTCCAGGAGTTGGAGTACCACAAATAGGGCTAGGGCTAGGGGTAAGTGAAATAGCTCCGGCACAATTATCATTTGCAGGGCCAGGAGTAACCACTCCATTTACTACACATATATCAAAATTACCTTGAGTAGCGTAGCCGGCACCCCTACCATACACTCTTATTCTATAAGTTGTTCCTATAGTTAAGCCTTGTAAACTTAAGGTTTCAGTACCACCTATTCCGGCTCCGTCAACACATTGAATCAACGCACCGTTGCAAGCAGCAGTTCTAAGTTCAAGAACGGCATTTAATGGAGCAGTTGGAACAACTATTATATCGTGTGCTGTAGAAGAAGCAACAAAACTATACCATACATCATCATCAGGGTTTCCAACAAAACCTCCGCATAAACTACCGGGCAACCCCGAATTGGTAGCACCAACTGTAGTTCCTGCGGTTGGGATACAGGTTGCATTTGAGGTTAATCCTATGGCATTACCGCATAAGTCGTTAGCCGGTGGAGGATTTAAAACAACCTGATTTACAACACATATATCAAAATTGCTGTTTGGAGGATATCCTGAACCATAATCATATACTCTTATATAATATGTAGAACCGGCAGTTAAGCCTCCTTGATTAATAACTTCGGTACCTCCTGAACCGGATAAGTTAGCGCAAGCTAAACTATTTAATGTGCCGCATGAACCTTCTAATAATTCGAGCACTATATCCATTCCTAAAGCTCCTACTCCTGTTATACTTACAGAGGTTGAGGTTGCCACAAATTTATACCAAACATCGTCATTGGCATTACCTCCACAAGCAGTTGCAGGGCTTGATAATGTTGCATTCTCTACTGTACCTGAGGTATTTACACAAGATACACCCGGGGTTAATGAAAAAGCTCCTAGGCAATTGTCGTTAGCCGGTGGGGGTGGAATATAGGTAACACAAATATTAAATGTTCCATAAATGGCAGTTCCTTTATCAAACACTCTTACCCGGTAGGTGTTTCCAACAACCAAAGTATTAAGGTTTAGAACTTCAGTTCCGCCTGCAAAAGTATTATCCACACAGCCTACCTGAGTAGGGGTTACACAGCTATTATCTTGGTAACATGTCAAAACAATATCAATACCCGAAGTAGCCTGAGCTGTAATGGTTACATTAGTAGATGGAGCGGTAAAGGTGTACCAAACATCATCATCGGGGTCGCCTCCACAAGTTGGAGCAGATACTCCGGAAGAAGTTGCATTAACGGTTGTACCGGCTGTATAGCTGCAGGTTAAACCAGGTGTTAATACCGAACCCGGACAATCATCATTTGGAGGTGGTGCTGCGGTAGTAGTAAAAGGCTCAAAAGGTGAATAAGGGCTAACCGGTCCGCCACAGTTTGTTCTTACTCTGAAATGGTAATTAGTGGCAGGAGTTAATCCTATTAGATTGGTACTATTACCTGGTATTGCACTTAATAATGTATAAGGTCCCGAAGGAGCCGGGCCGTACTCTACATCAAAACTGGAGGCACTACAAGCTAATGGATTCCAGTTAAGTGTTGCAGTAGTATATCCTACCGGACCGGCAGTTAATGTGTTTGGGGTAGGACAAGAGTTTTCGATAGTAATTTGATCAATAGCCATATTAAACCCATTCAATCCAAAAGCTCTTAAGGCTATACGCACATTAGGGTTTCCGGCATAAGCAGATAAACAGGCTGAGAAATCTTGCCAAAACATTGTTCCTGCTGATGCGTTATATCTATAACAAGTTGGTGCTCCCGATATTAATGACCATGTATTTCCACCATCTGTTGAGGCTTCAAAGCGTATATAATCATTTTTGCCCGGCAGGTTATTGTCTTGTGCCATACTTATAGTTATGGTAGGAGAAGTTAAGGCTGAAAAGTCCATACACGGTAGGATTAAACGTGCTTGGTTTCCTGCAGGGAATGAATAACTGTTAAAAACGGCAAAACCATTGTTGGCAGTAGCTAACGAAGGAGGAGCTGCTGAACCCGGAACAAATGTACTACTATATACTATAGCCCAATTATACGAAACATTAGGGGCTATAGTTTGCATAGCATATGCCGGATTAGGGGAAGCTGAAAACGTTTCGATATAAGGGAAGGTGGTATTTCTGGAAATAACTTTTAATACTGTTGGTATGTCATCATTTGCATTATTAGGATCTCCAATAGTATTTTGACTGCATAAAAAACTATAAGTACCGTTGGCACTCATATTAATTGTTGGACTGCATATTACATCTTGTGTAGAATTCACTCCCAAAGTACCTGTATTAATTGTAGCTGTTACCGTTGCAACAATTACTCCGGTTACATCAACAGTAACGGTGGTTGGATTAACAGAGAAATCGTGAATTGCTGTACCTTCATTTTTTATTCTTACCGTAACAACTTGTGAGCCATTTCCACAGCTCTCCGAAGGAGTTACTAAAGATACTACACTAATATCAATAGGCGTAGGTGCTGGTGGTGTCCAAATATAACTTCTACCCGAAGTTGGTGGAGTGGTGGTTAACTGAGTAATGCAATTATGACTATTAGCAGTTCCATCTTCACTTGTATTCCAATTATTACTGCTTGGAGCTGAGAGCATTACTCTACGGTTATTATAATCTGAGTTGTTGTTTCCTCTTAATCCTACTTGAGGAGCCGGATTAGACGTAGTTCCGGCAAACGAACATGAACCATAAGTAACCTGAACGGAATTGTCAATTTCATTTAACCTGATTTGAAAATTATACCATTGATTAGGTGCTGATTGACTTTTAGCGTTTTTCCATTGTACTACCAATGTTCTGGCGGGTGCAGATCCAATAGTTTGGTATCTTATTTCGCCTGTGTACTGTGTGTAATTACCACTTACACTTGATGTAGCCGGAGCTGATATAGTAAAGCTGGTGGCCGTTTTTGAAACAACAGTTGCTAAGGCAGGGATACCTGTTCCAAATACACGAGCTCCTATTTGAATGCCTCCGGTATTTACAGTAGTATTTACCACAGGTGAACCCACAGTGGTGGTGCCTACAATGATATAACTTCCAACTAAGTCTCGTCCAAAACCAGAAATGACATTGTTTAAGCCTATTGAGTTAGAAATGGGATTACTCGTAACCCCCCCTGATTGATTCCCCATTGAAATATACCCGTCCATATTAATAGAGAAATCGGTATAGTTAACTCCATTATATTTAAACGTAAATCCTATAGGTAATCCTGCAGAATATCCAATATCCCAAGGAATTTGAGTACTTTCGTCAGAAAGGGCAACTACCGTACCTCCCGTAATAGGTGTATAGGTACCGGTATTAGTTGAGAAAGTATAATTTGGCGAAGCAACCTGGGCCTTGCTAATTTTAAGGGCACAAAAAACAATAACTAGCAAGAACAGACCAAATTTCTGAGATATAAGTATATTTTTATTCATATTTACCTCCTTTTACTTTAGTTGCAGAAACCATTTTGTAGTGTTCATTATCAACCAATAATTGGGCAAGCTCGTTAAAAGATTTTTTTGCAATTAAATCTTGAACATCTTTGCTTAAACCCTTAATGGTTGATTGATTTCCGGGAATCCATGCTTCCATTTCGCTGTTAAAAGAGGTGTAATCAATTTCGAAGCCCTTAATAACAACAAATGGGAGCTCTTGGAGCATTTTTTCCTCCGCGCTAATTTGACCGGGAATTTCGGCCTGGGTTTGGTAGGCAGGAACCGGGACTATTGCCGACTGTGCCTTTGCTGATACTGAGTAAGCTGCCAAAGCAGTAAATATCAGCACCAAGGTTTTTGATTTTTTTTTCATTGTTAAGTGTATATTGAGATTAATTTTTTTAGCTTAGTGGTTTTTTGTAGCTCAAAGAGCAATTTATTTTAACATAATTTTAACAAAAGTTTCCTGTTTCAACGAGCATTTAAAATAAAAGTTACAAAAAAAGATAAAATTTTATAGACATACCTTTGTATTTATGGCACGAAAGTATAAAAAATAGGAGATAAAATATTTTTTTTAACATTTAATTTATAGTTTTGGTTAATTTATAGATTATTTGTTGTGAAAAATTATACCTTTAAACTTTTATGAATAAGGATAAATTTTCTAATTTTTTACTTGGCTTAATTCTTTTATTCGCCTTATCAACAAGATTTTATCATTATTCTACTTGGTCGTTAAGCAATGACGAACTAAGTGCATTGTTGGGCTTTAGTTACGGTAGCTTATTTAACAATATTTTTAGGTATGTTGCTACTGATTTTCATCCGGCCGGGGTGCAAGTGTTAATATGGCTTTGGTGCAATATATTTGGAACTTCGGTGGCAGCCTTGAGGCTTCCTTTTGTACTTATGGGGGTGGCCTCAGTTTATTTAGTATATATCAATACCAAGCAATGTATTAACAAACCGGCTGCTTTATTAGTATCGGCTACTTTAGCTGTTTCGCAGTTCGCCATATTATATAGTCAAATTGCTCGCCCGTACAGTAGCGGATTGTTTTTTGTACTGATTACATGGTATGGTTGGAATCAATTTGTTTTCAAAGAAAAGCATGAAACCCCTGGGTTGTTTGCCTCATTTATATTTGTTTTAGGCTTAGTGCTATGTATGTACAATCATTATTTTAGTTTCTTAATGGCTGCTATTATGGGACTAACCGGACTTTTTGTAATACCAAAACACGTCAAGAAAATATATCTAATTTGCGGAATTGTTGCTGTGGTATTGTTTTTACCACATTTAAAAATTTCTATTTCTCAATTTTCGGCCGGAGGAATTGGTTGGGTATCGGTTCCCGACAAAAGTTTTTTTTGGTCTTTCGCCCTATATATGTTTAATCAATCAAAATGGTATTTGTTCATTTTGCTGTTAATAGCCCTGGTATCAGCCGTAAAAATTCCAATTCAAATCAGTTCAAATAAATTTCGATGGATTGCCTTACTCTGGTTTTTGTTACTCTTATTTATTGCTTACTTTTATAGTATTTATGTTAGTCCTGTTTTGCAGTACAGTATTCTTATTTTTTCGTATCCTTTTTTACTTGTATTTCTTTTCTCATATACTCCGGTACAACAAAAAATAGTTCATTTAACAGTGCCTTTAATTCTTGTTTGCGGAACTATTCAAATATATGCCATTAATAAATTTAGCGGTAGCAATGAGTTTGGCCGTTTTAAAGAAATAGCGCAACATATTAATGAGGCCGATATTGAGTTTGGAAGTAATCAAATTGAAAGTGGAATCAATGTAACCGACTCGTCATACATTCATTATTATCTAAGTAAATTAAACAATCAGCACCATTTCAATTTTTATCATTGTGCCAACGATACACAGTTTAACCAATTGGTAAAACTTACCCAAGGCAGCGAAAAACCTTATTTTTTATATTGCTGGTCTAACTCTGATTGTCCACCGGTAATTAACAGTATTATCAGTCAAAAATATCCTTTTTTGATAAAAAGATATTGGTATTTTAACTCAGAATTTTATTTATATAGCCGCAAGTCTCAGGATAGTGTAAATAGAATCACAGATTCGGAAAATATTTTTATTCAAAACTACAGTAATACCGCTGCCTACTTTAACAAACCGGCATACATAGTTAATGATACAACTGACACACTTCATACAAACAATGCAGCAGAGTTTCTGAACAAAGATGTGCTTTACAGCTCAACCTTTAGGATTGGCTTAAACAAATTGATAAAAAACACCTCAGACATTATTCATGCAAAGGTTTTGATAAAAAATACTTCAATAGATGATGATGCACTTATAGTTTTTAGTATAGATCATCAAGGCAAGAATTATTATTGGTCGGGGAAAAGCATTAAACCATATTTGCTGCAACCCGAAAAATGGAATAGGTGTTTTCACTCTATCAGATTACCTGAGATAAAGAGTGCTGATGACACTATTTCTATTTATATATATAACCAGTTTAACAAAACTATTTTTGTAGATGATTTTATAATAGAATCGGAACCCGGCAATGATAATTTATATGGACCACGTAAAGATGCGTATTTGATGGGAGTTAATGCAGCAGCGGAAAAGAACAAAGCCAAAACTAAACATTAGAGTCTTTAAACTTTTCCATTAATCTGCGGTCGCGTTTGGTTGGGCGGGCTTGTTTATTACCACGACCACCACCTCCACTTGAAAAATAAAATACCGAGTTTAATTTTTTTCTTTCTTTTTCTTCCGGTGGGGTTAGGTCTATATAGCAGGTAAGGGCTATTTCTGATTTAACTCTTTTATCAATTATCTTTAAGGTTTGTAATCTAACATTACCGGCCTTAGTTTTAATATGATAGTTTTCGTTAGGCTTAACTACTCGCGAGGCCTTCACAACAGTTTCATTATTCAACTTAACTTTTCCTTCTTTACAAGCTTCGGCAGCTTCTGAGCGGGTTTTAAAAATTCTTATAGCCCATAAGTACTTGTCAATTCTTACTCCTGTTATGGTTGTGGTTTCCAATTTGAAGTTAATTACTGTATATTCAAGTTATATTTTATTTAATATCAACCTTTCCTGTTAACGGAATGTTACTATTAGTGTATTTAATAATATAAACTCCTTTGGGCCATTCCGAAATATTAATTAACTCGTTATTATTATAGTTAGAGTTGTAATACACACTTTGCCCTAGCATATTGAAAATATTAACGGAGGCATTTTTTACTGATTTCTCATTATTCAAATATAGCCCTTCGGCATTTTTTACAATAGTAATTTCTGAATTGTTTTGTATATTTTCAACCCCGGTTGCTACTACCGTAATTTCTTTAGATAGACTACTTTCCACACATCCGTCAGAAACTGTTAAGGTTACAGTATATACTCCCGGAGTTTGAAATGTATAGGTTGGATTTGCACTAGTTGAAGTGTTCCCATTTCCGAAATCCCACCAATAGCTATGCGCATTATTAGAGTTATCGGTAAACTGAAATTCAAAAGGGTTATTCATATTTTGAGTATAACTAAAGTCGGCATGAGCATTATATACATTGATGTTCCAAACACTTAAACTGTCAAACACGGTTTGATAGGCAATTTGCTGAAGAAAGGCTGCGTTAGAAGCCGACAAACCTCCATTAAAATTTATTCCAACAGGACTTTTTTGAAATATGGTGGCATAAAAAGTACAAGCTGCTAAATAAGTACCCGCAACGCTGGGGTGGCTATTATCAGAAGTATAAAGATTAATAGTACTGTCGGCCATACGCGAGTATTTAAAAGCCTGACCAACAGGCGATACGATTGCTTCATTATCGTTACCCATTTGCAAATAACTCTCCCTCAAACGATTTTGCATCCCTTCAAAAGTACACAAAGGCGGATAAAATGCGCAGTTGGCGGCATCACCATATTTGCGTCCCCAGGTCATATAAAACACTACTTGGCTGCAACTATCATTGGCTAATATTAAATTGCATAACTGAGTAGCATAAGGAAAACAATCGGTTTGTACTTGAGTAGGAGGGAATGATGGTAGTTGGCTTTGTTCTTGTAAAATTACATAATCCCAAGCTTGAGCACTAATTTTACTCAATGTATTTGAATTGGTGCAGTGTTGTTGAAAGGTATAACCACCTGGTGCAGAACTATCATAAGTTATGGTATCGCCATTGGCTAAAGCCAAGTTGCGAAACATTAGAGGTAAATCGTTTACATAAGTATAGCTGTTGCCTATAAATAATACTTTTTTGGGTTGGGCTTGCGAATAAAAAGAAATTAAAGCAAAGGCAAGTAGTACAATATGTTTCATTTCTGCAAAAAATAAATAATTATTGTTTAATATTTAGCTTCTTGGCAATATCAGCAGGAAGGGCTTTTTTGTGTACTAAAATAGAAGTAGTTTTATATTTAAAGTAGGCTGTTGATACGTAAAATATTCCGCCCAAATCATTATTTTCAGTACCCCATGAATTTTTTACGGTATAATACCTTTTTCCGTTTTGGTCTTTTGCCGAACCAATAATATGCATTCCATGATCGTCAGTAGTAGATAAATTATCAAATGCTGCCTGACGTAATTCCTGTGTTATATTAAGCTCTTCCATAGGTTTACTAAATGCAGAGTCTTTTTCAGCCTGTGTCATGTCTGCTTTGTCTTTTACAGGAACAATAGCTACCCCATTCTTAAACGAAAAACCAAACTCGCTAACATCACTTGCCCAAGCTACGGTAAAATTATTATTGATAGCATTATCTGTAATTTTCTGCATCTCATCTAATGGAACATTATATATTTTCCCCCAGCTCCAATTATCGCTTACTTCTATAATAAATTGCTCATAAAATGGGTGGTGTGTATATGAGCCAATGGCCACATAATCATCAGCATTTAGCCCCAACTCAGCAGCAAAAGACTTTGGGGTATATTTTTTTCCGTTATATTCAAAAGAATCGGGTGTTTTTCCGTAGTATGCATCTAACACAGCTTCGAAGGCATCTTTCCAGTTAGGGCTAAGTTTATCACCATTTGGTCTCTTAATTATTTCATCAAGCATAGCTTTCAATACCTTGTCAGATTCGGTAAGTTCAGGCTTACCCCCATTTTTAATCGGATAGGCACTTTCAGGAACAACCCCATTGGTGCGCAACACATTTATGGCATCATGAAACTCACTGCCTGCCCCAAAATTAATAGTGCCTTGCATTCTAACATACTTTTCTCCTTTCTGACTGTAGGTGTTTCTTACTACAAACATATCACTCAAATCAACCATGGGTTTGCCCATTCTGGCTAATTCTGATTCGAGAAAGGATTGGGTTGAAAAACTCCAGCAAGTTCCGCTTTTATATTGGTTTTTTACCGGACTATAGCTAATCTCTTTTTCTGGGGTAAAGATAAAACCACCATTTTTTTTGTTTGTAATGTTTTGAGACTTAACATTCGAAGAGAATAAAATACCAAAACTAATAATGAATGAAAGTAAGTTGTGTTTCATAGTAAAAAAAAATTTTACAAAAGTAATCATTTTATAGCTAAGGTTTCTTTGGTTTAATAAATGCTATACTTTTTGATAAGAATTTGTTAAATTATTCTTTTTTACACAAAACATTTTAACGGTGTTTTTGGCTTGTTTTTTGTTTTAAGATGTATGGTGTGTAATATTGATTATACATAATTATTTTTTCACTATTTTTGAAGTTTTGAATAAAATAGAATTTAATTAAAACCAAGTTATGTTATTAACCGGATATTTGAGAGATAATCAGGAAAGTGTTATAGAACGCCTGAAAAAGAAAAACTTTAAACAAATAGAGTTGGTAAGTCAAGCTGTTGAAAAGGATAATGAACGAAAAAAAATTCAAAATCAGTTAGATGAATTATTAGCTCAGAACAATAAACTTGCCGAACAAATAGGAACTTTAATGAAATCGGGTTTGAAAGAAGAAGGGAATGTCTTGAAAGCCGAAACCGTTGCATTAAAAGAAAAATCAAAAGAATTGCAAAGCACATTAGATGAATGTGAGAAGGACTTACATGATATTTTAGTTCAAATTCCTAATTTACCTTATGAATTAGTTCCTCATGGCACAACTGCCGAAGAAAATGAGGTAGTTTTTAGCTCCGGAGCCTTACCCGAACTACCTGCAGAGGCGTTGCCTCATTGGGAGTTATGTGCCAAATATGATATTATTGATTTTGAGTTGGGTGTAAAGCTTACCGGTGCAGGCTTTCCGGTATATAAAGGAAAAGGAGCCAAGTTGCAAAGGGCTTTGATTAATTTTTTCTTGGAAAAAGCTGCCGAAGCCGGGTATCTTGAAGTACAACCGCCTATTTTGGTAAATGCCCAATCGGGTTACGGAACAGGCCAATTGCCTGATAAAGAAGGACAAATGTATTACGTAGGGATGGATGAATTTTATTTGATACCTACGGCTGAGGTTCCGGTAACCAACATATATCGCGATGTAATTATTAAAGCTGAAGATTTGCCGATTAAGAATACAGCCTATACGCCTTGTTTCAGACGTGAAGCAGGCTCTTATGGGAAAGATGTGAGAGGTTTAAACCGATTACATCAGTTTGATAAAGTAGAGATTGTACAGATTCAGCATCCCGAGAAATCGTATCAAACGCTTGAAGAAATGCGAGAGTATGTTGCAGGTTTATTAAATGAATTGCAATTACCTTATCGTACCTTACGTTTGTGTGGTGGCGATATGAGTTTTGCATCAGCCATGACTTATGACATGGAAGTATATAGTGCTGCTCAAAAGAAATGGCTTGAGGTAAGTTCTGTTTCTAACTTTGAAAGCTTTCAGGCAAACCGATTAAAACTTCGTTTTCGTGAAGGAAATAACAAACCGGCACTGGCCCATACACTTAACGGTAGTGCATTGGCTTTGCCAAGAATTGTTGCCGCTATACTCGAAAATAATCAAACCCCACAAGGAATTATGATACCCGAAGTATTGGTTAAATACACAGGATTTTCTATAATTAATTAATTTAACAATGAATTGATATTTCTTTGAATTGATTATTATTTCAGAAATAACAATAACATAATTAACCCTTTGTTTGGTTTTAACTTTATGTACATATAATCGCAGAATACATACTTCTGAAATAAAGCAAATAAAATGTTGGTACGGATACAAGTTTTAATATTATGTTTAGTATGTGCTGCAGCTATAGCACAGCCCAATAGTGATGAGTTGTTGGCCAAACAGTTTTATGATAATGGGGAGTTTGATAAGGCTGCTTTATTGTATGAAAAATTATACAATACCGTACCATCGCAAGAGTATTATGGCTATTACATTGAATGTCTTGTTGCACTAAATGATTATAAAGAAGCAGAGCGTTTTATAAAAAAACAACAAAAGAAAAATCCACAACAAACAAGCTTATTAGTTGATTTGGGTTATATATACAAGAAAGAAGGGAATATAAATAAAAGCAATAAAATTTTTAATGAAGCCCTAAGTAAACTTACCCAGGGCAATCAAGCAGAAATAATTCAACTCAGCCAAGCTTTTTTAAAATATAAAGAGGTAGATTTTGCCATAAAAAGTTTACAAGCCGGACGTAAGCTAATGCAGGGTTTGTATCCCTTTAATATGGAGCTTGCCGAAGCCTATAAAGCCAAAGCTGATTACGCCAATATGTATAAAGAGTACTTAGATGCAATAGATTATAACCCTGTTTATGCTGCACAAATACAAAGTATTTTACAAAGTTTTATAGGAGATGATTTTGGAAGCAATAAGGCAAACGAACTAAGAATTCAGTTGTTAAAACAAGTACAGCAGCATCCCGATAAAATTGTTTTCTCAGATTTTTTAGTTTGGTTTCTGATTCAGCAAAGAGATTTTGAATCGGCCTTTATACAAGCCAAAGCAGTTGATAAAAGAACCAATAACAATGGTGGAAAAATAATAAACTTAGCCTTGATATGCAACTCTAATCAAGAGTATGATGTAGCTATTAAGTGTCTGGAATATGAAATTCAAAAAGGTAAAAAGAATCCGTATTATACATACGCCCGCACCGAATTGGTAAATACTTTACAGAAAAAAATAACTTCATCATTTAACTTCACCAAACAACAAATAATAGAGCTTGAAGGAATATATAACAATGCCTTAACCGATATGGGATATAATGCCCAAAGTATTTCATTAATACGAGGTTTGGCTCATTTAAAAGCTTTTTATATGGATGATGCTGCTAAGGCCATTGAGCTGCTGGAAACAGCCTTAAGCTATGCCAATGCAGATCCAACATTATTAGCCGAGTGCAAGTTAGAACTTGGCGATATTTATATTTTTACCGGTGAAATGTGGGAGCCTGCTTTACTTTACGGGCAGGTTGAGAAGAGTTTTAAATATGATGCCATTGGGCAGGAAGCTAAATTCAGAAACGCCCGACTTTCATTCTACAAAGGAGAGTTTGAATGGGCGCAAGCACAATTAGATGTTTTAAAAGGTGCAACCAGTAAATTAATTGCGAATGACGCACTGGAACTTTCATTATTAATTAGCGATAATTCGGTTGATTCTAACTATGTACCTTTAACCATGTATTCAAGAGCTGATTTACTGTATTATCAAAACAAAGACTCTTTGGCGTTGATGGTTCTTGATTCAATTCAAAAAGAATTTCCGGGACATGCCTTATCTGATGATATTTTATTTAAGCAATATAAGATATTCTTGAAACTTGGAAATTTTGCGAAAGCTGTTTCTAATCTGGAAAATTTGATATTAAATTATGGTGATGATATTTTGGGAGATGATGCAACATTTAAATTGGCCGAACTGTATGAAATACAAATGAATAATCCGGAACAGGCGAAGAAGCTTTATCAGGATGTTTTACTGAATTACCCGGGGAGCCTTTTTACGGTTGAAGCTAGAAAGAGATATCGTAAAATGCGTGGAGATAGTATTAATTAAAAGCACAAACTAATGATAATATATAATGTTACTATAAATATTGATAAGGATATCCATGAAGAATGGCTTGATTGGATGCGTAAGGAACATATTCCGGAAGTAATGGATACCGGGCATTTTACAACATTTAAAATTTGCAAAATATTGGGCGATGAAGAAACCGGAATAAATTATGCCATTCAATATACTGCATATAATATGGAACAATACGAATTATACAGAGACAATTTTTCGGGAGTTTTACAAAAAAAAGTAACCGATAAATTTCCGGGCAAATTTGTGGCTTTCCGAACTTTGCTTGAAGTATTATAATATTTAAAAAACAACTTGAACAATTACGTAAGAGCTAAGAAACATTTAGGTCAGCATTTTCTAAAAGATGAGCTTATAGCAGCTAATATTGTGGCTGCTTTGCCAGATTTTTGTACAAATGTAATTGAAGTAGGACCGGGAATGGGTGTGCTTACCAAGTATCTTATAAATAAATCTGATATTTCTTTAAAAGTTGTTGAGGTAGATTGGGATTCTGTGGCCTATCTAAAAGAAAATTACCCATCATTAACTCCTCATATTATTGAAAAGGATTTTTTGAAGATTGATTTAAAATCTGTTTTTAACGGAACGTTAAGTATTATAGGTAATTATCCCTATAATATTTCTTCTCAAATTTTATTTAAAGTTTTGGAGAATAGAGATATAGTTACTTGCTGTTTGGGGATGTTTCAGAAGGAAGTTGCGCAACGCATTGCTGCTCCTAAAGGAAATAAAACGTATGGAATATTAAGCGTATTGTGCCAAGCATTTTATAATGTAGAATACCTGTTTACAGTAGATGAGCACGTATTTGCTCCACCTCCAAAGGTGAAATCGGCCGTAATCCGACTAATGAGAAAAGAGAATTACTCAATAGAATGTAATGAAGAATTCTTTTTTAAAGTTGTAAAAACGGCATTTAATCAGCGAAGAAAAACCTTACGCAATGCCTTGAAAATATATTTGGCAAAGAATAAGGATATAAACTCCGATATACTTGATAAAAGGGCAGAACAACTAGGTGTTGATGACTTTATTAAATTGACCTTACATTTACAAGAATAAATATTTAAAAGCCCCTATAACCTTGGCTTATAGGGATAGTTTAAAAGCAATTTATTTTTTTACTTCAACCATTTCGTATCCTTCAATGATATCATCAATTTGAATATCACTAAAGTTATCAATATTTAATCCGCATTCGTAACCGGTACTTACCTCTTTAACATCGTCTTTGAATCTCTTTAAAGAGCCTAACTCTCCGGTATGAATAACAATACCGTTTCTAATTACTCGTACTTTGGTATTTCTATTAATTTTCCCATCAAGAACCATACATCCGGCAATAGTACCAACTTTTGAAATCTTATACACTCCACGAACCTGAAGATTGCACACTACTTTTTCTTCAAAGGTTGGGGCAAGCATACCTTCCATAGCACTCTTCAATTCATTGATGGCATCATAGATAATAGAGTAAAATCTCATATCTATTTGCTCCTGCTCGGCTAGTTTACGCGCGTTAATGGACGGTCTAACCTGGAATCCTACAATAATTGCATTTGAAGCAGAGGCTAATAATACATCTGATTCTGTAACTTGTCCTACTGATTTATGGATAACTTTGACTTGAATCTTATCGGTAGATAATTTAAGTAATGAATCGGTTAAAGCTTCTATCGAACCATCCACATCACCTTTAATAATAATATTCAGTTCTTTAAAATCACCTATTGCCAATCGTCTTCCAATTTCATCAAGAGTAATATGCTTTTGGGTTCTATATCCTTGTTCGCGCTGTAATTGCAAACGTTTAGCAGCTATTTCTCGTGCCTCACGCTCATCGTTCATAACTTTAAATTTATCACCGGCTTGTGGAGCACCTGATAGGCCTAATAACAATGCAGGTGTTGAAGGATCGGCTTGTTTAATGTTTGCACCACGTTCGTTGTTTAATGCTTTTACTCTTCCGCTAAAACAACCGGCCAAAACTATATCACCAACCTTTAAGGTGCCTTTTTCCACTAAAATGGTTGAAACGTATCCTCTCCCTTTATCTAACGAAGATTCAATAACAGTTCCTGAGGCATTTCTATGAGGATTGGCTTTTAGTTCCAATAAATCAGCCTCCAAACATACTTTCTCTAAGAGAACATCAATATTGATTCCTTTTTTTGCAGATATTTCTTGGCATTGCACTTTCCCTCCCCATTCTTCTACTAGAACGTTAATACCTGCTAATTCTTCTCTAATTTTATCAGGGTTTGCGTTTGGCTTATCAATTTTATTGATAGCTATAATTATAGGAACTCCCGCGGCTTGCGCATGATTAATGGCTTCTTTGGTTTGAGGCATTACATTATCATCGGCAGCTACAACAATTATTACTATATCGGTAACTTGGGCTCCACGTGCACGCATGGCAGTAAATGCCTCATGACCCGGTGTATCTAGGAAAGTTATTTTTCTGTTATTCTCCAATTTAACACTGTATGCACCAATATGTTGGGTAATTCCTCCGGCCTCACCGGCAATAACGTTTGCCTTTCTGATATAGTCAAGCAATGAGGTTTTACCATGGTCAACATGCCCCATTACGGTAACAATAGGTGCTCGAGGCATTAAATCTTCAGGCTTGTCTTCCTCATCTGCCGTATTTACGGTGGCTTCGGCTGATACAAATTCTAATTTATAACCGTATTCTTCAGCAACAATATTAATAATTTCGGCACTTAATCGTTGATTTATTGAAACGAACAAACCTAAGCTCATACAAGTACTGATGATGTTGTTTACCGGTACATTCATCATACTGGCCAACTCGCTTGCAGAAACAAATTCTGTTACTTTTAGTGTTTTCTTTTCAGATTCTAATGCCTCTAAATTTTCTTGATGCTGTTGGTTGATTATATCTCTTTTCTGCCTTCTATATTTCGAAGCGGTAGATTTTCCGGAACTGCTTAATCGGGCCAGCGTTTCTTTAACTTGTTGATCTATTTCCTCCTGAGTTAACTCAGTTTTTACAACATGATGATGCTGGTTCTTTTTATGGGCACCTGCTTTCTTGTCTTTAAGTTGTGTAGATTTATGAGTTTGTGATTGAGGAGTACCGATACTCTCAGAAGGTGTAAAGTTAGTAGGGTCAACGGCTCCTTTTGTAATTCTTTTTCTTTTTTTCTTAGCGTTCTTATCAAAATTAGTACTAGAGGCTACCGGTTTCTTCTTGTCTTCCTTTACCGGAAG
The DNA here is from genome assembly GCA_020845635.1 of Bacteroidia bacterium. Taxonomy (GTDB): domain Bacteria; phylum Bacteroidota; class Bacteroidia; order UBA4408; family UBA4408; genus CAIKXD01. Next base: position 119,826 of record JADLFI010000004.1, read on the forward strand.
CTCAATTTTTCCTAAAATGGTAGGACCTCCGAGTTTTTCATATTGTGTTACATGAACAGAATCAGTATTTGGAGTGTCTTTTGGAGATTCCTTTTCAACAGATTCACTTTCTATTATGCTGTTGGCAGGTTCTTCAATTTCATGAATTTCATCGGTTGTTATTTTAATTTCTGATTCTACTTTTGAAATTTTAGCCACCTCTTCTTCCGGGTCATCAATCTGGGTTTTTTTACCTGGGCTTTCTTTTTTAGAAGTGCTCTTTTTTTCTTTTTTCTGTTTAGCCTCTTCTTTTTTCTCAGATGATGTCTTTTTTGCAGGCTTTGTTTTTTGGTTAAGTGAATCAAGGTCAACCTTACCCACAATTTTGGGATTATGAAGTTCTTCTGTTTTAACCTTTACGATTTCGATATCAGATTCAGATTGCTCCTTAGGCTTAATAGATTCTTCGTTACTAACCTCAGTTTTTGATTCAATATTCTTATTAGTGGATGTTTCAGCATCACTTTTCTTTTCTCGGGTTGAGCTTAAAGCAGTGTCTTTTATAAGAATTTCAGGTTGTACATTAGTTTCCTGATGAGAACTTGAAACACTTTTTTCTTCAGCTACCTGAGTTTCCTTTTTTTGTTTTCCACTTAAACTAAGTGCAATTGACTCTTCTTTATACGATTTATCACGCGCAAACTCTTTTTCAAGAATCTCAACTATTTCCCTGCTAAGCTTGGTGTTGGGGTTGTTTTCTATCTGAATGCCTTTTTTTTCGGCTTCTTCAATGATAGTTCCAATTCCAACGTTCAGCTCACGAGCCAGTTTACTTAATCTTATCAAATCTGTGTTTCCCGACATGCTATTATTTATTCTACTTTTATTTTTAATATTTTATATTTCTCTAATTACAATAAGACAAGTATTATTGAATATATTTTTAAAGTGATAAATTAGAGCAAAATACATTAAATTTTTAAATTATTCAAATTCTGCTTTTAAAATATTTTTTACATCTCTAATTGTTTCTTCTTCAAGGTCTGTTCTTTTTACAAGTTCATCTAAGCTAAGTTCAAGTACAGATTTTGCGGTATCGCAACCGATAGCTTTAAGTTCATCAATAATCCATTGTTCAATTTCATCTGAGAATTCATCTAAGTTTACGTCTTCTTGGTCTATGTCAGAGTCACGATATACATCAATTTCATAGCCAGTAAGTTTGCCGGCAAGTTTTATGTTATATCCGCCTTTTCCTATGGCTAATGAAACCTGGTCGGGTCTTAAAAATACTTCGGCTCGTTTATTTTCTTCATCTAATTTAATACTTGTAATTTTAGCAGGGCTTAAAGCTCGTGTTATATAAAGTTGTATATTATTTGTGAAATTTATAACATCAATATTTTCGTTACGTAATTCACGAACTATACCATGTATTCTGGAGCCTTTCATTCCAACACATGCGCCAACCGGGTCAATTCTTTCATCATAGCTTTCAACTGCAACTTTTGAGCGCTCTCCCGGTTCTCTTACAATTTTCTTTATGGTTATTAAACCATCAAATACCTCGGGTACTTCTAATTCAAATAAACGCTCTAAGAACACCGGGGAGGTTCTGGAAAGAATAATTGAAGGGGTTCCGTTTTTCATTTCTACTTTTTCTACTACTGCTTTTACCATATCTCCCTTTTTATAAAAATCAGAAGGGATTTGCTCGTTTTTAGGGAGTACTAATTCATTTCCTTCATCATCTAATATCAATATTTCTCTTTTCCATACCTGATATACTTCTCCGGTAATAATTTCTCCTACTTTTTCTTTATATTTTCTATAAATACCATCTTTTTCAAGCTCCATAATTCGCGATGATAAATTTTGGCGAAGGGCTAATACTAACCTTCTTCCAAAATCATTCAAATTTACAGGTTCTGTTATTTCCTCACCTAATTCAAAGTCTTTATCTATTTTATGTGCTTCGGATAAACTTATATGTTGATTTTCATTATAATCAAAACTATCTTCGGCAAATTCATCATCAACAATTATTCTATTTCTCCACAACTCTAGGTCGCCTTTATCAATATTAATAATAATATCAAAGTTTTCGTCTGAGCCGTATCGTTTAATAATCATAGTGCGGAATATTTCTTCCAAAATATTCATCATGGTAGGCCTGTCAATGTTTTTGAATTCTTTAAACTCTGAGAATGAGTCAATTAAATTAATCTTATTCATTATTTTTATTTAAAAGATATTATTACTCTTATTTCTTTAATTTCATTTATGTCAATACAAACTGATTTTTCTTTGGGTTCTTTTTTTGATTTCTGATCTAAATTAAGTTCAATGATGTTTTCGTTTAATGTAGCCAAAATACCGGTATAAATTTTACCCTCTTTTGTAACGGATTTTACTTTTCGACCTATATTTTTTTTATACTGCTGATAAACTTTAAATGGCGAATCAGCACCAGGTGATGAAACAGATAACTCATAATCTTCTTTTTCTCTATCTAATTTACTTTCCAAGAACCTGTTTAATGATGCACAATCGCTTATTTTTAATCCGCCAATCCGGTCAATTAAAACCAAAATTCTATTTCCGGGTTTTACCGCAACATCTACTATAAATACATCAGGGTCTTTAGGCCATAATTCAAATAATTCTTTTATTTTATGAACATCAATCATATCATTCAATAAAAAAGGGCCTCAAAAATTGGCCCTTCAAATCCGTAACTTTTATAAAACCCACAAATGTAATAATTTTTTTTTGAAGAATTTTGGAGGTTGAAAAATAAATAATAAAAATTTAACTTTTATTTCGTAAATTCAAATATTATTTATATCTTGCACCCTATAAAATACCAAATAAGGTAGATAAACACTAAATTTAGTTTTATGACAATTCTTCAAAAACAAAGCATTAGAACTGTAAAATGGACTATTTTAACGGTTCTATTTGGTTTAATTAACCTTAGCCAAAAAGTTTTTGCGCAGGCTGAAGATCAAGCCGCTGTAGATACTACAGTGAACAAAACCACCCAAAAGGTATTTCAAGAAATTGGTAGGAATCTTGGGTCAAAAGATTCGTTAACCAGCATAATCATGATAATTATTGTCTTGATTGTGGTAGCGATAGCGGTATATTTAAGTTTTAGAAGCCCAAGCGGAGAAACCAAACGTAAAAAAGTTCTTGAAAGACAACGTAAAAGAGGTCATCAAGGATAATAAATTATCATTTTACTTAATTACAACCACACTCTTCCGATTCTAGTATTTGTTGTAGCACAGCAAATTCTTCACATAAACTACACTCTAAAATTTTTGTCTTCCCTATTGGTTTACTTAAGGTAATATAATAGCGGGGGCAAGGTTTTTCTCTTACCTCACTCTTACTTAAATCAATTTCGGCTTTGGCCCATTCTTTTCTGAGTAGGGCTGTATCTGTTTCATTGCAGTTTAGTTGGCATAATGCTTTATTGCTTATTTGCAACGGAAACCGTGTTAGTTTCTCTTTTATAACTTCTTTGGGTGTTTTATAAATGTTTCTTTCTTTAAGTACATAAAAGTACATAATTACAGAACCTATTACAACACCTATTAAAAACAAGCGTAAACGTCTGGAAAATGTCATAAATATAATATTCGGTTTATTTAAAAGCAGCCATTAATAAATCTAAATCCTTATATGGCAATTTGAATGTTTCGCCCAAAAATTTATTGGTAAGAATGCCATTGTATATGTAAACCCCGTTTCGAACTCCGTAATTATTTCGTAGCAAATTCTCTATTCCTCCTTCTTCTCCAATATTTACAAGTATGGGAGTTAAAACGTTGCTTAGTGCATAACTTGCAGTTCTGGATACTCTTGACGGAATGTTGGGTACACAATAATGAATTACACCATGTGAACGGAAAACAGGATTGGTGTGATTAGTAACACGTGAGGTTTCAAAACACCCGCCTTGATCAATACTAATATCAATTATTACTGAGCCGTATTTCATTTCGCTTACCATGGCCTCGGTTACAATACATGGTGTAGGCCCGTTTGATGCTCTTATGGCACCAATGGCTACATCGGCAGTTTTTAGCTCTTTAGCCAATATATTGGGATGCAATACAGAAGTAAATACTCGGGTGCCTAAATCGCTCTGTAAACGTCTAAGCCTATAAACTGAGCTGTCAAATATTTTTACTGTGGCACCCAATCCTAATGCAGCGCGTGTAGCAAATTCACCAACGGTACCTGCTCCTATTATCACTACTTCGGTGGGTGGAGTTCCGGTAATTCCGCCAAACATACTTCCGTTTCCGTTATTAATATTACTTAAATATTCGGCAGCAATCAAAATAGAGGTATTACCTGCAATCTCGCTCATAGAACGAACAATGGGAAAAATCCCGTCTTCGTCTTTAATGTAATTAAAGGCAATGGTGGTCAGCTTCTTATCCATAAGCTGTTTAATATAATTATTACCTTGTACGGTTAGTTGCAATGCTGAAAATAATGTTTGTTTTCTTTGCATCATGGCTATTTCCTCTTCCGAAGGGGGGGCAACTTTTAAAATAATGTCTGCCTCATATACTTCTTTGGCACTATAAACAATTTTTGCTCCTGCTTCGCTATAGTCTCTGTCATCAAAGTTAGCGGCCTTACCTGAATCTGATTCCAATACAATTCTATGCCCATTATTAACCAATAATGCTACCGACTCGGGAACTAAACAAACTCTATTTTCCTGAAAATATGTTTCCTTAGGAATACCTATAAAAAGAGAACCTTTTTTGTGCGAAACCTCCAGTGTTTCCTCCTGAGGCATTAGTCCGCCTTGCTTTTGCAGAGATAATAGTACGTCTTTTGATGTTTTCATGGTTAGGTATTGGGTGTAGTTTTGTACAAAGTTAATTTTTTTATATTCGAATTAAAAGTTAAATATTAAAACAATTCTATTGAATACTGGCGGTGGCCGGATAAGTAGGTAATGTTTATTAATACATGTTGGTTAGGAACCAAATCAGATATTTTCTCGGCCCACTCTATAAAGCATAAATTTCCTGAGGCAAAATATTCTTCAACACCTATATCTAAAGCTTCTTCAATGGAGTTTATACGATAAAAGTCAAAATGGTAAATTGTTTTATTCCTATTGGTTTTATACTCATTCACCAAACTAAAAGTAGGACTGCTAACTTTATCTATGACACCTAGTTTTTTACACAATTCAACTATCAATGTAGTTTTGCCGCTTCCCATAGAGCCATTAAACAATACTATGTTACTATGAGAAAGAAAAGGAATAATACTATCGGCAATATCACTTATTTTTTCAATGGGTACATGTCCTAGTTCTTTTTTCATTTCTCAAAGATGATAATTATTGTTGAAAATTTAAAAATGAATAGTTCAAATAATTAACTTTACTGCATGAAGTTTTATTAAGCAGCTTTGTTTATGGCTAAAAGCAAAAAACTCTCTTTTGTAAATAAGCAACGAAGTAAGAAGTCATTTTTACCTCCCGGAACAATTGAACCTTCTTCTGACAAACAGCAGGAACAAGCTGTTATTACATGCATAAGATACAATCAAGATTTTTATGAAGAGAAAATATATCACCAGTTATCGGACATTGAATTTGATAGCCCTGAGCAAACTATTCTTTGGATTCATATTGGTGGAATAAACAACACCCCAATAATTGAAAGAATAGGTAATGCCTACAATATTCACCCATTAACTTTAGAGGATATTACCAATACCGACCAAAGACCTAAGTTTGAAGATTATGAAAGCTATATTGTAGCAGTTATGAAAATGCTTAGCTATGATACGGAGTTGCATGGTGAGCAATTGTTTATTATTTTAAAAAATAATATTGTTATATCCTTTTTAGAGAGTAATGATAGCGATACTCTTACCTTTGTCCGCAAAAGGATTAAAGAAGGACAAGGACGCTTTAGAAAATTGGGAGCAGATTACTTATGTTATGCTATAGTTGATAATGTAGTGGACAATTATTTTAATATTCTGGAAAAAATTGGCGACAAGATTGAGTTAATAGATAGCCAGATTATTATTAAACCCATGCCTGATACCCTACTACAGTTACATAGTTTGAAGCGCGAAATGATACATTTGCGAAAGTTAGTATGGCCTATGCGTGATATGGTAAATAGTTTGGAAAGGAGTGATACAATTTTTATCCAACCGTCAACCGACTTGTATCTGCGCGATGTGCAAGACCACATTATACGTGTTATTGAAACGGTTGAAAACTACCGAGACTTAATTAATGGAATGATGGAGATTTACTTATCGAGTATAAGTAATAAAATGAATGAAATTATGAAGGTGTTGACCATTATCTCAACCTTATTTATTCCGGTAACATTTATTGTAGGTGTATATGGAATGAACTTTGAGAATATGCCTGAATTACACTCACGTTATGGTTATGCTGTGGTATGGATAATTATGTTGGCGGTGATGATTAGTTTGCTTTATTATTTTAGAAGAAAAAAATGGTTGTAATTATCATAAATAACGATGAAAAAGTATATCATAAATAATGCCTATATTGTAAATGAAGGTAAGACTTTTGTTGGCTCAGTATGTATTGAAAATGGCTTAATAACGCAAATAGAGAACAAAACTATCAGCAAGCATGGTTATATTACTATTGATGCTGAGGGCAAATATTTATTGCCCGGGTTAATTGACGACCAAGTGCATTTTAGAGAGCCGGGCCTTACACACAAGGGGAATATTTATTCAGAGGCAAAAGCGGCTGTAGCCGGTGGCATTACCTCCTATATGGAAATGCCTAATACTGTGCCTAATGCTGTAACAATTGATTTGTTAGAAGATAAATATAAAATTGCCCAACAAACTTCATTAGCTAATTATTCTTTCTTTATGGGGGCTACCAACAATAACCTAAATGAGTTATTAAGAGTTAATCCTCAGCAAGTATGCGGAATAAAAATATTTATGGGTTCTTCTACGGGAAATATGTTGGTTGATAACTTAGAAGTGCTTAGAAAAATATTTAAAGAAGTTAATTTGCTTATTGCTACACATTGTGAAGATGATGTAATGATAAAACAAAACCTGCAACAATTTGTTCAGAAATATGGTGTTGAATTAAATGCTGAGAGTCATTATTTGATTAGGAACGAAGAGGCTTGTTATCGCTCTTCTTCTTTGGCGGTTGAATTAGCTAAAGAATACAATGCCCGACTACATATTTTACATATAAGCACTGCAAAAGAAATTAGTTTGTTTTCAAATATTGAAAAACCTGAAGATAAAAGAATAACGGCAGAAGCATGCTTACATCATATTTGGTTTAATAATACTGACTATGCCACAAAAGGTAATTTTATAAAATGGAATCCGGCCGTAAAAACTAAACATGATAGTGAGTCATTGTTAAAGGCAGTAATTGAAAACTATATTGATGTTTTGGCAACCGACCACGCCCCACATACACTAGAAGAAAAAAACAAACCATATTTAGAAGCCCCATCAGGCGGACCGTTGGTGCAACATGCCTTAGTGGCTTGGTTAGAATTATTTTTACAAAATAAAATTAGTTTGGAGAAAATAGTTGAAAAAACCAGTCATAATGTGGCTAAAATATTTCATATTAAGAATCGTGGATTTATTCGTGAAGGGTATTTTGCCGATTTGGTTTTGGTGAATATGAATCATCCATGGCAAGTCAGTAAAAATAATATTTTGTATCATTGCGCTTGGAGTCCGTTTGAGGGGAACACTTTCAGAGCTTATGTAGAAAAAACATTCGTAAATGGCAATATGGTTTACAATCAGGGTCTATTTGATGAAACCATAAAAGGAAAAAGACTGGAGTTTAACCGCTCTTGAAGTTTGAATTAAGAAAAAGGATTTATGAAGTCTTTATTGCTTTATGAATTTTTGAAAAAATGATTTTCCGTCAGGCATGATGATTTTACAGAAATATACACCCTGTTTTAAGCTCCCAATATGTATGGTTTCTGCCTCAAAGTTTTGTTGATATATTGCTGTTCGCCCATATCCATCAGTAATTTGTACACTTGCAATTTTTTGTTGCCTGGTGTTAATATGTAGTATCTGACTTGCCGGGTTGGGATAAATAACAAAATTATCTTCTGTTTTCTCTGTTAATGAATTTACCACCCGGTTTATTACTCCTATTGCGTCTAAATCAAAACCACCCTGTGGGAACTCGGTAGGGTAGTGCTCGTTAATAATATTATTATTTTTGTCGTATGTGGCAAACAAAGGATTAATGCTTCCAATCACATCAATTACTTTAACATGAGTAATATGGTTAATGTCAAGTCCGGAAATTCCATCCAGCTCAGCTAAATCAAATGGAGTACCATATAATGCTCTGTATTTTCCGGCCAGGTTATCGTAATGACTTGCATTATCATCATAATCAAAAGGTCCAACCTGAACATCTGTAGGACGATTGGAAGTGGCTTTAAACCTAAAGAAATTAACACCATCGCTGCTTACCTCCACAAAAGCTAATTCTAAAAATTCGTCTATAAATGCGTTCTCAAAAACAGCAAAGTCAAACCCTGGCCCATTATATATGGGGTTATCAAAAGTAAGCACAGCCCAACCACCATCACCCAAACTAACCACCTGCACCCCATCGGCTTTTCCCAAGGCCATAGTGCTGTCACCGGTACTTGCAAAACCTTGTGATGGATTAGCGATATTCTGATATCCTCTGTTTACTTGACAACCTGTTGCCCAGCCAATAAAAATACTACTGTCTTTGTGAATGGCTGTACAACCTGCCGTCCCCACAGGTCCCGGGAATTGTGCCAAAGCTGAAGAGGAGAGAAGGGATAAAAATAATAGTGAAAAAAATTTACTCATAATAAGTTATTTATTAAATCCATATACACAATGTTTGCACCCATTTTTACAGCAGTAACCGCGCAATAAGTGGTAAATTGAACTGAATACAAAATTTCCTTCAGCATTAAAGTAATAATGAATACCCTCTAACATTTCCTTTTTATGCTTTGGAAAATGATAATTTTTTGCATCTGTAATTAAAGTATTAAGCTCCGTCAAACAATCATAACACAAACAATCGTTCCAATTATTTTTTACAAATACAATTGTTGCCTCATCAAGGGTTAATGAGTAACAACAACATGTTTCAATACTATGCGAGCAACAGTTAAATTGCCGGCTACAACGCTTACATAAATTGGTATGTTTAATTTCCTTTTGCAAATTAATTAACTGAAAAATTACGAAAAGGAAAGTAATAATTAGGGAGGATAGATTCCGAAAATATTGTACTAAACACTTTTCGTGAGTGTTTAAGCATTATAAACCTATTAAGTATCTGACTTATCTGCTGGCAGATTTCACAGTTGCACGACAGTTCGTGATTTACACACGATTCCTTAATCTATTTAGGTTGCAAATACAAAGAACATTAGACAAAGATACACAAATTATTTATGAGAATGATAAAAGGTGTAAAATTGTATCACGCCAAACCAAAATTATTACACCACCCACTGCTACAAGTGCTCCTAAAATTATTGAATATCCGGCTTTTTCTTTATGAAATATATATGCTAAGGGAATAGCAAAAACCGGGACTAACGAAAAGAGTGTTTGGGCTACAGCCGAGTTGGTTAATGAAATTGTTTGCATAGCCAGCGATAGTCCTAAAACAGTTGCAAAAAGAGTTCCGAATAACAGGAATAAAACACCCTTATGGTTCTTAGGGTTTACAAGTTCTTCCTTTAAATTCTTAATTTCTTTGCTCAATAATTGGAATAAAAAAAGTACTGTCATTCCTATTACAATCCTAATCCATGCGGCATGAAATGATGCAATTTCAAGTGTATTACCATCATAAGCCTTTTTTGCCAATACCACACCGGCACCTTGACACAATGCGGCAGCTATAGCATGAGCAATTCCAATTAAATTAATATTTGACTTATTGCTTTCTTGCTTATTGGCTGAAATATAGATGACACCTAGTATGGTAATTATTATTCCTATAATTCCGATTATATTAATTCTCTCACCAATTAATATGAATCCAAAACCCAGAGCAGCACCTGGTGCTAGGGTTGAGAATATACTGGAATTGCGTGCTCCTATATATTTAAATGAAGAAAAAGAAAAGTAATCGCCCAAGGCTAAGCCGATTACACCCGATAAACCCAACCAAACCCAATACTGTTGGTTAGGGAAAGAAATTAACTCAAGAAAATTAATATTTTCCTTATATAATATAAATGGGGTTAGTAAAATGGTAGCGAGTAATAATCTTAATAGATTAATATGGTTTGCATGAAAATATCGTGTACTTAATGAAAAGGGAAATATTCCTATGGCCCAAACTATAGCTGTGATAATTCCATAAAATTCACCACTCATAAATTCACTATCTACTGCCAAAAATAGTACTGCCTATTCTAATCATATTACTGCCGCAGTCAATAGCAATTTTGTAATCATTACTCATTCCCATGCTTAATGTGCTAAAATTACAATTGGGTAAAGTAAGTTGCAGTTTTAATCTATCATAAAATTTTGCCAACTCGTTGAACTCACTCATAATTATTTGCTTATTTGAAGTAAGAGTGGCCATGCCCATCAAACCGGTTATTTTTATATGTTGTAGTTCTGATATTTCACTACTTGCCAACAATTCTTCCACCTCATTATAAGAGAAACCAAACTTTGTTTCCTCTTGCGCAATGTGTATTTGCAATAAACACGAAATTATACGATTGTTTTTATGTGCTTCTTTATTTATTTCTTTCAATAGCTTTAAACTATCAACCGCATGGATGAGCGACACAAATGATGCTATGTATTTTACTTTATTGGTTTGCAGATGCCCAATTAAATGCCACTCGATATCTTTGGGCAATTGCTCATATTTAGCGCATAACTCCTGAACTTTGTTTTCCCCAAAAACTTTCTGGTTATGTTGATATAAGAACAAAATATCCTCTACCGGCTTGGTTTTTGAAACTGCAACCAAAGCAACTGACTTGGGAATATTTGATAGGATATCCCGATAGGCTTCAAGATTTACCACGATACAAATATTGTTTAATTCTAATTGTTCATTGACATTAAGAATTCGTCATTATTTCTTGTATTGCGCATACGTTCTTGCAAAAACTCCATAGCTTCTAACGGAGTCATATCGGCAAGATATTTACGTAAAATCCATAATCTTTGTAGGGTGTCTTTATCTAACAATAAGTCATCTCTACGGGTACTTGATGCAACAATATCAATAGAAGGGAATACTCTTTTGTTGGCAATTTTACGTTCTAGTTGGAGTTCGCTATTGCCTGTACCTTTAAATTCTTCAAAAATCACTTCATCCATTTTTGAACCAGTTTCGGTGAGGGCAGTAGCTATAATAGTGAGTGACCCTCCGTTTTCAATTTTACGGGCCGAACCAAAAAATCTTTTAGGTTTATGTAATGCATTAGCGTCAACACCCCCGCTAAGCACCTTTCCGGAGGCAGGCTGTACAGTATTATAAGCTCTAGCTAAACGGGTAATACTGTCTAATAGAATAACAACATCATGTCCACATTCAACCAGTCTTTTTGATTTTTCCAGCACAATATTGGCAATTTTCACATGTCGTTCTGCAGGTTCATCAAAAGTTGAGGCAATAACCTCGGCCTTTACATTTCTGGCCATATCAGTAACTTCTTCAGGGCGCTCGTCTATTAATAAAATAATTAAATATACTTCAGGATGATTGGCAGCAATGGCATTGGCTATATCTTTTAATAATACTGTTTTACCGGTTTTTGGCTGCGCTACAATTAATGCTCTTTGACCTTTACCTATTGGAGTTACCAAATCAAATATTCGGGTACTTAAATTATTTTGGGCATGCCCCGTTAACTTAAATTTTTCGTATGGGAAGAGTGGAGTAAGGTAATCAAATGGAACACGATCTCTAATATATGAAGGTTCGCGGCCGTTAATACTGTCCACCTTTATTAGTGGAAAATATTTTTCTCCTTCGCGCGGAGGTCTGATAGCACCTTTAATCGTATCACCGGTTTTTAAACCAAACAATTTTATTTGTGATTGCGATACGTAAATATCGTCAGGTGAATTTAAATAATTATAATCTGAAGAACGAAGGAAACCATAACCATCAGGCATTATCTCTAAAACTCCTTCACTAATTACAACACCATCAAAATTATAAACAGGTTCCGGCTTCTTTTCATGATGATAGGGCTTTTTATGTGGATTATGTTCAAAACTCTTGGGCTTGAATTCCTGATTTTTAAACTCTTTAGTAGGTTCTTTAGATTTGTCCGTTTCTGATTTCTGTGTATTAAGATTTAAATCATTATTTTCAGATAATGGCAATTCAGTCTTAACAGTTGAATCAATTTTCTCAGCTTCTATTTGATGATTAATTTCAGGTGAGATATTGTCTGGAGAGGTAAGTTTGTCAGGGTCCGATTGTGTTTCATTGGTTGTTGAATCGTCAATAATTGAATTTTCATTATTTATCAATTGAGTTTCTGCGGATATAACATTTGAGGCTTCAATTATCTTCTCAGTTGTTTTAGGTTTTCTTGCTCTTTTTTTAGGGGCTTTGTTTAATTGAACCTCACCTTGTGGTGGAGTAGTTTTTGCAACTATTTGCTCAATAAGTTCTTTCTTTGTTAAACTTTCTGATTGTTCAATTTTCAGTTCAAGGGCAATAGTTTTAAGCTCAGCAACTAGCTTATCACTTAGTTCTTTGTGGGTGTACATTTAATAAATAATGATTGGAAATAACAATAAGTCAATTAAAGATTTTTTCTTTATACTTTTAATAATATTTTTTTATAAGAAGAAAAATAAGGATTCGTGATGCAACAATGAATATTGCGTTGCAATAATACAAAATATATTTAAAACAAAATTATCTCTGTAAAAAAAATATCAATCTAATGCATATATTGTTAAGAATTGTGTGAAAGAAACTACCTTAATTGTTTTTATTTGTATATCATTTATTCAAATCTATAAGGTTTTGGTTAATTAATAGAATTAAATTATAATATGTAATTTCTATTAAAGCTTTTAGGGAATGACATTAAAATAATAAATATATTATGACTACATTTGTGCCCTAAAATTAGTAAATGAGTAATATAGTAGCCATAGTTGGAAGACCTAATGTTGGTAAATCAACTTTATTTAATAGGTTAACCGGGACTAAACATGCCATAGTTGATGAAGTAAGCGGTGTTACCCGTGACCGCCATTATGGTGTTTGTGAATGGAATGGAAGAACTTTTAGTGTTATTGACACCGGTGGTTACGCCATGGGTAGTGATGATGTATTTGAATCTGAAATAAGAAAACAAGTTGAATTGGCTATTGTTGAAGCCAATCTAATTATTTTTGTGGTTGATGTTAACCAAGGAGTACACGAGTATGATACAATGGTTGCCCAACTATTAAGGAAATCAAAAAAAGAAGTAATAGTAGCTGTAAATAAGGTTGATAATAGTGAAAGACATAACTATTTAGGCGAATTTTATAAATTTGGGTTAAGTGAATTATTCCCTATTTCATCAACCAGTGGCGGAGGAACAGGCGAATTACTTGATGAGGTAGTAAAACACCTAAAGCCTGATAGTGAAGTGTCGGAAACCGAGGAAGATTTACCCAAAATTGCAATTGTTGGACGACCTAATGTGGGCAAGTCTTCGCTGTTAAATGCTTTATTAGGAGAAGAAAGAAACATAGTTACCCCTATTGCAGGTACTACAAGAGATACAATTAACAGGCGTTATAAAGCGTTCGGAAACGATTTTATTTTGGTAGATACAGCCGGAATTAGAAAAAAAGGGAAAGTACATGATGATTTAGAGTTTTACTCGGTAATGCGTTCTATTAGGGCTATTGAAACGGCTGATGTATGTTTGTTGATGATTGATGCACAAGAAGGTTTCGAGTCGCAAGATGTTAATTTGTTTCATTTGATTGAAAAAAACCACAAGGGAGTTGTTATTTTAGTAAATAAATGGGATTTAATTGAAAAAGATAATCATACCACAAAAATCTTTGAAAGTAAAATTAGAGAAAAAATAGCTCCTTTTGTTGATGTGCCTATTATTTTTACTTCGGTTTCCAAAAAACAACGATTGCTAAAAGCTATTGAAACTGCTATACGTGTTTTTAATAGCCGAAGAATAAAGATTCCTACCAGAAAGCTAAATGATATAATGCTTCCAATTCTAGATAATAATCCACCACCCTCATTTAAAGGGAAGTATATAAAAATAAAATTTGTTTCTCAATTGCCAACTCATGCCCCTTCTTTTGCTTTTTTCTGTAATTTGCCTCAATATGTTAAAGAATCTTATAAAAGATTTGTAGAAAATAAACTTCGTGAAAACTTTGATTTTAACGGAGTTCCTGTCCTTGTCTTTTTTAGACAAAAATAACAGATATTGTATTTTGTTGAAAATCAAAAGAGTGACTCTAGTCTTCTGCGAGAAACTACTATAGTTTTTAACTAAATAATTTTTTTCTAATGTTAAAATTGATAAATTCATATAGGCTTATTGAATTTAGAATGATAATTTTGAGCACTTAGCTAAAAAAAAATAAGATTAATCGTTTTATTTTAAAAAAAAAATTGTACATTTGTACCCCAATTTTATAAAAAATCATTGATTTTGAAATCTTTAACCCAAATAAATAAAATGAAAAACAACTACGATGAAACAAGAAGCCCATGGCTTTCTATTAAAAGGTTTACGTTAGTAATTGCGTTCTTAAGCATTTCGATTTTAACTGCCAGAGCAACCAATTACTACACATTTGCCAGTGGTGACTGGAGCAGTGCTTCTATTTGGACCACAGACCCTACAGGTTTAACCTCAGTAAGCCCGGCAGTTCCCGGAGCATCAGATGCAGTATTTATTGTTAATAATAAAACTGTAACCAATACAGTTACTGCTCGTACAGTTGTAAGTACCTTTATACAAGCTAATGCTACTTTGGATCTTGGCACGTTAACCGGAAATAATTTAGGAACGGTTACCGGTCAAGGACGATTAAAAATTGGCTCAAATACCTTTCCTGGTGGTACTTTTACCGGATTTGTTTCTGCTTCAGGAGGAATGGTAGAGTATTACGATATTACAGGGAATTTGCCAACACAGCTAACATATAATCACTTAAAAATTTCAAATAGTACAGCATCTGGCAATAATTGTGTTCTAGTAAACGGAACTAACCCTACCAATTATACCATTAACGGTAACTTAATTCTTGAAAATACTGGTTCAGGCTCATTGCAAGTTACATTAGGAAATGCGGCTACCAATATTATCAATCTTAATGTTAACAAAAGCGTTAGCGTATCCTCAGGAGTTCGTTTTCAGGCAGGAGTTTTTAATGCCATTCATAATTTAATAGTACGTCAGGATTTCACTAATAACGGATTGGTTCAATTTAGTAACTCGTTACAGTGGAATGCCTCAACCAACGGAGCTGTAAATTTAAAATTTGATGGCACAGGAAATAGTACATTATCTTGTAATTCAGCAACTAATTTATATACCTTAATAGTAAATAAAGGAATTGATGCCGGAACAACTTTGCAAGTTAACTCTTCTGCTGTAGGGAATTTAGAATTTTATACAGATGCAGATGCCTTACAATTAAACATAGGTACAGTTAAATTTGGAGTAAATAATACAATTAGTAGAGTAAATGGTGGAGGAATGTTTACAATACCAAATATAGCTCGTTTATGGGTTGACGGAGCTAACTTCCTTTTAAATGGTTCGGCAAGCGGAGTTCAAGTTAATGGTGAATATAAAATAACAGCAGGAGAATTTTCTATTGGAAATGAAGGATTAATATTAGGATTTACCGGTTTAATTTCAATTGATGGTGGGGTAAGTACCGTAGAAAAGGTTCGTCCTTCAACCGGAGTTGGAACTCATTTTGGTTCGTTTAGCATTACCTCAGGTATTATTAATGTTGATGGCTCAACCGCAGGGTCGGGAAGTTCAGATTTTCCGCGTTTTAGTATTCCTTACCCTAACCAAGGGGTATATTTATTAGGAGGAACAATAAATATTGCTAACCCTGAAACCGGCACTGCTTTAGGAGGTGGTATTTTAATTGGGTGTAATAATTATACGGTATCGAATGGTACTATCAATATTACCATTCCTGCTTCATCAACTAATTTTATTGTTAACTCCTCTATACCTTTAAATAATGTATATGTATATAAGAATGGAGCCGGAAGTGCAAAATTGGTTCTTGACGACCAACCAATCGGTGCAGGTATTAGTTTATCTTCACCTGTTGCAGCTAAGCCTTTAAGCATTAATTCCGACTTAGTTTTAGTTACCGGAAATAATCCTGAATTTAAAACCAATAACCATAATGTTTCGGTAAAAAGAAATTTCTCTATAAATATTGGAACTACTTATACCCCTCAAAACAATACTACAACTTTTAATGGTACAACCACTCAGTATTTTACCTTAAACGGTACCATTACCGGTGGTATGTATAATGTAACCATTGATAAGCCACTTACAGTAACTTGCTTTTTGAGTGGTTCTGCAACCTCTTTAGATATTAATAATAACTTACAAGTTTTGGTAGGAACGTTCCACAATAATGGCAAAAAAGTTAATCTATTAGGAAATTCTTATATTTCAGGATTAGCTAATGGATTGGGGCAGTGGACAGTAAACGGAACCGGAGCTCAAACTATTGGCGGTAACGGGGCAGGAAGAATTGAAAAACTAACCATTAACAAATCAAGCGGAACAACCACCTTAGTAGCCAGTCTTCAAATTGAACAAGAATTACGTTTGGCTAATGGTTCATTAGATATCGGATTAAATACCTTAACCTTTACTCCGGTAACCAAAGTGTATGATGATGTAACCGGAACCGGAACTAGTTTTAGTAACACTAAAATGATAAATACAGATGGTGTTCCATCAACCGGTGGTTTAAGAAAAAGATTTACCAGCGTATATGATGAGTTTTTGTATCCTTTAGGAACAGCCAATAAATATACTCCTGCCTTTATTAAAATTGACGGATTGGCAACTACTTATGGTTATATTACCATTAGAGCCGTAAATAACGAACATCCTGTGGTTACAGCTAGTAATCAATCATTAAAATATTACTGGAAAACTACAAGCACAGGGTTTAATTTAGGTTCTGCTAATGTTGAACATTATTATACTTATGATGAAACGGATGTTGTTACAGGTGTTGGAGTTGATGAATCAGAATATGTTGCAGCCTACTATTTACCAAATAATGTCGTTTGGGTAACAGGAGACGTTACAGAAGTAGATGAAACTACAAATACTATATTTATTGACCCTAACGTATTTGGCCAAGTGCTTGATGGTGAGTTTACTGCCGGAGATAGAGATCCTGATGATCCTTTCCAAGATGTAATTGCATTTTATTCTATTAAAGACGGTGATTGGGATGATAACAATCTTGCCACTACTCCATGGTCGGTTATTGGACATGGAGGAGCACCAACCAATTTAACCCCTGCTTCAAATAATCCTGTTTTTGTAGGAGATGGTATTTCTTACAACCATACAGTTAGTGTATCTAATAATGGTGCCAAAGCAGGTAATTTATTTATTGGTGGAGGGTCAACTCTCGATATTGGAAGTACAACAGGACATAACTTCTCAGTATTAAACGGGTATGGAATAACTGGTTCGGGGAAATTAAGAATTTCCTCTTCAGCAGGTACTGCTGTATTCCCTGCCGGAGATTTTGGACTGTTTTTATCCAACATGGGAGGTATAGTTGAATATTATACCAACGGTGTTAGTTTTACTATTCCAACAGTTTCTGACTTGCCATCAGCAATGGTATTAAGTAATTACAATTATTTAAATATTGTCCCTGAGTTTGGTCTTACTATAACCATGCCTGACATTGATTTAACCCTATATAATAACTTTAAAATGTTAGGTGCGGGTAGGTGTTACTTAAATAGTGCAAGTTCGAAAATACTTACTGCTAATTTAGGGATGAACTTCTTCTCAGGAGCTACTCAATTTAGAAATAATTTCTCTCAAACCTTAAATGTAAACGGTGGCTTTAATATTTATGCAGGTGCCCGCTTTGAAGTTGCTACTGCAGGTACAGCGGTTGTAAACTATCTAAACCACAACGGTTCAATATCCAACAATGGTGTGTTAGACTTTAATGCAGGTTCAGGAAGAGTTTGTGAATATTTATCTTACGGTACCGGAAATAGAAGTTTATCCGGAACAAACAATGCTGCATATACTGAATTGTATAAGTTTACACTAAACAGAGGAGTTTCTCCAGTTAACGAGTATAATGTTGATGTTAAAGGTAATTTTGTTACTCCAACCAACGGATGGCTAATCCTTCAAAACGGAACAATGAAGTTCTCTAACGGATACAATTTAACCTTAACTGATCAACCGGAATTAT
The DNA here is from genome assembly GCA_020845635.1 of Bacteroidia bacterium. Classification (GTDB taxonomy): domain Bacteria; phylum Bacteroidota; class Bacteroidia; order UBA4408; family UBA4408; genus CAIKXD01. The sequence continues at coordinate 138,339 of JADLFI010000004.1, forward strand.
ATACTATTCCAGCTACTGCCAAGTTGCAAGTAAATCATTCAAGCTGTATAGTTAATATTGGTACTGCCGATGACGATTTAGCTGATTTAATGTTAATCGGAAAATTACAAATAGATAATGGTATTGTAAATATTGGTAGTGGAGGTAATTCGGCCAATAATGATATTGAATATTCGGCTAATGGTTTACCTGAAATTGAAGTTAAAGGAAGTGGTGCTTTATATGTAAATGGACAAATTCGTAGAAACTTATCTTTATTGAACGGTTCATTAGTATATAAGCAAACAGGTAACAGTAGTGTAGTAATTAGTGGGTCTAATGCATCTCCATCACGCGGTAAGCTGGAAATTGCCAATTTTGGAAGTGTATTTAATATGAGCGATGACGCCACATTAAGATTAATAAGAGGAGGTGGTACATCATACGGAGATATTTATTTACATGCTTCATCATACAATGTTGATGGAGGTACAATAATATGCCAACAAGGAAGTTTAGGTGCAGCACAAACCTATTCAATAGATGCCATTGCCCCTATATTTAATTTAAATGTTAATGGTAATACAGGAGTATTTACAGCTACTGCTAAAGCAATCAACAACCCATTGACAATTAAAGGTACTTTGTCGTTGGATAATGATTTTAGTTACTTTAATGCCAATGGTATTGATGTTAATATTGAAGGTAACTTAGAGAATAATAATAGCTCTGCTGTTACAGGGATTAATGCCGGAGGTTATAAATCAGGTACTGATGATCAGGTTACAACTTTCTCATCTAGCACAAATAACCAATTAATAACCGGTATGACAGGTAATTTAACCAACTTTGCCAATTTAAAGATTAACAATACTGCAGCATCAGGTACTGTTTCTTTAAGTGTTAATACCAATATCAGAGTTAATACTGATTTAATATTAACCAAAGGTACTTTACAAGATGGCGGTAACACAATTACAAGTATTGGTGACATTGAAAATAGTGCCCAACACGCCAGTACAGGTTCAGGAAAGATTATCTGCCAAGGCCCTGTAAAACAATATATTGGTGGTAACGGTACCGGAAAATTCGGAAACTTAACTATTGATAATATTTTAGGAGTATCTATGACTGCATCGCAAACAGTAAATAATATTCTGAATCTAAATAATGGTTCGTTATTTATTGATGCATACTTATTAAGATTGACCGAGGATGCCTCTGTAGCTGGAACATTTAGTGGATTCCGTATGATTCAAACTAATGGTTTACTGGGAGATAGTGGGGTAGTTAAAATGTTTAATACAGGAACTGCTAATTTCACTTTCCCTGTAGGTAGTGATGTTGACTATATGCCTGTTCAGTACAATATTACCGCTAATACCGCCCCTGGAAGTATCCGTGTGGCTCCTGTTAACTCTAAACACCCTGCAACTACAGATCCACTTGATTTAGAGTTGTTTTATTTCTGGGTAGTTAGAGGCACCGGTTTTGCAGGACTTAACATTGATCACACATATAATTATAAAGATATTTTTGTTAATGGAAACGAAAGTGCTTATGTAACCGGTAGATTTGTTGCACCGCAATGGGTACCTGCTGGCGGTATTCCGTTAACCGTTGATGCTGTTGCCAATACAATGACATTGACAGGAGTAAATTATATTGATGGAGATTATACTTGTGGAGAATCCTCAGAATTTCAATTTATCGAAACTTTGTACAGTAGAAATGCTACTTTAGGTGGTGATTGGGATGATGGAAATACTTGGTCTGTATCAGGTCATGCCGGAGGTGCTTCAGGAATTACTCCTACTTATCATAATGTAATTATTGCAAGTGGTCATACAGTTGAAGTTAATAACGATGGACGTACATGTTCTATATTGCATAACGATGGTACTTTAGATTTAAAAGATAAAATATTAAACGTTTTCGGATACGGTGAAGGAACCGGTTTAATGAGAATTAAAGCTTCAGCATCTACTAACTATGTATTCCCTTCAGGAGATTTCAACTTGTTTACTTCAAGTACAGGTGGAACAGTTGAGTACTATGGAACTCAATCAGGTAATATTTTACCGCATTTGGTATATAATAATTTATTATTTACAGGAAATAGTACTAAAGTATTAAGTAATATTAATATTACAGTAAATGGAGATTTGACCATCAGCGATGGTGTTGTAGATAATAGCGTTTTCAATAAAGATATAAGTATTCATAAGAATTGGAATAATAATGTAAGTTCATCTGCCTTTGTTCCTGGTAGTGGAAGTGTAAACTTTATTGGTGCATCTCAAGTAATCGGAGGAACTTCCTCAACAGTGTTTAACCATATTAAAATTGATGGCTCGGGAGTAAAATCGCTTGCCCAGCCGATTGCTGCCAATGGAAATATTTTAATTGACGCTGGTACTTTTGATGTTTCATCTAGTAATTTAGGTGTTGACCTTAAAGGGAACTTTACTAACAATGCAACATTTAATTCTCGCGAAGGCTTAGTAACTTTAAATGGTTCTACATCGCAACAGATACTTAACGGAACTACACATACTGCTTTCTTTGATCTTACTTTAAATAACCCTATGGGTGCTAAGTTAGGAATAATTGATACCTTGAAGAACACCTTAACTGTATCATCAGGTACATTTGATTTCAGCCCATACAGATTAATCTTAAAGTCAACATTAACTAGAACAGCTCGTATTGCTCCATTAATTACCGGTGATGTTACTGGCGATATTACCATGGAACGCTTAGCTCCAGGGCCTAATACAGGTTGGGCTATTTTAGGAACTCCGGTTAAGAATGCTAAAATCAACCAGTGGACAGATGATTTCCCTACTTCAGGTTTTGTTGGTTCAACGGGTAATGCCGGAGGGTTTATTTCTATCTGGACTTATTTAGAGTTTGATTTGGCTGCTTTTGATTCACCTACTTCATATACACCTGTTACTAATGCCAATGTTGATGATATTACTCCGGGTACAGGTTATTGGGTGTATTTAGGTACAGGTTATGTTTCAACATTAGATATTTTAATGGACGTTACCGGTCCTACAACTAAAGGCTTCTTCGATTTTGGGGTTACTTTCTCTTCAAGCGGAAGTTTAGATGATGATGGTTTCAATATGGTAGCTAATCCTTATCCTTCTGCCATTGATTGGGATAGTCCTAGTTGGACAAAAACAAATGTTGAAGATGCTATTTATTTTTGGCAAACAGATCTTCATCAGTATGCTACTTATATTAGTGGTGTAGGCGTAAATGGCGCCAGCAATTTAATTCCTTCTTCTCAGGGATTCTTTGTTAAAACCAATAATTTAAGTTGTGCATTACAAGCTAATGAGAATGTAAAAGTTGCCGGAAATCCTGTATTTATTAAGTCTTCCGGAGCCTTAAGTAATGGTTCTATATTAAGAATGAAAGTTGAAGGTAATAACTTTAAAGACGAAGCTGTGTTGAGATTTGCTCAAGATGCATCTGTAGGATTTGATGGTAAAATGGACGCTTATAAACTTTATAGCACTAATACAGATGTTCCTTCAATTGGAATTGTTACAGCAAACAAAGATTTAAGTGTAAATACTTTACCAAACGACCTGGCTGAGATTTTAGTTCCTTTAAGAGTTACTGTAGGCGTAAGCGGAAATTATTCTTTGAGTTTTGATGGTTTGGATATTTTTGACAACGCTTCATGTGTAGTGTTTGAGGATTTGAAAACTGGGTCTAAAACAGATATCCATAATGTTGGAACTTATCAATTCTATATGGATAATAATACTACGGCTCCTCGTTTTATGATTCATATTACCAAGAAACCTGCCTTAACAGTGAGCAATTCATCATGCTCTAATTTAGCAGATGGTAGTATTAATATCAATAATCCAAACAATATTGGAACGTGGAACTACTCTGTAAAAGACGATAACGGTCAAGTTATTGCCAATAATACTGTTGCCAATGCTAGTACTGTTAACGGTTTAAGCGCAGGAACATACTATGTTACTTACACTAATCATTCAAATTGTGGTTCAATAGAAGATGTTGTAGTTATTTCATCAGATATTGCCATGAACTACACATTAACGGCTACAACCCCTGTAGAAGTGGCTAATGGAATTAAAGTTGATTATAGCGTAAATAACAGCACTGAAGGTGTTCAGTATATTTGGAACTTTGGTGATGGCGTAATTGAAGAAGGCGGTGCTCAAATGTCTCATATTTATACTAATTCAGGAGTTCAAAATGTACAGGTTACAATAGTTGACGGTACTTGCACCGAAACATTATCACAAGCGGTTACTTTAATCTCTGATAAATTTAAAGACTCTAAGGCTCCGGTGGTTTCTAAATCAGTTGAGAACTTTATAGTTAACTTTAACTTTGAGAATACAACTTCAGTAAATATTCAGGTTGTTGATGTATTAGGTAAAGAGGTAATTCAAGCTATTGAAAAAAATGTAAGTAATGATAGAATATCTATCCCTACAACTCAATTGAGCAATGGTGTGTATTTCTTAAATATCAGATATAACAATCAAACCTCTACTACCAAATTAACCAAATAATTTAGGGAGTAGCTTAAAAACAAAAAAGGAGAGGTTTACCTCTCCTTTTTTGTTTTTAAATATATCCGATGTAATTATACACTTATGTTTTTATCGAGAAAATATTATCTTTAATTTAGCCCTAAATCGTTCTTTTAATAGTATTGAATTGTTGGGTTCATGTAAAATTCCCATATATTTTTTTCCTCTATGTATAAAATGCTTGTTAAAGCCCGACTGGTTAATACCCCATTTTAGCAAGAACTGTTTTCGACCGTCATTCTTTTTTATCTTGCCTGTTGATTTAGCTTGGAAATGGTATATTCTGCTTTTACTTATGCCTTTAAAGATTCTACATCCTGATTGCCACATTTTCATGGCAAAATCATCATCGCTGCTCATGCCGGGCGAAAATTCAATACTGTAACCTCCCACCATATTCCATTTTGTTTTGCTAACTATAGTTGGAGGCCATGCCGAGCCTTGCCAATCTGACTTACTAAATGACCGGTAATTCTCTAACAACTGTTTCTCATTGAAGTTTGAAATATTGTTTCCGAAGTTAGCATTGATAACACACAAATTTCCTGTATCTCTGGGCTCAATTAATGTTCCTGAAAACATAAAATCATCATCAGGTAGTTTTTGTATCTCCTCTATAATATATTTGTCCCAAAGCGGACACACATACATGTCATCATTCATATATACAATATAGTCATGCTGTGCCAGCGCAGCAGCCTGATTAACCGCGTAACATATACCTATATTGTCTGCACTATAAGTGTATTCAATCTGTTCTTCTTTTATGTAATCTAAGGTGCCATCACTTCCATCATTTACATGTACAATTATTTGATGTTGATGTGCAGAATTTTTTTTTATACTATTAACACACAACTTAAGATATTCTAAATTATTCCAGGTTGGTATAACAATTGAAAACATAATCAAATTTAGTCTATTTTTAAGTTATGGATGGCTTTGGAGTACAGCTATTATTTCATTTAATTTGATTAACGTCTAAGTTCAAAATTTTTGCCTAAATATACACGTCTTACTTGTTCATCAGCTGCCAACTCTTCGGCTGTGCCAGCCTTTAAAATTTGACCTTCAAATAATAGATATGCCCTCTTAGTAATATTTAATGTTTCGTGAACATTATGGTCCGTAATTAATATACCAATATTTTTTTCTATAAGCTTAGAAACAATGTGCTGAATATCCTCTACAGCAATAGGGTCAACACCTGCAAAAGGTTCGTCAAGCAAAATAAATTTTGGACTAACTGCCAAGGCACGAGCTATTTCTGTTCTTCTTCTTTCACCACCCGAAAGCACATCACCTCTGTTTTTTCTTACTTTTTGTAAACTAAATTCATTGAGTAATGATTCTAATTTGTCCTTTTGTTCTTCTTTAGACAAGTTTGTCATTTCAAGAATGGCACTTATGTTATCTTCCACACTTAACTTGCGAAACACCGAAGCCTCTTGGGGCAAATAGCCCACACCAAGTTGTGCACGCTTGTACATAGGCTCTTTGGTAATTTCAAGATTATCCAGAAAGATTCTGCCTGAGTTTGGCTTAATCATTCCTACAGTCATGTAAAATGTGGTGGTTTTACCTGCTCCATTGGGGCCTAACAAACCTACTATTTCGCCTTGATTAACCTCGAGTGATACATCATTTACAACATATCTGTTTTTATACTTCTTTACTAAGTGTTCGGCTCTTAAAATCATTTTATGTTGAATTATTTTTTGGCAAAAATAGTTTAAAAAATAAATTGGAGTGTGCCTCTGAATCCTACTTTTGATACCCCCGGGCTATCAAGATGTGACAATCGCCATAGCACGTCAAAACGCAATACCTTTAATATGTTTTCCACTCCTAAACCTGCTTCGTAATAAGGTTTGCCATTAAGAGTGTATAATCCGGTAGGCATTATTAGAATTTCTTTATTGGCATTGTTGCTTACAGCCCCTATCAGGGCTTTTCCTGATACTACCTCGCGCCATTTTAATTTACGCATTAACGGTATTTTATTTAAAAAGAATCCTTCAAAATGATGCGTTATGCTTAATGATGCATATTCATCACTTACAAATTCATAAAACCGCATCATATTATATGCATAAGGGTCATAAAAATACGTTTCGTTTCCACCATGAATCTCTAATAAGGGAAAGGGAAGATTACCATATATTTTTCCTGCATCAATTATATAATCTGTAAAACCTAAAGGGTTTATCCTAAACCTGTCTGAAACACTAAAATTAATTTTATGATAGGTATAATCACTTTTTAAAACGCCTTTTATAGCAGCGCTGTACTGTAGGCTAAATATGGGCCATTTGGTGCCTAAGCTTATACGGTCAAATTCTCCCTTTAAATATTTTTCATCAATAGCCAAACGAGCAAAAACACGTATCTCTGAGGTAATGATATTGGGCATGCTTTCTACGGTCTGATTATCTTTATTCAGATATTCATATTTAAACCCGAAAGCAGGAGTATATATACGGTTTACAAAAGACACTTTGTTCTCAAAACCTTGAAACCACTCATAGCTGTATGAGGTGTTATATTCTTCAATAGTTGTTAAATTGCTGAGAGGCCTCATCCTGAATGCTGAAGCAATAAAATTATCATACGAAAATCCATTTTGACTCTGCCCCATAATTTCGTAATCTTTTTTATAATTAAACTCTACCAACTGTCGAGGATTTTTAGTAATAAAGGTACGCATACCACCACCATATTTAAACTTATTATCTTTAATGCCGTATGCTAAATATCCGTTCAACTCAAACCATTTACTGAAATCATTACTGGTGCGGCCTCCAAAACGAAATCTACTGCCTTCAATATTGTTTCGGCTGTATAGCTTGTAAATAGGCCCTAACTCAAACTTTCCCATAACATAATATCCTGTGGTGGCGCTTTGAACTATATCTTGGTAGGTTTTAAAAGCCTTAATTGTTCTGATGGTATCAACCATTTTATAAACTCCTTGCTCGTTTTCTGATAATGAATCATGGCGGTTAGCAATCCAAAAATCTATATCTTTACTGTTGGCATCTTCTGCTACAATTAGGTTATCTGTTTTGCTGTAAAATTTTTCTTCTAAAGGTTTGTTTACTATAAAATTGTTGTATGAGGTTGTTTTACGACCATAAAATCCGGGTCTGTTTTTTTGTAGAATAAAATCAACTACCAGTTTGTCCTTCTTTAGAAACCATGAGCCTTCAATATTTGTATAGTCTTGAACTACATTAAAGGTATTGATATAGTTAATATTAGCGTCACCCGCCATGTTCATCTCCAGCCTTTTTATAGCAAAGGTGGTATCGTTTATCCACATATTACCCGAAAAACAAAGCGATTGTTTATATTTGGGCTTAAACTGTATTTGATAACAATATTTGCCTTCAATAAAGGTACTGTCAATAAGATAGTATCTGTAAAATAGCAAACCATTATCAGATACCGGACTGGTAAAGTTTTTCCCTAATACCAATACAGCATTGTCATAAATGTTTACATTCTGATACATATCACCCGTGAACTGTGATACACTTTCGTTTTCAACGCCTGCCACTTTAGTAGCTTTAATAATTTCTTTGGTTACCTTAGGTTTTTTGCGGTAATAAACTTCAGATAACGACTCGCTAAGAAACAATGGCAGGAAAGGTTTTTCGGTTACATCAGAACTATCAATATTGTCAAATATAAAGTTAAACGGTTTAATAAGTTTACTCTTTTTTAAGTCATCAGTAATATTATTTATATCAAATTCAATTTTATTGTAAACTTCATATTGGTAGTAATCTAATTTTTCGCGGTTATTATATGGTTTGTTTTTAATAATCTTCTTTAAAATGGCGTGTGCAGGGTTTTCACCGGGTTTTATTACTATTTCTTGAAGTGCAATAGTACTTGTACTTAAACCTACATTTAGGACTTGACTTTTTCCGTGCGTTATCTTAGCCGCATATCTATCATATCCAATATAGGTAAATACTAAACTATCGGTAGGGTGGTCTGTTGATATAGTATAGTTTCCGTCAAAATCTGTTGTAGTACCAATAGTAGTTCCCTTGAACATGATATTAATAAAAGGCAGACTTTCTTTGCTGTTTATATCAACAACTTTTCCGCTTACTTTAGTTGTTTGTGCGTGCAAGCATTGATAATTAGTAATTAAAATAATTAGGACTACGAATAGGGGATAATATAAAAAAACTCTTTTTTTCAATTTTTCGCTTACTTTGAAAACAAACCTAATTTTTTTATAATTACCAAACAAGGAAATATATGAAAAGAAATTAAGACAGTTCTTTTAATTTCTCTTGTTTAAATTCAATTTCTGAGGCTATATTCTCCCACAGATGCATTTGTTTTTCCAATTCTTCCTGTACTTGGCCATGCTGTATATAAAGTTGTTTCATTTTTTCGTTATCCGAAATTGTTTCGGGGAGGCTTAATTTTTGGTTTATGATGTTTATTCTATTTTCAAGATCTTCAACCTGCTTTTCGGTTTCTGATATTGTTTTATTTAGTTTCTTAATTTCTTTTTCAATCTCTTTTCTTAAATCATTATTATTTTGTTTTGAATGTTTTTCTTTGACCTCAGGAATTTGAACTGCTTGGGTATTTATTTTATTTGTTTCAAGTTCGCTAAGTGAATTGAGCTTGTTGTAATCTAAAAATTGGTAGATTGTACCTATAAATGGTTTTACGCTTTGGTTATTGAAATAAAAAATATTTTCAGTCAATCCTTCCAAAAAGTCACGATCGTGCGATACAATGATTAAGGTACCGTCATACTTTATAAGTGCATTCTTTAATACTTCTTTTGAACGCATATCAAGATGGTTAGTTGGTTCATCAAGAATTAGAAGGTTGAATGGATGTAATAATAACTTACAAAGTGCCAGTCTGTTTTTTTCGCCACCACTCAATACTTTTACTTTCTTCTCAATAGTATCACCGCTAAATAAGAACGAACCTAATAAAGATCTTATGTTTTTACGTATTTCACCAACAGCAACATCATCAATAATTTCAAAAACAGTTTTATCCGGATTTAACGTTTCGGCTTGGTTTTGGGCAAAATATCCCACATCTACCTGATGACCTAATTGTAAACTACCGCTAAAGTCAGTTTCACCTGCAATTATTTTCAAGAAGGTTGATTTTCCTTCACCATTCTTTCCAACTAAGGCAACTTTCTGACCACGCTCAATTTCAATATTTACATTTTTAAATATCAACTTTTCGCCATATTGTTTGGTAATGTTTTGGGCATTTAAAACCACTTTTCCTGCATGCGGGGCAGGAGGGAATCGAAAGTTGATTGATGAGTTTTCTTCATCATCAACCTCAATAATTTCAATTCGGTCAAGCTTTTTAATTAAACTTTGAGCAAAAGCGGCTTTGTCTTTTTTTGCTCTAAATTTATTGATTAATTCTTCTGTGTGTTCAATAAATTTTTGTTGATTCTTTTGTGCGGCAAGTTGCTGCTCTCTTCTTTCTTTGCGCTGAATAACATAATTAGAGTAATTAGTTTTGTAGTCATAAATCTTACCTAAACTAATTTCAATAGTTCGGTTGGTTATATTATCTAAGAATGCTTTATCGTGTGAAACGAGTATAATTGCTCCGAAATAGTCTTTTAAAAAATCTTCCAGCCATTGAATACTTTCAATGTCCAGATGATTTGTCGGCTCGTCTAACAATAACAAATCAGGTTGTTGTAATAATATTTTTGCAAGTTCTATTCGCATACGCCAACCACCACTAAAACTACTGCAAGGCATATTGAAATCTTTTCGCGTAAAGCCTAGCCCCTGTAATACTTTTTCGGCACTCCCTTCTGCATTGTAGCCACCAACAAGGTTGTAGCGCTCAGTGGCATCGTGCAGCCTAATGAGTAAATCATTATAACTTTCCGACTCATAGTCGGTACGGTTTACTACTTCTTCATTCAAACGGTCAATTAGTTCTGTTAGTTGATTTAATTCGGAGAAAGCTTTGCGCGTTTCTTCCATAACAGTTAATTTGCTGGTGCTGGGTATTTCTTGAGCTAAATATCCTGTAGTAAGACCGTTTTGCATAGATATGGTTCCACTGTCGGGCAATTGATAACCGGAAAGCATTTTAAGTAGGGTAGATTTACCGGCTCCATTTTTTCCGGTTAGCCCTATACGGTCTTTTCTGTTAACCAAAAAGGAAATATCTTCAAAAAGAAAAATACCACCAAAACCTACCGATACTTTATTTACCGAGAGCATATAATAGATATTTCATTAATATATAAAGATATTGTTTTATTTGACTAAATGGCTAAACATATCCTGTGTCATTTGTTTTAAGTCAAATTGAGCTTTCCATCCCCAATCATTACGTGCAGCACTATCATCAATACTTTGAGGCCAACTGTCAGCTATTAGTTGTCGGCTGTCAGGTTTATAGCTAATAGTAAAATCAGGAAAATGATTTTTTATTTCATCGGCAATCTCTTTAGGCGAAAAGCTCATGCCGCTAAGGTTGTATGACGAACGAATTTTTACTTTTGAAGCATCAGCATGCATTAAATCAATAGTAGCTTTAATAGCATCAGGCATATACATCATAGGCAATGTGGTGTTTTCGCTTAAGAAACATTCGTAATGGTTGTTTTTAATAGCCTCGTGGTATATGTGTACGGCATAATCTGTAGTCCCTCCACCGGGAGCGGTTTTATAACCTATCAGACCCGGGTATCGTATGCTTCTTACATCAACACCATATTTATTAAAATAATATTCACACCATCGTTCACCGGTTTGTTTGCTTATTCCATAAACGGTATTTGGCTCCATTATTGTAAATTGTGGTGTGCTTGTTTTTGGGGTACTTGGTCCAAAAACAGCAATAGAGCTTGGCCAGTAAACCTTACTAATGTGGCCTTCTTTTGCCAAATCAAGCACATTAAATAAACCATTCATATTTAAATCCCACGCAAACATTGGATTTTTCTCGGCTGTAGCCGATAACAAGGCGGCCAGTAAATATACCTGGGTTATTTCGTATTTTTGAACTATTTCAAATAATCTTTTTCCGTTTAATACATTTAGTGTTTCGTAGGGGGCAGCATCCTTTAATGACTCTTTATCCAAATCTTTAATATCACTCGCTATTACATTATCATTTCCGTAAATCGCTCTAAGTCCTTCTGTTAATTCCCCTCCAATTTGTCCTGAGGAACCTATGATTAATACTCTTTCTGTTGTTTTCATAATTGAATAATAAAATTCAAACCTACACTAATTTATTGAAATATTAAATATAATTAAATCTAATAAAACATAAAAATATATAGTGGCAAGTAAATCATAAATTGATTTCTTTTTACAGTCTATTATCCTTTGTTTATATTTATCAACCATCTTTTGGTCTTGTTAAAAAGGCAAGTTAATGTAATTTGTGTTGCAAAAATATTTAGTTTTGTTTTTTAAGAATTTATTTATGCGAAACTTATTACTTATTTTAATGTTGCTTACGGGTTTTGTAAGTAAGGCTCAAAACAACACTTGGAGCGATAATGTGGCCTCAATTATTTATAACAAATGCTCAGGTTGTCATCATCAAGGAGCTATTGGGCCGTTTAATCTGATGAGCTATAGTGATGCCGTGGCTGCCGCATCAGGTATTTTTGATGCCGTTAGTAATGATAGAATGCCACCTTGGCCACCTGATACCACTTATAGGAGGTTTGCGCACCAAAGAACTTTAAGCATACAACAAAAAGATGCCATACTTGATTGGATTAACAATGGCTTACCTTTAGGAAATGCTACTGCACCGGCACCTCCGGTTTTTCCAGTAGGATCAGCTATAAATCAAACCCCCGATTTGGTTTCTCAAATGCCTGTTTTTACTAATTATTCAGCATCGTCAGATATTTATCAGTGTTTTGTAATTCCATCAGGACTTAGTACAGCAAAATACATTAAAGGATATGAGGTTATACCCGGCAACAGGCAAGTAGTACATCATGTATTGATATATGCTGATACTACCGGAACCTGCGCCAACTTAGATGCTCAAGATCCTAATGTCGGATATCTGTCTTTTGGCGGTGTAGGTACTAACTCCGCACAGCTTATTGGGCTATGGGCACCGGGGGCTGATCCTATGTTTTACCCCAATGGTATGGGCTTACGTTTGCCTGCAAATGCTGATATTGTACTTCAAGTACATTATCCTGCAGGCACTATGGGACAGCAGGACAGCACCAAAGTTAATTTTTTCTTTAGCAATGCTCCAACAATTCGAGCATTGTCTATTGACCCTATTCTAAATCATGTTACCTCCTTAACCAACGGCCCTTTGTTTATTTCTGCCAATCAAACAAAAACATTTTATGGCCAGTTTACAGTACCTACAATTTTGGGTAAAGTTTCGGTTTTGCAAGTAGCACCTCATATGCACTTAATCGGGAGAACAATTAAGTCTTATGCTGTTGACCAGGGAAATAATAATATTCCGTTGATAAGAATTAATAACTGGGATTTCAGATGGCAAGGGGCTTATGACTTTCAACAAGTACAGGTAATACCTACAGGTTCAACTTTGTATTTTGAGGCCGATTATGATAATACCCCAAATAATCCGTTTAACCCTTTTAATCCTCCAATAGATATTGCTGCCGGAGAGGCTACTACTGATGAGATGATGATAGTTTATTTTACCTATACCAAATATCAACCCGGAGATGAAAATATTATTATGGACAGCACATTGATTACTACATACAAGCCGATTGATAGTGAGAATAATTTTTTACAAGTTTATCCTAATCCGGTGGTAGAACAAACATTTACTATAAATGCTCCGGTAAAAGAAGGTCAACATTGTAGCCTTGAATTAACTGATATTACCGGAAGAGTTGTGTATGAAGAAAAGAAATTTTACTGGCATAATAACAAAGTAGTTCAATTACCATTCATTGACAATGGTATTTTGTTTCTTAACCTTAAGACTCCCACAAAGAATTATTTCTCAAAAATAACTTATATTCACTAAAATTTTATGGCATTAAAAACAAAGCTTGTTGCCTCTGCTGTTGTTATGGCAGTAATGGGGTTTATTATTTTTTCTACTACCGCTTATACTAACAATGCAGGAAAGGCTGGTTATACCGGATCGCCCGGAGAAACAACCTGCCGAAATTGTCATAATAGTTTTAACTTAAATGAAGGCGATGGAAGCATTTCTATTTCAAGCCCGGACTTGACAGGTTGGGAGTATCAACCCGGAACAACATACACCATAAATGTAACAGTTAGAAAACCCGGAGTCAGCAAGTATGGATTTGGTTTTGAGGCCTTATTGTCTAGTGGTGCTAATGGCGGATTAATCAATACTTCATCTTCAAATAATGCAAAAACCATGTCGGCATCTATTTCGGGTAATACTAGAACCAATGCTGTACATAAACAGCCAAATAATACCGGTGCCGATAGTTTGGTTTTTACCTTTAATTGGACTGCACCGGCTGCCGGAACAGGCGATGTTACCTTTTATGCTGTTGGAAATGCAACTAATAGTAGCAATACTAATGCAGGTGATTATATTTATTCTACTAGCCTGATAGTAACAGAAGCTACAGGTACTGCCATTAAAAGTCCCCAAACAGAAAATCTCTCTATTTATCCTAATCCGGCCAAAGATGTTATTAAATTAACCCTTCCTCAACAATTTAAAATTGAAAAGAGTGTATTGAGCATTTTTGACAGTAAGGGGAAATTATATTATCAAAATAATGAGTTTAAGTCTTTATATCCGGAAGAGTCTTTTGATATAAGTTTTTTACCATCAGGTATCTATTTCATAAAAATTAAAAATTCAAATATAGAGTTCAATAAGAAGATATTGATTATGAGGTAATAAACCTATTGAAATTTGTTTACTTTAAGATTATAATTTTAAATTTGCCATTTTAAATTACTTTTGTAGCACAAATTTTACGAATAAATATGCCTCAATACGAAATGATAATGCCCAAAATGGGCGAGAGTGTTGCTGAAGCAACTATTACCAAATGGTTAAAAAACGAAGGTGATAATATAGCCGCTGATGAATCTGTATTGGAAATAGCCACCGATAAGGTTGACTCAGAAGTTCCGGCTCAGAAGGGTGGGGTTTTAATCAAGAGATTATTTAATGAAGGCGATGTAGTTCAGGTGGGTAGTGTTATTGCTGTTATTGCCGATTCTGCTGCTGAAACAGTAACTTCTACGGTTGCACCTGCTGCTGTTGCCCCTCAAGCCCAATCACAGGCCGAAAGCAAAACGGAAAATCATGTTACAGTTAAATCTCCTGTTGTAAATTCGGGTGACCGCTTTTATTCGCCATTGGTTAGAAGTATTGCCAAAGAAGAAAATATTTCAATGGCTGAACTAGATACTATTCAAGGAACCGGAAAAGACGGCCGTGTTACAAAAGAGGATATTTTAAGTTATATTGCCGGGAATAAACACATACCAACACCGTCAAGTGCCCCAATTCAGCCAGCACCAACAACTATTGAAGTTTCTCCTACTACAGTACCGCCATCTGCGACTACGACTGCTAAGACAGAGGCAACTCCATCGGTAAAGCCAGCCATAAGCTTAAATGCGGGAGATGAGATAATAGAGATGGACAGAATGCGTAAGCTTATTTCAGAGCACATGGTTAGAAGTAAGCATACATCTCCACACGTTACCTCATTTGTTGAGGCCGATGTTACTAATATTGTAATGTGGCGCAATAAAATCAAAAATTCGTTTGAAAAGCGCGAAAACGAAAAAATAACCTTTACACCAATATTTATTGAAGCAGTGGCCAGGGCTATTAAAGATTTTCCTATGATAAATGTTTCGGTTGACGGTTCCAATATTATCAAAAGAAAAGATATTAACATTGGTATGGCTACCGCTTTACCAAGTGGAAACTTAATAGTACCGGTAATAAAAAATGCCGATCAAAGAAACTTGTTAGGATTAACCAAGTCAGTTAATGATTTAGCTAACAGAGCACGTATTGGAAAATTGAATCCTGACGAAATCTCAGGAGGAACATTTACTTTAACCAATGTTGGGTCTTTTGGAAATGTTATGGGTACTCCAATTATCAACCAACCTCAGGTTGCAATCATGGCGGTTGGAACGATTAAGAAAAAACCCGTAGTAATTGAAACCCCGTGGGGCGATACTATAGGTATAAGGCATATGATGTTTTTATCTTTAAGCTATGATCATAGGGTAGTTGATGGTTCATTAGGAGGTAGCTTTGTTAGAAGAGTTGCTGATTATTTAGAAAACTTTGACACCAATACTATTGTTTAGACAAAATATAAACAATTAGTTAAAAAATATTTCTTGAAGATTAAACGATTTGTTTTGTTTTTTTGACGATTAAATTTACTTTTGCACAATTATTTTATTGAATAACTACATATAATATATAAAATCAAAAACACATGAAAAACCTAAGATTATTTATTTTATTGCTATTAGTCAGCCCTTTAGCTTTATTTGCGCAAAGCCCTGATTTTAAGAAGAGGTTCAGCGATGCAGAGTATCACCTTCAATTTAGAAACTATACGGAGGCTTTGCCAATTTATGTTGAATTGGCCAATGCTGATGTAAATAATGCTAACGTTGCATACAAAGCCGGTTTTTGTTATCTAAACGTTTCAGGTGATAAGTCAAGGGCTATTCCATACCTAGAAAGAGCAGCAGCAAATACTTCCAAAAATTACCAGGAGTTTTCGGCTAGCGAGAGTAAGGCTCCAGAAATTGCTGTTTTCGATTTAGCTACAGCCTATCAAATTGATATGCAGTTTGAAAAAGCCGAAGCACAGTTTACCAAATACAAAGGAATGGTAGGCGCTAAGAACAAAGAATTGTTAGCCGAAATTGATCGCCATATTGCCATGTGTCAATTTGGAGCCGCAGCGGTAAAGAAGCCTGTAAATGTTACTATCGAAAATTTAGGTACTTCTATTAACACCAAGTATCCTGAATACGAAGCTTTCTTAACTCCGGATGAATCATCTATTATTTTTAACTCTAAACGTGAGGGTTTTGGAAATTATCAAAATATTGATGGGACTTTTTTCGAAAGTGCTTTTATTTCAAATGAGATAAATGGCAAATGGAGTGAGCCTGTTTTATTAAGTCCGAATATTAACGTTGATGAAAATGATGCCGTGGTAGGAATTTCAGCTGACGGTACAATGATTCTTTGCTGGCAAGATGAAAAATTAAACGGGAATATTTTTATTTCTGAAGCCAAAGGTGAATCTTGGAATACTCCGGTTGAATTAGGAGCTAACATTAACTCTAAAGCTGTAGAAAGAGGTGCATGCTTAACTCCTGATGGTAATACTATGTTTTTTGTAAGTGACAGAAAAGGTGGTTTGGGTGGAACTGATATTTATCGTTCAGAGAAAAACGCTAACGGTGTTTGGGGACCTGCTATTAATTTAGGTAATACTATTAATACTCCTTTTGATGAAATTAACCCGGTAATGTCCATTGATGGTAAAACGTTATATTTCTCATCAAACGGACATGAAACAATGGGTGGTTTTGATATTGTTATGGCATCTTATAATGCTGATGATAAATCTTTTGGAAATGTTACCAATCTTGGTTATCCAATAAACTCAACAGATGACGAAATATCATATTACCCTACCTTAAGTGGAAAACATGCTTATTATGCAGCTACACGAAAGGAAGGTCAAGGTGATTTAGATTTATATAAAATAACCTTTAACGACAAGGCTTTAGCTCCTATGACCGTGTTCTCAGGAAAAGTTATTAATAATGTTGACCCTGAAGCTACAGTTTTCCCTCCAATTGTTGCTACTGTTACTCAAATTGGTGGAGCAGGAAGCTCAAAAACCTATAATGGAAATTATAATACCGGAAAAGTTAAGTTTTCAATGCTACCTGGTTCAAAGTACTCTGTAAAAGTTGAGGTTGATGGCGTTGAAAAGTTTAAGGAAGATTTTGATTTAACTTCAGCAAACAAATTTGAAGAAGTTAACCGTGATATTTATATGAAGGCAATTGGTGAAACTCCTGAGCAAAAGGCTGCTCGCGAAGCTGCTGAGTTAGCTGCTGCTGAAGCTAAAGCTAAAGCTGCTGCAGAAGCTGCTGCTGAGGCTGAAAAATTAGCTGCTGAAGAGAAAGCTAAGGAAGAAGCATGGAAAAAAGATCCTAAGAATAAAGGAAAAGAATATGTTGGTAAAAAAGATCCAAAATCATTACCTGAAGCCCCTGCCGAGTTTAAAACCTACTTTAAATACAACAAAACTGCTATTGACGGTACAAACAAAGACTTTATGCAGTTTATGAAACAATTAACTGCAATGGTTAAGGCTGGACAATCTGTAACCGTGGTTATTGAAGCTAGTGCCTCAAAAGTGCCAACCGCCAAATATGGAACCAACGAAGCTTTAGCAACTAAACGTGGAAATGATGCAAAAGCAAAAATTGAATCTATGTTAAAACAAAGAGGAGCTGATGTTTCAAAAGTAACCTTTGAGCCGGTTAATGGTATAGTTGGAGGTCCTGAATATAACAAGGATTTCAACGAAAGAAGAACCGAATATGAGAAGTATCAGTATGTTGATATCTCAGTGAAGTAATTCATTAAAGATTAATATAAACAAAGAAGCCTGTCGGAATTCCGACAGGCTTCTTTGTTTAACCTATATTCTTTGAGTTACAGTACCCATATATGAATAACCAGGTTTCGGTTATTTTTGCTATTTCGTGTCGGGATTGTTAATGCTAGAGGTAGAGGTAATGCTTAAATTGTTCAATAAGTCATTTAAGAACTTTTATCCTTACCTTTTAATGAGCTATTTGCATATTTACAACTAATCCTATGGCACAAAGAATTGTTCCATTAATATGATATTTGAATAAATACCCCAAAGGGTAAAGCGAAAGAATAATAGGAGTAATTATTATTTAGTTTAGCTTTAGCACAGCCATAAATGCCTGTTGAGGTATTTCAACACTACCTACCTGACGCATTCTTTTCTTTCCTTCCTTTTGCTTTTCAAGTAATTTTCTTTTACGTGAAATATCTCCACCATAACACTTAGCTGTTACATCTTTTCTTAAGGCTCTAATTGTTTCGCGAGCTATAATTTTGGCTCCAATGGCTGCTTGAATAGGTATTTCAAACTGTTGCCTAGGTATTAGTTCTTTTAGTTTTTCACAAATCTTTTTCCCGAAATCGTAGGCGTTATCACGGTGTATAAGGGCTGATAAGGCATCTACAGGCTCACTGTTTAGTAATATATCTAACTTAACCAAATGTGAAGGTTTATATCCAATTGGGCTATAGTCAAAAGACGCATAACCTTTTGAAATTGTTTTTAAACGATCATAAAAATCAAACACAATTTCACCTAATGGCATATCAAACTGGAGTTCAACTCTATCAGTGGTTAAATATACCTGATTTTTCAGTTCTCCTCTTTTATTAATACACAAGGTCATAATGCTTCCTACAAACTCTGACTTAGTAATAATTTGTGCTTTAATATACGGCTCTTCAACCCTGTCCAGTTTACTTACATCTGGCAGGTCTGAAGGGTTATTTACAATGACTAATTCGTTACGTGTTGTATAGGCATGGTAACTTACGTTAGGAACGGTAGTAATAACGGTCATATTAAACTCCCTTTCCAGTCGTTCTTGTATGATTTCCATATGTAACATCCCCAAAAAGCCACATCGGAAACCAAAACCCAATGCGGCACTCGATTCAGGTTCCCAAGTTAAAGAAGCATCGTTCAGTTGGAGTTTTTCCATACTATATCGCAGTTCTTCAAAGTCTTCAGTATCTACAGGGTAGATGCCGGCAAACACCATTGGTTTAACATCTTCAAAGCCTTGAATTGCGGTATTGCAAGGGCGAGCAACTTGGGTAATGGTATCACCTACTTTTACTTCTTTTGCCGTTTTTATTCCCGAAATAATGTAGCCTACGTCACCAGTTCTAATCTCTTTTTTTGGCTCCTGTTTTAATTTTAAGATACCTACTTCTTCTGCATAATACTCTTTTCCGGTGTTTACAAATTTTACAAAGTCTCCTTTATTAATACACCCATTTACAACCTTAAAGTAGGCAATAACTCCTCTAAAACTATTAAAAACACTATCAAAGATAAGTGCCTGTAAAGGTGCATCAGGATTGCCTTTGGGGGCGGGCACTCGGGCTACTATGGCTTTTAATATTTCATGTACTCCTTGGCCGGTTTTGCCTGATGCTGCTAGTATTTCTTCTCGTCTGCATCCTAAAAGGTCAACAATTTGATCTTTTACCTCCTCCGGGTTAGCACTTGGCAAATCTATTTTATTTAATATAGGAATAATTTCTAAATCGTTTTCTAAGGCTAAATATAAATTACTGATAGTTTGTGCCTGAATACCTTGTGCTGCGTCAACAATAAGTAAGGCTCCCTCGCATGCAGCTATGGAGCGCGAAACTTCGTATGAAAAGTCAACGTGACCAGGGGTGTCAATAAGGTTTAGAATGTATTTTTTGTGGTCTAACTCATAATCCATTTGTATAGCGTGACTCTTAATAGTTATGCCACGTTCACGCTCTAAGTCCATATCATCAAGTAATTGACTCTGCAAATCACGTTGTGAAACAGTATTGGTATATTCCAACAATCGGTCTGCCAAGGTACTTTTACCGTGGTCTATATGTGCTATAATACAAAAATTCCTGATATTTTCCATAAGTGCGCAAAAATAATCAGAAAATTGAATTGCCGCAATCTTGTATTATAATTGTTATATGAAATTACTAATTTTAAAGTTTTTAGAGTTCGATGGTAAAATTTATTGCGGGTAAATATTGTCTGTAAGATTCATTTTTGACTATTCATCACCCATAGGTTCATCTTTAGAGTCTTCTTTCTGTACTATTATTTCTGTGGTGTCTTTAATAGGTTTGCCTATTGTTTTATAGCCTCCTTCTCCTTTAAGTATGGCGGCATATTCTATGTTGTTTTGTAGTACTTTTAATGCTTCTCTAATATCATCATCATATTTAAATGATGATTCAATACGCCCACTTTGGTAATAATATCTACTACATATTTCAGACTCTAATAATTGTTTAATTTCAGACTGATGGGTATAAATATCTTTCTTTTTCTGACTCTCAATAATAGCCTTTATTTTCTCGTAATCGGTAGTAACATTAGCAAAATATTTTTCATTTTTCGAAATTTTCTCTAATTCGGCAAGTTGCGTTTCACTACCTACACTAAATTCAAAATTAGATTTTTCAACATATTTAATAAAGTCATTATATACTGCATCACTTATACTAAAGACCTTGGATTGAGGAATGGTGTTATTCTTAAACCTAAACTCGGTAGCGTAATTAAATATGATATTTTTTTGTAATAAGGAAAAAGATATCATATGAAACTCCGGTGTTTTTACTAAAATGTCAGGATATATACCACTTCCGTCATAAATACTTCTGTTATTTGGAGTTTTAAATTCAGTAATTAATGAATCGGCTATCTTCACCACCGAACCATCTTTTTTACGGTGTGTATAATCAAGGCTCTGGATGCAACGTCCGCTAGGGGTGTAGTATTTGGCAATGGTTACTTTCAGTAATGTATTATATGATGTACTTAATGTTTGTTGAACTAATCCTTTTCCAAACGTACGTTCTCCAATGATAACTCCACGGTCGGTATCTTGTATGGCTCCGGCTACAATTTCAGAAGCAGAAGCAGAGTTGTTGTCAACAAGTACTACCAACGGAATTTCTGCGTCAATAGGATTATTACTGGCTCTGTACTCAACATCATTAGATTTTATTTTACCCTTTTGTGAAACAATAAGTGTATTTTTGGGAACAAATAAGTTTACAATTTTTACCGCCTCTTGAAGTATTCCGCCTCCGTTTCCCCTTAAATCAAGTACCAACGATTTTATCTTTTCTTTTTCTTTTAGTTGAATAAATGCATTCTTTACTTCTGCCGAACAATTATCTAAAAACTTATCAAGTTTAATATAGCCCATATCATTTCCAATAATGCCAAAGTAGGATACATTATTTACTTTTATTTCCTGGCGGGTAATGGTTTTTGTAAGAGGTTCTTTTTGTCCTAAACGTTGCACGGTAACTTTTACCGTTGTGTTAACCGGGCCTTTTAATAGGGAAGTTGTTTCTTCAACATTTTTATTTGTGATATCCAGATTGTTAATTTTTAGAATAACATCACCGGCCATCAAATCGGCTTGTTGGGCGGGCGAGCCAAAGTAAGGCTCTGCTATAACAACCGAACCATTTTGTGTTTGCACCAAGGCGCCAATACCTGCATACTCTTGACTTAGGTGCGACCTTTTATAATCTTCTATTTCTTCTTCAGCAATATACTCGGTGTATGGGTCAAGAGACTCTAACATTCCGTCTATCCCTTTGCGAATTAATTTTTCGGGTTTTATTTCGTCAACATAACTGGCATTTAACTCTCTAAACAGGGTAACAAATATGTCAATGTTTTTAGAGATTTCAAACACATTATCATTTGAAAAGGCAAAGAATAGTACTGAACTGAATACTATGGTTAGGGCAATAAGTTTGTTCCTAAATTTTTTCATATATCTGTACAATTTCTGCATTTTTTTTATGATAAGATTCAAAGGTAAATAAAACTTTATGATTCAAATGTTTATTTTAGCTTTTTAACGATTAGAAATATAAAAAAATTCATTAATTATTTATAAAGTTCCGAATTAAGCTACTTAGTTTTTCAGGGGTCTCTAAGTTAATTGTATGACCGCAATGTTCAATAATTTCAAGTTTAGAACCACTAATAGCTTGTTGAACGGCTTGCGCAAAGAAAACCGGAAACAATAAGTCATTTCTGCCCTGAATTATTAAAGTGGGGCAGGTAATTGAAGCCATCTCTTTTAAATAATTATCGCGCTCTTCTGTAGCCTGCATAAGTTTTAGAATAGAATCGGGGTGAGGTTGTAATTCTTTCCTCATTCCTTTTAGGGTTTCGATAGGAATAAAAGGATTGTCAAAATACGAATTACCTAAAACAAAGGGCAGCATCACATCAAGCAATAGCTCATATCCTCCGGTTTTAAGTGCATTTTTCCACGATAGTTCAATAGATTTGTATAAAGGTGTTTTATGGCCAAATGTGCTGATGAGGATAAGCTTATCAAGTACATGAGGATAGTTTACTGCCAAATGTTGTGAAACCAAACTGCCATAGGAGATGCCGACCAAAATAATTTTTTGCCTGACAACCGTATTGATAAACCCAAATACATTAAGTGCATGATCGTTAAAACTGAGATACTCTTTTGGAGCCGATGATTGCCCCTGAAATACCAAATCTAGCAAATAAATATGATAGTCTTTTAGCAATGGCTGAATGGTCATATTCCATGCTATTGTTGTTTGTGTTAGACCATTTAGAAATAATATTTTATGAGGCGATTGTTCGTTTCCTTTTGATTCATAATATATTTTTTGTTGGTCGTGCGTTGTAAAAAACATAATAATATTTATTTAAATTCTTCCGTGTTTATTTGCTCTTTACATATTTGATACTCGTAATGTAAATGATTACTACAAATAATAATGAGCTTTTCGGCAGCATATTCATTAAGCATTTGCTGATACCAGTCAATAGCCTTTGCATCCAAGTTGGAGCATGGCTCATCAAGAAATAAGAAAGGGCAATCGGCCAAGATGGCCAATGTTAATTTAAGTCTTTGTTTCATCCCCGATGAGAAAACTTTTATTTGTTTTTTCGCTGAATGACTTAGTCCGCTGAGGTCTAGAATATCATTTGATGTATATTGATTAAGGAAGGGTTTAAATTTTTGTTGAAATTGAATATTTTCTATACAAGTAAATTCTTCAATGAGTTCAAGATAGGGTGCGGCATAGCTTATATGTTTATATACAGATGCCGGTTCAATTTTCTTTTGATGAATAAGATATTCGAGTTTTCCTTTGCCGGCTTGCATATATGCCGAGATTATTTTAAGCAGGGTAGATTTCCCCGATCCGTTACCACCTAAAATTACACAGGGTTTATCAGAGGTAAAATGATGGTTAAAATTTTTAATAATCCATTCCGTTCCAAATTTTTTCCCTATATCAGTAGCAATAATCTCTATCATAAAAACAATAGGTTAAGGCAAGTTACCACGCATAATGCCGTTAACACTTTCTTTAATAAATGTTATTATTTGTTCTTTTTCCGGAATTTGTGGTGCTTCGTGTTCAACAATAGTCAATGCGTTAGTAACATTGTATCCTCTAACATAGATGGTACGATAAATATCTTCAATAATAAGAACTGTTTCTGGTGAAAATCCTCTACGTCTTAATCCTACAGCGTTAATACCTACATACGATAAAGGCTCTCGTGCAGCTTTTACAAAAGGCGGTACATTTTTTCGTACTAAAGTACCTCCGGTAATAAAGGCATGAGCACCAATACGTACAAACTGTTGCACAGCTACCAAGCCCTCAAGTATTGCATGATCGTCAATAGTTACATGCCCTGCCAAATTTACCGTGTTTGCTAAAATAACATTATTTCCTACAATACAATCGTGAGCCACGTGAACATAGGCCATGATTAAACAATTGCTTCCTACACTAGTTTTCATTCGGTCAGATGTACCGCGGTTTATAGTAACACATTCTCTTATAGTGGTATTGCTGCCAACCTCTGCAGTAGTAATTTCTCCTTTATATTTTAAATCTTGTGGAATAGCGCTAATTACAGCACCGGGAAATATTTTACAATCATTACCTATTCGTGCTCCATCCATGATGGTTACATTAGGTCCTATCCATACATTATCACCAATAATAACATCATCATATATAGTAGTAAAAGGGCCTATTTCAACATTGCTGCCTATTTTTGCTTGGGGTGATACAAAAGCGTTTGGATGAATCATACGATTTATTTTTTTATTTTTGAACGATGCAATTATTTTGTTTTTACAATTTGAGCAAGCATTTCGGCCTCCATTACTGATTTTCCGGCTACATAGGCTTGTCCTCTCATATTACATAGGCCTCTTCGTATTGGCGAAATTAAATCAAGTTTAAACACAACACTATCGCCAGGAACTACTTTTTGTTTAAATCTTACATTGTCAATTTTTAAGAAGTAAGTTAGGTAATTTTCAGGATCCGGAACTGTTTTTAAAACAAGTACACCTCCCGTTTGTGCCATAGCCTCAATAAGTAATACACCCGGCATTACCGGTTCGTCCGGGAAATGCCCTTGAAAGAAATATTCGTTCATTGTTACATTTTTTACCCCTACCACATGTTTATCCGAAAGTTCAATAATTTTATCAATTAATAAAAACGGAAAGCGGTGAGGTAACAATTTCATTATTTCCTGCACATTATACAAGGCAGGTGTATTGGGGTCATAAACTTTTTCTTCAGCTTTTTTATTGATTTTACCTTTTGCCAGCTCTTTTATCATTTTAGCAAAGGCTACATTGGCGGCATGCCCGGGGCGGGCAGCTAAAATATGCCCTTTAATAGGCATACCTACCAAAGCCAAATCACCAACAATATCGAGCAATTTATGGCGTGCCGGTTCGTTTTGATGATGTAAAGTAGTATTATTGAGTACTCCTTTACCTTGAACTTTTACTGTGGGTTTATTAAATATTTTTGCTAAATGATCAAGTTTGGCTTGTTCTATATCTCTGTCAACAATAACTATGGCATTGTTTAAATCTCCACCTTTAATTAGGTTGTGTTGCAAGAGTTGCTCCAATTCGTGCAAAAAAACAAAAGTACGACATTCAGAAATGCCACTATTAAACTCACCTATATGATACATTGAAGCGTGTTGCGTTCCTAAAATAGGAGAGTTGTAATCAACCATTACGGTAATTCTATAATCCTCAGATGGCACAGCCAACATTTCAGATTTTTTTACAGGGTCTTCGTAAGTTAAGGTTGAGTCAAAAACAAAATATTTACGTTCCGCATCTTGTTCTATTATTCCTATATTTTCAATTGCATCAACAAAGGGTTTTGAACTTCCATCCATTATAGGAATTTCAGGGCCCGAAATGTCTATCATGGCATTATCAACTTGTGTTCCTACCAAGGCAGCCAAAACATGCTCAATAGTACTTACTTTTATACCATTTTTTCCTAATGTTGTACCCCTTGAGGTGTCAACTACCAAATCTACATCTGCCTCAATAATGGGTTGTTCAGGCAAATCAACTCTTTTAAACTTATATCCATGATTTTCGGGAGCCGGATGAATTACCAATTGGGTGTGCGCTCCGGTGTGTAAACCAACGCCTTCAATCTTTACCGATGATTTTAATGTTCTTTGTTTTTCACTCATATTTTATAAATTTCAAAAAAAACTATTTCATTGATTTTTCTAGTGCATTAACTTTATTCATCAATTCGGGCAATTTTCTAAACATCACATAAGAACGTTTGTAATCGCCTATTGCAAATGCCGGAGAGCCTTGCACTATTTCGTTTTCTTTAGTTATGCTTTGTCCAATACCACTTTGTGCAGCAATTTTTGTTCCTTTTGCTATGGTTAAGTGTCCAATAATGCCAACTTGTCCACCAATCATGCAATTGCTGCCCACTTTGGTTGAACCTGCAATTCCTGTTTGTGCGGCCACTACAGTATTTTCACCTATTTCAACATTATGGGCAATTTGAATTAAATTGTCAATCTTTACTCCTTTTTTAATTATGGTGGAACCCAGAGTGGCACGATCAATAGTAGTATTAGCGCCTATTTCAACAAAATCTTCAATGACAACATTTCCTATTTGAGGTACTTTTTTATAATTGTTTTCGCTGTTTGGTACAAACCCAAAGCCATCGCTGCCAACAATGACACCAGAGTGTATGGTGCAACTATTTCCTATAACACAATCGGAGTATATTTTTACTCCCGAAAACAAAATAGTATTATCACCTATAGTAGTATTATCACCAATATACACATGGGGGTATATTTTAACATTTGAACCTATTTTTACATTATTGCCTATATAGGCAAAAGCGCCAATGTAAATATTTTCTCCATACTTGGTATTGGAACCTATATAGTGAGGTTGCTCTATGCCGGTTTTGTTATTCTTTATTTGGTTGTAATATTCAAGTAGTTGTGCAAAACTTTCGTAAGGATTTTCAACTCTTATAAGTGTTGTATTTATAGGTTTTTCTGCAATAAAATTTTTACTAACTATAGCTACAGTAGCTTTAGTAGTATAAATATATTCAGTATAAAGAGGATTTGCCAGAAAAGTTAATGAGCCTGGTTCACCTTCTTCAATTTTTGATAAACGATTTATTTTTTCATCTGCATTACCTTCAATAGTCCCTTTAAGTAATTGGGCTATTTGTGCTACTGTAAACTCCATGTTTAATTTTTTTTTAGATAAAACTAATCTTTATTATAATACTCTTTGGGGTAACATATAAAAAACTTTTCAACCGTATTGGATAAAACCGATATATTTAACTGATCAGAGGCTTCAGCTATATCTTTCACGGTACCGTCTCGGTATAAAATATTTATTTTATCGTTCCCCGGTTTATATGCATTATTACTTACCGAGTCGCTAATAACAAAATATTCGGCTTCTTCATCACTTAATGTCAGGGCTTGTTTAATTTTATTTTTAATTTTTAAAATAAATTCCTGTTCAAAAGGTGTGTTTGAAAACTCAATATGCCACAATTTGCGATCAACCAAACTATTACATAATAAGTTCAATACTCTATCGTTATGCCATTGCCACATTTTTATCGAAGTAAATATATCATAATCATCTAAACGGCTAAATATTTCTAATATTTTAGAATCGCTATAAAATTCTTGTAAAGGAAAATTGTTTTTTAGAAAGAAATTTAGTGGGGGAGTACTTGGTAATTCAGCACCATTTCGAGCTAAATGTTTTGCACGGGTTAAAATATTTACCAACATTTTTTCGGCACATAAAACCGTTTTATGCAAATATACCTGCCAGTACATTAATCTTCGTGCTATAATAAATTTTTCAACAGAATATATTCCTTTAGCTTCTACCGTGAGACCATCATTTATTACTTTGAGCATACTGATAATTCTGTCAGAATTTATAACTCCTTCAGACACTCCTGTAAAAAAACTGTCGCGTTTTAAATAATCAAGGCGATCCATATCAAGCTGGCTGCTTACCAGTTGATGTAAGAATTTTTTTGGATAATTATTTTGAAAGATTTGAATAGCCAATTCAAGTTTTCCTTGAAATTTACTATTCAGGTTGTTCATAAATAATAACGATATTTTTTCGTGCGAAGAGCCGCTGACAATCGTAGATTCAAGTGCATGCGAAAAAGGCCCGTGGCCTATATCATGCAGTAAGATAGCAGCGATTACACCTTCTGCCTCTTCATTAGTTATTTCGGTACCTTTATTTTTTAAGGTTTCGATACACGACATCATTAGGTGCATAGCCCCCAATGCATGATGAAAGCGTGTGTGTAATGCTCCGGGATACACATACGAAGTCATGCCGAGTTGTTTAATTCTGCGTAAGCGTTGAAAATAAGGATGTTCAATAACATCAAAAATCAACTCGTTAGGAATACTTATGAACCCATATATAGGGTCGTTAATTATTTTGTGTTTGTTAAACAAGCTTCTTTTTTTTTACAAATTAAAACATTTTATAGCAATTGTACTGAAAAAATACACATAAGAGTAATGGTAAAAAAAAACGAAAGTAAAAGAAGGCGGATGAGTTATTAACTTTCATCATAAGCCCCCTCTTCGCATAGCATTAAACCGCCTATATGGTATATTTAATTCGTTGTTGATTCTTTTTTTGTGGTAGGCGAGGAGGGATGGTGCATAATATAACTTACAGGAACTTATAACATTTTTTGTTCTTAAATGTTTTTACTTCATAGTTGATTACTTTTTTATTTTGAGCTTAACCCATAACCACAACAGATATTGAATAAAAATCAAAAATTGCTAGTGTTTATTACTTTTTCTTTTTGAATAATTATTTTCCTGTTTTTTCTAGTAAAGCTTGTAACATCCAGGTTTTAGCCTAATGCAAGTGCTTAACAAAATTAGGATTATATTTAGTTGGGATAAAAAATTATCAATACATCTGCACACTAATCACACAAACTTTTTTGATATATAAAACTAATTATTTAGGTTTGTGAGAATAAATCAAAAAAATTAAACACTAAATATATAACTATTATGGGAAAAGGAGATAAAAAAACAAAAAAGGGAAAAATTACCATAGGCACTTTTGGCGTTAGTCGCCCAAGCAGAAAAAAGAAAGCCGAAAACAAAGACGCTGGCAAAACGAAAAAAGCTGCAGCTCCTAAAAAAGCCGCTCCAAAAAAAGCTGCTGCTCCCAAAAAAGCAGCCGCCAAGAAAACAGCCAAAAAACAAGAATAAATTCCCCTTATCAATTATTCCCGGTTATGAAACAATACTCATAATCGGGAATTTGTAATTTCTATTCCTTGAAATTGCATTATATACCTCAATCCATTAGCCACAAAAAGGTATAGCTATATGGCATATTGTATTCAAGGTTGTTTAACTTTTTTTTAGTTAATATAATATACACCTATGAATTACTGATTAATCATATAATTTAAATTTAGTATGTTCGCATCTTATTATGATTAGCTATTAATTATTCTGTACAAATGAAATTAAAGAAAATAAATTTTATCCTTGTTGCATGGCTGGGAATATCAGTTTCTGCATCTGCCCAAAACTCTTCAGACCCTGTAATTATGAACATAGCAGGAAAAGATATTACCAAATCAGAGTTTGAATCAATTTATCATAAAAACAACAGTAAAGCATCAACAACCGACTCTAAGCAACTTGATGACTATGTTCAACTATTTATTAATTTTAAACTTAAAGTTAAAGAAGCCGAAGATAAAGGATTAGACACTGCTGCTGCCTTTAGAAATGAATTGGAAGGTTACCGTAAACAATTGGCGGCCCCTTACCTTACCGATAATGAGGTAAATGATTGGCTGTTAAAAGAAGCCTATGACCGAATGAAAAAAGATGTGAGAGCCAGTCATATCTTAATAAAGTGCGAACCCGATGCTTTGCCTAAAGACACATTGGCTGCCTATAATAAAGCCATTGCAGCTCGTAACAGAATACTAAAAGGCGAAAATTTTGCAAAAGTGGCTCAAGAACTTTCTGATGACCCTTCGGCTAAAGATAATGGAGGCGACTTAGGTTATTTTACTTCAATGATGATGGTTTATCCTTTTGAGACAGCTACCTATAAAGCTGAATTAAATAAAATCACCATGCCTATCCGTACTCGTTTTGGCTATCACTTAATACTTAAAACAGACGAAAGACCCAATCAAGGACAAATTACTGTAGCTCATATAATGGTTAAGGCTGCACAAAAAGATATTCATAAAAAGGATACTGCCACTGTAGATCCCAAAGTAAAAATTGACGAAATATATGCTAAACTTAAAGGAGGAGCAGATTTTGCAGAACTGGCTAAACAACAAAGCGATGATAAAGGTTCGGCCAAAAAAGGTGGCGAATTGCCTACATTTAGTACCGGACGTATGGTTGCTGAATTTGAGAATGCTGCTTTTGCTCTGAAAAATGATGGCGATATTTCTGAGCCAATAAAAAC
Source organism: Bacteroidia bacterium (assembly GCA_020845635.1). Lineage (GTDB taxonomy): Bacteria > Bacteroidota > Bacteroidia > UBA4408 > UBA4408 > CAIKXD01. The sequence goes on from JADLFI010000004.1 coordinate 168,661, forward strand.
ACAGTATGGCTGGCATATCATTAAAAGACTAAATAAAAAAGAATTAGGTTCATTTGAGGAATTAAAGCCTGAGTTAAAAGCCAAGATTAATAAAGATAGCCGCTCAGCCACCGGTCGTGAAAGTAAGATTGCAAAAATTAAAAAAGAATATAACTTTAAAGAAAACTTAAAACTTCGCGATGAGTTTGTAAAGGTAATGGATACGACCTATTTTGAAGGACAATGGAAACAAACATCAGCCGCTAAACTAAATAAACCTGCCTTGTTTAATATTGGCGATAAAACCTATAATCAGCAAGACTTTGCAACATACCTCGAATCACACCAAACACATCGCCAAAAAATAGATTTCTCTGCATTAATACGCGAAATGTACAAAAACTTTGTTGATGAAACATGTTTGGCCTATGAGGAAAGTCGTTTGCCAAGTAAGTACCCTGAGTATAAAGCATTATTACAAGAATACAGAGACGGGATTTTATTATTTGATTTAACCAATAGTAATGTTTGGTCTAAAGCAGTTACTGATACTACCGGATTAAAAGAGTTTTATGAAGCTAACAAAACCAAATATATGTGGCCTGAAAGAGCAGAAGCTACTATTTATATGTGTGCCAACGAAAAAGTAGCCCAAAAAACCCGTAAAATGGTTAAAGATAAAGCAAAGAAGAAATATTCCAATAGCGATATTTTAGCCACTATAAATAAAGATTCTCAACTTAATCTGAATATAGAAAATGGAAAATTCAGCAAAGGTGAAAACGAAATTATTGATAAGTTTGAGTGGAAAAAAGGGTTAACATCAGATATTAAATCTAACAATCAAACTGTTTTTGTGGACTATGAGAATATTTTGCCACCTACCCCAAAAACAATTACTGAGGCAAAAGGCATAATTACAGCAGACTACCAAAATGAATTAGAAAAGCAATGGATTGCCAAACTAAGAGGAAAATATAAGGTTACGATTAATAAGGATGTTTTATCTACCGTAAAATAACTACGGTAAAATCAAATTAAAAGTTTGCACTATGTTTATATCAATAGTGTAAACTTTTTTATATAGAATGAACTATTTTACAAGACAAACAAAAACAACAAGTGGATTGCCTATTGTGGCTTTGATTGTTTTTGCATTATTGTTTAGTCAGTGTAAGTATTTAAAGAAAAATCGTAACAAAAACCGAGCAACCGTTGCACGTGTGTACGACTCTTACCTTTATCTGGATGATGTTTTGGAACAAATGCCTGATAAACTTCAGGGGCAGGATAGTATTAATTTTATAAGAAGCTATGCCGAGACATGGGCACGTCAGCAAGTAGTATTACATCAAGCCGAAAAAAATTTAAGTGACGAACAAAAGGATGTAGATGATGAACTGGAAAGTTATAGAAAAGCTTTAATTACTTATGCTTTTGAGAAAGCCCTTGTTCAGCAAAAACTAGATACACTTGTAAGTAATACCGAAATTGAGAATTATTACAATGCTAATCCTCAGAATTTTGAGTTAAAAGATAATATTATAAAGGTTATTTATGTGAAGGTAAAGAAAAATGCACCTAAAGTCAATCGCCTTAAAGAGCTTTATCGCTCAGAGAATCCAAATGATAGAAAGCACCTGGAAGATTACTGTCGACAGTTTGCCGAAAATTATTATTTAGATGATGATTCGTGGCTATTGTTTAACGATTTGCTGAAAGAGGTGCCCATTGAAACTTATGACAAAGAGAGATTCTTAAAAAATAATCGTTTAATTGAATTTTCAGACAATGATTATTTATACTTCGTAAATATTAAAGGATTTAAAATTAAAGACTCGGTATCGCCACTAAGTTTTGAGCGCGATAATATTAAAAGTATTATACTCAACAAACGAAAACTGAAATTAATTGAAGATATGCGTAATGATGTGTATAATGATGCCCTCAACAACAACCAAATAGAATTAAGTAAATAATCAGAGCAATCTTTCCCTTGAGTATTGTCTTAACTCAGGTTTTATTATTTATATAACTATATTGATTATTTTATTAGGAACCACAATTATTTTCTTGGGTTGTTTCCCATCAAGTAATTTTATTGTTTGTTCCAATTGCATAACTTGCTTTTCTATTTCATCTTTACTTAAACTAAGCTCAAACTCATAATTATATTTGGTTTTTCCGTTTAATGAAATTGGGTAACTAAAGGAAGTTTCGGTAAGATATTCTTCATTATATTCAGGAAATTGCGCAAAAGTAATACTTTCGGGATGTCCCAATTTATTCCACAGTTCTTCGGCTATATGTGGAGCATAAGGCGAAATAATTATAATTAAAGGCTCCAAAATTTCTCTTTTATTACATTTCAAATCGCTTAACTCATTTACACAAATCATAAAGTTACTTACCGAGGTATTAAACGAGAAGTGTTCTATATCGTAACTTATTTTCTTAATGGTTCTGTGTAAAACTTTTAACTCATTTCTTGAAGCTTTTTCATCAGATATGGTAAAACAGTTATCATGATGATATAAGCGCCAAAGCTTACGCATAAAATTTGACACCCCTGTAATTCCATTGGTGTTCCATGGCTTACTTAACTCAAGCGGACCTAAAAACATTTCATATAAGCGCAAACAATCAGCACCGTATTGAGCTATTATATCATCAGGCGAAACAACATTCCATTTCGATTTTGACATTTTCTCAACCTCTGAGCCGCAAATATATTTCCCGTTTTCAAGCACAAACTCCGCATTGTTAAATTCTTCTCTCCACTTTTTAAATGCTTCAATATTTAATACATTGTTGTTAACAAAATTGATGTCAACATGCAGTGCTGTAACCTTTCCATAAGTATGAAAAGAAGAGTTTTTCCAGGCTTCAACTATCTCAGGTTTAGCCTGTGGTTTTTGAGCTTCTCTTTCAAGCTCTTCAATGGTAAGTTTGTTAAATTGATCTTTAATTAAATTGTATGAGATAAAGGTATTGCTTTTACCCGAACGGTAAACAAAACTGCTTACCCCTTGTATCATCCCTTGATTAATTAATTTTTTGGCCGGTTCAACTTGCGGAATTAAACCCAAATCGAACAAGAACTTAGTCCAGAATCTTACGTATAACAAGTGTCCGGTGGCGTGTTCGGCACCACCAATATACAAATCAACATTGTTCCAATAATTTACGGCATCTTTGCCTACAAAGTTATTGGTGTTGTTTGCATCCATATAGCGTAGGTAGTACCAACTGCTCCCTGCCCATCCGGGCATAGTGCTTAACTCATATTCATACTTGTTTTGGTCATTGTCTGAATAACACCAGCCGGTGGCTCTTCCTAATGGAGGGTCTCCGTTTTCTGTTGGTAAGTATTTATCAACCTCGGGCAAAATTAAAGGCAACTCATTTTCATTTAAAACGTACGGAACACCGTTTTTATAATAAACGGGAATAGGCTCCCCCCAGTATCTTTGACGACCAAATATGGCATCGCGCATACGATAATTAATTTTACCCTTCCCAAAATTTTTTTCTTCAATTACTGCAATAGCTTTCTTAATGGCATCTTTTACATCCAGGCCATTTAGAAAATCTGAATTAATAATTTCTCCTTCTTTAGCATCGTATGATTCTTTGCTGATATTCCCTCCTTTCACTACTTCTATCACAGGCAAGTGAAAGTGTTTTGCAAAAGCGTAATCTCTCGAATCATGTGCGGGAACAGCCATTACAGCTCCCGTACCATAACCTGCCAATACATAATCGCCTACCCAAATTGGTATTTGCTTGCCTGTAAATGGATGAATAGCGTAACTTCCTGTAAATACTCCTGTAACTTTCTTTACCTCAGCCATACGCTCACGTTCGCTTCGGTTTTTTGCCCAGGTTACATATTCATTTACACTTTTATACTGCTCCTCACTAGTAAGTTTTTCAACTAGTTCATGCTCAGGAGCCAAAGTTAAATAGCTTACTCCAAATATAGTATCAGGTCTGGTAGTAAATACTTCTATCTTATTATCAAAATTTTCTATGCTAAAAAACAATGAAGTCCCTTCTGATTTTCCTATCCAATTCCGTTGTGCTTCTTTTATACTTTCGCTCCAGTCAATCTTATCCAAATCGTTAAGCAAACGTTCGGCATAAGCAGTAATTCTCAAACTCCATTGTTTCATTAACTTGCGCTCTACCGGATAGCCGCCTCTTTCAGATACTCCATCTTTTACCTCCTCGTTGGCCAACACCGTACCTAACTGCGGACACCAGTTAACCATTGTGTCACTCAGGTAAGCCAATCTATATTGTAACAAAATATCAGATTGTTCTTTTTCATTGAGAGAATTAAAGTTATCAAGTTTGGGGATTAAAGTGCTAATAGGCTCGGCCTTTTGAGTTTCGGGATTATACCAGCTATTGAATAACTGAATAAATATCCATTGCGTCCATTTATAATACTCGGGTGATGAGGTTCGTATTTCTCTTCCCCAATCAAACGACAAACCTATTTTATCTAACTGTTCTTTGTATCTTGAAATATTGCTGCGTGTAGTAATTTCAGGATGTTGTCCGGTTTGAATAGCATATTGTTCAGCAGGCAATCCAAACGAATCAAAACCCATAGGGTGCAGTACATTAAACCCCTGTAATCTTTTATACCGCGAAAAAATATCTGACGCAATATATCCGAGCGGATGTCCAACATGAAGACCGGCACCGCTGGGGTATGGAAACATATCTAACACATAATACTTAGGTTTTTTTGAGTTGTTTTCGGCTCTGAAAATATTGTTCTTAGCCCAATATCTTTGCCATTTTTGCTCTGTTTCTCTGAAATTATATTCCATATTGATAATATATCCTAGCTTTTTAAAAGAGTAGCAAAATTAATCTTTTAATCTATAACTGCCCATTGCAAAAAATTGAAACAAGAAAAATTATGGATTATTTTCAGTTTGGTTCGTTTATTTTTTATCCCTATAATTATATTTCTGTCGGTATTTTGGTTATTTTTACATTTAAAATGAAGTTGTTTAAAGTTGACTAAGTAGAATCACGCAAACAGCTAATTAATTCAATGCTTTTCGATAAATTTTGTTTATTTCAAAACGTATTTAATGAGCCTATTTGGCCCATCTACTTGCTTTATTTTGTTCTTTCCATTATTACCTGTTTCATAACTATAAGTGTAATTTCCTTCGCTGCCGGTTTTAGTTTCTAACCTACCATCGGGCAAATAAGTAAAATTATAAATATTATTATTGGGTCTGTTTGTTTCTTAAGATTGCTGTTTCCATAATATTCGTATAAAGTTGACCCTGCCTGTCTATCCAAAAGTTCTTTTTTATTCACTGCTTCATCAAAATAGGCTTTTGTTGTAATTTGATTTAATACAGTAGTTTCGATCAGATATTGATTATTTTGTTCTATAATAAAATTGTATTGAACTTTTCCATTATTGGCATCCATGCTTTCTATGGTTCTACCTGTGACATCAATCGTGGTGCTTGTAGTTATACCTTCATCAACTTTATTTTCAGAAACAGTCAAGTTTCCATTTGAATAAGAATAATCATAGGAAGTAGTAACACTTGTTCCGCCTTTTAAGTACCTATGACTGCTCCAATGATTACGGGTACAAGAATTGCGACTTCCCCACTTGGGTCAACATAGGATAACGGATTATTATAACAATAGGCATACCTATTAAAATTTTGTGTATTACTCGGATTTTGCACATAATTATCAGGCGAGAGCATTATCCCTACTACAGGGGCATATAACCTTGCATTCATATTTACTAAGCCAAACTCATTTAGCATTTCATGCCCTGTGTAACCACGGTAAAGCCATGCCGGCAAATTGGTATTACTTGAGCTTGAGCCAAGTAATACATTATCTACATCAAGAGTATTAGACAAAATATAGCTATAATCTTGTGCATTTCTTCTTCTTCCCCAAGGATCAAAATTTTGGCGTGCAATAACAGCACCTGCCTCATCAGTCACGGCTCTGTTATAGTGCCTAAATGGTTGGTGTAAACATATTTCATTTCACCTTGTTTGCTATTCTCTGATACATACATGGTACATAATCCAATTGGACTGTTAATATAACAAATAGAATGGATAATTCCATTTTCTTCATTCACTTCAAAATTAGTAGCATACTTTCTTAATCGTTAACAATTTAAATTACTACCATCAAAATGTCTCCACTCGCCTTTTATCTATTTTGATTTGGGCCATAGGTATAAGGTAATTCATAATATAGCTGTGGATTGCCATTGCTAGGCTCTTCGCCTATGGATTCTTTAATAATTGATGGTGTTTTAAAACTATTATATGTAATTAATTGTTCGTTAGTAAATTAGATGTAGGATTTTCAATGGTTATTAATCTGTTTGAACCATTGTAGGTGTAAACAGTATCTGCATTAGCTCTGGCTTGAATTCTGCCTCGGGTATCAAAAGTTGTATTGCTGGTAATTCCTAAGTTATTATTATGTGTTGTGGTAAATTCCTTTAGTCGGCTTACACCACCAATCAGGAGCAATCGGCAACAGACATTTGGAGAACTTATATAAACGGAGGTGTTGCAGAGAACAGAATTAAGGAATTAAAGGCCGATTTTGGAGCAGAAAGCTTTAACCTCAAAGGTTTTTATCCTACCGAAGCGGCACTACTGTTTTCAATGATTGCTTATAACTTGATGTCCATTTTTCGATTGTTCGTATTGCAATAAAAAACACAAAAAACCTTATCAACACTCCTATATAGAACATTTGCCATTGGAGCATAATTTGAAAAGGTAGGCGATACCTTCAAGCTAAAAATTGCCCTTACCCAAAAACGCAGAAAATGGTTCGCTGGAATTTGGGATTACCCCATTAACTTATCTCAAAATATCTCTGCTGCGTAATCTGGGTTAAAAGTTCTCATTATTATTTAATTGTTTAAAACAAATTGTTAGATAAAGTTAATGTTTTTATACATTGAAATTGCTATTATTGCAAATATTGAAATATAAATTACTTTTGCGCAAAAGAACATAAACAAATTGTCCAATACTCAGAAATATACTTCCCGAAAAGTGAGATCATCACACTTTTCTACAATAATTAGTCTGTCGTTAGTACTTTTTGTTTTGGGTTTATTGGCTCTTATTGTACTCGATGCCCAAAAATTGTCTGACTATGTGAGAGAAAATATAGGATTAAGTATTATCTTAAATGATAGTATAAAAGAGTCTGATTTAATGCAATTGGGAAAACAATTAGATATAGCGCCTTATGTTAAAAAGGCCACTTATATTACCAAAGAAAATGCTGCACAAGCATTACAAAAAGATTTAGGAGAAGATTTTGTGAAGTTTTTGGGATACAATCCACTTTTGGCATCATACGATATTAAACTAAAGGCAAGCTATGCCAATAATGACAGCCTGGCTGCAATTGAGCGTGTATTGTTACAAAACGAAAATATTAAAGAAGTTTATTATCAAAAATCATTAGTAAACCTTGTAAACGAAAATGTTAAAAAAATTAGTTTAGTGCTGTTCGTTCTCAGTATTTTATTGAGTGTAATTTCAATTGCCCTGATTAATAATACCATTAGGCTGTATATTTATTCTAAGCGATTTTTAATACGTACTATGCAATTGGTTGGCGCTACACAAAACTTTATTAGCAGGCCTTTTATAATTCGGGGATTATGGAATGGCTTTTATAGCTCGTTAATAACCATTGGTTTGCTTATGGGCGTAATTTATATGGCTCAAAATAGTTTTCCGGAGCTTATAGAATTGCAAGATATTTATATGTTTGCTAAATTATTTTTAATTGTAATAGTTGCAGGTATAGGCATAACTTTTGTAAGCACATATTTTGCAGTTAAAAGATTTTTAAAAATTCAAACAGACGATTTATACCATTTATAATATTTAGTGAGATGAAAAAAGATGAGTTTATAAAAAAAGAAAGCTTTGCTTTTGGTAAAGAAAATTATATCATGATGATTGTGGGAATTGTTGTGATTGCAATTGGTAATTTATTGATGATTGGCGGAGGCTCAGATGATCCGAACATTTTTAATCCGGAAATCTTTAATTTTCAACGTTTGACATTAGCCCCAATTATTATTTTGGTTGGTTTTATTATCGAAATTTTTGCTATAATGCGTAAACCAAAAGACTAATTTTGCTTTAATCCAATGACTATTATACATGCCTTAATACTTGCTATAATTGAAGGCTTAACAGAGTTTTTACCCGTTTCATCAACCGGGCATCTGATTATTGCTACTTCCATTATGGGTTTAATTCAAGACCCTGCCACAAAAGAGTTTACTAATTTCTTTGTAATCTGTATTCAGCTTGGGTGTATTTTATCTGTAATGGTTCTTTATTGGAGAGATTTTCTTTTAAACAGTAATTTCTATCTGAAATTATTTTTAGCTTTTATACCTGCACCTATTTTTTACTTTTTATTCAAGAAAAGTATTGATAGTTTTCTCGAAAATGCTTTAACCGTTGCGGTTTCACTAGTAGTAGGTGGTATAGTTCTGTTGTTTGTAGATAAATGGTTTAATGCGGATGAAGATGAAGGAGAGGAATTAGATAATAAAAAAGCCATTAAAATAGGATTGTTTCAAGCCTTGGCTATGATTCCGGGAGTGTCGCGTTCGGCTGCTACTATTATAGGAGGGCTTAGCCAAAAACTTTCCCGAAAAAAAGCTGCCGAGTTTTCGTTTATTCTTGCTGTTCCAACCATTTTTGCTGCTACTATTTATAAATTTTATAAATTCATTGATGAAGGAAATGGCTTCGAATCAAACCAGGTTCACCTATTGGTAGTTGGTAATATTGTTGCATTTATTGTTGGAGTATTGGCTATTAAATACTTTATCAGTTACATTACCAAGCATGGCTTTAAACTCTTTGGATATTATCGAATCTTTGTGGGCTTGCTAATCATTATACTTCATTTTATGGGTATTAAATTAGGAATGTTATAATGCTTTGTGATGTTTAATCCCGATATACTACAAGCCGAAAATATTAAAAACGGAACCGTTATTTTGTTTCATAAGCCACAAACCTGGACTTCTTTTGATATTGTAAATTACGTAAGAAAGGCTCTAAACACAAAAATTGGGCATGCTGGCACCCTTGATCCCTTAGCTACAGGATTGTTGATTTTGTGTACCGAAAAAATGACAAAAAAAATTGAGCAATTTCAAGACTTGGATAAGGAATACACCGGAACCATTGTAATCGGTAAAACAACACCCTCCTTTGATTTAGAAACAGAAATATCCGAAACAAAACCGGTAGAGAATATCGAGAATAAGGATTTATTGCAAGTAGCGCAACAATTTATTGGCAAACAACAACAAATTGCACCACTTTTTTCAGCTAAAAAAATTGATGGCGAGAGAGCCTATCATAAAGCTCGAAGAGGTGAATCGGCAGAAATTACGGCTCGGGAAATTGAGATAAAGCAATTTGAGATAAGTGATATTAGAAGAAATAACGACTCAATAGAAGTTGATTTTTTAATTCTCTGCACAAAAGGAACATACATTAGAGCCATTGCCCGCGATTTTGGATTAAAATTAAATAATGTGGCCTATTTATCTAAATTAGTGAGAACTCGTATTGGCGATTACCTCCTAGAAAATGCCATAACACTCGAAAAATTCAGAGAATTTTTTCCTTCCACAAGAAAATAAGCATCGACTTAATTATCAGCCGGTTAAATACAGTTTTTACAAAGTAGTTTGTTTATGTTATAGATACAGTGGTTATCAGGTTTCAGCACGATAAATTAAAACAACAAAGCTAATTGTTTGATTAGCACTATGTTGCAACTATTAACTAAAAATCATTTTGGACTTTAAAAATGGTTTTTTATCTTTGTTGCCCCGAAAAAAATAAATAATATAAAGATTCAGAGGAAAACATGAAAAAGAACATTCATCCGGAAAACTACAGATTTGTTGTTTTTAAAGATTTATCAAACGACTACGCTTTCTTAACCCGCTCAGCTGCTGATACAAAAGACACAATAGTATGGGAAGATGGCAACGAATATCCCTTAGTAAAATTAGAAATATCACATACATCACATCCTTTTTACACAGGAAAAGTTAAGTTGGTTGATACTGCCGGTCGTGTTGATCGTTTCCGCAGTCGTTATAATAAGAAGAAAACAGAGGAAGTTAAAGGATAGTCATTATGTTTTAATTAATCCATTAATTATAATGAACAAGAACCTCGCTATAAAAAGCGGGGTTTTTTGTTTTGTTTACTCTCTTTTAAGCTTAATGATGTTTAATTATGGAAAAAACATTCAATAGATTAAGTACAAAAAATATGTTTTGAATAATTCGGAATTAAATTTATATTTGTCAGCTAAAATTAAAAGATATGAATTCGTTTTTTAACTCTATAGGCTCATTTTTTGAATCAATATTCCCGGCACTTACTGCTATGGGGCGTAGTGTTAATGCTATTTTTATGATTATTATAGCTTTAGGTGCGCTTATTTGGATATTCTATGGTACAAAATACAAAGAGCCTTCCAAAAAATAATCTATTTTTTATATTTTAAAAGATCCTGCCCCAAATCACTGCGTTGATATTTATCAGTAAAGTGTATTTTTGTTGAGGTTTTGTAGCTTTTCTGAAAAGCCTCTTGTATATCCTTTCCTAATGATGTTATAGCCAATACTCGCCCTCCGTTGGTAAGAGTTTTTTCGTTTTCGGGTTTGGTACCGGCATGAAATACAATGCTTTCTTCTATATTTTCAAGCCCTATAATTTCATATCCCTTTTGATATTTTTCAGGATACCCTCCTGAAACTAACATAATAGTTGCAGCAGTTTGTGGATTAACAGATAGGCTTATTTTATCCATCTCTAGTTTATGTGTTTTAATAAGTATATCAATTAAATCATTATTAATTCGTGGCAACACAACCTCTGTTTCAGGGTCGCCCATGCGGCAGTTATACTCAATTACATAAGGTTTCCCATTTACATTCATTAAGCCAATAAAAATAAACCCTAAATATGGAATGTTCTCGCTCTTTAGCCCTTCTATAGTAGGTATTACAATTTGTTTTTCAACTAACTTAATAAAATCTTCATCGGCAAACGGAACGGGCGATACAGCACCCATGCCGCCTGTATTTAACCCGGTATCATTATCGCCAATTCTTTTATAATCTTTGGCTTCAGGCAATATCAAATATTGTGTCCCGTTTGTCAATACAAATACCGATAGCTCAATTCCCGATAAATACTCTTCAATTACCACTTTTGCCGAAGCTTCGCCAAATTTTAAATGCTCAATCATTTCTTTCAACTCGGCAACGGTAGCATCAAAATCATCATTAATAACAACACCTTTCCCCGCTGCCAGCCCATCAGCTTTTAAAACGTAAGGCGGCTTTAACGATTTCAGAAAACTAATAGCCTCCTGAATATTGTCTTTGCTAAAAGTTTGATATTGTGCCGTTGGAATTTGGTACTTTTTCATAAAGCTCTTTGAGAAGTCTTTACTTCCTTCAAGTAAAGCACCGGCTTTAGACGGACCTATAACAATTATATCTTTTAAGTCATGTCGGGTCTTGAAAAAATCTGTAATTCCATTCACAAGTGGGTCTTCGGGACCAACAATAATCATATTTATTTGAGCCTTTAAAGCAAATTGAGCTATCGCTTCAAAATCATTTACCTGTATGTTTACATTGTTACCACACATACAAGTCCCGGCATTTCCGGGAGCAATATAAAGCTTATTTAATAGGTTACTTTTCGAAACACTTAATGCAAAAGCATGTTCTCTTCCGCCCGAGCCTAAAATTAGTACATTCATATTCTTTAAAAAATTTGCCACTAAGGTAATAAGATTGATTCATAAATTTTTTATTGTTTAACCAATGATTATGCTATTTTTGCCCAAAGTTTTTAAATATTCAATTTTGTATATTGATTTATTATGAAGAAAATAAATTTTACCAAAGAAACTTACTTGAAGTGGTTTAAGGATATGTTGCTGATGCGCAGGTTTGAAGAGAAAACCGGACAACTATACATTCAGCAAAAAATTAGAGGTTTCTGTCATCTTTATATAGGACAAGAGGCCTTGGTGGCAGGTGCGGTAAGTGCCATTAAACCCGAAGATAATATGATTACTGCTTACCGTGACCACGCACATCCCATAGGACGCGGTATGCACCCAAAATATATAATGGCCGAAATGTTTGCCAAATCTACCGGTTGTTCAAAAGGCAAAGGAGGCTCTATGCACATGTTTGCTAAGGAATTTAACTTTTTTGGAGGGCATGGTATTGTTGGTGGACAAATTCCATTAGGTGCAGGTATTGCTTTTGCTGAAAAGTATAAGGGAACAAATAACGTAACTCTTTGTTATATGGGCGATGGAGCAGTGCGTCAAGGAGCCTTGCATGAAACATTCAACATGAGTATGCTGTGGAAACTACCCGTAATATTTATTATCGAAAACAATAATTACGCTATGGGTACATCAGTTGAAAGAACAACCAACGTGTTTGATTTGTATAAAATAGGTTTATCATACGATATGCCTTCAAAGGCAGTAGATGGTATGAATTGCGAATCGGTACATGTTGCTATTGCTGAAGCTGCCGAACATTGCAGAGCCGGCAAGGGGCCTGTGTTGCTAGAGATGAAAACATATCGATACCGTGGTCATTCTATGAGCGATCCTGCCAAATACAGAACCAAAGAAGAGTTAGAGGAATATAAACAAAAAGATCCTATAGAGCAAGTTCTTTCGGTATTAAAGAAAAATAAATGGATTACCGATAAACAAATTGAAGAAGAAGAGAATAATGTAAAAGCTATAGTTGATGAGTCGGTTGAATTTGCTGAAAATTCTCCATTCCCTACTCCTGAAGAGTTGTACGAAGATGTTTACGTACAAAGCGATTATCCTTTTATTAAAGATGGTTTTTAATTAATTTTTTTTGTTTTTTTACCTATCAATAAATTAAAACAGTTATGGCTGAAATAGTAAAAATGCCCAAGCTAAGCGATACCATGAAAGAAGGTGTGGTTGCTAAATGGCATAAAAAAGTTGGTGATAAAGTTAAATCGGGCGAAATTCTGGCAGAGATTGAAACAGATAAAGCTACAATGGATTTTGAATCTTTTTATGACGGTGTATTATTATACATTGGAATAGAGGAAGGAAAAGGTGCACCTATTGATGCAGTATTAGCGGTTATAGGAAATAAAGACGAAAATGTGGAAGCTATCTTGCAACAGCAAGGTGCCGGAAAAGAAACTCAATCAACACCACAAGAAGAACATAAAACCGCTACTCCCGAATCTGCTTCTAAGCCGGATTCAGTAAGCAGCGCTACGGCAAACAAAACCGAATCAGGGCGCATTAAAGTGTCGCCATTAGCCCGAAAAATTGCCAAAGAAAAAGGGATTGATTTGAATGCCCTACAAGGCAGTGGTGATGAAGGACGTATTATTAAGAGAGATGTTGAAAATTATTCTCCTTCTGCAAGCCCTAATGTTGTTCAAATGGGCATAGCAGGAAAAGAAAGTTATAATGAAGTGCCTGTGTCGCAAATGCGTAAAACAATTGCGCGCAGACTGGCCGAAAGCAAATTCTCTGCCCCTCATTTTTATTTGAAAATTGATGTTGATATGACCCAAGCTATGGAAGCTCGTAAGTCTATTAATAATGTATCTCCGGTAAAAGTATCATTTAACGATATGGTCGTAAAAGCGGTTTCAATTGCCCTGCGAAGCAATCCAAAAATAAATTCATCATGGTTGGGCGAGAAGATTCGTTATAACCAACATATAAACATTGGAGTAGCTATGGCGGTGGAAGACGGATTATTAGTGCCTGTGGTACGATTTGCCGATATGAAATCATTAAGTCAAATTGCCAGCGAAGTAAAAGAATTGGGTGTAAAAGCTAAAGACAAAAAACTACAACCAACCGACTGGGAAGGAAATACCTTTACCATTAGTAATCTTGGAATGTTTGGTATTGATGAGTTTACTGCTATTATCAATCCGCCTGATGCTTGCATATTAGCTGTGGGCGGGATTAAAGAAACTGCCGTAGTTAAAAATGGTCAATTGGCCGTTGGAAATATCATGAAACTAACTTTATCTTGCGACCACAGAGTTGTTGATGGTGCTACCGGTGCAGCATTTTTGCAAACTTTAAAGGGATTGTTGGAAAATCCGGTTACTATGTTGGTGTAGAAACTAATTACATGGCAGTATTTTAGGCTGTTTTAAATTAAGGGAATAGATTTTGCATATCAATTTATAAAAACAAACTAGTACTGATTAAATGATTTGAGTTATGTATGCGCGTGAATTAATTTCAGATGATATACCTCCTTTAAAAACGAGTGATACAGGAGATCGTGCTTTAGAATGGATGAATGAGTTTAGAGTCTCGCATTTACCTATTGTTAATAACATTGACTTTTTAGGACTTATCAGTGAGGCCGATATTTTGGACTTTAACTCCGCTAAAGAGGCTATTGGTGCGCATCGCTTAAATCTCAGTCGCCCTTTTGTATATGACTATCAACATACTTATGATGTACTCAAAGTAATGTCCTCATTAAAACTTACGGTTATTCCCGTTTTAAATGATAAAGAACAATATTTGGGATTAATACATTTAAGTTCGCTGTTACAACATTTTGCCGAAATGGCAAGTATGAAAGAGAGTGGTGGGTTACTGGTTTTAGAACTAAACCTGCACGATTACTCACTCTCAGAAATTTCACGTATTGTTGAATCTAATGATGCTAAGATATTAAGTCTTTATGTTTCATCTTCTGTTGATTCAACATTGCTGGAACTTACCATTAAAATTAATCGAACTGATTTATCGGCTATTATCCAAACCTTTAACAGATTTAACTATACTATTAAAGCTTCCTTCCACCAAAGTGAGTATGTTGATGATTTGAAAGACCGTTTTGCCTCTTTCATGAAATACATTAACATATAAATAAGGAAGTTTTTTTATATTTTAGGAATTTATTTCCACTAATGAATATCGTTATAAGATTTTATGTACTATTATTTTGTTTCATTTTCTGCAAACAAAGTAATTATGCATGGGCGGCCCATAACGATACTACCCAACTTGCTAAATATACCATTCAAAATATTTTTGTAATAGGTAACAAAGTTACCAAGTATAAAATTATTGAACGGGAGCTTACCTTTCACGAATGTCAATATATTGATACCGTTACATTGGGCAAAGAACTTAAACAGTCAAGATTAAACCTAATGAATACGGCTCTTTTTAACTTTGTACGGATTCATTATGTGCGCGAAAAAGAAGATATTTATATATACATAACCGTTACCGAGCGTTGGTATATTTGGCCTTCGCCCATTCTTGAAATACCCGATCGTAACCCCAATATTTGGTTGCAGCAACGCGACTTAAAAAGGCTGAATTATGGTGCCTACGTTATTTGGAATAATTTTAGAGGCAGGAAAGAAAACCTGCAATTACTTTTACGATTTGGCTACTCCGAAAGGTTCGGATTGGCATACGATATTCCTAACATAGGCAAAAAACAACGCAGTGGTATTTTTTTTAGCTACAGTTTCTCGCGTAATCACGAAATTGGCTACAAAAGCCTAAACAATGTATTGCTTTTTTACAAAGACCCCGATAAATACACTCGGCAAGAGCAATATGCCCGATTTAAGTATAGCTATCGTAAAGGTATTTTTAATGCACATAGTTTGGAGTACCGATATAATCAAACAAAAATTCACGATACCATTCGGTTGCTTTCTCCTACTTATACTATGAATGGGCAAGATTATCTTGAATACTTTTCATTGAATTATTTATTTACTTCTGACCATCGCGATTACAAACCCTATCCACTAAAAGGTTGGTTATATACTATGGAGGCCACACAAATAGGATTAGGGTTATTGAAAAATGAAAACTTCAGTTTCTTTAAACTGGAAAGTGGATTCAGATTCTATAACCAATTTGCTAACCGATGGTATGGAGCGTATGCTATTAAGAGCAAATGGAGCAGTTCTGATAAACAACCATACTATATACAGCGAGGCTTGGGGTATAACGATTATATAAGAGGCTATGAATATTATGTGATTGATGGCAGTAGTTACGCCTTGTTTAAAACAAACCTCAAATATGAAATATTAAAACCAACTATTATTGATTTTAATTATTTTAACGATGATAAGTTTGATAAACTTTTCTTTGCCTTTTATCTCAATGCCTTTTTTGATGCGGGTATTACCAAAGACAAACTATATTTTTTAGAAAATAAATTAAATAATCAATGGCAATATGGCTATGGTTTAGGGTTTGATATGGTAACTTATTATGATATGGTTTTCCGTGTTGAATGTGCACGAAATAAAATGAACGAAACGGGTATATTTTTTCATTTCTATGCCCCTATATAGATAATCGGGTTAAACCCACTCTTTCTTTTTTATTGTTAGGCCTTTGGATGTGCCTGCTTATAGGTCTTTTTTAGTTTCTCAATACTGTTGTGCGTATATACTTGCGTGGCCGAAAGATTGGCATGACCAAGTATTTCTTTAATGGCATTTAAATCGGCACCATTGTTGAGCATATGTGTAGCAAAAGTGTGGCGGAGCACATGCGGGCTTTTCTTTCTTAAAGTAGTAATTTTTGCTAAGGTCTCATTCACGATATTGTATATAAGTTTTGGGTAAAGCGACTTCCCGTTTCTTTGAGCAAACAAATACTCAGTATGGCAGTAATCAGCCGGAATAGATTGTAAGTATAATAATAAATCTTTTTTAAAGTCAATGGTAAAGGGAATAATACGTTCTTTATTTCTTTTGCCAAGAACCTTAAGATGCAAATTGCTAAAATCAATATCGTTTTTTTTTAGTCCTCTTAGTTCAGACAAACGCATGCCGGTATTATAAAAAAGGAGGATGATAGTTCTGTTACGAATACCTTCAAAGCCTGCATCAAAAACATTATCCCAATCAAACATATTATCCATTTGAGCTTTCTCAACAAACTCAGGCAGCTTCTTTGACATTTTAGGATTTATAATTTTTGACATTGGGTTAATTTGTACCTTACCTTCTCTAATCAAAAATTTATAATATGATTTTAAAGATGAAATCTTACGGTTAATACTTCGAGCCTCTAATCCGTTTTCCATAAGGCTGATTAACCATTTACGTATAACTAAATGATTTATTTCTTCAATCTTTTTAAACCCTTCCATTTCTGCAAATTGATGAAAAGAAGTCAAATCATTTTTATAGGCTGTTATGGAATGTGTGGAATATCTTTTCTGATATAATAAATATTCTAGGAAATCGGGAATATTATACATAAACAAAAATACCTTTGAGTAAATGAATAATTACTCAAAGGTATTAAAATATAGTAAATATTAAATAAGTACTATTATATATCGCTTTGCATTAAAGCTTGCTTATAGATAGCTTTTTTTATTTGGTCTCTTCTTGAAACAGAAGGTTTGGTGAATTTTTGTCTATCGCGTAATTCACGCATCATACCGGTCTTCTCAACCTTCTTCTTGAATTTCTTTAAAACCTTGTCTATTGGCTCGCTTTCTTTTACTGGAACTATAATCATCTTTATGAATTAAATTTTAGGGTGCAAAAGTAATAATTAAGATTTGAATATCCAAATATTTTTAGCATTAAGTTTTTTTTAACCTGAGTTACAAATTTTTTTAACTTATTCTTTAATAATTATTCAATTCAACTGATATTACCTTTGTCGCTAAACATTGGAACTAAAGCCCAAAAATCAATGATTTGAAGCTGTATATTTTAGAGTTCCAAAACCCGGGTAAAATACTGAGGAAAAGACTGGCAAAAAAGTAGCTCAAAATAAGGGTATCCGTACCCTAAATCAATGTAAAACTGCTTTTGTACACGTACTCACACCAACAAAAAACAATGATGAATATTGTAATTTGAAAGTAATATTTATCTTAATGTAATATGTCGCGCGCTATTACCAACTTCTGTATTTCCGAAGTACCTTCTCCAATGGTGCAAAGTTTACTGTCACGGTAAAATTTTTCAACCGGAAAATCTTTAGTATAACCATAACCACCAAAAATTTGCACTGCTTCAACTGAACATTTTACGGCTACTTCCGAGGCATAATATTTAGCAAATGCACTTTCTTTGGTTACTTTCTTATGATTATTCTTTAAATAAGCAGCTTGAAAAGTAAGTAACTCAGCCGCTTCTATTTCGGTGGCCATATCGGCTAATTTAAATCCTATGGCTTGAAAGTTAGCAATTGGTTGTCCAAATTGTTCTCTTTCTTTGGCATATTTTACTGATGCTTCAAAAGCACCTTTAGCAATTCCCAACGACAGGGCAGCAATGGATATTCGCCCTCCGTCTAATATTTTCATAGCCTGAATAAAACCATCGCCTACATTACCTAAAACCTGACTTTTATGAATTCTGCATTGATCAAAAATCATTTCAGCAGTTTCGGAGGCTCGCATACCCAGTTTATTTTCTTTTTTACCTGCATTAAATCCAGGAGTTCCACGTTCTACAATAAAGGCGGTCATTCCATGTGAGTCAAGTAATTCGCCTGTTCGGGCTATTACAACGGCAACATTGCCACTAATACCGTGTGTAATCCAACATTTGGCACCATTTAGCACCCAATAATCGCCATCTTGATGGGCAACACATTTCATACGCATTGCATCCGAGCCTGTATTAGGTTCGGTTAAACCCCAAGCCCCAATCCATTCGGCCGAAGCAAGCTTAGGTAAATATTTTTTCTTTTGTTCTTCATTCCCGAAAGCTAAAATATGACCTGTACATAATGAGTTATGAGCAGCTGTAGATAACCCAATTGACCCACATATTTTTCCTAACTCGCTCACCACTGTAACATATTCGTTATATCCAAAGCCCGAGCCTCCATACTCTGTAGGAACCAATACTCCCATTAATCCCAGCTCGCCAAGTTTTTTAAATACTTCAATAGGGAAAATCTGATTTTCATCCCAATGCATTAAATTTGGACGAATATGTTCCTCTCCAAATTTTTTTATCATGTCAGCTATCATAAGCTGATTTTCATTTAAGGCAAAATTCATATTTAATATTATTTTTTAGGACGGCAAAATTATAAAAAAATTAGTAGTTAATCAATGAAATAATATTAGAACTAAAAGGAAGTAATTTTTCCTTACCCATCAAGAAATCTAACGAAACTAAAAATGAATAGCACGCAACAACGCCTCCGGCTTTCTTTACCAATCGGCCTGTGGCTTCTGCGGTTCCGCCTGTAGCCAGCAAATCATCATGTATCATTACTTTAGCCCCGGGTTTAATAGCATCAGTATGAATTTCAATAGTTGCGGTACCATATTCTAAAGTATATTCCTCACGAATAGTGGTGTAAGGTAGTTTTCCCGCTTTACGTACGGGAACAAAGGGAGTGCCTAAAGCTTCGGCTATCATCATCCCGAACAAAAAACCTCTGCTTTCAATACCAAATACCGCGTCAATGGAACCTGGAGTAATGTTTTTTATAAATTCTTGAGTTATTTCTTTACATAATACCGGATTTTGCAACAAAGGCGTAATGTCTTTAAACAATATACCCGGTTTAGGAAAATCAGGAATATCTCTTATTGCTTTTTTTAGATTTTCAGCTAACATACTTTTTTATTTTCGGGCTAATGTAACAAGTTTAAAACAATTATTTAATTCAATAATGAAAAAAATGCCAATAATAAATACATTTGCACTTTCTAATATTATATGAACAAAACAATTAAATATCTTGTAATATTCTTTTTACTTCTTGTTCATCATGTAAATGCACAGCAACAATGGTCATTACAGCAATGCATTGAGTATGCTTTGAAGAATAACCTGCAAATTAGAATTGCCTACCTAAACAACGAACTTAATAAAATAAATTTAGATCAAAGCAAGGCCAATGCTTTGCCAAATCTTAATATTGGGGCTAACAATACTTACAATTTTGGGAAAACTATTGACCGTTTTACCAATCAGTTTGCCAACACTAGGGTACAATCAATAAATATGGGCTTACAAAGCCAATGGAATTTGTTTAATGGTCTAAAAAACTATAATACTATTAAACAAAACGAATTTAACTTATTGGCCGGTAAAAAAGATGTTGAGCGTATTGCCAATGATGTTTCACTAAATGTAGCTAATGCCTTTTTGCAAGTATTGCTAGCTAAAGAATTAGTTATAGTTTCACAAAACCAACTAAATACCTCTAACAAACAATTGGAACGTATTGTAAAGATGGTTGATGCAGGCGCACTGCCAAAATCGAATCGTCTTGAAATTGAAGGTCAGGTTGCTAACGAAGAGCTTAATTTGGTTAACGCCCAAAATCAATTAAGTATGGCTACCCTAAATTTAGCCTTGTTGCTTAACATTAGTCCTGATGGTTTTGATATTGTTGTCCCTGTACTTCCACAGCCCGAAGAACTTCCTATAACCGGTAGTGCACAGCAAATATTTGATTTAGCGCTCAATAATCAACCTTCTATTAAAGCTGCTGAATTTAAGGTGCAGAGCAATGAAAAATCCATAAAAATTGCACAAAGTGCCTTGAGTCCTTCTTTATCTTTTAGTGGAAGCATAGGTACCGGATACTCCGGTTTAGCCCAACAAATTACAGGCTACGATTCGCTGATGAGAAATATTGGGTTTACCGCTTTGGGCGAACCAGTTTATTCATTATACCTAAACCCTCAATATCAAAAAACGCCATACAGCAAACAATTTAGCGATAACTTTAATCGCTCTCTTGGTTTAACACTAAGTATTCCTTTATTCAATAACTTTCAAATACGAAACAATATTAAAATGGCAAAGATTAATACAGAAAGTGCACGCTTGCAATTGTTGCAGTCTAAGTTAAATCTACAACAAATGGTGTTTCAAGCTTATGCTGATGCTACTGCCACTTTACGTAAGTATAATGCCTCTCAAAAATCTGTTGCTTCATTTAAAGAAGCCCTTAATAATGTAGAACAAAGATATAACCTGGGGGCTGCCAACTCTGTTGATTATATTACCCAAAAAAACAATATGGCAAATGCCGAAGCTCAACTGTTACAAGCCAAATATGAGTATATTTTCAAAGTAAAAATACTTGATTTCTATGCCGGAAAACCGATTAGTTTATAATTTTTGAAAACATTACTAACTTTTATTATTCCTTATAAACAGTTAATTAGCATAAATTGCCTTGTTATGTAAAAAAAAAACTTTAGGTTTGCACCTCTCTGTTAATAAATAAAACAAAATGGATTTATCTAAAATTATCGCTATTTCGGGCTATCCCGGTTTATTTAAAGTAGTTGCACAGGCACATAACGGTATTATTGTTGAATCATTGATTGATAAAAAACGTATGCATGCTTTCAGTACTTTCAAAATTAGTGCTTTGGATGATATTAGTATTTTTACAAACTCGGATGATATGCCTTTAAAGGAGGTTCTTGCTAAAATTTTTGAAAAAGAAAAAGGCCCAATTGACACAAAAAAGGTATCGTCTAATGATGATTTAAAATCATTTGTCAAGTCTATTATTCCCGACTACGATCAGGATAGAGTGCATCTGTCAGATATGAAAAAACTGGTTTCTTGGTATAATATCCTTGAAAAAGCTGGTTTATTAATAGAATCAAAAGAGAACAAAGCCCCTGAGTCAACTGAAACAGAACAAGCAGCAGAAACAAAACCTAAAACTAAGAAAGCCGCCACCAAATCAGCCTCAAAAACTAGAGTTGAGGCCGGAAACACTAAAGTAGGAGCAGCTAATGCAAAAGGCGCCAGAAAAACTACTACGGTTAGAAAAACGGGTGGTTAATAGTTTTACAAATATTTTATTTAATAAAATGCCGTGATTATATTCACGGCATTTTTAATTTTACTAATTTATGATAAGAGAAAAAATAAACTTAATTTTTCTTCCCGATAATTTTATTTTAACAAAATGGGACGATATTAAACCCTATTTTCAAGAACTAGAAAACGATCATATAGATTCCATTGAAGCACTTGAGAATTGGATGCTAAAAAGAAGTGAACTTGAAGCGTTTGTTGCCGAAGATTTAGGAAAAAGATATATAGCTATGACCTGCAATACTGCTAATAAAGAGGCAGCAGAAGCTTTTAGCTTTTTTACAGAAAAAATTCAACCGTTTATTTCTCCATATTCCAATATTCTTGATAAAAAACTTATCGCTTGCCCTTATCTTGAACAGCTCAACCCTGAGCTTTATCATAATTATTTACGAATGGTAAAAACTAATATTGCCATTTTTCGTGATGAAAATATACCTTTATTTGTTGAACTCAATAACTTATCACAACAGTTCAGCACAGTATCAGGGGGGCTTGTTGTAAATGTTGATGGAAAAGACATGACTATGCCCCAGGCCGCCAAAATACTTCAAAATACCGATAGGAAAAAACGTAAGGAAGTATATGAAATAATGGCTGCCAAAAGAGCAGAAGTGAGAGTAGAGCTTGATGATATATTAAATAAAATGGTGGCTCTTCGACATCAAGTAGCCCTTAATGCCGGATATACCAATTATCGTGATTATATGTTTGATGCCATGGGGCGTTTTGATTATACCCCTCATGATTGTACTCTTTTTCACGAGTCGGTAAAAAAATACATTGTTCCATTAATAGATAATATAGATTTAAACAGAAAATTGAACTTAGCTTTAGATGAGCTAAAACCATACGATTTTGAGGTGGATGCCAAGGGATTACCACCCCTTCATCCTTTTATCGATACAAAAGAACTGGTAGAGAAAACAAAAAATGTATTCCATAAAATTGACCCATACTTTGAAACCTGCCTAAACACCATGAAGGAAAACAATTTTCTTGACTTGGAAAGCAGAAAAGGGAAGGCCCCGGGTGGATACTTATACCCACTTCCGCTAAGTGGCATCCCCTTTATATTTATGAATGCTGTGGGATCTTTCCGTGATTTAGTAACAATGGTGCACGAAGGCGGACATGCCATACATTCTTTTTTAAGCCATCATTTAAAGTTGCACGAATTTAAAAATGTACCCTCAGAAGTAGCCGAATTAGCCAGCATGAGTATGGAATTAATAACCATGCAATATTGGCAAGAATTTTTCCCTCAGGAGGATAATTATAAAAGAGCACAAACTAAACAGTTGGAAGATATATTACGCACCTTACCTTGGGTAGCAGCTATTGATAAGTTTCAACATTGGTTATATCTCTACCATAACCACACCGCAACCGAGCGTAAGCAGGCATGGTTAAATATTTATCACGAGTTTGGAGGAAAGCACACCAATTGGGAAGGATATGAAGATAATAAAAGCTATTTATGGCAAAAACAACTACACCTATACGAAGTTCCTTTTTATTACATAGAGTACGGATTTGCTCAACTTGGAGCCATTGCTATATGGCGAAATTACCTCCAATACCCTGCTGTAGCTATTGAACAGTACAAAAATGCCCTTTCCTTAGGATATACTAAAAGTATAGGAACTATATACGAAACAGCCGGTATCAAATTCGATTTTTCTGAGAAATGGATATTTGAGTTGTCGGAGTTTGTAAAAAATCAAATGAATAAAATAGGTGAAATAAGCTAAAGCAATTTTAAGACAACATGGTTTCTGAAAATGGAGTATTTTGCTTAATTTTTCTTGAGTAATTAAAATTCTCATACCCATATAAGTCAGGTGTGAATTATTTATGGCAAAGAACAAATCTATAAATTGCAGTTTTGCTCAATATATTTATGTACATCCTTATTTGTACCAGTCAAAAATAATATTTATAATAGGGAAAACAAAATTGACATGAATATAATCAAATTCGTAAGTGACTTTCCAGATGAATTAAGTTGCAAACAACATTTTAA
>JADLFI010000005.1 GCA_020845635.1 Bacteroidia bacterium
AAAACATACGGACAAACTACCACAAACGTAGTAGCAAATGATTTAATCCTTTTCAAAACACAAGAAGGTAAATTAGGATTAATTAGCATCAAATCTGTAACTGGTTCATCTGCATCAGACGCTCAAGTTCAATTTGATGGATTAGTTCAAAAATAATTTTTGGCAAAACACAAATAATAAAAAGGCTGTCGCAAAAACGACAGCCTTTTTTATTAAGCAATTGTATCACTTTCAATAATTCCATCACGTAATCGAACAATTCGCTTGGCTCGTTTGGCTATATCCTCTTCATGGGTTACTACTATTACAGTATTGCCTTGTTTGTTTATAGTTTCTATCAACTCCATTATCTCGTAACTTGTTTTAGTATCCAGGTTTCCGGTAGGTTCATCTGCTAATATAATTGAAGGATTATTTATTAAAGCACGTGCAATAGCCACTCGTTGTCTTTGCCCACCACTTAATTCATTCGGCTTATGCGAAACCCTATCAGCCAATCCCACTTTACTTAATGCTGCTTGCGCTCTCTCTGTTCGCTCGGTTTTGCCAATACCTGCATATATCAAAGGCAATGCTACATTATCCAAAGCACTACTTCGAGCCAAAAGATTAAACGTTTGAAAAACAAATCCGATAGCTTTATTACGAATTAAAGCAAGCTCATCATCTTCCATTTCGCTTACATCATTATTTTCTAAAAAATAACGACCGGATGTGGGTGTATCCAAGCATCCCAAAATATTCATTAATGTAGATTTACCGGAACCGGATGGTCCCATTAATGCCACATATTCGCCTCTATTTATTGTTAAATCAATACCACGAAGAGCTTGAACTACAACCTCCCCTATTTTAAATGAACGTGTAATATTTGATAATTGAATTAAGTTACTCATTTTGATTTGAATTGTTAAATTGTTATTTCATAAGCAGCACTCCAAATATATAAATTAGTAGTACTAAAATTACTGTGCACGAATAGCTTTTTCCCATTTTACACTTTGCTTTCCTCGCACAAATCGGATAAATCCCATTATCATACAATAATTAGTAGCGATGAAATAATACGGCATATAAAACAGCTTTAAATTAATATTTTTAATTTCGAGTACTTTACCCAACGAAGCAAAAAAGTAAAACATCAGTTGCATAATCCAAAGTAGCGTATACCATCCACCAATTGCGTTGTGGAGTATCATTCCAATTGGAAACAGCAATACCAATGCTAATGGCGAAAATACCCAACGCATTACTTTATGCGAAAAATAAATAAAAGTAAGCAACGCATCGTGCAACGGATTTAACGCCTTAGGTAGGCGAAACAACGCCTGCCAAGTACCGGCAGCTATTCTTATCTTTCGTTTTAATTCTTCCTCTACTGATGCACTTGCCATTTCAGAGGCATAGGCCAAAGGTTCATACACAACTTTATACCCATTAATTGCTATTCGCATTGTAGCCACAAAGTCATCCAATATTGTATCTTCTTCCAATGGCAAAAAACAGCTTTTTCGGAAAGCAATTAACTCCCCAGCTGCACCTGCTAACGTGTGAAGGCTGCTATCTTGTTTTTTCAGCCACGATTCGTATTTCCAGTATAATCCTTCGCCAGATGCTGACACAGAATTAGCTGAAATTGCAACTCGCTTTTCGCCAGAAACAGCACCTACTTTTTCATCCGCAAAATGCTTCATTAAATGTTTTATTGCATCAGCATTTAAAAATGTATTGGCATCACAAAAAACAACAAAATCGGATTTAACATGTGCAATTGCACGATTTTCGGCAGCAGCTTTACCTCTTCTTTCTTGATTATGCAATACTTCAATTCCTTTATGTTTTTTTAAGAA
Organism: Bacteroidia bacterium; assembly: GCA_020845635.1. Taxonomy (GTDB): domain Bacteria; phylum Bacteroidota; class Bacteroidia; order UBA4408; family UBA4408; genus CAIKXD01. The sequence goes on from JADLFI010000005.1 coordinate 1,851, forward strand.
TAACTCACTTCCATCGGTACTTCCATCGGTAATAAATAAAATATGAAGTTTGCTTTTAGGATAATCCAAAGCAAGTGAATTTTTAACTTTATCAGCCAATATCGCAACTTCATTAAAACATGGTATAACTAAAGTTACTGAAGGTGAAAAATTTTCATCAATACGATGAATTCCTGTTTTGGATATTTTTTTTAAAGTAGCAAGTATGCCTACAATTACTCCATACCCAATGTAGGTATAAAACAATACTCCCAAACAGATTACGAACAAAATTGCCAAAGCATACATATTGCAAATGTGTAAGATATTTTACAAATAATAAAATTAGGTTACACTTTACGTAAAACTTATTTTTGAGCCAATAATTATTTATGACAAAACTTTCAGTAAATATTAACAAGATTGCAACATTACGAAACTCGCGCGGTGGTAATAATCCTGATGTAATCAAAACAGCAATAGACATTGAACGTTTCGGTGCTGATGGCATTACTGTACATCCTCGCCCGGATGAAAGGCACATACGCTATGCAGATGTTTATGCACTAAAAAAAGTTATTTCAACTGAACTAAATATTGAAGGCAACCCAAAAGAACAAAAATTTATAGACTTGGTGTTGGCAGTAAAACCTGCTCAAGTAACATTGGTGCCGGATGCAATTAACCAAATTACCAGCAATCATGGTTGGGATACGATAAAACATGGTGATTATTTAAAAGAAACTATTCAATTATTTAAAGCCCACGGTATTAGAACAAGCATATTTGTTGACCCTGATATAGATAAAATTAATGGTGCAAAAAAAACGCTTACTAATAGAATTGAACTATATACCGAGAATTATGCAAAACATTACAGCACTAATAAAGAACAAGCCATTAAAGCGTACATAGATGCTGCAAAACAAGCCTCATTGCTGGAAATAGAAATAAATGCCGGACATGACTTGTCGTTAGAAAATTTAAATTACTTTTATAAAAACATCCCTAATTTATCAGAAGTAAGCATTGGGCATGCATTAGTATGTGATGCACTTTATTATGGATTAGAAAATACTGTTCAATTATATAAACGTTGTTTAAAATAAGGATAATGGATAAAAAGATAGAATTAATTAACCAACTCTTTCCACATTTTGAAGATGGCTTAAAACAACAATTAACTTCGCACGCAATTGTAAAAACATTTAAGGCAAACGATGTGGTAATGGAAAGTGGACAGTATTTGAAATGGACTGTATTGGTTACTTCCGGAAGAATAAAAATTTATACCACAGGAGAAGAAGGAGAGGAATATTTTATGTACTTTATTGAGCCCGGACAAGCATGTGCAATGAGTTTTATTTGTGCAGCACGAAATAAAAAATCGGAATTAGAAGCCATAGCAGCAGAAGATACTGAAGCATTATTAATACCGCTTGAAATATTAGATAAGCTAATGCAGAGTTACAAAAGTTGGTATTATTTTGTATTGGAAAATTACCGAGCAAGATTTCAAGAACTATTAGACACGATGCGTAGTGTTGCTTTTCATAAAATGGATGAAAGGTTGGAATACTATTTAATAAAACAAAAAAACGCAACGAGTAATAATGAGTTACAACTTACCCATGAACAAATAGCAAACGACCTAAATACTTCGCGTGTTGTAATTTCGCGATTACTTAAGCAAATGGAAAATAATAAGAAGGTAAAACTTCACAGAAATGCTATTGTATTACTATAAAAAGTTGCTCTTGACTTTTTTAAAATTCAAGAGCAACCTACAAATCATATATTTTATTTACCGGACAATAATTTCACAAACTGTTCAGTGTCATACTCCATCATTCCTTCTAATCGCTGAATAAGTTCACCTTTCTCGTTAAAAATAAATGTGGCTGGTATTCCTTGTACTTGGAATAAAGGAGGGAGGTTATTTGCAGGATAATAAACAGGAAAATCAAAACCTTGTTGTGCCTTATATGCAATAGCTTTATTAAAATTATCATCTAAGCTAAGCATTACAAATTCGGTTTTACTATTTACTTTTTTGTATAAATTGTTTATTGATGGCATTTCTCTACGGCACGGACCACACCATGTAGCCCATAGGTTTACAAAAACCTTCTTACCTTTCAGGCTTCGTAAATTTATGGTCTTTCCATTTGCATCCTTTACAGCAAAATCAGGCATTGTTTCTACGGCTGTTGGTTTAACATGCTCAGTTGGTTTAGGTGTAGAAGTTTTTACACTCATTGCAAAGGCTGTTAATCCTATCAATACAGCCCCAAAAACAATAGTTCTTTTAATTTTCATATATAATTATTTTCAGTTTTAATAAATTTATCAAGAATAATACCAATTAATAAATTATGCTGTTACAAATGTTACAGTGGACAATTCTACTAAATAAAATCTTTAAAAAAAGTCAATTTCCATACAAATGAAGAATTAACGTCCAAATATCTATTAAAATAGGC
>JADLFI010000006.1 GCA_020845635.1 Bacteroidia bacterium
GGTGTTTATTGGTTTTTGTTCTTTTTCTTTTTTCTTGATAAAAAAGAAACAAAAAATCAAGACTGCTGAAAAATAGCTTAAAATCTACCTGAATTTTTTTTCATCGTAACCCAAGTCGCTTCGCTTAGGATTACTTACCTAAAGCCCCGCACAAAAAATTCACTTGATTTTTTGCGCTATTTTTCAAAGGTCATTTTAAAGTTGGTTTTCAATTATTAATTTGTTTTTAAAGAGGGTGTTTATTGGTTTTGTTCTTTTTCTTTTTTCTTGATAAAAAAGAAACAAAAAATCAAGACTGCTGAAAAATAGCTTAAAATCTACTTGAATTTTTTTTTCATCGTAACCCAAGTCGCTTCGCTTAGGATTACTTACCTAAAGCCCCGCACAAAAAATTCACTTGATTTTTTACTCTATTTTTCAAAGGTCATTTTATTTTGGTTTTCAATTATTGTTTTTGTTTGTAAAGTGGGTGTTTATTGGTTTTTGTTCTTTTTCTTTTTTCTTTATGAAATTTGTTTCGGGAAATTATATTTAGTATTTATAGATATTCGTGATGATGGCATTAATAAAAATTTAGAATAAGCTATAATATTCTTTACTACCTTTGTAGTTTATGGCTTTCAGAAACTTAATTTTATTATTATTATTCGTTTCGCTACAAAGCATAGCACAAAACAAATATACCTTAAGCGGCTATGTAAAAGATGCAGAAACAGGAGAAGACCTGATTGGCGCTGCCGTAATTATTAAGGAAAATAACAGTAGCACCGCCACCAATGTGTATGGGTTTTATTCCATAACCTTAGCACCGGGCCAATATACCTTGCAGTTTAGCAGTTTGGGTTATCAAACTTATGTGCAACCCATTAATTTGAATAAAGATATGAGCCTGCAGGTTAAGTTGCAAACCAAAAGTCAGGAGTTGAAAGCGGTAGAAATAAGCTCTGAAAAATCTGATGCCAATGTTAAGGACATACAAATGAGTGTTGCCAAGCTTGAAATAAAAACGATTCAAAAGATACCGGCATTTTTGGGCGAAATAGATTTGGTAAAAGTTGTTCAGTTGCTGCCGGGAGTTACCACCGTAGGCGAAGGAGCCACAGGCTTTAATGTTCGTGGCGGTAGTATTGACCAAAATATGGTACTGATGGACGAAGCCCCGGTATATAATGCATCGCATTTGTTTGGCTTTTTCTCGGTATTTAACCCCGATGCGGTAAAAGATGTGAAACTATACAAGGGCGGTATTCCTGCACAATATGGAGGCCGCTTGTCCTCTATATTAGATGTTCGGCTAAAAGACGGCAATAATCAAAGCTATCATGCCGATGGCGGAGTGGGCTTACTGTTTAGCCGTTTGAGTGTTGAAGGGCCTTTGGTAAAAGATAAATCGTCATTTATAGTAGCTGCCCGAAGGAGTTATTTTGATATTTTTTTTCCTTTTGCGCGCAACAAAAATATAAGGCAGGCACAAGCTTATTTTTATGACTTAACCGTAAAAATGAATTATAGCTTGAACCCTAATAACAGAATTTATTTATCAGGCTATTTTGGTCGTGATGCCTTTGGTGTTGGCAAACCACGCTTTGGTTTTGATTTTGGGAATGCTACCGGAACCTTTAGGTGGAATCATATTTATAACAGCCGCTTGTTTAGCAATGTATCTTTAATTTACAGCAATTACGATTATTTAATAGGAGTAGGCGATGATTATGATGGCTTTAACTGGCAATCAAGGATTATTAATTATAGTATTAAACCCGAGTTTACCTACTATCATAACCCGAAAAATACTATAGTTTTTGGAGGAACATCAACTTTTTACGATTTTGATCCCGGAAGACTTAAATTCTATAGTAAGGGCGAGAAACGCGAAATGGGCGACAAGTCGAAATATACTATTGAGAATGCTTTATATGCCGGCAATGAGCAAAGAATAAACGGACGTGTTTCTATACAGTATGGCTTACGTTACACTAATTTTAACTATATAGGGAAAGGCACCGCCTATTATTTTAAAAGTGCTGAGCCAAACATACGCAAAGATACCATAGGGCATCAAGATTTTGATTCATTTGAGTTAATAAAGTCATACCATCAGCTAGAGCCACGCTTTAGTTTTAAGTTTGAAATCAGCGATCAATCATCTATTAAAGCCGGATATAACCGTACAACTCAGAACTTACATTTAATATCTAATACTGCCGCCAGTACGCCTTTAGATGTATGGGTTCCCAGTACCAATAACATTAAACCACAACTCAGCGATCAGGTAGCTTTGGGTTATTTCAGAAATTTTACAGAAAATAATACCTACGAAACTTCGTTGGAGGTTTACTATAAAAATATGCAAAACCAAATTGATTATATTGACGGGGCAGAGCTGCTCTTGAATAAACTTTTGGAAGGAGAGTTGATGAATGGTATAGGCCGGGCTTACGGTATGGAACTGTTTTTAAAGAAAGCCAAAGGCAATTTCAACGGGTGGATAAGCTATACCCTTGCCCGCTCAGAACGAAAGGTAAAAGGGATTAATAATGATGAGTGGTATCCCAACCGATTTGATAGAGCGCATAATTTGAATCTAGTAGCCATGTACACCCTGAATGAGAAAATAGAGTTTGGAGGCACCTTCATATTCAGCACCGGTACACCAACCACATTTCCAACCAATCGCATAGAGTTTCAAGGCTATGTTATTCCGCATAATGTTTACGGAAGCCGCAATAATACACGTATTCCGGTATATCACCGATTAGATGTTTCGGCAACCATACATCTTAAAGACAAGTGGCAAGGTAAGTATAAGCACAATATTGTGCTTTCGGCATATAATGTGTATGCTCGTAAAAACCCGTTCAGCATTTACTTTAGAGGAAATCCTTCCAATCCAACTATTACTGAAGCAATACAGTTTTCGGTTATTGGAAATATAGTTCCGTCCATTGCTTATAATTTTAAATTTTAGAGTGCATGAAAAAAGCAGTGTTTTCTTTTGTTTCTTTAATTATGTTAGCCATGTTGCTGAGTGCTTGCGAAGACCGTATAGACTTGAGTTTGGAAGAAGGAGAGTCACAGTTAACAGTAGATGGTTTTATTACTTTTTATTTAGACAGTGAAGCCTTAAACAGTGGTATAGAGAAGCAAATGATAAAGTTACGTAAAACCAGCGGATATTTTAATAATGCACCGGCACCGCCCGCATTAGGAGCTACCGTGCAAGTTACCGATGCTTTAGGGCGCACTTTTAATTTTATCGATATCCATAATACCGGCAATTACGAATATAGCGGACCTTTTGAAATAAGCCTTACCAATCCCCCTATGGGTTTTCCGGGTAATTTCTATAAATTATATATTAAATATAATGGTGAGGAGTATAATGCTATGGCCTATATGGATTCGGTTCCTAAAATAGACAGTTTGAAATTTGTGCATAGAGATGCTGCCATACTTGGCTCCGATACTTTAAAAGCAGGCTATATTATTGAACAAATTTTTACCCGCCAATCTGACGGAAGTTTAACACCCACTAAAGATATAAAAGGCGAGGGGACATGTTACTGGTTTAAGACCTTTAAAAATGATGTTTTTTACAATAATCCTTTTGATATGAATTTGGCTTATGATGCATCATACGGGCCCGGCAGCGATCATGTGGCTTTTATCCCAATGGTGGTATATGCCTTAAATCCGGAGAGGTTTAATAAAGGCGACAAAGTAAGAATAGAGTGTTGGTCAATAGGTTTGCCAAGTTATTATTTCCTGAATATGGCTCGTTTACAAATGACTAATGAAGGGATGTTTGCTAGTCCTGCTTCTAATGTTCCAACTAATATTGTCAATGCTGATAAAGATTCTAAAGCTAAGGCCGTAGGCTGGTTTGGGGCTGCTTCTATATCACGAATTACGCAAGAGGTAAAAGAGTAGGTTTTAAACTGCTGTGCCACAAAGCGTGACCTTATTGATGGCAAAATTTTTTTTACTGAACTTATTGCCTATAAAAAATGTTTTTTTAGCCAAAGGCCGTTGGGGCTTTATATTGATTCAGCGTAGAAAAAATGCTTGCTCACAAAATAGAAATATGAAATTATTTGAGGCGAGGAGCGAAGCGTAATTTTATCCAAACACTTAAATATAAAGATAATTCTTAAATGTTTATAGGGCTTTGGTACCGTATAATGTTAAAAAAAAATGATATAAAAGCTTGTAATGATAACTCTAAAAATGCATTTTAGCTTACCTTTGAGTGTTCATGGCAAAGCAAAAAGAGAAAATAGTTAATGGAGTAGTGGAAACCCCTTTAATGAAACAATATAACAGTATTAAGGCCAAGTATCCTGATGCGCTGTTGCTGTTTCGGGTGGGCGATTTTTACGAAACTTTTGGAGAAGATGCCGTAAAAGCCTCCTCCATTTTGGGTATTGTGCTTACTAAGCGGGCTAATGGGGCTGCTTCGTTTATTGATTTAGCCGGATTCCCTCATCACTCGCTCGATGCTTATTTGCCCAAGCTGGTACGTGCCGGTCATCGTGTAGCTATTTGCGATCAGTTGGAAGATCCAAAGATGACTAAAACCATTGTAAAGAGAGGCGTTACAGAGTTAGTTACTCCGGGAGTATCATACAATGATAAGGTGTTGGATCATAGCAGCAACAACTTTTTAGCTGCCCTGTTTCTGCAAAATAATAAGGCAGGGATGGCTTTTCTAGATATATCAACAGGCGAATTTCTTATTGCTGAAGGCTCTTTAGACTATGCCGAAAAATTATTGCAAAGCTTTAAGCCCGGTGAAGTGCTGTATCAAAAAAGTATGCGAAAAGAATTTACCGAGAAATTCGGTCCCGATTTTTATTCTTTTGCGCTTGACGAATGGGTTTTTACCATTGATTATGCGCAAGACATATTATTAAAACATTTTGATATTGCATCGCTGAAAGGCTTTGGCGTGGAAGGCTTGCATACTGCTATTATTGCTGCCGGTGCAGCCATACACTATTTGGCCGAAACCCAACACGATAAAGTTAGGCATATTAATAAAATTACTCGTATTGATGAAGAGCATTATGTATGGCTCGACCAGTTTACGATTAGAAATTTAGAACTATTTCATACTACCGGAACAGCCGATAATCGCAAAGCAAAAACCTTAATAGAGGTAATAGATTATACCGTGTCGCCTATGGGAGCACGTTTGCTAAAACGCTGGTTGGCTATGCCGCTAAAAGATTTACAACCCATACGTGAACGATTAGAACTGGTATCATATTTTATGCATCATACCGAGCTGTCGGCAGCCATGCATTCTTCTATCAAATCCATGGGAGATATAGAAAGATTGATTGCAAAGGTGGCAGTAAACCGCATATTGCCTCGCGAAATGGTTCAGTTGAAGAATGCTTTGTTTGAGATAAAAAACCTGAAAGAACTATGCTTGCAAAGCAGTTGTTTGCCTTTACAGAAAATAGCCGAGCAACTTAATCCTTGTACTATTATTGCCCAGCGTATTGACAAGGAAATTAATCACCAACCGCCCACCTTAATTAATAAAGGAGATATTATTAATAGCGGAGTTGACGAGCAATTAGATGAGCTAAGAACATTTGCCTTTAAAGGCAAAGATTATTTGTCAAAACTTCAACAAAAGGAAGCCGAAGCCACCGGAATTCCATCTTTAAAAATAGCTTTCAATAATGTTTTCGGTTATTATTTGGAGGTAACCAATACACATAAAAATAAAGTTCCCGAACACTGGGTAAGAAAACAAACTTTAACCAATGCCGAGCGTTATATAACCCCCGAACTAAAAGAATATGAGGAAAAAATTTTGGGTGCCGAAGAAAAAATATTAGCTATAGAAACCAAGCTGTACAATGATTTGGTGCTTAGTTTAATGGATTATATTCAGCCTGTACAATTAAATGCTTCTTTAATAGCTCGTATTGATTGCCTGCTGGGCTTTATGCAATGCGCACTTGAAAACAATTACGTGAAGCCCGAAATTAACGACAGCTATGTGCTGAGTATTAGCGAGGGGCGTCATCCGGTAATTGAGAAATTGATGAAACCCGGTGAAAGCTATGTGAGTAATGATATTTATTTAGATAATGAAGTGCAGCAAATCATGATTATTACCGGTCCCAATATGTCGGGAAAATCGGCTGTACTACGCCAAACGGCACTTATTGTTATGATGGCACAAATGGGAAGTTACGTGCCCGCCAAACATGCTCAAATAGGAATTATAGATAAAATATTTACACGAGTAGGGGCTTCTGATAACATATCTTCGGGCGAAAGTACTTTTATGGTTGAGATGAATGAAACAGCCAGTATTTTGAATAACCTATCGGCACGCAGCTTAGTATTGTTAGACGAAATAGGGCGCGGCACAAGTACTTATGATGGTATTTCTATTGCACAAAGCATTGCAGAGTATATACACGATCATAAACAAGGGCGAGCTAAAACCCTGTTTGCCACTCACTATCACGAGCTTAATGATTTGGCAGAACATTTTAAAAGAATAAAAAACTTTAATGTTGCCGTTAAAGAATTAGATAATAAGGTATTGTTTTTGCGGAAACTTGTTCCCGGAGGCAGTGAGCACAGCTTTGGTATTTATGTAGCCCGCATGGCCGGCATGCCACGCAAAATAACCGATAGAGCAAATGAAATATTGCAACATTTAGAAAGCTTACATAAGCCAAATAATGCCGAAAAAAGGAATCAATTACCTGCCGGTAAAAGCCCTTCATCGGGAGAGTATCAGTTAAGTTTTTTTCAATTAGACGACCCCGTATTAAGTGAAATTAAGGAAGAATTACTAAAAACCGACATCAATACTTTAACTCCTGTGGAAGCCTTGATGAAACTTAATGAAATTAAAAAAATGGTTGGAGGTAAGTAATACTTATTAATTTGCCAATAAAAACATTATTCTTCAACATCTGTGGTATTGTTTTCAAGCCATTGAATGGCTTGTGCCAGGTCGGCAGGGGTGTCAATAGCAATAGTTTGCAAAGAGGTTTGAACGGTTTTTATAGGGTATCCGTTTTCAATCCAACGCAGTTGCTCCAACGACTCGGCTTGCTCTAAGAAAGAGGGCTTGAGAGAAGCTATTTCACGAAGTGTTTTTACACGATAGGCATAAATACCTATGTGCTTATAATATTGCTTTTGAGAAAGTATTTGTTGTGCTTTTTCGGCATTGGCAAAAGGAATGATACTACGACTAAAATAAATGGCATTTTGGTCTTTATTGATAACTACTTTAGGAATAGTTACATTTTGTAATTCGTGCAGCTCATTAATGGATTTTATTAATGTGGCAATATGGGTATGAATATCTTCAAAGCATGAGCATAGTAATTGTATTTGCTCAGGATGAATAAATGGTTCATCGCCCTGTATATTTATTATTACATCTTCAGGCCGAAGGTTCAGCAATGAAGCCGACTCGTTGCATCGGTCGGTACCACTGCCATGAGAGGCAGAAGTAAGCAAACACTTTCCGCCAAAATCAACCACATGCTTAAATATACTATCATTATCTGTAGCCACATATAAATCATTAAGGCCGGCTTTTGCAGCTCTTAGGTAAACCCTTTGTATCATTGATTTTCCTTTAATATCGGCCAAAGGCTTACCGGGGAATCTTGTTGAAGCGTAACGTGCAGGAATTATTCCAATAAAATGGGGCATATTGTTTTTAATACATATTATTTACAAAAGTAAATTAAAATTACGGCTATTTCAACCATTAATTAAATATACTTCAATTTACGTTTAGCCTTCATACATTTACGGTTAAGGAGGTAAAATCATGTTTTTAGGAGCATTATTTTATTGAAAAAAACAAAAATGAGATACTATACATCCTGTATTTTTGTAAGATACGGAAACAATCATAAAGCCAACAAAAATATTCATTCGATTTTAATACATTTGTTCAGCATTTGAGGCAGGTAAAAAAACAATAATTAGGTAGAAAAATATTTGCTGAAATGCTCAAAACGTAAATTAGGTTGTTATTTTACCCTTTGTTTGAGTATTCTGAATTTTTTTGAATGATGCCGGACGAGTAATGCAAATAACCGAAAAGAAACACCAATACAGAATGAAAATGAGAAATACTGATATAAACGAAAAGATGTTGCAAATGAAAATGGGTTTAACTTTAACCTTTGCGAATGGAAAAGCTGCTTTGTTGGCCGTATTAGCACAGTTTTTTGATACTTGTAGTAAGTGCTTGCGGTTTTTATTAGAAGGAGCAGAGCTTTCGGGTCTTGAAGCTTTACCTGTTCAGTCCGGGAGCCAACAAGAAAAAATATGGAAGAATGACTGCCATGTCAAGAGAGTTTATGTTGTTATTTAATATCCAATTCTACTGCTTAGATGATTTTACAGAAGATTCATTTGTTGGGATTTAAAAACTACGAACAAGCAGAAGTAGTTTTTTCAGAGAAATTTAATTGTTTCACGGGTAATAACGGAATGGGTAAAACAAATATGCTTGATGCCATTTATTATCTGTCGTTTTGCAAAAGTTATTACAACCAAATTGACAGTCAGAATATCAAAAAAGATGCTCCGTTTTTTATGATACAAGGCTATTACCTTACAGATAGCAAGGAAGAAATAAATGTATATTGCGGATTAAAACGAGGCGAAAAAAAGCAATTTAAACTGAATAAAAAAGAGTATCAACGATTGAGCGATCACATAGGATTAATACCTTTGGTAATGATAGCCCCCGAAGATGTTGAATTAATATTAGGAGGGAGTGAAATACGCAGAAAATTTGTTGATGGGGTAATAGCTCAATACAACAAAAGTTACTTAGAGCAATTAATAAAATACAATAAGGTATTAACACAGCGCAATGCATTACTCAAGACCTTTCACGAGAAGGGAAATTTTGATATTACCGCCCTTGAAATATATGATGAGCAGCTTAGCAGAAGCGGTGATTACATTGCCGTACAACGACAGCAGTTTTTCGAAAAATTTAACCCTATTTTTGAGTCGGTTTATGAAAAAATAAGCGGACAGCGAGAGCAAGTAAGCATAGTGTTGCAAAGCAGCAGCGATGGCGAAAAAATGGAACAGGTTTTAACCCGTAATTTAGAAAAAGACAAAGTAATGTTATACACCACTGCCGGTATTCATAAAGACGATTTAGGATTTGAAATGAATGGGAATAGTGTAAAAAAGATGGCATCGCAAGGACAGCAAAAATCTTTCTTAATGGCGCTTAAACTGGCTCAATATTGCTTTATAGCCAATACTACCGGCACTAAGCCTTTATTGCTCCTTGACGATGTTTATGACCGATTAGATGAATTGCGTTTGAATAATATTATGCAATATATTAGTCAGCCCGATTTTGGTCAAGTATTTATTACCGATACGCATCCACAAAGAATCATACCTGCCATTGAATCAACAAAGCAGGAGGTTTGTTTTTTTTCTATTGAGCAAGGTATCATTAAAGGGTTTAATAATATAGAAACCTTGTAGTAGATTAGTATTTAAACTGCGCGTAAAACAAAAATTTGCAATTTCATCAAGGTAAGCATCCTGTTTTTATGTATATTTGAACTTAAAATCATTGTAGAATGCTTATTGCCCCATCTGTATTATCGGCCAACTTTGGTCAACTTGATCAAGAAATTGAAATGATTAATTCTTCATCGGCCGACTGGTTTCATGTTGATGTTATGGACGGAGTTTTTGTTCCGAATATATCATTTGGTTTTCCGGTATTAAAACAAATTAAAAAACGTGCCCACAAACCCATTGATGTACATTTGATGATTGTTGAGCCACAGCGTTATATTGATGAATTTTGCATTCAAGGAGCCGATAGTATTTCGGTGCATTTAGAGGCTTGCACGCATTTGCATCGCACCATACAACAAATAAAATCATTAAATATAAAAGCGGGAGTAGCTATTAATCCACACACCCCAATTCATTCTTTAATAGATATTATCAGCGATATAGATTTAGTTTGCTTAATGTCGGTAAACCCCGGATTTGGCGGACAAAAGTTTATTGCAAATACTTATAAAAAGGTTAAGGAGTTAAAAGAGTTAATCATAAAAAGCAGTTCAAAAGCATTGATTGAAATTGATGGGGGAGTTGACTTTGAGAATGCTCCATTGTTGAAAGAAGCAGGAGCCGATGTGCTGGTGGCAGGCAATACCGTGTTTTCTCATCCTCAGCCCTCAGAGGCAATTGCACGATTAAAGAATACTTGATGTTCAATATTTAATTTACAAGCCAAATGTTTTTTTCCAAACAGCAAAGGCTATAAACTTAAAAGTACGCGTGTCGGTGGCATCAGCAGTTTTGGTGTCAAACAACCGGTTGTAGTCTCTATTTAACTTATTCATGTCAAAATAATCTTTAAGCTCATTGTTAAAATAAGGTCTTACGGCTTCTTTGATAGCATTTATCCATTGAGCGTTAGGTGTGGTAAAGCCCATTTTATCTTTACGATTCAATATAATATCAGGCACTTTGTTACGCATAGATTGGCGCAAAATATATTTATTTATGCCTTTATGTATTTTGAATGAAGAAGGTAGCTGAAAAGCATATTCAATGAGATGTATATCGTCTGCAAAAGGAGTTCTCGACTCAACACTATGCCACATACTGCAACGATCTTCGCATTTTAAATAAGCTTTAAGACGTGTACTGTTAAAGTCGGTATGCAGCATTTGATTTAGGTTGCCCGGAGCCGGAGGAGTTTGTAATCTCTTTTTGTATTGATTTAAAAATACAGGGTTGAGGTAATATAAATCGCCAAAATAATTACGGTTAATTTGAAACTGTACAAAGCTTGGCATTTTATGTATTGTTGAATAACGTAAATGTTGTTTCAAAAAGAATAACATATTGTGTGGGAAAGGCAAAAAGCCTTTCATTTCAGTGAAAAGGGTTTTAAATTTATAATTTCCCAACAGTTCTCTCCAATAGTTATAATAGTAATTATGATAACCGGCAAATAGTTCATCACCCCCTTGACCATCTAATACTACTTTAATGCCTGTTTCCTTAACTTTTTGCATTAAACGGTATTGTGCATAGGTACTGGTACTCCAAATAGGCACATCTTGACAGTAAATTAAATTTTCAAGGTCATGTAACAGCTCATTGGCTTGCGGAAATACACGGTGAAAAGTTCCATTAATATTTTCAGCCATACGCGCTGCAAAGGGACTTTCATCTATTGCAATATCATTATACGAAGCAGTGTATAAGTTGGTTTTATGTTCAGACTTGGTGTTCTCATTAATAGTATTAATTAGTGCTACAATAGAACTACTGTCAATACCACCACTTAAACAAGCACCTACAGGCACATCGGCTCGCATACGTAATTGTACGGCTTGAAATAAACGTTGGTATAGCTCTTCTTTGGCTACATTAAATTTATTTTCTTCAAAAGGACGGTAATCGGGATTAGTATATAAACGATAATATTGCTCAACAGCAAAATAGCCTGTGGCGTGGTTTAGCTCAAAATTGTGTCCCGGAAATAATTCGATAATATGTCTGAAAAAACTTTGAGGTTCGTATTCAATCTCATTTTTTACAAAGTAGTCAAATACAGCTTCAGGTCTTATTCCCGAGCTTATGAAAGGCATTTTTATTAAGGCTTTCTGTTCAGAGGCAAAAGCAAAAACATCTTTATCATGATAAAAGTAAAATGGTTTAACCCCAAACCTGTCTCGTGCGCCATACAGGGTTTTCTTATTTTTATCAAAGATTACAAATGCCCACATTCCATTAAATTTATGCAAACATTCTTTACCCCAAACTTTATAGGCCTGCAAAACTACTTCGGTATCACTCTCCGAGCGAAAGGTACAACCTAAGGCCTGTAATTCTTTTCGCAACTCAAGATAATTATATATTTCACCGTTAAATACTATCCAGTAATTTCCTTCATCAATACTCATGGGTTGATGGCCTACAGGATTAAGTTCAATAATACTTAACCTACGGTGTGTAAGCACTATGTCATAGTCATCGTGAGCCTCATTTATATGTAACTTTGGGCTGTAGTCTATCGGGTAATTTATACAATCGTTGGGCGTATTTTCGGCATAGGCAGTAATAAGCGTATGGCTATTATAAAGCATATAACCCTCATCATCGGGGCCGCGATGAGCAATTAACCGATTAAGCAATATGGCTGATTGCTTAATATGATTTGTTTTTTTATTGAATCGTACTATTCCGCCAATTCCACACATAATACTTTAGCCATTTAATAATCCTTTAAACTTTAGCATAAAAAATTTAATATCATAAAATGTGGGAATGATAACATTTACCCTAATTTTATTTTCGCTCAAAAATAATTTTAAATAATATATTAATGCTGCCAATGCTCCTAAACTTATGACTATACCCGGTATCCATTTAGAGGGCCATAAAGTATATAAAGTAAAGGAAGCAAGAGACACCAGCATGGATAAGATACCCGCTTTGGTGTTTACCGCATATCGACCCAAACCCGAATAATAATGACCAATAACCTGACTAATAGAAGTGGCCAATAT
This sequence comes from Bacteroidia bacterium, assembly GCA_020845635.1. Classification (GTDB taxonomy): domain Bacteria; phylum Bacteroidota; class Bacteroidia; order UBA4408; family UBA4408; genus CAIKXD01. Next base: position 12,582 of record JADLFI010000006.1, read on the forward strand.
AGATGGCAGCAAGGTGTAAATAATGATTTTTATTTGACTGAATTCTTTTCCGAAAATTAGTGTAAGTAAAGAACTTGGGAAAATTAATAAAAGCACTAAAACCATTAATGCAATTAACAAAGAGAGTTTAATCAGAGTTAGCGTAGAGGCAATGGTTTTACTATGGTCTTTTTGGTTGGCTACTTCGCTTACGGTAATTAATGCAATACTGTTGCTGAATAACATTGCCGCTTCGGTAATTGATACGGCCGTACTTAATACACCCAAAAATGCCAAAGACAAAAAATATTCGGAGAAATAATAGTTAATTCTACTGCTTAGTAAATGCGTAATGCTGGCCGATTGGGTAAGTAAACCATTGCTGAATAGTTGCTTGAGCGACACGCTAACAGCAGTATGATGTTGTTGCCAAACAAATGAAGTAAAATAAAAACCTAAAAGCAGAGATAAGATATACGAACACAGCAGTGCGTAAAAATAAATTTCGGTTTTAAGGATATTCATGAAAATAAAAAATAGGAAAACTCCCATAAGCATTAAACTTTGAATAACCAATAAGGTGTTGAATTGTTTAATTTTTTGATGTCCCAATAAAACAAACTGATGAATAGAACCCACACATAAAAAGAAACTACAAAGACTGACCATTAAGAAAAGTGATGAATCATAGAAATTTAAAACAATAAAAAGAGAGTTGCACACTATGCTTGTTATAACAGCCCAACAATAGGCCATTACAACAATTTTTTTATTGTTATACCTAGGAATTAAATATACTACTGCAGGGCCACCTACAATTTCGTTTACTAAACCGCTTATGGCAATAGCAATCATAGCCAAACTAATGGTTCCGCGTGCTTCTGCTCCCAAAAATTTTGCGGTTAAAACAATAATAATAAAATTCAATACAGATACTGTAAGACGCGAAAAAAAAGTACCTGTAATTTTTTTAAACATAATTTACTGTTTCAGATAAATTAAATATAACGCAAAAAAACATAAATTCTTTTAAACTGCTGTATTATTCTTTTATCAATGGTTTTGTAAAAGGGTTGAAACAACTGATATTTCCTGAAAATACAAATAAAATTCAGAAGCAGATGCATAATTGTGCATTAACATGAACGAATAATTATAATTTTGTGCTGTACAATTCATCAGTTTATGAATCACTTTAAAGCGGTAAAGTTAGGAATTATTGGCGGTGGTCAGTTGGGCAAAATGCTGATACAAGAAGCTGTAAATTTGAATGCCGAAATTTATGTGTTAGACCCCGATAAAGATGCTCCTTGCCGCTATTTGGCTCAACATTTTGAATGTGGCAGCTTGATGGATTTTGATACAGTATATCATTTTGGCAAACGAACTGAAATATTAACGGTTGAGATTGAACATATCAATACCGATGCTTTACTACAACTTCAATCGGAAGGACTTAAAGTATATCCGCAACCGCAAGTGCTTAAAGTAGTACAAGACAAAGGGCTTCAAAAACAGTTTTACCAAGATAACCATATCCCAACGGCAGCTTTTTCGTTGGTTGAGAATAAACAAGAAGCACGAAAAGTTTGGGAGTCGGGAAAAAAGAAGATGATTCAGAAACTTCGCAAAGGAGGCTACGATGGGCGTGGAGTAACTAAGCTTTTTGATGAAAAAGATTTTGAACAAGCCTTTGATGCTCCTTCGGTAATGGAAGAAGCTATTGATTTTAGAAAAGAGTTATCCGTTATTGTGGCACGCAATGAACAAGGGCAAACTGCTGTTTATGATCCTGTAGAGATGGAATTTAATGCACAGCAAAATTTGGTGGAGTTTTTACAAATGCCTGCGGATATTCCTGAAAACATTGTGCAGCAAGCGCGTAACGTAGCCGTACAGGTGGCACAAAGTATCCATATTGTTGGAGTTTTGGCTGTTGAAATGTTTTTAACCTACGATGATAAAATATTGGTGAATGAAATAGCACCGCGACCACATAATAGCGGGCATCAAACCATTGAGGGCTGTCGCACCTCACAATATGCACAACATTTGCGAGCTATTTTGGGTCTGCCTTTAGGCTCTACTTATTGCCATACCCCATCGGTAATGGTGAACCTATTAGGGCAGCCAAACAAAACAGGGGTTGCGGTTTACAGCGGATTAGACAATGTATTGTCAATACCCGGAGTTTATGTTCATTTATACGGGAAAAAACTTACCAAACCATTCCGTAAAATGGGACACATTACCATACTTCACGAGCGTATGGAAGAAGCCATAAAAAATGCTCGGATAGTACAGCAGAAAATTAAAGCAACAACAGAATAAAACAATGAAAGCACAAGTAGGAATAATTATGGGAAGTCGTTCAGACTGGCCGGTAATGGAAGCAGCCGCACAACTTTTAGAAGAGTTGGGGATTTTCTTTGAAGTAAAAATTGTATCAGCTCATCGCACTCCCGATTTGTTGATGCAGTATGCCTCTACCGCACACGAAAGAGGCTTGCAAGTTATTATTGCAGGTGCAGGAGGTGCAGCACATTTGCCCGGAATGGTAGCTTCAAAAAGTCCTCTACCGGTTATTGGCGTTCCGGTAAAATCATCAAACAGCATTGACGGCTGGGATTCTGTTTTGTCCATACTCCAAATGCCAACGGGAGTTCCGGTAGCTACAGTGGCCTTAAACGGAGCAGCCAATGCCGGAATTTTGGCTGCACAGATTATTGGGTCATCACAACCTGAAATTTTAAATAAAATAAAAACATATAAAGAGCAATTAAAGAAGAAAGTACTGGAAAGCGAACTGCCTTCAGGAAATTTTAAATTCAGAGTGCAATAATTTTGAAATTAGAAGCCTGAGAAACGCATTTGTATAACACCAAGCATAGCTTCTTTAAAAATACCTTTACTCATTTTAGATTCCCCTGCAGTTCTGTCAATAAAGGTAATGGGAACTTCTTTAATTTTAAATCCTGCTTTCTTTACCATGTATTTCATTTCAATCTGAAAAGCATAACCAATAAACCGTATTTTGCCTAAATTTATGGTTTGCAGCACCTTTTTACGGTAGCATTTAAAGCCTGCAGTGGTGTCCTTAATATTTACCCATAATATCATACGGACGTAAAGTGAAGCAAAATAGCTCATTAATATACGACCTAAAGGCCAATTAACCACTTTGCCGCCTTTCACATATCGTGAACCTATGGCCAAATCATATCCCTGATTAGCACATGCATCGTACAGTCTAACCAAATCTTTTGGGTTGTGCGAAAAATCACAATCCATTTCAAAAATAAAATCAAAGCCATGTTCAATGGCATATTTAAAACCTGCAATATAAGCTGTCCCAAGTCCTAGCTTTCCTTGGCGTTCAAGCAGGTGCAATTGGCCGCTGAATTCTTTCTGAAGTTGTTTTACAATTAAGGCTGTACCATCGGGCGAACCATCATCAACAATTAATATGTTAAATGGAACAGACAAAGAGAATACCTCGCGAATCATTCGCTCCACATTTTCTTTCTCATTGTATGTAGGAATAATAACTAAGTTGCCCAATGTTTTAATTTTACGTAGTACAAACCTATACTAATTTTAAAAATATACAATTTTTTTTGTTATATTTTAGGAATATTAACGAAGAAATACTAACTTTACTTTAATGAATAATTTTATTAAAGCATTTATAGGCTTACTACTTATTCTTTTCTCCTTTGATTTAAGTGTTAATTCTGCTTTATCACAACAAAAACTCTATCAGGTAAAAGGTACTGCCAGTTATTATGCTCGTAAATTCCATGGTCGTAAAACTACCAGTGGCGAAATATTTAGCAACGACAGTTTAACGGCAGCGCACAAATGGTTGCCTTTTGGTACTTTTGTAAGGGTTACCAATTTACGTAACGATTCTGTAGTAGTGGTTAGAATTAATGACCGTTTGCCCAAAAAATCAACGCGTATTATTGATTTATCACGAGCGGCTGCCAAACAATTAAACTTTTTGGTGCAGGGGCTTACTAAAGTTTATGTGGAAGAAATACCTAAAGACAAAATTATTAACCGGGGCGGTTAATTAAATTTATTATTTTCATCAATTGATTTTAAAAAAATAATGTAACTTGCATTAAATAATTAACAATCAAATTGCAACCTTTCTCCACCTCAAAAAACATCTTGCTTTTGTTGCTTGTTATTTGCACAATACTTAGTTGGCAATGCAAAACAACCAAGAAAACATCAGAGAACGAATTAGGATATAACGATTCTTTAATGGGTCATTATAAGAATTTCTTAGAGCAGGAGCCTGCCGAATATCAGGCTGCACGTACTAGAGTTAACGACCTTATTCATACAAAACTAAATCTCAAATTTGATATCCCAAATGCAACCGTATTTGGAGAAGCAAGTTTAACGTTTAAACCACATTTTTATCCAACCGGTACTATTGACCTTGATGCTGTTGGTTTTAAGATTAATAAAGCAAGCCTTGAAGAAGGGAAAAAAAGCAAAGAATTAAAATATAATTATGATGGGAAAGTATTAAGTATTGATTTAGGGAATACCTATTCAAGAAATGATACGGTTCGTATTTCAATAAGTTACGTAGCCTACCCCGATTCGCTTGAGTACGGAGGCAGTTTGGCTATTATGGGAAATAAAGGTTTATATTTTATCAATAAAGACGGAAAGCAGAAGGGAACGCCTACGCAAGTATGGTCGCAAGGCGAGACACAAGCAAACAGTAAGTGGTTTCCTACCATTGATGCCCCTAATCAGCGTATGACCCAAGAAATTAGCTTAACCGTTGATAATAAATATACCACACTTTCCAATGGACTATTGATTTCACAAAAGAATAATAATGATGGCACACGAACCGATTATTGGAAACAATCGCTGCCGGCTGCCCCATATTTAACTATGATAGCTATTGGCGAATTTGTGGTTGTTAAAGATAAATACAAAGATAAAGAAGTATCGTATTACATGGAGCCTGCTTATGCTAAATACGCACGCCATATTTTTGGAATGACACCCGATATGATTGCTTACTTTGAGAAACTATTAGGATTTCCTTATGTGTGGGAAAAATACTCGCAAGTTGCAGTTCGGGAGTACATCTCGGGAGCTATGGAAAATACTACAGCTACCGTGCATGGTGATTTTGTATTAAAAACCGACCGTGAACTGATTGATGAAAATAGTGAAGATGTGATTGCGCACGAATTGTTTCATCACTGGTTTGGCGACCTGGTTACCTGCGAAAGTTGGAGCAATTTGGCTTTAAATGAATCGTTTGCTACTTATGCCGAGTATTTGTGGTTTAACCACCGTCATGGTGTTGATGCAGCCAATGAATTGTTATTTCAAGATTTGAATTCCTATTTGGCCGAATCAAAATACAAAAAGGAAAAAATAGTAAGATATCATTACAATGATAAAGAAGATATGTTCGACTCACACTCCTACGCCAAAGGCGGATTGGTGTTACACATGTTGCGCAACTATGTGGGCGATGATGCTTTTTTTGAAGCCTTAAATCTTTATTTAAATAAAAGAAAATTTAATACTGCTGAATTGGCCGATCTCCGTATGGCTTTTGAAGAAATTACCGGTGAAGATTTGAATTGGTTCTTTAACCAATGGTTTCTCGAAGCAGGGCATCCTATGATTAAAGTGGTAACAACTTATAACGATACTACCAAAAAAGTAAACATAAGCATAAATCAATTTCAAAGCAGTGAGGTTGTTTTTAAACTTCCTGTAGCTGTTGATGTGTACACATCAACAGGGAAGAAGCGCCATAAGATTACACTTGAGAAGGCAGAAGAAACTTTTAGTTTTGATTGTGAAAGCCGCCCTTATTTAGTGAGCTTTGATGGCGATTATATTATTCTTGGGCAGGTGTTTGAAGAGAAAAGTGAAGATGAGTGGATATACCAATTAAAGCATGCCGGACATCTTAGAGCACGTTTAAGTGCTGTCAAAAATCTTAATACATATAAAGATGATAAAGCATTTAACAGCTTGTATGATGCTGCATTGAACGACAAATACTTTTTAGTGAGAAAGAATGCAGCAGAAGCACTTTTGAGTTTTAAAGGCGATAATAACAGTTTGTATCAGTCGAAATTAAAGCAATGTTATTACACTCAATTTTCTAAAGACGAAAGTTCAATAGTGCGTGCTAATGCACTCGACTTTTGGTTTGATTTGGTGAAAGATGAAAAAACATTCAGCAAAGATCCCATTGTGAAAGCCACTAAAGACCAATCCTACTTTGTACAATCTACAGCACTGTCTGTTTTATATGAAGCCGACCAGGATTTAGGATTTGAAACCGCTAAGAAATTTGAAAATGATTCATCATATCTTCTTGTATCCGAAATTGCTAGGATATATTCACAATTGGGTTCAGAAAATGAAAATACTTTCTTTGTAAAAAATATTAATCGCATTACGGGCTTCAATAAATATGAGATAATTGATGCTTATGGAAATTATTTATTGCGCAGCAATGAGGAAGTCATTAATCAAGGAATAGAAATATTGGCTAAAGAGGCCCGCGAAAACAATATTTGGTATATTAAGCTGAATGCTTTTAATAAGCTTAAAGAAATATCTCAGATGTATGCCGACCGCGAAGCAGAGTTTGAAAAACAAAGTAATAAACAAGAGCAATACGTTACAGCTAAAAGTCAAAAAGAAAAATTAGAAAAACTGATGGATAGCATCGTTGAGAATGAAAAAAGTAATAGCTTATTAAGAATGTACAGAAATTAAGGCCTTAGCTTTTTTCCTTTTTTTATAAAAAACAACTCAAAATAATGAAACACAAAATAACTTACTACTAATGTAGTAAGTGATGCAACTGTTATGAACATTAAGTTTGAGCGAGGAAAAAAATATCCGTAATTATCGGCCTGTCTTATGGCCATAGCCAGTAAATGATAAATAAAAGGATGTAATAAATATACGGAATAGCTGATTATTCCTAAGGTTGAAAAAGGTTTAGAAATTATATCCGGCAATTTTCCCGAGAAGCAATAAAAACCTGTGCATATCAACATAACAGCTAAGGTAAAGAGCAAACGGTGATATCCGGCTAATAAAAATATTTCATCATCTCCTGTTTCAGGAATAAACAAGAGCCATATACCTACTGCAAGCATAAGTATAGCCAATACATTATGCCCTCTAAATTTTTCCAAACCCATGGGAATACACATACCCAAATAAAAAAACAGAAAATGATTTAGCGGATTTACGAAACTTGACCATTGATTATGCAAAGTATCAGCCGGATTAAAAACAGAATAAGCAAAGTATATATGAACCATAATCAGTACAAAACCTATAGTAAAAAATATACTTTTTCGTTGATAAAACAACCATACTAAAAATGGGAAAAACAAATAATAGAAAAGCTCATTACCTATACTCCATACCCCTGTGGCTATTCCCTTATCCCAAGCTACAAACCCGAATAAACCCGAAAAATTTAGAAATAATTTAAACGGGTGTTCGGGTTTTAGATGCCAAATTAAACTAGCTAATGTGGCCACCCAAAACAAAGGATAAATACGAAAAAAACGGGTCAGATAAAAAGTATTTACGTTGTTAAGTCTTTCATTGAAATTTGATTGATACACGTAAAACAAAGTAATACCACTCAACACATAAAATGTTTCAACCCCATACACACTTACTCTACCAACAGCACTATTAGCACCCTGATAAATATATAACCATTTCATGTAATGATAAATCATAATACCAAAAGCTGCTAACCCTCTTAAATAATCAAGAGTTTCTAAACGTATTGTTTTTTGTTCTGTACCCATTATTATAAAAACAAATGTAAGTATTGTAGTGAATAAACTTGTTTAAAACTAAAATTCGGCAACAAAATATATATCATTTACAATAATTATGTTTATACTGTTCTTTGATGAATTAAATAAATACCAACCATTAATAAACTATGGCAATGGCTAAAAAGAAACAAAAAAACGACAAGAAAATATTTGTTCTTGACACCTCCGTATTGTTGTATGACCATAAGGCAATTAAGAATTTTGCCGAACATGATGTGGTAATACCTATTACTGTTTTAGAAGAAGTTGATCGCTTTAAAAAGGGGAATGATGTTATCAACTTTGAAGCACGTGAGTTTATACGGGTGCTTGATCAGCTTTCTCAGAAAAACTCTTTGCAAGATTGGCTACCCATTAACGGGCAGGGAAAAGGCAAATTTAAAGTACAGATGAATGAAAAAAGCAAGAAAGATGCCAACGTTATTTTTGGAGAGAAAAAAGCCGACCACAATATCTTAAACGTGGCGAGCCAGCTTGCCGATGAAAGACCTGACTCATCTGTAATTTTAGTGACCAAAGATATTAATTTACGACTCAAAGCACGTTCGTTAAATATTAAGGCCGAAGATTACGAAACCGGTAAAGTAAAAGACATTCATCAGTTGTACAAAGGGCACACTACACTTGAAGTAAGTCAGAATATTATTTCTAAAATTTATACTTCAGGATATTGTTTGCCTAAGGACGTAAAGCTTAAAACACCAATTGCCAATCATTATTACATTTTAAAAAATGGTCAAAATTCGGCATTGGTATATTTTAATAACAATAGCCAACAGCTTGAACGTATCAATCGCGAGAATGCTTATGGGATAAAACCACGTAATGTGGAGCAATCGTTTGCTTTGCATGCAGTTATGAATCCTAATGTTCAGTTGGTAACTATACAAGGAATTGCAGGTACCGGTAAAACATTAATAGCTTTATCAGGGGCAATGGCTCAAAAGCAAAACTTTCATCAAATATATATTGCACGCCCTATAGTGCCTTTAAGCAATAAAGATATTGGCTTTTTACCGGGCGATATTAAAGCCAAGATTAATCCTTATATGGAACCACTTTGGGATAATTTGAAACTAATTCAAAGCCAGTATAAAGAAACCGATCGAGAGTATCAAAAAATTAAAGATATGGTGGACAAAGAGAAAATTTATATTGCCCCACTGGCTTATATTAGAGGACGTAGCTTAAGCAATATTATTTTTATTGTTGACGAAGCACAGAATCTTACCCCGCATGAGGTAAAAACTATTATTACCAGAGCAGGGGAGAATACCAAAATAATTTTTACAGGAGATATTTTTCAGATAGACACTCCATATTTGGATACTCACAGTAATGGTCTTTCCTATTTGATTGACCGTATGAAAAACCATCCATTATATGCACATATTACACTTGAAAAGGGTGAGCGCTCTGAGTTAGCCAATGTTGCCAGTTTAATGCTTTAAATGTGATTTATAGTTTCGTATTTGGTGTTATTTTTATAGACGTAAATAGAAATTAAAGCTAGCAGCTAATAATTAATCTTTCTCCATAGGTTTCCATTTTTTGTACTAATTCTTTGCAGTTTGTGTTGCTTTTCCCAATCGTTTAGCATTTGTTCAGATACCATCTTTGAATAGCCTGAAATTTCTGAAAACTCACGCAGGGTGTATGAATCAAACTGTTGAAAAAGATGATCAATTTCATTTGAATATTTAGATTTTGAAATACCCGGTTCAAGTCTTTTTATGGCAGCTTCATATTGTTCGTATGGACGTGCTCCGTAAACAATCTCCTTGTTTCCTTTATGGTCTGTAACAAACACAGTTGGGAAACCCCTTACACCATATTGTTTTGATAGTTTTAGGTCATCTTCAAAATTGTTTCTTGCTTTTCCTGCAAAATCCTGTTTAAGTTGTAATGTATCTAATCCTGCTTGTGAGGCCGCTATAGAAATATGCTCCCATTGGGTAATATTCTTTTTTTGAAGAAAAACCATTTCACGTATTAGTCTTAAAAATATAAGAGCCTTATTTTTGTTTTGTAACTGAGCGGCTTTAAATGCAATAGAGGGAGGATATGATGAAGGTAAAGGATCTTCCAGCCAAACATCGCCATCAATAGGCATATCGTAATAAGTACTCACTTCATCCCAATGATGGGCAACATCTGAAGGCTTACTTATACCACCGCTATTATAGCTCCAGTCGGGGAGCAAACCTCCCATGTGGTACTCAATTTCTAATTTCTGACCATATTCAAGTTTTAGTTTCTTTAGTTGAGGTTCAATACCCCAACAGGAAGAACAAATAGGATCGGTAAAATATATTAGTTTGAGTTGTTGTGTGTTGCCCGGTAGTTCAGCTTTCACATCATTAGTGCTATCCGGGACTTCACATGCACCTATTTGCGGATTACAAATTAAAGGATTTTGATTTTCTTTCATTTGATTATGTTGCTTTGTTTGTGCCATTAACGAATGAAAATATATGGTCAGTCCAAGAAATATAAAACATGATTTAATGAAGAACCTATCCAACAACATGGTTAAACTATTTTTATAAAAGATATACTCATTAAATCAAATTATTACTTCGTGCTACAAGATTACAAACACGATATAGCAAGCGACTGCTAACATTGGCATCCCATTCGTTATTTCCTGTTTCGTTCAGGTCAAAGGCAACAATTTGTTTTCCGCTTTCAACTATTTTTTCTAAAAGGTATAAAACCTGATCGGTTTCAAAACCACCTGCAACCGGTGTTCCCGTATGCGGACATAATTTGGGATCCAAAGCATCTGCATCAAAACTCAAATATATTTTTTGAGGTAATTCACTGATAATTTCCTCTACTAAGCTGTGATAATGCTTGCCTTGGTATTGTGCTTGTTTAATGTCACGATCAAAAAAAGTTTTTACACGATTGTTAGAGTTAATTATCACCTGGTATTCTTCTTCGCAATAATCTCTTATCCCTACTTGAACCAATTTGCTTACTTGAGGTATTTTTAAGGCATTATACATGATGCTGGCATGTGAGTATTCAAAGCCTTCAAAAGCATCTCTTAAATCGCTGTGTGCATCTAAATGTAATATGCCAAAACTTTCATATTTATCAGCTACAGCCTGTATAATTCCTAAAGGTGTGCTATGGTCACCACCAACTCCGCCAATTATTTTCCCTTGATTGATAATATCGGCAACATATTCTTTAACCTCTTGATTAAATTGCCTGCCCCCTTCATTTATTTCATGATACAGTTTGCCGGCTTTTTCCTCTACTTTTTCCAACTCATCGTTAATAATAAAGCTTATTATTTGCACGGCTTTGTTGCGTAACTCATCGCTTTTCTTTTTCCAATTGTTATTTATTTCATCCATATAAATACCAATTTTCCAGGCATCTTTAATATAAGGATCAAACAAATCAACCTGATGCGATGCATCAAAAATTAAATTGGGGGCATTGGCTGTGCCTGAGTTGTATGAAACTGTTACTTCCCAAGGTAGAGGTAATAAAATAATGGAAGCTTCTTCTTTATTAAAAGGCAATCCAAAAATATTACTATTGGACGAAGCCGGATTATTAGGATTAAAGTTTTTTATTTTTTCTTGTTTTGACATGGTTTAAACATATATATATCAAAGGTAAAACAGCTAAATGAATAATAAAATTTATTATATTTTTTTGCATGATTTTTTTTATTAATCCATAGAAGGAACTGATATGATATATTGGATAAAACATTTATAATTATGATTTGATACAGTTGCTACTGAAGAAATACGATGAATGTATAGCAATAAAAAAGCCCCCCGAGTTGGGAGGCTTTTTCTTTTTTCAAAAAGTAAAATTATTTTTTCTTTTTGTTTACAGCACCAGCTAACTCAGCACCGGCCTTAAATCTTACTACTTTTTTAGCAGCAATTTTAATTTCTTTTCCTGTTTGAGGATTACGTCCTGTACGAGCAGCACGATCAGCAACAGAGAAAGAACCAAAACCTACTAAAGCTAATCTGTCACCTTTTTTCAAAGCAGCAGTTGTAGCATCAATAAATGCATCTAAAGCTCTTTTAGCATCTGCCTTTGTTAGTTGAGCATCTGAAGCAATAGCTTCAATTAATTCTTGTTTGTTCATGTTTTTAGTTTTTTGGATTAATAAAACGATTTACAGCAGCAAAAATAATTCAATTCAAATACCCACCAATAGGGAGGTACAGAAAAAATCATTTTTGTTGAAAAAATACCTTGTTTGTTAATAACTATGGTCGAAAAGCCTCTATTTATTGGTCTTTGACCTCAAATTTCGATAAAAATCAGGTCTCAAGTCAGAAATTTCCTCTTCAAACCCGTATTATACGCACTATTGAGCATACGGTAACCCCTATTTATAGGTATAAATATCTTATTTTACAGGAACTTCCGGGTTAAATAAAAAATAAGACCAATACTGTTATAACAGATTGGTCTCATGAATACCCTATAATATAGGTAATAAAAGTATCTTATAATCCTAATGCTTCTTTGATTTTAGCTTCCAGTGCATCGCCTCTTAATCCTTTGGCTATAATCTTTCCATTTTTATCAATCAGGCATGTAAACGGAATACCTGTTAGGTTATATTGCTTTACTACCGATGACTGCCAATAGCCCAAATCGCTTACATGCGAAGGCCATACCAAACCGTCAGCCTTGATGGCTTCTTCCCAAGCACCTTTTTCTTTATCTAACGAAACGCTATATATATCAAAGCCTTTGTCTTTATAAGCATTGTATATTCTAACCACATTAGGGTTTTCCATCCGACAAGGACGACACCAACTTGCCCAAAAATCAATAAGAACAACTTTTCCGCGCAATGAGTTTAAGGATATGCTTTTTCCCTCAGGAGTGTTTAAAGTTATTTCAGGAGCCTCTGAGCCAATCCCTAATTTATTTAATTCGGCTACTTTATCGTGAAAAAGCTTTGTATATGGGAGGTTGGGATATTTCTTTATTAAAGCCTTATCTAACTTATTATAGTATTCTAAATGCTCATCAGAAGATAATTTATCAATTACCGCCAGACAGGCTAAAGAATTAATGTTTTTATCAATAAAGTCTTTTACAAATACAGTTTCATTATTGATAATTTCCATATATGCTGCTTGCAGGTTGGCAGTTATCTCATCAATATTTTCGCTGCCCTGAGCATTTTGGTAAACCGTATTAATAGAGTCTAACCTTTCGGCATTGCTTTGAAGCACGTGTGTGGCTTCAAATAGTTTTGAGGTTTCTTCTGACCCTTTCACTTTGGCTGTTCCCCCTAAATTGTTTGCATCGCCTGTAAATTCTACCTGTTCTTTTTCATTAAGAATTAATAAAATATAATTACTTTCACTTAATCTAATACGAAAAAAGCCGGTTTCTTTAGTATTAAATGTTAACTCAAAATTGCCCGAAGAACCCAGCTTAGAACTGTCTTGTGTAATGAAGTTATTAGCAGTTATTTCGTCTAAATATACGTAGCCTTCCTTAGCATTGCTAATAGTACCTTTAATAGTGCCCGAATCAGATTTATTACTGCATCCTACTACAGAAATATTGAAAATTAGCACAAAGATTTGTGCAACCGATAATCTTTTTAAAATGTTCATGAATATTTGTTTGTTTGTAATTAAAATAGTAAGCCAACCCTCAAAACTAACGGTAATCCACCGTTGTAGTAGGGCGAATAAGGATTGTTAATTAAATCGTATAAGATAGCCAGATATGCGCCTCCAAAATGCCCACCGGAGTAATAACCTAGGCCTACGGGAGCACTGCCTATCCAAATTCTTTCAGCATTGTAGGGCGGTAAAGGCTGATAAACCTTTATATTAAAAGCATTAAATTCTCCGTGCGCAAAAAGCCCTGAAATTATTCCATATTGGGCAAAAAATGATGGCCCGTAAATGTGTGAAACAAATTTTTGACCATAGCTTTTTACGCTAAAATACATATAGTTTACTCCGGTACCTACAATAAACCGTTCTTTTAATTTATAACCCACCCTTGGTGATAGCTCAACATAAGTTTGCTGCCCAAAATAAGCTCCAAAGCTGCCTCCGTAGCGTAGTTTGTCTGTAAAACTATTGTTGTTTGTTTTTCCCTTCTCTTCCGTTTTCTTATTTTGCCTGTCAGTATTTACATAAGGGTCATTTCCCTCTTGTGCAAAGGCAGTAAAAGAGAAGAAGAAACTCAACAGAATTAAGCCAATGTTATATTTCCAAAAGGTAAGGGTCATTAAAATATTATATTTTACTGATAAGCTCTTTCATAATCAAAGTCATCTTAGGCTCGGCCTTTTCTGCCACTCTTTGTACATCTTCATGTGTAACTTTTACTATTCTTCCGTCAACCCCCATATCGGTAATAATAGATATAGCAAAACATGGTATGCCCATGTGGCGACCCACAATAACTTCAGGAACCGTACTCATACCTACTGCATCAGCACCTATGTTACGCATATATCTGTACTCGGCAGGAGTTTCTAAACATGGCCCGCTTACTCCGGCATAAGCACCAACTTGAACTTTAATGTTGTGTTGGTTGGCAATTTGTTTGGCGGTGGCAATTAGTCCTCTGTCGTATGGCTCGCTCATATCCGGAAAACGAGGACCTAACGATGCATAATTTTTACCAATTAAAGGGTTGGTAGGAAACAAATTGATGTGATCGTCTAAAATCATTAAATCACCAATTTCAAAATCAGGGTTAACTCCACCGCTGGCATTGCTTACAAAAAGTTTTTCAATGCCTAAAAACTTCATTACTCTTACCGGAAAAGTAACTTGTTTCATATCATAACCTTCATAATAATGAAAGCGGCCTTGCATGGCTATTACTTTTTTACCGCCTAAAATTCCGAAAATAAGTTTCCCCGAATGGCCTTCCACTGTACTTACCGGAAAGTTTGGTATTTCTTCATAAGGCAGCACGGTATGTGTTTCAATTTCTTTTACCAAACCTCCCAAACCGGTACCCAAAATAATACCTATTTGTGGTTTAAAGTTTACTCTTTTTTCAATAAATTCAGTGGTTTCTTTAATTTGTTCCAACATAGTTTATAATTGTTTGATTAAAATTTTCTTCGTCTTGTTTGTGCAACATTACCTCTATTTTTGCATAGTATAATGGTAATTTTTTCCATTCTGAGGGCAAATTTAAGTGTAATAGGCGCATAGCATCTTTTTCAGTTGTTAAAATAATCTTTTTGTTACCTATTAACGCATCAAAACTAGCTTTTATTTTTTGCAAATCGTTTAAATTATAATGGTGATGATCGTCAAAAACCATCAGGGTATAACTTCTGCTCTTACTGCGAGCAAAATCCTCCAAAAGTGAAGGATTGGCTATTCCGGCAAATACTATTACAGAGGTTTCTTTGGTTAATACCTGATTAAATTCATTTTCAGAATACGCGGCTTTGTCAAAATAATGAACTAATGAAGTATATTTAATATAACTGAAAAATAATTTTTGATGAGACAGCGGATTTATTCTTGAGGTTATATACCTTCGCTCAATGGGCGAAAATATTGGCGGGGTTTTGCTTACTATAATAATATCTGCCCTTCTTATTCCTTGTTTAAACTCTCTTAAATTTCCGGTAGGCAACATGGCATCATCGTAATACATTGACGAAAAATCGGTCAACACTATTTGCAAGCCCGCCTTTACCGACCTGTGTTGAAACCCATCATCTAACAAAATTAATTGCAAGTCAGGATATAATTTTTGGAGTTTCTTAATTCCCCGACTTCTGTATTTATCAACAGCTACAATAATATTAATAAAGTTTTGAAAATATTGAAAAGGCTCATCGCCTATCGTTTCTGAGTTATCTTGTAAAGTTGCGATACGAAATCCTCTTTTTTTGCGCCCATATCCACGCGAAAGTGTAGCCACACGAAATTGATTGGATAATAAACGTATTAAATACTCAATATGGGGCGTTTTTCCTGTGCCTCCGGTACTTAAATTTCCCACCAAAATAGTTTTTACTTTTGGATAGGCAATGTATAATAATTTATTATCGTATAAAAAATTACGGAATGCAATAATAAGACCGTATAATACAGCAATAGGATAAAGTAATATTCTAAGTATATGTATCATAAGCTTTTTAAAGCATAAAAATTAAGCACTTCTATTAGCAGTACCTTTTTTAGCTTTTTCAAGATTACGAAAAATATTTCTTTTTCCCTAATAAATAGTAAATTTGATGTATTGTTTATAGGTTATTCATGTAATCAGCAACTAGGCGTAAGCATAGTCAGACAAATAGTTAAACCTCTCGGTTAGCTTGCCATCTTTGGTAATTGAAGCTCGTTCTATTAAATCATTATCAAGGTTACGAATGAGAGAAGGCAGGACTTTATCAATCAATTCTTTTCCAAAATCTTCAGAAGCATCTCGCGGCAACTCACACGGGAGGTTGTCAACCGCCATTACAGTGATAGTATTGTTGTCAAAAGGCATTCCTATTTCTTCAGTAATTGGATTGTAACCATAAAATTTTTCATCAATGGTTGATGGTTTTGAAGTAGATGGAATAGACCCGTTAATATCACAAGTAATGTCGGCAATTACACTGATGTGAAAATCAGGCGAACGCATTTCTTGTTTGGTAAAGAGCACAGGAGCCGCAGGATTCCAATAACTACAATGAATTAATAAATCGCAATCTTTTGTAAATTTACTAAATGTAGATCGGAACTTTTCAGGATGCTTATAAAAGTTTTGTGAGTTCCATCCCGAACCATCTAAAGGCTCGTTATAGTTATTGCTGTGTAACTGAACATAAGTGGGTTCACGAAACGAATAATTAATAAACTCAAAAGGAGTTATTCTGCGTATTTGCATAGCTCCAAGTAATTCAACAGCTCCATTTGCTACTCTGCCGTTTCCGGTAACAATTATTTTGATATTGGGTAAACGAACTTTTTGAAGTTCTTGCATCATTTCTTTCTTATCGTGACACAAATGAGCCGGTTTTAAATTATACAAATTGTATTTTAAACCATAACCCATAAAACCATTATATGTTCCAACAATACCCGCATAATGACCAAATCCTATAATGCGGTTCATATCATTATCTACCAAACATTCATAATCTATCAATTGTATTTTTTTTCTGATAATTTCCTGAATAAGCTTTTGGTTGTAGCTTTGTTTTTTGATGGTGTGCGAAAAGAACATGTATTTTTTTCCCTCAATCAAATCCTGTACAGGCACTTCTTTTACCCCCAATATTATATCACAATCATTCAATTGTTCCACAACTTCAACTCCTGCCTTTCGATATTCATCATCGGTATAGCTTCTTATAGGGCTGCTTTGAACATAAACTTTTGTACCCGGAAATATTTGTTCTATTGCCTTACATTGATCAGGGGTAAAGGGAACTCTTTTATCCGGGGGAACCTTACCTTCCTTTATTATTCCAATTTTCATGAAAACGTATATTTTATTTTTATTTTGATGGACAAAATTAGTAATTGTTTTAAATTATACGGAGTGCCTTATCATAGCTATGCCCCAACAATAATTATTGGAATGTTTATATTATGACGAACCTTATCAATGGTAGCACCTAAAATATAGTCTTTTAAACCTTTATGCCCATGTGTTGCCATAATGAGTAGCTCGGCCTTTCTTTCTGCTACAATTTGTGGTATTTGCCTGCGTGGATTACCATAACCCAAAGCTATATCTACTTGAAAACCCATGCCTGAAATATGTTCTTTATACTTTTCAAGTTGCTGAATGTCGGTGGCACTTTCATGGTCTTTAATTTCGTCACCCATAATGATGGCTCCAGCGGTTTCAACAATATGTATTAAGGTTAATTTAGTGTCATGGTCAGACTGCATAACAGCTTGCGACAGAGCTGCATTATCTGAAGAAGAGAAATCTACGGTTACTGCAATATGCTTATAATTTTTGCGGGTAATAGATAAAACCCCTTTTGTATTTTGATGAGGTGTTTCCACCTGTTTATGTTTAATCCGACTAATCATAGGGAAGAAGGTAACATAAAATAATACTCCCAAAGAAAATAAGAATATAGGTACTATGGCCAAAATAATGCTAAGAGTATGATGCGGGTAAGTGCCAATTAAACTAATAATCTCATCAACAATTAATTTAATATTCAGTATAACAATTATAGATGCGCTTAGCCACGCTAGTATCTTGGTTTTTGTACCAATAACAAAATTACCCATTTTTTGTTTGTCGCTTACAAAATGAATTAAAGGAATAATGGCAAAACCCAGTTGCATACTTAAAATTACCTGACTTAGTATTAGTAGTTCACCGGTAGCATTTTCGCCCAGGTAATAAATTGCTATTAAGCTAGGTACAACTGCCAGCAAGCGTGTTATAATTCTGCGTACCCAAGGTTGAATTCTTAAATTCAAATATCCTTCCATAACAATTTGTCCCGCTAAGGTTCCTGTTATGGTTGAGCTTTGTCCGGCAGCAATTAGTGCCACAGCAAATAATATGGGAGCCCATTTTGTTCCAAGCATTGGTTCTAATAATTGATGAGCGTCTTGAATTTCGGCAATTTCAAACAACCCATTTTTATAAAAAGCCGCAGCTGCTACTATAAGTATGGCAGCATTTACAAAGAATGCCAGATTAAGAGCAATGGCCGAATCAATAAAATTATATTTAATGGCGCGTTTTATATCTGCTGCCTGATTCCCTATTTTGCGTGTTTGTACTAAGGCCGAGTGCAAATACAGGTTGTGTGGCATAACGGTAGCTCCAATAATTCCAATGGCTATGTATAAGGCGTCATTGTCGGGCAGTGAGGGGATAAAGCCCGTCATAACCTCACTTATTTGAGGTTTTGCAAAAAACATTTCGGCAAAAAACGAAATCCCAATCATGGAAATAAGAGTAACAATAAAGGCTTCCATTTTACGAATCCCGAAATTAATCAGGAACAACAAAATAAAAGTATCTAAAACACTAATAATAACCCCTGTAAATAGTGGAATATCAAACAATAGCTGTAAGCCTATGGCCATTCCTAATACTTCGGCCAGGTCGCAGGCGGCTATAGCTATTTCGGCCAAAATGTAAAGGTAAATATTTACAAATTTTGGATACGTTTCGCGCGAGGCTTGAGCTAAATCTTTTCTGCGTACTATACCCAAACGAGAACTTAAACTTTGCAAGAGCAAGGCAATAAGATTACTCATCAATAATACCCATATTAACTGGTAACCGTATTTGCTCCCACCGGCCAAATCGGTAGCCCAATTTCCCGGATCCATATATCCTACACTAATAAGGTAGGCCGGGCCGAGAAATGCAAAAAACTTTTTCCAAAGTCCTTTTTTCTGCGCTATATCAACACTAGCATGTACTTCCGAAAGTGATTCGGAACTGTGTTTTATTTTTAAAGACATTTTACTAAAATATTTGATGCCGTAAGTGAACTGATAAATTGTGTATTACCTTTGAGTATTTCTATTTGCATAGATTGGTCAAAGGGATTAATTTTTTTTATGGTAAATTTTTGATTGGGTAGTAGGTTAATTTCATTCAGATAATTTAGAAATGAATTGCTGTGCTCAAGCACCCCGGTCATTTGTAGCTTATCTCCGATTTTCGCTTCCGAAAGAGGAATTGAACGTGTATCTATCATTTTGCCATGCTTATCGGGAATAGGGTCGCCATGGGGATCAAATTTTGGGTTTCCTAAAAAGTTATTTAAATTTTCAATTAACTTTTCGGAATTAATATGCTCTAATTGTTCGGCAACCTCATGTACTTCATCCCATTTAAAGTGGAGTGTGTTAACCAAAAATACTTCCCATAACCGGTGTCTGCGTATTATTTCCAAAGCCAGTTTATTTCCTTTAACGGTAAGCGATACACTTTTGTATTTTGTGTAATTAATCAGTTTCTTTTCTGCCAGTTTTTTAAGCATATCGGTTACGGTGGCGGCACGTGCTTGCAGCTCTTTTGCAATGGCATTTGTGCTTGCACCTTCTATATTTTGTGTGCTAAGTTTGTAAATACACTTTAAATAATTTTCTTGTGTTTGCGTTGACATGATTAAAATTTTAGACAAATCTAAAAATAAATTATTATATATCTAAATATTTATTTTATTAATTGTAAATATTTTTTCAAATCCTATAAGATTCATTGATGTTTATTGGAGCTTTAAGTATATGATGTGTAAATTGTTTGGGATGTTTTTACAGCTTTAAAAGAATATAATTTTTATTTGATTTACAGGCGTTACACAGTTTCAACTATTAAAATAAGTTGGATTTGGTAATAAAAAACAAAATACTTACTTTCGTGCCCCAATTATTTTAGTATCGGCTATTAAAATAATTATTTATTAATGCCCGGATGGCGGAATTGGTAGACGCGCTGGTCTCAAACACCAGTGGATTCACTTCCATGCCGGTTCGACCCCGGCTCCGGGTACATTAGCGGAAAAGCTGTCAGAAATGGCGGCTTTTCTTTTTTTACCTAATGTTTGTTTTAATTTTTTATAAAATCAGGTTCAAAAGCACCAATCCCGAACAGGGCATAATCGTATTTAACCGGATCTAAGGAGTCAAATATTCTAAGTTTATCATCTAACTCTTCAACTGCTGTCCAGTCGTTTTGTTTACGTTGAAGCAAACCAAGCATACGCGCTATTCGTCCGCTATGAACATCTAATGGAATGGAAAGTACAGCCGGGCTTATCTGTTTCCAAATACCAAAGTCAATCTTGGCCTTATCTTTTCTTACCATCCACCTAAGAAACATATTGATACGTTTGGCAGCCGAGTTTTTTAAAGGCCGAGCCAAATGTTTTGAGGTACGTGCCGGGCAGTTGTAACTACAAAATGTGTCAGAAAATTGGTTAATAGCAACTTTTAGATTTTTGTCGTTTTGGTTTAAGTGCTGTACAAAAAATTCTTCAAGGCTATGGTGTTTACTGTATATATGCTTTAGAGTAGTTAGAAAATAATGCAAATCGCTGCTGTTAAAAGTGCGATGCACAAAGGCTTTTTGTTTTAGTAGTCTAGCTTGTTTTGGCCCATAATCCATCACAAAGTCATAAGGGTTGTAACCCATTAATTGCATAAGCTTAAGTCCATTTTTAATTATTGATTTGCGATTTCCCCAACTAATAGTGGCTATGATAAAGGCTGAAATTTCAATGTCTTGTTTCAGCCTAAAATTTTTAGGAATTGAAATAGGATCATGTTCAATAAAATTTTCATTATTGTACTGCCTATATTTAGCTTCTAAAAAATCGTATAATTCTTCATCTTTCATAATTGAACAATACTTTGTTTATTGTATTTGAAATAGAGCAAAATTAGTTTTAATAATTAAGATATTATTGCAATGTTAAAATAACCCGAAAATGTTTGATTGCTTGACTGAAAACTATGTGTATTATGGTTTGGTGGTATTATTTTCTATCATAGGGTTAATTCCGGTAATCGGAAAATTTGTAAATGTTATCAATACCCTGATTCATGAAAGCGGGCATGCATTTATTTCATTATTTAGTGGAGGAGGAGTGGTGCAAATAAAACTGAGTGCCGACACCAGTGGTTCGGCCAGTACCAAATCAAAATATTGGTTAGGCAAAGTGCTTACCTCTTTAGCCGGTTATCCGTTTTCGTCAGCTATGGCTTGGCTGTTTTTTTATTTAATAGCCAAGCAAAAGGCGTTTGTTGTGGTGTATATCCTATTTTCAATGATACTTTTAAATCTTATTCTTTGGGTTCGAAATACATTTGGAGTAATTTGGCTGATAGTAGTTGGCATATTAACAGGTTTTGTTTTATGGCATAATAATGTAGATGTGCAATACTATTTTGCCCTAAGTTGTGCCTCTTTGGTTTTGTCCCAATCAGTTTATACTTCATTTGTATTGGTAAGCATTGCACTACAAAACCCCGATAAAAGTGGTGATGCTAAAAACTTGCGCGATTTTACCTCTATTCCAGCAATTCTATGGGCAGTTCTGTTTCTGGGCTTTTCGTTATTTATGTTTTTAATGACTATCAGGCAAATGCCTTGTGCTGCAAATTTTCTGAACAAATATATCTCATTCTAGATTTTAATATTTTAACATATCTCTAAGGGGCTGATTTTATTGGATTAGCCGTATAAAAAGAAATGTTATACTGTTGGCTAAAAGAGAAAATGTAACCATTGCATCAGCTAATCGTTAAAATTATTAAATTACTTTTTGAACTTGTTTTTGAAATTAGTATTTTTGTATAAACAAACTTAAAATCACTATATATATCTTAATTACAATGAAGAAAATTTTATCCTTTCTGATTTTTGCTTTTGCCATAACATTTTTTGCGAAAGCCCAGGAATTAACAATAACCAAAGATAATGTTGATTATTCAAATGGTACCTATAATGCGTGGTTTGATTTAGCCGACTATCCGGGCAATAATATTTATTCGCTGGAAGGACTTATTGTAAAAAATATCGGAAGTTCGCCTAAAACACTAAGAATGTTTAGAAGAGAGTTAAGTTTGGTTAGCGGCACCGAGAATTATTTTTGCTGGGAGTCATGCTACAGTCCTTGGGCCGATACTTCTTTAGGAAATGTTATTTTAAATCCGGGAGCTACCTTTAATACCATGTATATGGATTATAAGCCTTTGGGACAAACGGGAGAATCAGTAATTCGTTATGTTATTCAAAACTTGTCTGATAACAACGACACAGTGTCTGTAACCGTACATTTCAATGCTACTCCAACATCTGTAAAAGAAAATAAAGCAGTATCTAAGTTAACCTCTTTAATGCCTAATCCGGCTACTAGTAATGTTACCATTTATCATTCTGTTAATCAAAACCAGGCTCTTGTTGAGGTTAGAAACTTGTTAGGACAAGTTAAGAAAAGTGTATCGGTTTCAACCGGGACAAAAAGTACCGATATTGATGTTTCTGACCTAGCCGGTGGAATTTATTTTGTTACTTTAAAATCAAACGACAAAATTCTTGACACTAAACGTTTGGTAGTAGAATAATCTTGCGCCTCATCTTAAAGAAATATACGTAATAGTATATTTATAGTGGATTGTAAAGTTTGTTTTAAGTTCACTTCATTTATTAATTTATGTTGTTTAAGCAGGTTGCAGGGAATAATAATATTAAAGAAATTCTAATTCAGCAGGTTCAAAAAAATCGTGTAAGTCATGCACAATTATTTTTTGGTCCTGAGGGTTCAGGCTGTTTGGCCATGGCTCTTGCTTTCGCACGATATATTTGCTGCCATCAAAAGCAAGAGAATGATTCTTGTGGGGCTTGTTCATCATGCATTAAATTTGACAAGTTGGTTCACCCGGATTTTCACATGGTATTTCCGGTTAATAGCAGAAACTCGGCAAGTAAAATTACTACTTGCGATGAGCTTTTAACAGATTGGCGGAGTATGCTGCTTAATCATCCTTATTTTAATTTGTTTGATTGGCTAAAGAGTTTGGGGATAGAGAATAAGCAAGGAAATATTAGTGCCGAAGAAGGAACAAACATAATAAGGAAGCTTAATTTAACTACTTACGAAGGCGGATATAAAATAATGCTTATATGGCTGCCCGAGTGTATGCACCCAACTACTGCCAACCGATTGCTGAAGATATTGGAGGAGCCGCCTGAGAAAACTGTATTCATCTTGGTCACCGAATCGCCCGAACAGTTATTATCAACCATTAAGTCGCGCGTGCAAGCCATACGTTTTAGACCACTATCTCAAAGCGAGATGAGTTTTTTCTTGCAAAATGAGTTAGAACTAAGCCAAGAAAAAAGCGAGGGTGTAGCCGCTTTATCTGATGGAAATCTAAATTTGGCCATAAAGTTAGCGCAGGAAGATTCATTCATTAAAAAAGATATTGCTGATTTTTTGGATTGGATGCGAATATGTTATAGTTTAAATATTCCTAAACTGTTAGAGTGGGTAAATAATATGTCAGAACTGGGACGTGAAAATCAGAAAAATTTTATATCACGCACTCTTCAATTTCTGCGTCAGGCATTATTATTAAATCTAAAATTACCCGGTTTAGTTAATTTATCTGAGGAAGAGAAGGCACAGTTAATTAAATTTTCGCCTTTTGTCCATGCTTTCAATAGTGACGATATGTATGAAGCATTGGATAAGGCTTATTACGCATTAGAGCGAAATGCTCATGCAAAAATGCTTTTCTTAAACTTATCGTTTAAGATAGGCCGTTTGTTAAACAGAAGAGTAAACAAGCAAGTTGCTTAGCAGTAAATTATTTTTTGCTCTTCTATAATTTTATAAATATGAGTTGTACAAGTTGTAGTTCAAATAAAAGTGAGGGAGGGTGCAAGAGCAAAGGTTCGTGTGGGAGCGGAGGATGCGGCAAGCTAAATGTTTTTGATTGGTTGTCTAATATGAGCCCGCCTACCGGTCAGGAGCCGTTTAAAGTGGTAGAAGTAAGATTTAAAAACGGGCGTAAAGATTTTTTTGTGAATGAAACCGGTTTTGAACTGTTTCAGGGCGATATTGTGGCTACCGAGGCCTCTCCCGGACATGATATAGGAGTTGTGTCCTTATCGGGCGAACTGGTTCGCTTACAAATGAAAAAGAAGGGAGTACCCACAGGAAGCCCTGATTTGAAGAAAATATACCGTAAAGCCAAGCAAACAGATATTGATAAATGGCATGAAGCCCGCAAGTTGGAAGAGCCTACTATGTTTAAAGCACGCACCTTAGCGCTTCAACTAAAATTACAAATGAAGATTAGCGATGTTGAATATCAAGGAGATAAAACCAAAGCTATTTTTTATTACACGGCCGATGAACGTGTAGATTTTAGAGAACTGATTAAAGTGATGGCCGATGAGTTTAAGGTAAGAATTGAAATGAAACAAATTGGAGCCCGACAGGAAGCCAGCAGATTAGGCGGTATAGGTTCATGCGGGCGTGAGTTGTGTTGTTCAACCTGGCTAACCGATTTCAGGAGTGTATCTACCAGTGCTGCCCGATATCAGCAGTTATCATTAAATCCACTAAAACTGGCCGGACAATGTGGTAAATTAAAGTGCTGCTTGAATTATGAATTAGATAGTTATTTGGATGCTTTAAAAGATATTCCGGATTCAAACACCAAGTTGGAAACAACCAAGGGTATTGCTTTTCATCAAAAGACAGATATTTTTAGGAAAATAATGTGGTATAGTTATGCTGATAATCCTGGAAAATTTTTTCCTGTAAATGTAAGCAGGGTTAATGAAATTATAGCTTTGAACAAGGAAGGTAAAAAGGTGGAAGATATAAATGAAACGGTAGAGAAAGAGATTACACAAAAACTTCCTGATTATGAAAATGTAGTAGGGCAAGACAGCTTAACCCGCTTTGACCACATGAAGAAAAAGAAGAAAAAGAAAAAGAAAAAACCAAACCAAGGGTCAGATAATCAGTCAGGAAATGATAATGGTAAAGCCGAGAACAAAGGTAAAACGGCAGAAGGGAATAACCCTAAGAATAATCAACAAACACCAACAAAGAACAACAATAATAACAACAGGCGAGCTAATAAAAACGGTCCGAGAAAAGAACAACAATAAATCATAAACCATTATTCTGTTTATGAGAAATGATGAGCTAAGCAGAAATGCAAAACGATGAAATTCTTACAGAAATAATAAAAAATTTACCCGACAAACCCGGAATATATCAATACTATAATTCGGAAGGAGAAATTATTTATATTGGTAAGGCTAAGGTTCTGAAAAAACGAGTGTCTTCGTATTTCAATAAAGACAAACATATAGATCGTAAAACCAAAGCTCTGGTAAGAAATATTGCCGATATTAAATTTATTATAGTTGAAACCGAACTTGATGCCCTGCTGCTCGAAAATAATCTGATAAAAAAGTATCAACCCCGATACAATGTACTGCTTAAAGACGATAAGACTTACCCCTGCATTGTCATAAAAAACGAAGACTTTCCTCGCGTATATGCTACACGACAAATTGTAAAAGATGGCTCAACTTACTTTGGCCCTTTTGCCTCGGTTAAGATGATGCATATTATGTTGGATTTGATTAAAGAAAACTATAAACTGCGGACTTGCAATTTAAAATTAACGGAAAAGAATATTAAATCAGGAAAGTTTAAAGTGTGTTTAGAATATCATATTGGAAACTGTCTTGGTTCATGTGAAGGGAAGCAAAGTAAAGAAGATTACGATCATTCCATTAGTGAAATCAGGCATATATTAAAAGGAAATATATCGGGTTTGATAAAACAGCTTAAATCAAAGATGCTTGAACACGCTGAATTACTTGAATTTGAAAAGGCACAAGAAATAAAACAAAAAGTTGACTCGCTCGAAAGATACCAAAGCAGGTCGGTCATTGTGAATTCTTCAATAAGCAATGTTGATGTTGTGACTATTTTAAGCGATGATGATTACGGCTATGTTAACTATCTGAAAATTGTAAATGGCGCTATAATTCAGGGGCGTACTATTGAGATGAAGAAGAAGCTGAATGAAACGGAAGAAGATTTGCTATTGATAGGATTTGCGGAATTGCGAGGACAGTTTGGGAGTGATGCCACAGAAGTAATAGTTCCGTTTAAGCCGGGGTTGGAAGCCGAGGGCATTGATTTTGTTGTTCCGGTACGTGGCGATAAAAGAAAATTACTGGAGCTGAGTTTGCAAAATGCAGAACACTACAAAAAAGAAAGGCAAAAACAAATAGAACTGATTGACCCTGAAAGGCACACCAAACGCATATTGGCTCAAATGAAAAAGGACTTGCGTTTAAATAACGAGCCGCGTCATATTGAATGTTTTGATAATAGCAATATTCAAGGCACATTTGCTGTGGCTGCCATGACTGTTTTTAAAGATTTAAAGCCGAGCAAAAAGGATTACCGACATTTTAATATTAAAACTGTAGAAGGCCCTGATGACTTTGCTTCTATGCGAGAAATTATTTTCCGCAGATATAAACGAGTTATTGATGAGCAACAAGCCTTGCCCGATTTGATTGTGATTGATGGAGGAAAAGGTCAGTTAGGGGCAGCCCTTGAAAGTATTGAACAGCTAGGCCTGCGTGGCAAAATAGCACTTATTGGAATAGCTAAAAGATTAGAAGAAATTTATTATCCGGGCGACTCGTTACCTATGTATTTAGATAAAAAGAGCGAAACACTTAAAGTTATTCAACATATAAGAGACGAAGCACATCGTTTTGGGGTTACGCATCACCGCAATAAAAGATCTAAAGAAACCATTAAAACAAGTCTTACCGATATAAAAGGAATTAGTAAGTTAACGGCCGATAAGCTACTGCAACACTTTAAATCGGTCAAAAGAATAGCAGAAAGCACACAAACGGAAATTGCCGAAATTGTTGGAAAAAGTAAAGCTGAACTGGTTATCAAATACTTTGAGCAAAATTTATCAGACATGAATGATAAGGGTTGAATAATATAATCTTTTATAAAATCTTTTGTTTTAGCTTTTATATATATCCTTAACTTTGTAGAAAGCTAAAAATTTGTGTTTACCGGAATAATTGAACAAACAGCCATAGTTAATACCCTTGAGCATAAGCAAAACAATTTGGAGATTAGCTTAGCTTGCCCCATTGCCCATGAATTACGAGTTGATCAAAGTGTTTCTCATAATGGTGTGTGTTTAACCGTTACTGATATTGACATTAAGCATAATGTTTACAAGGTTACAGCCGTTAAAGAAACTTTGCTTCGCACTAATTTAGGATTGCTTCGTATAGGCAATAAAGTAAATATTGAACGATGTTTAAAACTAAATAGTTTGCTTGATGGCCATTTGGTACAGGGCCATGTTGACACTGTTGGGAGGTGTACAAAAGTGGAAGAACTTGGAGGAAGTTATTATTTTCATTTTGAATATGAGCCTACTGATAAGAGTGGATATGTTACGGTTGAAAAAGGCTCTGTAACAGTTAATGGGGTTAGCCTTACAGTTGTTAATTCAATGGAAAATGCTTTTAGTGTAGCCATTATTCCATACACTTTTGAGCATACCAATTTTAAGCAACTTAAGGTAAACGATATAGTAAATATAGAGTTCGACATCATAGGGAAGTATATTGCAAAACTGATGTTACAAAGAAAGTAGTGGTTAGAAAGTATATTATATTATTTGTAATTTTAGTTTGTTCAATTCCTTTAAAAGCGGGAAAAGAAAACATCTGTCATCAAGTACTGCATAGAATGTTTGAGAAAGTTGATATGGTTCGTACTGCACAATATTCACTCCATGCCTCAGAGCGTGTTACCAGTAAAATATTGCAGGCTCAATCATTTATAAAACTCCAAGTAAGCCCTCGTAAAATTTATTTTAGGAATGGAACCGGTATAGAAATTCTTTATAATGAAACCACAGATAAAGCAAATGCTTTAGTTAATCCTAACAGTTTTCCTTATATGAATTTAAAGCTTGACCCTTATCGCAGTGTAATGCGCAACAACCAACACCATACTATTTTTGAATTGGGTTTTAAGCATATAGCCGATATTATAAAAAGAGCGGTAGATAATAGTGAAACTAATTTTGAAAAATGGTTTGTGTATATGGGCACTTATCAGTACAATAACCGTGATTGTCATAAAATATATTTTGAATATCCTCATTTTCGCTATGTAAAATATACAGTAGAAAAAAATGAAACGGTAAGAACTATTGCAAACAAACTAGGAGTGGGAGAGTATAGGATTATGCAACATAATACCAATATTTCATATACCGACTATATAAAAGAGGGCCGTGTAATTTCAGTGCCTAATATGTATGCTTCTAAAACCATTTTGTATATTGATAAAGAATTAGAGTTGCCTGTTTATGTTAAAGCCTTTGATGATAAAGGCTTTTATGAATCGTATGAGTTTCACGATATACAAATCAATCTAAATTTTAAATCAAACGAGTTTGATAAAGGATTTAAGGAGTATAAATTTTAATGGATGTCAAATTATTATTAATATAATATACCTTTTAAGCTCTGAAAAATTATTACTATGATACCAGAAGACTAAAGTATAATTTGATATTGAAATAGCTTAAATGTATATTTGCACACAAAACAAACAAACATGAATTTACTACTTTTACACAAAATTTCGGTATGGCTTTTCTTATTAATATATATTATTAAAACCATATTGCTTTTTACTAATAACACTAGTAAACTTGCTTCTTTTAGTAAAGCAATAAAAGTTCCTGAAATGATTATCAGTACTTTGTTTTTACTAACCGGAATTTATCAGTTTTATTTATTGGGAGCTATAAAGCTGTTTCAGATATTTAAACTTGTTGCGATATTTGCGGCAATTCCTTTAGCCATTATCGGATACAAGAAAGCCAATAAGGCTTTAGCCGGCTTAGCTATGTTTTTGCTTTTGATGTCGTACGGATTTGCTGAAATGGCACGTAAAAAACCTTATCTAACAAGTAATACTACTTTGATGGTTGATGGTCAACCTGACGGCCAAAGCGTTTATATGAATAACTGTGCCGTATGCCACGGAACGGATGGGACTAAAGGATATAATGGTTCGGCCGATTTGAAAAAAAGTACTTTGTCGAATGACGAATCAATATCAATTATTTTAAATGGTAAAAATAACATGATGCCGTTTAAAGGAACGCTGAGCGATGAAGAAATAAAGGCCGTAGCCAATTACATTATAACCTTACGATAAGCTTGAAGGAGCATATTAGTACAGCCATAAAACAGAAAACTGCCATCATGGTGGGTATTATTACCCAACAGCAGGATGAAGAAACCGCCAAGGAATATCTTGACGAGTTAAAGTTTTTAATTGATACTTGGGGTGCGGTTACTCTAAAAGGCTTTTTGCAACGAGTAAGTAAGCCTGATTCACGTACCTTTGTTGGCTCGGGTAAATTGCAAGAAATAAAACTCTATATTCAAGAATTTGGAGTAGATGTGGCTGTATTTGATGATGATTTAAGTCCATCGCAATTACGAAATATAGAGAAAGAGCTTGGGGTGCGGGTATTAGATAGAAGTGATTTAATTATTGATATTTTTGCGGCACGTGCCCAAACTGCACATGCCAAAACACAAGTTGAATTAGCCTATTATCAACATATATTGCCACGCTTAACCGGAATGTGGACTCACCTAGAAAGACAAAGAGGAGGTACCGGAACTAGAGGCGGTGCAGGTGAAAAAGAAATAGAAACCGATAGACGAATTGTAAGAGACAAGATTTCACAACTTAAAAATAAGCTTAAGGAAATAGATGTACAAATGGCAACCCAACGCAAAAGCAGAGGGGAAATGGTACGTGTGGCTTTGGTAGGTTATACCAATGTGGGCAAAAGTACTATAATGAACTTGTTAAGCAAGAGTGAAGTTTTTGCCGAAAACAAGTTATTTGCTACGCTCGATACCACTGTGCGCAAAGTAGTAATTGGTAATTTGCCTTTTTTATTAAGCGATACGGTAGGTTTTATTCGCAAACTCCCAACTCAGTTAATTGAAGCATTTAAATCAACGCTTGATGAGGTTCGTGAGGCCGATGTATTGATATATGTGGTTGATATTAGCCATCATAACTTTGAGGAACATATACAGGTGGTAAATCAAACCTTACAAGATATTGGTGCGGGAAACAAAACAACCATCTTGGTTTTTAATAAAATTGATGCCTTTAGCTTTATCCCTAAAGACGAAGACGACCTAACTCCTGTAAAGCGTGAAAATTTAAGCCTTGAAGATTTGAAAAATACATGGATGGGCAAAACTAACAACCCTTGTATTTTTATTTCGGCTACCGAAAAAAATAATATTGAGGAACTTCGCGAATTAATATATCAAACAGTTAAAGAAATTCATGTTAAGCGATATCCGTATAATAATCTATTGTACTAAAATATCCGGCTCAATAATTGGGAAAACCTTAACCTGCATTAAACACATCCTTTACATTTTCTGACTTTTCCAAAACACGTTTGGCATAAGGGCAGTAAGAAACTATTTTTAACTGATGTTTACGGGCATAGTCAATTACGGACTCTACTAATTTTTTGCCTAAACCTTGTCCGTTATAAGCTTCTTTAACTTTGGTATGATGTATCTCAACATTGCCCTGATTAAGCTTGGCATTTATTTCTCCGGCAATATCACCATTTATGTTTAATTCAAAATTAATATTATTGCCTTCCATTTTAGTGGTTATTTCCATGATAAATGTTTTTTACAAAAGTAATAAATTGAAAACTATTATTTGGTAACACGGTTTAGTTTATACCCCAAAGTTCTAACCCAACATTTCATATATAACAGCTCCTGTAAAACAGGCAAATAATAAATCAGCTATAATTTTGCGTTTAGAGCTGATAAAGAAATTTGCTATAAATATAGCTAAGGGTATAGCTGCAATTACCAAATACTTTATGTTATATGCAGGAGCCATTAAATACGATAAAACTGATAAAACCAATAACCATAAAATAACAACCAAATAGTTACGGGCAAAAATGGTATTTACAGGCCAACCTTTTGTAATTTGTATTAATGAAATTACAGTAAGCAATAAAATAACTGCATTAACTACAATAAATGACAGTTGTTGATACTCCATTAAAAACAATGAATCTGTTGATGGATAGAAAATTTTATCATACAGTAAAAAATTTATCTTATTCATCCAAAAGTAATAGGTAAATACAAACAAATAGGGACTTATCAAACCAATGAATGAAATTATCCACTCACGCCACACAAAAGGTCGTATCACAATAAGTGTTACCCATACCAAAGGGTAAATGACCACTGCGGGGAAATAAAAAAGAGAAGCTATAGAAATAAAAAAAGAAGCATCAAAAATATGGGAAAATGCCACATCTACTCGGTACGATTGTGCTATTCTGAGTAAGGCCAGTAAAATAAAAAAATTAGCAAACAAAAGGGGATAAAATTGTAATAAAGGCTTGCTACTGCTCATTAATAAGCAATATATAATACCCGGAAAAATAGTTTTCTCAACCATTAATTCAAAGGTGTTCAATATAAGGTTTAGTATTGCAGCCTGACTTATAATTAATACCAAAGCAACAATAGGATGAAGGAATGGTGCTTTATTTACAATAGTAAGATAAAGCTCATACAAGGGCATAGCATTATTCATTGGAATAGGCGTGCTGTTGCCTAATGACGGAGCCCACACTATAGCCAAAATGATAAGCGTAAAAACCCAACCTATAATTTTATTATTTTTAATAATTGTAATTAGCATTATCCAAATATAATTTATTATTACCTGTATTAATCGGTATCATCAATAAAATCAGAATTAACGGGGTTTAAATTATGAAGAGCAGAATCAGGCTTTAATATTAATTCTTTGGCTTTCCCACTAATATGAATGTCGTTATTTAATAGTTCTTTTTGTTCTTCACTTATAATCTCCTTTTTTACCAAATGCCCGGCAATAATACGGTAGTAGTCGGCTGTGTGTTCTTTTAGTTTCCCGTTTTCATCAAAATTATATTTAAACCACTTTGGTCGAGGAATAATCATGGCTAAATAAATACTCTCAGCCAGACTTAAGTCTGAGGGCTTTTTGTTAAAGTAATAACGCGATGCTTCACCTATACCGTAAACACCCGGCCCCCACTCAATAATATTTAGATACACTTCTAACATTCTTTCTTTTGAAACTATTCGGTTACTTTCTATAAGCCAAACAATCAAGGCTTCTTCAATTTTACGTGCAATAGTTTTATTACGGGTTAAAAATACATTCTTAACCAGTTGCATACTGATAGTGCTGCCGCCCCGTGCAAAACGGCCTTGTTTGTAGTTTTCGGCTATTGATTTCCGAAAAGCTTCTTCGTTAAACCCATTATGCCACATAAAATTTCCATCTTCAGAAGTCATAACAGCATATTGTAAGAAAGGACTAATTAAGGATAATGGGGTATAATCTGGGTTTGACGAGCCTACCATAAAGCTTCTTACAGCAATACCTTTCTCGTAAGCGGTGTATAAAAACTCATCATTTATTTTATTCAGAGGGGTTTCGCCAAAGGCTAATATTTTAAACTTATCTTTAGGCATTTGACAGGTAAACTCTACACTGTCGGCAAATTTTGAAATAAAGTAGAAATGCATTTTATAACCCAGTCGGCCTGCTGTTTTTATGCCCTCAATGTTTTGAAATAAGCCTTCTGGAAATGACTCAAAAAAGTCTTGTGATTCCATGAGGGGAATATTAATATTTATGGCCATTGTTTTTATGTTATTGACGTTTTCAAAACTGATGTATGGTTTAATAAACATCTTGTTTAAACGGAATACACTGTTGCTGTCAAGACATAAAAATGAATTCTCTACACTGAAATTAAAGTCGGCCTCTAAACGGTGAACGGTAATGTTTTTGGGTGATATTCGCCAATGGTTAATCAATCCGTTACTTACAGAAGCTTTACCTTGTAATATAAGCTTATTATCTTTAAATGAGCTTTGGCTTAAATTAATATTTAAAGTGTCAAAACCTATGGTTAGGTTAAAAAAACTTTTAAGCCCCGGAATACTTTTTTCTTGTTTTGGATTGGTTGGAGATACTGTAAAGTTTAGAGTTCTGCTGTTTTTGTATATATTTCCCGTAATTTTATATTCACTTCTTATATTTCTTTCTTGGGATACCATGTGCCCTTGAAATTTTTCATTGATAAACACTACACTATCCAGTATTGAGTTAAGAACAACAGTATCTTTTTGGATATTGATATGGGAGTTGTACATCTCAAAACGATTAGGGATAATATCGAAAATAGTTTCTAAAATACGATTGGCAAAAGCCCCTAAATTATAGGATTGGTAGTTGGTGGTACTATCAGTATTTTCGGCTTTCTTTGATTGTTTAAGTAAAAAAGATATATTATCTTTTTCTTTACTTTTACAGACATTTAACAACACAGAATCAATAAAAACACTATTAAGTCTGATATTCCCAAAGAGTAGAGGCCAAACTTTAATACCTGCCTGTACTTCTGCCATGTTTAGTAAGGTGTCTTTTTGTGGAGATTGAACATAAATATTATTAAGCACTACAGTGCTTATTCCGCTAAATGAAGATTTTTGTATGCTTAACCTTCCGTGGTATTTGTGTTCAAACTTTTGCTCGGTTTTATGTATAGCCCATTGTAAAATACTGTTTCTGAAAAGAAGCAACAGCAGCACAATACCAATTAATGATCCGGAAACAACAACAAAATGTTTCCTATACTTTATTAATCGGTAGGGCAGTTTCAAAACCGCAATAATTTATTGGTAAGATTAATGTTCAGGTCGCATTTGCGGGAAAAATATTACATCCTGAATAGATTTTGAATTAGTCATAATCATTATCAATCGGTCAATTCCAATTCCTAAACCTGATGTTGGAGGCATCCCAAACTCTATGGCTCTTAAAAAATCTTCATCAAGCATCATGGCTTCTTCGTCTCCTCTTTTGGCCAATGTTAGTTGCTCTTCAAAACGTTTGCGCTGGTCAATTGGGTCGTTTAGCTCGCTGTAAGCGTTACAAATCTCTTTTCCATTACAAATACCCTCAAACCTTTCTACTAATCCTTTTTTACTGCGGTGCTTCTTGGCCAGTGGCGACATCTCTTCAGGGTAATCGGTAATAAATGTTGGTTGAATAAGAAAAGGTTCACATTTCTCCCCAAAAATCTCATCAATAATTTTTCCTCTACCCATAGTTTCATCTACATGAATTCCCATTGAACGTGCTGTTTGAGCCAATGTGGTCTCGTCCATCTCGCTAATATCTACATTAGTATAATGCTGTATGGCTTCATACATGGTATAACGTTTCCATGGTCGCTGAAAACTAATTACATGTTCACCTACTTTTACTTCATTGGTTCCATGTAAATCTATCGCCACTTTCTCAACCATAGTTTCTACCAAATTCATCATCCAGTTATAATCTTTGTAAGCCACATACAACTCCATTTGTGTAAATTCAGGATTATGAAAGCGACTCATTCCTTCATTTCTAAAATCTTTTGCAAATTCATAAACTCCCTCAAAACCGCCAACAATAAGCTTCTTCAGATATAACTCATTGGCTATCCGCAAATACAAAGTCATATCAAGTGTGTTATGATGAGTTTTAAAAGGTCGGGCAGCAGCACCCCCGTATATTGGTTGCAATATTGGGGTTTCCACTTCTAGATATCCTTTTTCGTTTAAAAAACTACGTATAGAGTTGGTAAGTTGAGTGCGTTGAACAAAAACAAATCGTACTTCCGGATTTACAATTAAATCGAGATAGCGCATGCGGTAGCGCTGTTCAGGATCTGTAAAGGCATCAAAGGTGTTTCCTTGTTCGTCAGTTTTAACTACGGGCAAAGGTTTTAACGACTTAGTGAGTAGTTTAAGAGAAGAAACGTGTATTGTGGTTTCACCGGTTTGTGTTGTAAATACGTAACCTTTAATACCAATAATATCACCAATATCAAGTAGTTTTTTAAACACTACATTGTAAAGAGTTTTATCCTCATCAGGGCAAATTTCATCACGTTTAACATAAATCTGAATTCGTCCTGTATTATCCTGTATTTCGGCAAATGAGGCATTCCCCATAATACGTCTTGACATAATACGTCCGGCAATACTAATGTTCTTATAGCTCAGCTTGTCGCGCTCATAATTCTCGTAAATGTCCGATATTCTGGCGTTTACTTCAAATGCATCGGCTGGATAGGGGTTTATCCCTAATTTTATTATCTCTTGTAACGATTGTCTTCGTATTATTTCTTGTTCACTAAGTTCTGAATTCATAAAAAATTACCTTTTGTACAAACCTACATTTATTCATTAAATTCTGCAAAATTAGTTATCGGAATTTTTTTAACCAATTGTTTAATGCAAAATAAATTTCTTTCCCTTGTACTTGTTTTTACTGAAATGCTTAATATGATGCTTGCTTAAAATATGACCCAATTTATTGCTGATTTAACCCAAAACGTATATAGTTTATATCAAAACCCAAAGCCGAGAACTTTTTCTCGTAATGTGTTTTTGTGTTAACGAGCAAGTCGTGATGAGCACCTAAAAATCCTTTAGGTTCGGCATATAAATTATGGGTGTGTAAATGTATGGGATGTTTCTGCTGCTGCAATAAATTGAGGGTATATTCGTATAACAAAGAGCTGTCGGTTTTTAAGTGCAATATACCTTCGGGTTTAATAATTTTTTTGTATAATTCTAAGAATCTACCTGAAGTTAATCTTTTTTTGAGTCTTTTTTCTGTTGGTTGAGGGTCCGGGAAAGTTATCCATATCTCGTCAACTTCATGAGGAGCAAAGGCTGTAACAATATTTTCAATACGCAGGCGTAGAAAAGCCACATTGTTTAGTTTTTGTTCTAACGAGTTTTTTGCACCGGTCCAGAGTCTATTTCCTTTTAAATCTATACCAATATAATTTTTATCAGGAAATGCTTGCCCCAAGGCAGTGGTATATTCCCCTTTGCCGCACCCCAGCTCTAATACCAGAGGATTGTTATTTTTAAAATAATTTGTACGCCAAAGTCCTTTTAATGTAAAATCATCAACTTCTTTTTTAGTTTGTACATGATGAAACACATTTGAAAAAGTTTCAAGTTCGGCAAATTGTTTAAGTTTGTGTTTAGCCAATTTTAAAATATTTTTAGGCGGTAAATTTCTATAATGTTTTTTATTTACAAATTAATTTTAGAAAATTATTATTCATAAGCGAATATTATTAAGTCCCTTAAATTGGGGTGTTGGGCATGCTGCACGCATTGTACCTATAGCTAAACAACTGGAAGCTAATGGTGCCGAGCTGTTTTTTTGTGCCTCAGGCGAAGCTCTACAATTGCTAAAAAAGGAATTTCCTCAAGGCCGTTTTGTGGAAGATGTTCCGTTTACGGTTAGCTACGGTAAAAATCGACTTTCAAACATTCTTAATCTAATATGGCAATTTCCATGTATGTTACGTCAGCTTTACAGGGAGCACCAACATTTAAGAAAAGTAATGGAGAAATACCAATTTGATGTAGTTATTGCCGATAGCCGTTATGGAATGTTTCACCGCCATGCCATATCCATTTTCATTAGTCATCAGTTAAATATAAAGTTTATTACCGGATCGCGTTTTATCAATTTCTTGAATCATTATTTTATTAATAAGTTTGATGTTTGTTGGGTTCCTGATTATGAAGATGCTAATCTATCTATAGCCGGAGAGTTAAGTAAAAGAAACACACATACCCAGGTGCAGTATGTAGGCATACTCAGCCGAGCCAATCAAGTTGAAGTTAAACCTACAGATAAAATTTTATTTTTACTATCAGGAGCTGAACCACAACGTAGTATTTTGGAAAGATTAATTGTTTCCAAAATAAAACAAGACTCTTTAAAAGCCATATTGGTTAGAGGCTGTAGTATAGGCCGATCAATAAATATGGAAGATTTACCGGACGTGGAATTATATGATTTAGTAGATGCCTCACAATTACAAGGTTTGGTTAGTGAGTGTAGTTTTGTGGTTTGTCGTAGTGGATACAGCACCATTATGGATTTAATAGTTTGGAAAAAGAAAGCAGTGCTTATACCTACACCCGGACAATATGAACAAGAATATTTAGCTGATTATTTAGAGCACAAAAAATGGTTTTGTAAGGTGGAACAGAAAGATTTTTTACATACAAATCTTGAACAAATTAATAACTACACAACACCCGAATTTAAGTTTACTACCGGCAATTTTGCTCAACTTGTTCAACAACTTATTGAAAATAAAAGATAGCTGTTTGCTAATCATATAAATATTGATTTCTTCAATCACAGACTAAGCTTTGCTTTTATCTAATCATTTAAACAAAACACACTAGATTCTACAAGTTACAGGTATTGTTATAGCTCCATAACAAAACACAAATTGAAGAGTAAATATTTGGTTTAATATTTTTTACTTCATAAAAATACTGTATCTTGAATTGTTTTTATACTAATTCGGTCACACAACAGCTTTGCACTTGAGTGTTGTAAATCCATTATCTTCTTTCAATAGAGCATCCTATAGCAAACATGCTGTGAACAATTTCATTGTTTCATACAAAAGTTAATTTAATATCAGCTTGTTTGTTTTAAAGTCCGTAGTGAAATACTTGTAAGAAAGTGTTATCAGACAAAATGAATGTTAAATACCTCTGAACTCATTAATATATCTAAATTTATTGATAAACCCAAAGGATAAAAAGGAATCCTTCTTACACCACCACTCAATAGTTACAGAATCCAACTGCCAAAAAGCCTGAGAATACTTGAAGCATTAGTTTTAAAGCACAATTCCTTATTTTGTAAACGAGGGCGATTACAAAATTAAGCTACAGTTATCTCAAACAAGGTTAAAAAATTGTTTTTATGATAAATAGAGAACTTTTTAACCCACAAATTCCCACCATATATTTTTTTTGTTAAAATCATGCAAAAAGTCCCTTTCTGTCGGGCTTTTTTATTGCTTTAAGAAGTTAAAAAATTATTTAGAATTAGCTGAAAATCAAAAAGTTTTCAACAAAAGTGGGAAATAATGGTAAAATGTGGAAAATTTTTCCATACTTTTACGCAATTAAATATAAATCCCATTGTATCAACTGTTAGGAACATACGAGTGTACTGTAGATAGCAAAGGCAGAGTCATGCTTCCGGTTGCTTTTAAAAAGGCATTGACTCCTGTTTTGGACAAGGGATTTGTGCTAAAGCGAAGTGTTTTTGGTTCTTGTTTAGAGTTATACACTATGGAAGACTGGCAGCGAACCAAAAAAGATGTTGACCGGTTAAACCGCTTTAAGAAAGAAAACATTGAGTTTATAAGGGCATTTTCTGCGGGACTAAAAGCTATAGAAATTGACAGCAGTGGTCGCTTGTTGCTCCCAAAGGACTTAATCAGCTTTGCCGGAATTATCAAGGATGTTGTAATGAGTGTAACCTCAAACAACATTATTGAAATATGGGATAAGAAGAAATATGAAGATGTTGTAAATATACCGAATGAAGATTTTGAGAATTTGGCTGAGCGAGTGATGGGAAGTTTAGGCAATAAGGAGGATAGCAATGATGTATCATAAGCCGGTATTGCTTCATGAAAGTATAGCAGGATTGAATATTAAAGGCGAAGGTGTTTATGTTGATGTTACTTACGGAGGAGGCGGACACTCAAAAGAAATATTGAAACATTTAACTACAGGTTGTTTGTTTGCTTTTGATCAGGATGATGAAGCCATAGCCAATAAAGTGGAAGATAAAAAATTAGTATTGATAAAACAGAATTTTAAGTATATGAAAAACTTTTTGAGAGTACACAATGCTTTACCGGTAGATGGAATTCTTGCCGATTTAGGAGTGTCTTCTCATCAGTTTGATACAGGTGAACGAGGTTTTAGTACAAGGTTTGAGGGCACCTTAGATATGCGCATGGATAGAGCTAATAAGCTAACTGCTGCTGAAGTATTGAACACCTACGAAGAGTCTGAATTAATTCAAATCTTTAAAAACTACGGTGAAGTTGAAAATAGCAGAAAATTGGTTTCGGCCATTATTGTTGCAAGGCAGCAAAAGAAAATAAAAACTATATCTGAATTTAAACAAGCTATTCAAACTTGTATACCGAGAGGCAAAGAGCATCAGTATTTAGCTAAGGTGTTTCAGGCTCTGCGCATTGTGGTAAATAATGAGTTAGAAGTGCTTAAAGATTTATTGATTCAAAGTCGTGAAGTATTGAAGCCCGGAGGTCGATTGGTGGTAATTTCCTATCACTCATTAGAAGATAGATTGGTAAAAAACTTTATGAAGTCGGGCAATTTTGAGGGAAAAGTACAGCAGGATTTTTACGGAAACAAGCTAGTAGATTTTAGAGTGATAACACGACAAGTGATAACAGCAGGAGAGGAAGAACTATTAGAAAATAGTAGGGCAAGAAGCGCCAAGTTAAGAATAGCCGAAAAAGTATAATTAGCATGGGAGGAACTGAAAATATAGATACAGAGTCAAAGTTGGGAAATACACCTCTTGAGAAAAAATCAAGTGGTTCAACAAAGCTTGCCGGTAAAAAAATTATCCGCACTATGGTTGAGGTTATTAATGGAAATTTCTTAACCAATTCTTATAGTATTAGACAAATTCCTTTCATTCTATTTTTGGCAGGTGTAGCTATATTTTATATAGCCAACAGCTATTATGCCGAAAAGAAAATAAGGCAAATTAATAGGGTTACTAACGAGTTAAAAGAATTGCGCTCGGAATATATTACCTCAAAATCAGAACTCATGTATGTGAGTAGGCAAAGCCAAATAGCAAAATCTGCCCAAAATATGGGTTTACAAATTAAAGAAAGTTTAACTCCTCCTAATAAATTAAAGCTTGACGAGAAGTAAACAATGAAGGAAAAAAATAACATAAAAAAAGATTTTTTGTGGCGTATATATATCATGTACTTCCTCATTGTGCTATTCGCTTTAGCCGTAGTAGGTAAGGTGTTTACTATTCAATTTGTTGAGGGCGATTATTGGAAAGAAAAGAACAGGGAACTTACTATGAAATATGTAAGTATTGACGCTTCACGAGGAAACATTTTTTCTGCTGATGGTAGTTTGCTGGTAACTTCTGTTCCCATTTTTGAGATTCGAATGGATGTGATGTCTGACCCTATTACCGATAAAATTTTTTATGAGGATTTGGATTCTCTGTCTTTAATGTTATCAAAAACGTTTACAGGACGCAGTAAACAAGAATGGTATAACGATTTAAAAATTGCACGAAAAAACAAGAACCGATATTTCCTTATTGCAAAGAAGGTTAATTATGCTACATTAAAAGAAGTACGTAAGTTCCCCATATTCAGAATGGGTAAATATAAAGGCGGTTTATTAATTATTCAGCAAAGTCGCAGGGAGTTGCCATTCAAGAATATGGCTCAACGCACAGTAGGTTATGATAGAAATACTGATAAACCTTTAGGAATTGAAGGAGCTTTTAATGATGAGTTAAAAGGAGTAAGCGGAAAGAGGCTGATGCAAAAAATATCCGGAGGAGTGTATAAACCAATTAATCAAGATAATGAAATTGAACCACAAGATGGTAATGATATTATTACAACAATTGATGCCAATATTCAGGATGTAGCTCATCATGCACTTGAGAAGCAATTGGTAGCCAAAAATGCACACCACGGTTGTGCCATTTTAATGGAGGTAAAAACCGGAGCCGTTAAAGCAATGGTTAACTTAAGTAGGATTGATTCCGGCCAATATGCCGAACGTTATAACTATGCCATAGGAGAGAAATATGAACCCGGTTCTACCTTCAAATTAGCTTCAATTATGGCGGCTATAGATGATGGATATACTACTCTTGATGAAATTGTTGATACTGAAGGAGGGAAGAAAACATTGTCCGGAGGACATATAATGAAAGATTCGCACGAAGGAGGTTATGGTAAGATAACAATAAAACAAGTGTTTGAAAAGTCATCAAATGTTGGGACAGCAAATTTAGTATTAAAGTACTATAAGAAACAACCCCAAAAATTTATTGACAAGATTCATTCGTTTGGGTTAGACAAGCCTTTACAAATTAGTCTTCCGGGCGAAGCTACGCCTTATATAAGAGATCCCAAATCAAAATATTGGAGTGCCATAAGTTTGCCTTTAATGAGTATTGGTTACGAAGTAGAGTTAACGGCTTTGCAAATACTTAACTTTTATAACACTTTGGCCAATAATGGGAAAATGATGAGACCGCAGTTTGTAAGCGAAATTCAATCAAAAGGTCAAGTAGTTAAAACTTTTCCACCTGAAGTTATTAACCCTGCTATTTGCAAACAATCAACGGTTGATATGGCTAAAGAGATGATGGAAGGAGTAGTAAAAGAGGGTACAGCTACTTATCTTAAAACAGCCCCATATCAAATAGCTGCAAAAACCGGAACAGCACAAATTGCACAAGGAAAAGAAGGATATAATAATAAAGACGGAAAGAAATCGTATGTAGCTTCATTGTGTGGTTATTTCCCTGCTAAAGACCCTATGTATTCTATTATAGTGGTGGTGTATGCGCCAACCAAGGGATATTATGGAAATGAAATAGCCGGCCCTGTATTTCGAGAAATAGCAGATAAAGTATATAGTAATAGTAAGGATATTAATAAGCCATTACAATTTGACACCACCCGATATGTAATACATGTTCCGTTTATTAAGCCAAGCAAGAAAGACGATATAAATACCTTAGCTAAAGCTCTGTCAATAAATACAAATGACGTAAACACATATTCTGCTAATTATATACAGCCAAAAGTAGAAAATGAAAGATACTACTTTAAAGAAGTTAAAACTCAAAGTGGGGAAGTACCCCAACTTATAGGGATGGGATTGCGAGAAGCTATTAGTATTCTTGAAAATCAGAAAATACAAGTAAAAGTTATTGGAAAAGGCGTTGTAAAGAAACAATCGTTGCAACCCGGAACTAAGATTGAAAAAGGAAGCATTATAACTATTGAATTGTCATAATAAATATGAAAGTACTAAGCGACATATTATATAAAACGGGCATTGAAGAGCTTATTGGGAGTACTTTGATGGAGGTTGACAATATTTGTTTCGATTCCCGTAATGTTACTAAAAACAGTGTGTTTGTTGCTATAGTTGGGGTTAATAGTGATGGTCACTTATTTATTGATAAGGCTATTGAGAAGGGTGCTACCGCAGTGGTATGTCATCATTTTCCTGAAAATATTAATCAATCGGTTACTTATATAAAAGTTAAAGACAGTGCCTTAGCCCTGTCAATTATGGCTTGTAACTTTTTCGACAACCCATCATCAAAACTTAAATTAGTGGGAGTTACAGGTACTAATGGCAAAACTACTACAGTAACATTGTTGTATAAACTGTTTAAAGAGTTAGGATACAAAACCGGATTAATATCAACGGTAAAAAATTACATAAATGATTTCGAAGTTGAAGCTACACACACTACTCCGGAGCCAATACAGTTGAACAGTTTGTTAACACGTATGGTTGAAAGCGGTGTTACACATTGCTTTATGGAAGTAAGTTCTCATAGCATTGTTCAACATCGTGTTAGTGGTTTACAATTTGCCGGGGGGGCTTTCTCCAATATAACTCACGATCACCTTGACTATCATAAAACCTTTGATAACTACTTGGCTGCAAAGAAAGGTTTCTTTGATATGTTGCCTGCTACTGCATTTGCAATTGCAAATAAAGATGATAGGCATTATGCAGTAATGTTACAGAATACAAGGGCTGTCAAAAAAACTTGTTCGTTAGGTAAGCCGGCCGATTTTAAAGGCAAAATTATAGAAAATAATTTTGAGGGTCTCGATTTGGTAATTGAAGGGACAGAGTTTTTCTCAAAATTGATTGGTCATTTCAACGCCCAAAATATATTAATGGTATATGCCATTGCTATAATGCTGAACGAAGATAAAACTAATGTACTAACAGCTTTGAGTAACTTGAATCCTGTTGATGGCAGGTTTCAGTTTATACGTTCGACCAATAAAATTACCGGTATAGTTGATTACGCACACACACCGGATGCCTTGACCAATGTTTTAAAAACCATACAAGATATACGTAGCGGCAAAGAAAATATAATTACAGTAGTAGGGTGTGGTGGAAACCGAGATGCAGCCAAACGACCCCTGATGGCTGAAATTGCCTGTAAATGGAGTAACCGGGTTATTATCACTTCTGATAATCCAAGAAATGAAGAGCCTGATGAAATTATTAATCAGATGATGCAGGGGGTTGATATTATAAATAAAAGAAAAGTGTTGT
Organism: Bacteroidia bacterium; assembly: GCA_020845635.1. Classification (GTDB taxonomy): domain Bacteria; phylum Bacteroidota; class Bacteroidia; order UBA4408; family UBA4408; genus CAIKXD01. The sequence continues at coordinate 56,360 of JADLFI010000006.1, forward strand.
GCATAAATGATAGGAAAGAAGCTATTAAAGCAGCTTGTGCCTTGGCTAATACAGGCGATATAATTTTAATAGCAGGTAAAGGACACGAGAAGTATCAGGAAATTAAAGGGGTAAAATATCCATTTGACGATATGAAAGAATTGAGTGAACAATTTCAATTAATTAATAATAACTAATGCTCGAAATATGCTTTATTATTTTTTCGATTTCTTAGACAAGCGTTTTGATTTACCCGGCACAGGAGTATTTCAGTATATCTCATTCAGAGCAGCATTGGCTATTATTACCTCGCTCATTATCTCAATGGTTTTTGGCAAAAGAATAATTCAGTTTCTGAGAAAGAAACAAGTTGGTGAAACTGTACGTGACTTAGGTTTAGAAGGACAACTTCAAAAACAAGGAACACCAACTATGGGAGGTTTAATTATTCTGTCAGCTATTTTGATTCCTACCTTATTGTTTGCCAAACTACATAATATTTATATTGTACTCATAATTGCTTCTACAATATGGCTTGGCTTAATAGGCTTTTTAGATGATTATATAAAAGTATTTAGAAAAAACAAGCAGGGTTTACAAGGTAAATTTAAAGTTATAGGACAAGTTGGTTTGGGCTTGATAGTTGGTACAACCTTATATTATAATGATAATGTTGTGATAAAGGAAAAAATTGCAAACCATCAGGAAGTTGTTTTTGATAGCCATGTTTTTGAAGATAATGTTGACTCCGATAATTTACCTAAGTATTCCACCCAACATAAGTCAACTAAAACCACTATTCCTTTCATAAAAAATAATGAGTTTGATTATGCCTCTGTTTTGAAGTTTTTGGGAAATAACTATACCGATTGGGCGTGGTTGGTATATATCCCAATGGTGATATTAATTATTACAGCAGTTTCTAATGGAGCTAATATGACTGATGGTCTGGATGGATTAGCTACCGGGACCTCAGCTATTATTGGTGCTACTTTAGGAGTTTTTGCTTATGTATCGGGCAATACTGTTTTTGCAAATTATTTAAATATTATGTATATCCCTAATTCGGGCGAGCTGGTAATTTATATCAGTGCCTTTGTGGGAGCCTGTGTTGGTTTTATGTGGTACAACTCTTTCCCTGCACAAGTTTTCATGGGCGATACAGGAAGCCTTGCTTTGGGTGGAATTATAGCAGTATTTGCTTTAGCTATTCGTAAAGAGTTATTGATACCTATTCTGTGCGGAATATTCTTGGTGGAGAATTTATCGGTAATGATGCAGGTAGCTTATTTCAAATATCAGAAAAGAAAACATGGGATAGAATATGCCAGAGCTAATAGATTGCTTAGAATGGCTCCTTTGCACCATCACTACCAAAAGGGCGGAATGCATGAAGCCAAAATTGTAACGCGATTTTGGATTGTGGGCGTATTGCTGGCAATACTAACTATTGTAACTCTAAAACTAAGATAAGAGAATGACAAATATTAATACTAAAATAGCTATACTGGGTGCCGGAGAAAGCGGTGTTGGGAGTGCTGTGCTTGCCAAGCAAAAGGGCTATGATGTATTAGTAAGTGATAAAGGGAATATTAAGGATAAATACAAACAAATACTTGAAAAGTATCAAATAAAATATGAAGAAAATAACCATGATGAGGCATGGATTTTGTCTGCGTCAGAAGTGATTAAAAGTCCCGGTATTCCGGATAAATCCCCATTAATTGAACTACTACATCAAAAACAAATTTCGGTAATTTCAGAGATAGAATTTGCTGCCCGTTACACCGGTGCCAAATTAATTGGAATTAGCGGGACAAATGGAAAAACAACAACAACTTTACTAACTTATCATATACTTAAAAAGGCTGGTTACAATGTTGGGTTAGCCGGTAATGTAGGTAAGAGTTTTGCATTTCAGGTTGCCACAGAAAATTTTGATTATTATGTAATAGAACTGAGTAGTTTTCAACTTGACGGGATGTTTAAAACCAGACTCAACATTGCCGTATTATTAAATATTACACCCGACCATTTAGATAGGTATCAGTACAATTTTCAAAACTACATTGACTCTAAGTTTCGCATTATTCAAAATCAAACAGCCAATGACTTTTTTATTTACAGCTATGATGATGAATGGATAAGCAAGAACTTGGAAACACATAAAACTCCGGCAAAACATCTTCCTATTTCATTACAACAAACGTTTGAAGATGGAGCCTATATCAAAGAAAAAAATTTAATTATTAACCTAAACCATAATATATTCTCTATGTCAATCCACGAATTAGCCCTACAAGGTAAACACAATCAGTACAACTCTATGGCAGCTGCTCTTTCTGCCAGATCCCTAGAAGTTCGTAATGAAAATATTCGCGAGAGTCTTGAAGATTTCGTTAATATTGAACATCGCTTAGAACTCGTTACCAAGGTTCATGGTATTGAATTTATCAATGATTCAAAAGCTACCAATGTTAACTCTACATGGTATGCCCTTGAAAGTATGAATAATCCTGTAATATGGATTGTTGGAGGGCAAGATAAGGGCAACGATTATAGCATGCTGATAGAATTAGTAAAGGATAAAGTAAAGGCTATTGTTTGTCTGGGATTAAATAACACAAAAATAATTGAGGCTTTTAAAAGTATTGTACCGGTTATAGAAGAAGCCCGTACTGCCGAAGAAGCGGTGAAAAAATCGTACCGTTTGGGTAAAAAAGGCGATATAGTTTTATTATCTCCGGCTTGCGCTAGTTTCGATTTATTTGAGAACTATGAAGACCGAGGACATCAATTTAAACAAGCAGTAAGGGCACTTTAATACATTCAATAACATGAAACCACAGAGTAATATCAGCACATTAAAGGCTACCTCAGCAGACAGATTAATAAAAATCAGAAAGGACTTTATTAAAGATCGTCTTATTAATTCTCTAAATGAAGAGCATAACTATGAAATTGTAAGAGTAATCAATGGAGTAACCTATATCAATAATTCAGCTTCTACAGATGTAGATAGTACCTGGCTGGCTCTAGAGAAAACAGAAGGTAATATAATTTGGATTGTTGGTGGAGTTGACCGTGGAAATGACTATGCGATGCTTAAAGAATTGGTAAATGATAAAGTAGTACATATTATTTGTTTAGGAGCTTATGTAACTAAAATTTATAAAGAATTTTTCTTTAGCAATAGCCGAATAATTATAAACTCGTTAAGCACCGATGAAGCTGTTCATCATGCTTCAATATTGGCTAAGAGCGGTGATACTGTTCTGTTCTCACCTGCCTGTGCCAGTTACGATTTATTTGAAAATATTGAAGACCGAGGATTAAAGTTTAAAAAATCGGTGAATGATTTGGAAAGCGGTTTACTTTTTAAAAACTATCCTAATAAATAGATAAAGCTTTAGTACAATGAGCGAATTATTTAATATAAAGATAAAAGGCGATAAAGTTATATGGATGATGGTTTGTGCTTTGTCTATTATCTCATTATTGGTGGTATATAGTTCTACCGGTACTTTGGCGTACAAGTTTCAATCAGGTAATACGGAGTATTACTTGATAAAGCATGCCTTTATATTAATTTTCGGTCTCACTTTAATGTATGCAACTCATAAAATTAAATATACTTATTTTTCCGGAATTTCAATAATTGCAATCATTATAGCAATTCCACTATTGGCGCTTACCCTCTTAAAGGGAAGTAACCTTAATGAAGCAAGCCGTTGGTTGTCTGTTCCTGGTACCTCTCTTACTTTTCAAACTTCCGATTTTGCCAAATTAGCTTTAATAATGTATGTTTCACGAGTACTTTCACATAAGCAAGATAAAATAACAAGTTTCAAAGAGGCTTTTATTCCAGTGGTAATTCCTGTAATTATAGTATGCGGATTAATTTTACCGGCTAATTTTTCAACCGCAGCAGTACTGTTTGTTACCTGTTTTGTAATGATGTTTATTGGACGTATCAGCTATAAACATTTAGGTGCGTTGCTAGGTGCCGGAATCATTGCCGGATTATTGATATTAAGTGTTGGTAAATATGCCCCAAAAGTATTTCCACGTTTTGGCACATGGATGAAAAGAATAGAAAATTTCAGTAGCAATGACAAAGATAATAAGGGCAACTTTCAGGTAGAGCAATCAAAAATAGCTATTGCCACCGGTGGCGTATTAGGAAAAGGACCCGGTAATAGTTCACAACGAAATTTTTTACCACATCCTTATTCTGATTTTATTTATGCTGTAATTATCGAAGAATATGGTTTGTTCTTTGGGGTGCTTATAGTGCTGCTCTATTTAATATTACTCTTTAGAGGAACAAAGATTGCCACACAAAGCCCTCGCATGTTTGGGTCATTGCTTGCCTTTGGATGTGCATTTAGTTTGACTTTTCAAGCAATGATTAATATGGCCGTAGCCACCAACTTGTTCCCGGTAACAGGTCAGCCACTACCTATGCTTAGTATGGGAGGTACATCTATATGGTTTACAAGTATTGGAATAGGAGTAATTTTAAGCGTAAGTGTTGGTGTAAAATCCGAATTGGAAAAAAATAAAACACAAGCATTAGAAAAGGAGGTAGAACTTGCTTAAAGTAATTATCAGCGGAGGAGGCACAGGTGGGCATATTTTCCCGGCTATAGCTATTGCCAATGCCTTAACAAGCAAATACAACCAAGTAGATATTTTGTTTGTAGGCGCTTTAGGTAAAATGGAAATGGAAAAGGTACCTGCAGCAGGGTATCGAATTGAGGGCTTAAATATTACAGGTATTAAGCGAAGCCTTTCATTAAGTAACCTAGTATTCCCGTTTAAGCTATGGCAGAGCATTAGAAAAGCAAGAAAAATTATTAAACAGTTTAAGCCCGATGTTGTTGTGGGGGTTGGAGGCTTTGCCAGTGGTCCTTTATTGTATGCTGCTGCACAACTAAATATACCGTCTCTTATTCAAGAGCAAAATTCATATCCGGGCATCACTAATAAGTTATTGGCTAAAAAGGCTTCAGTTATTTGTGTTGGGTACGACAATATGGATAAATACTTTCCAAAAGAAAAAATTATTCTTACGGGTAATCCGGTAAGAAATGATATTATAAGTATGAGCGGAAAGCGAGAAAGAGGTATTGAACATTTTAAATTAAAGGAAGGTGTAAAAACGGTATTGGCTGTTGGGGGGAGCTTAGGTTCAAAAACCATCAATGAAAGTATTATAAATAACCTGAATAAATTTGCAGATAATAATATTCAATTAATTTGGCAAACCGGAAAAACATTCTTTGAAACAGCACAAAATGCAGTAGAAAAATATAACAATAAGGGGATATACGCATTTGATTTTATATCAAAAATGGACTATGCTTATGCCGCTGCCGATATTGTGGTTTCACGTGCCGGAGCCAGTTCTGTTTCAGAATTGGCTATTGTTGGTAAGGCTGCTATACTAATACCTTATCCTTTTGCAGCCGAAGATCATCAAACAAAAAATGCACAAGCTTTAGTAAGTCACCATGCGGCTATCTTATTGCCTGACCGAGAAGCACCGGAAAAGTTAGGAAATACAATATTCAATTTAATAGATAATGACGAGCAAAGAGAAAAGTTAGAAAGAAATATACATCAATTTGCAATAACTAACTCGGCAGAAATAATAGCTACCGAAATTTTTCATTTAGGAAATAAAAATAAAGAGTAAGAAAGTGATAGAACAAATAAAACAGGCATATTTTATTGGTATTGGTGGCATTGGAATGAGTGCTATTGCCCGTTTCTTTAAAATGGTGGGGATTCATGTATCGGGCTATGATAAAACTCCTTCGAGTCTTACAGATGAACTAATTAAGGAAGGTATTGATATTCACTTTGAAGATAATATATCGCTTGTAAATGAACGTATTATTAACCAAAATAATAATCAAACCCTTATTGTTGTAACACCTGCTATCCCGGCTAATCATAAGGAGTATCAGTATTTTCAGATGCATCACTATATGATCAAAAAAAGAGCTGAAGTATTAGGACTAATAACTGCCAAAACATTTACTGCTGCTATAGCAGGAACTCACGGAAAAACCACCACCACCACCATGTTGTCGCACATCTTAAAATCATCAGGTTACAGTGTAACTTCATTTATGGGTGGAATAGCCAAAAACTATAAGACTAACTTTTTGGCCGGAAACGAATATTCAGAAAAGGATGAAAAGGAAAATAGTGTGTGTTTGCTCATGGATGTTCTATCACCTACGGTTGTTGAGGCTGACGAGTATGATCGATCATTCCTGACTTTGCACCCTGATGTAGCTATTGTAACTTCGGTAGATGCCGACCACCTTGATATATATGGCAGTAGAGAACAAATGAGTGAATCTTTTAGCCTTTTTACATCACAGATAAAACAATTTGGTACACTCATAACAAAACTGGGCTTAGCCTATACACCACAACCTAATAATAATGTTAAGGTTTATAATTACTCTTTAAATACTCGAACCAATTTCTATACTACTAATATTCGAATACAGGAAGGTAAGTATATATTCGATTACATTAGTGATATAGAGAATATTGCGGATATTACACTTGATCTCCCTGGATTACATAATGTTGAAAATGCCGTTGCGGCTATTGCCGTGGCTCAAATTATGGGAGTGTTGCCTTTAGATATTAAAAAATCATTAATGAACTTTAAAGGCGTAGAAAGAAGATTTGATGTAAGAATATCACAAAAAGATTTTGTATATATTGATGATTATGCACACCACCCTGAAGAAATAAAAACTTTTGTCAGTTCCGTTAAATTATTGTACCCGAATAAAAAAATTACAGGTATTTTTCAGCCTCACTTATATACCCGTACACGTGATTTTGCTGAAGAATTTTCATTAAGTTTATCTCTATTAGATGAGGTTATTTTATTGGAAATTTATCCGGCACGCGAGCTTCCTATTGAAGGGGTAAGTTCTGAAATGTTACTTCAGAAAATTACATGCCCAAAAAAGAGTGTAATGTCAGTAAATGAAGTGCTTGAATATTTAAAACAAAACCCAATGCAAGTGTTGCTTACTATTGGAGCAGGTGATATTGATAGGTTAGTAAAACAAATCGAAAATCTATATATCAATAGCCATGAAACTAAATAAAAAGATACAAAATATACTTGTTTTCTCCCTGTGGTCTTTGGCTGTCATTGGGCTACTTGTTGTTTTGGGTTTTACTTCAAAGGCCCTTGACCATCGCTCGGTTTCAAAAGTTGATATTGAAATAAAAAATATTGACGAACATCAATTTATAACTAATGAAAATGTTCTTGCCTTGTTACACGAAAATAACCCTGAACTTATAGGCAGCAACATGGAAAATGTTGATATAGCCCGTATTGAACGTATGTACAACACTAACCCTTATATTGCCAATGCCGAAGTTTTTAAGAAAATAAATGGAGAATTGCAGATTGAAATAACTACCAAAAGACCTATTGCCCGTATTATAAATTTTAATAATGAAAGTTTTTATTTAGACGAAGATGGTTACTTAATGCCTTGGTCAAGTCAATACACTGCCGATTTGCCTGTATTTACCGGAAATATTTATGAAAGCTATGATTTATGTAATAGCATTAATTACAGCAAGATTGATATTAACGACTCGGTGTTAATAAAAAACAACCTATACGGCATTTATCTCTTTGCTAAATATTTAGCTTCAAACGAGTTTTGGAATGCACAAATTGTTCAGGTTTTTATTGATAAAGATGTTGAATTGATTCCTCGTGCAGGCAGCCATACCATTGTACTTGGAGATTTTAGAGATATCGATTCAAAGATGAATAACTTATTTAAATTTTATCAAACCGGATTGAGTAAAGTGGGTTGGAACATATATGAAAAAATAAATTTAAAGTATAAAAATCAAATAATTTGCACCAAGATAAGTGCAAATAAAGAATTAGAAAATTAATTAATTTATATTAAATAATGGCTAGTGATCAATATATAGTTGGATTAGATGTAGGCACCACAAAAATTGTTGCCATAGTTGGTAAGCTTAATGAGTTTGGTAAAGTTGAAATACTAGGCTTAGGTAAGACAGAATCTGTTGGAGTAATGCGCGGACAAGTGGCCAATATTGAACGCACGGTACAATCCATTAGAGTTGCGGTTGAAGAGGCCGAACAAAAAACAGGTGTTCCTATTAAAGTTGTTAATGTTGGTATTGCCGGTCAACATATAAAAAGTATTCAACATAATGGAATAAGAACCCGTACCGATTCTGATGTAGAAATTAACCAGAATGATATTGATGCTTTGATTGATGATATGTATAAGCTGGCAATGATGCCGGGCGAAAATATAATTGATGTTATTCCACAAGAATATATGGTGGATAACGAATCAGGCATAAAAGAACCTATAGGGATGAGCGGTCGTAGGCTGGAAGCCAACTTCCATATTATTACAGGTCAGGTTGCCGCAATTAATAATTTGGTAAAATGTGTAAAAAAAGCCGGATTAGAAATAAGCGCAATAACACTTGAACCATTAGCCTCGGCCGATGCAGTTCTTAGCAATGAAGAGAAAGAAGCCGGAGTTGTTTTGGTTGATATTGGTGGAGGTACTACCGATATTGCAATTTTTCAAGACTCTATTATCAGACATACTTCCGTAATACCGTTTGGAGGTAATGTAATTACTGAAGATATTAAAGAAGGATGTACAATAATTAAAGGACAGGCAGAGTTGTTGAAAATTAAATTCGGTTCCGCCTTAGCCAGCGAAAATCAAGAAAACGAAATCGTTTCAATACCGGGACTCAGAGGCAGAGAGCCTAAAGAAATTACTATTCGAAATCTTTCGCATATAATTCAGGCTCGAATGGAAGAAATTATTGAGAATGTTTATTACGAAATTAAAAACTCAGGATATGAGAAAAAACTCATAGCCGGAATAGTGATAACCGGAGGAGGTGCTCAGTTAAAGCATATCAACCAGTTAGTTGAATATATAACAGGCATGGATACCCGAATAGGATACCCTACCGAACATTTGGGCAAAAGTAATGAAGATGTTACCAGCCCAATGTATGCCACCGGGGTTGGTTTGGTAATTAGAGGGTTTGAAGCTTTAAAGTTAAGCAATAAAGCAAATCAAAGTCAACATGAAGACATCAAAGAAGAGGATAATAATATAGAGGAAACAAAGCCAAAAGTTACCGGCCACTCAAGCGGTAACAAAAAAGGAGGTTGGTTAGAAAAACTTTTGGAAAAAACCAGACAAATGTTTGATGATGACGCACAATAAAATAAGTAAATAATATAAATCTAAATAATAAATACCATGGAAAATGATTTAATAAATTTTGATCTTCCCAGAGAAACCGGTTCTTCAATAATAAAGGTTATCGGTGTTGGCGGTGGCGGTTGCAATGCAGTCGATCACATGTATCGTCAAGGAATTAAGGGAGTTGATTTTATAGTGTGTAACACCGATCAACAAGCTTTAGATAAAAGCCCTGTACCTACCAAAATTGCATTGGGGGCTACCTTAACCGAGGGGCTGGGTGCCGGTTCAAATCCGGAAGTAGGAAGAAATTCGGCTATCGAAAGCATTGAGGAAGTAAAAAGATATTTGGACAAAAGAACCAAAATGATTTTTATCACTGCCGGAATGGGCGGTGGCACAGGTACCGGTGCTGCTCCGGTAATCGCAAAAGCAGCAAAAGATATGGGTATTCTTACAGTTGCCATAGTTACAATTCCGTTTGGCTTCGAAGGAAGAAGAAGAAAGGCACAGGCCGAAACTGGAATAGAAGAACTTAAAGCAAATGTTGATACTCTACTTATAATTTGCAATGATAAGCTTAGAGAGATATACGGAAATCTAAAAATGACAGAGGCCTTTGGAAATGCCGATAATGTACTAACTACAGGAGCTAAGGGTATAGCTGAAATTATTACAGAAAAGTTACACGTTAATACCGATTTTGCTGACATCCAAACAGTATTAAAAGACAGTGGTGTTGCAATTATGGGTAGTGCTGAAGCATCAGGCGAAAACAGAGCTTTACGCGCTGTAGAAATGGCTATGAACTCTCCGCTGTTGAACGATAGTGATATTAAAGGTGCCAGACATGTTTTATTGAATATTAAGTGTGGTGGTGGTGAGAATGAAATTGATTTTGATGAGTTTGGAGAAATTACCGACTATCTTCAAGAGGCGGCAGGAGGAACTGCTGAAGTTATTCAAGGATGGGGTATAGATGAGACTTTGGAAGATAAAGTAGTTGTAACCATTATCGCCACCGGTTTCGTAAATAAAAATATGGGAAATAAAGAGTCAGCTCCAATACCAAGCAGAAAAGTCTTGTCCTTAAATGATGATGTTAAACCAACCCTAACCCCCAACCCTGTAAATGAAAAAAGCAATACAGTGTCCGAGCCTATATTAGTAAATAAAGCCGGTATCCTTGATAAGGCTGAAGAAGCAACAGGTGTTATTAGTAGTGTTGAGCAAAATACTCAGAAAGTAGAAACCAATGAAGTGGATTTTAACAACGAGGAGCCTGTACTTAAAATTAATAATGAAAATACAATTACCACTGAGGAAAATTCGGAACAAATAAAAAGGGCGGCCGATAGAGTGGCCAGATTGAAGGATTTTAACTTTAAGTTGGCAAAAAATAATTTACATGAAATGGAGAACACTCCGGCATACAAAAGAAAAAATGTTCCTTTAGATAATACAACTCACTCCTCAGCCTCTCAAGTATCAAGATATACCCTATCTGAAGGTGAGGATAAGAAAATAGAAATAAAACCTAACAATTCGTTTTTACATGATAATGTTGATTGAGAACTAAGGGGGATTAAACCAAAAAGGCAGGTCAATTGACCTGCCTTTTTGATTATTAACCAATCAATCTAACAATGTAATATTTATTTGGTGGATTTATTATTTGTTTTATTCTCTTTGTATCTTTTATCAGGCGTACCATCCATTTTAAGCGTTTTATTGGATTTATATCTTTTATCAGGCGTACCATCCTTCTTCAAAATTGGTTTACTCCCGGTTGTGGTTGAGTTACCGTTGGCTTTTTGATTTACTTCTGTTTTGCTTGCAGGGGTTTTTGTAGCCTGTGTACTTCTTTCTTGCTTGGCCTCGGCAGACACAGGTTTTACAGTGGTTTTCACTGGCGTAAGCTTAACATTGGTAGGGGGCTGTGTTTCCTTAGTAGCGTTTTGGGCGTAGGAAAACTGCAGAGCAGCTATCATTAAGGCAGCTAACACTGAAAATAATTTCTTTTTCATTTTATTTACAAATTAATGATTTTTATTAAGATAATTACAAGAATTATGCCATTTATCATATATTATGCCAAGCCCGTTACTTTACCATTTACAATATCTATTTGTAAAGCCTGAGGCACTTTTGGTAGTCCGGGCATACGCATAATTTCTCCGGCAACTGCCACTATAAATCCTGCTCCACGATTAATAATTAAATTTTCAATATTTAATGTAAAATCGCTGGCTACACCATAATTGCTTGCATCATCGCTAAAGGAGTATTGGGTTTTGGCAATACAAACCGGAAGGTCTGATAAACCTAATTCATTTATCTTTTTCAATGATGTTTCAGCTTTTTTTGACAGTGATATATCTTTACCGCGATAAATTTTAGTAACTATTTTTCTTAACTTATCTGGAATAGAATCGTTTAAATCGTAAGTGTGGTTGAGCGGTTTTGATGGCTTTTTCTCAACTACCTCAACCACCTTGTGAGCCAATGCTACAGCACCCTTTCCACCTTCTGCAAAACCATTGTTTAAGGCAAATTCAGCACCTCTGTCGTTGCACCATTTTTCTACATAATCCATTTCTTCTTTAGTGTCAAAGCTATACTGATTAAAAGCCACAATTACACTTTGGCCAAAGTTTTGCATATTTTCCAGATGTCTTTCCAGATTTTTCAGTCCGGTTTGTAAACCTTTCATGTTAGGATTTTTAATTTCCTCCACAGGGACACCACCATGCATTTTCAAGGCTTGCGATGTGGCCACTAGAACGGTTGCTTTTGGGGCAATGCCTGCATGGCGGCATTTAATATTCAAAAACTTTTCGGCCCCAAGGTCAGCAGCAAATCCGGCCTCGGTAATGGTATAATCGCTAAAGGTCATGGCCATTTTTGTTGCAATTACAGAGTTGCAACCATGCGCAATATTGGCAAAAGGTCCGCCATGAACAAAAGCAGCTCCACCTTCAAGTGTTTGAACCAAATTAGGGTTTAGGGCATCTTTCAGCAATACAGTTATAGCTCCACCAATTCCTAAATCGGCTACTGTAAAAGGTTTGTTATCGGCTGTATATCCTAACAGAATATTATCAATTCTCTTTCTTAAATCATCCAAGTTTCTTGATAAACAGAAAATAGCCATAATTTCAGAAGCTGCGGTAATATCAAATCCTGCCTCTTGTGGTATTCCGTTGCTTGAACCGTTTAATCCGCTAACAATATATCGTAACGAGCGGTCGTTAACATCAAGTACTCTTTTCCAGGTAATTTGTTTTAAGGCTTTACCGGAACTACGATTGTAATATTGATAATTATCCAACAAAGCCGCAATCATATTGTTGGCTGATGTTATGGCATGAAAGTCACCTGTAAAATGTAAGTTAATATCTTCCATTGGTACTACCTGTGAGTATCCTCCTCCACAAGCCCCACCTTTCATACCAAAGCAAGGCCCCAGCGAAGGCTCGCGAAGCGCAACAATAGCATTTTTGCCAATGTGTTTTAAGCCCTGAACCAATGCTACACTCATCGTTGTTTTGCCTATTCCGGCCTTGGTTGGGGTAATGGCAGTTACTAAAATTAAATTTGATTTTGACACACGCTCTTCATTTATTTCTTCTAAACTAATTTTAGATTTGTAATGACCGTATGGTATGATGTGTTCTGAGGGGATTCCCAATTCTGAGGCTACATCGCCTATAAGTCTGAGTTTAGCCCCTTGAGCTATTTCTATGTCTGATTTCATTATAGATATATTTAGAAATTATTGAACAATAATAATTAAAAGTTAAGCTATTTCCATAATTTATTTCTAAAAATGGAAATGGTCTAAACAAATATTGGCTTAATTTTTTTTATTTGGTAAGTGAAATATGATTAACCCCACTAGGATAAGGCTTTTCGAGCAAATTAACTATTTGCATAAAGGTTTGATGATTGTGTACAAAATCTATCTGTTGCAAATCAATTACTAGCACTTTAAGCTGGGGCATAGCCTGTATAAAACTTAAATAACCCTGTTGAATTTTCTCTAAATATTCGGGCTTTATTTCTTTTTCGTATTCGCGACCTCGTTTTAAAATATTATGTTGCAGTTGTTCAGTATTTCTGTATAAATATATTAGTAAATCAGGCTTGGGTAATGACGAGGCAATAATCTCAAACAAACGTTGGTATAAAAATAGCTCATCTTCTTTCAAATTATTTCCTGCAAAAATCAGACTCTTATAAATAAAATAATCTGCAATTGAAATATTATTAAACAAGTCTAAATTGATGAGTTCATTTTTTAATTGTGTATAACGGTCGGCCAAAAAACTTAATTCTAAAGGAAAAGCAAACTTATCGGGAGTTTTGTAGAAATCCGGTAAAAAGGGATTGTCAGAAAACTGTTCCAAAATAAGTTTAGCATTAAAATATTTGGCCAGCATAGTGCTAAGTGTAGTTTTACCGGCTCCAATGTTTCCTTCAATGGCAATAAAATTATACAACATTCTGCAAAATTATAACTTTAAGTTGGTTTCAGTAACAATACTTGTATCGCTACAATTTTTTAGCAATTGTTTGTTACTTTGCTGTAGCTTGGGATGAATAAAATCAGGGGCAATGTCATTTAAAGGAACTAAAGTAAATCTACGTTGGTGTAAGTACGGATGTGGAATATGTAAGTTTTGCAAATCAATAACTTTATTTTGGTAATATAAAATATCAATATCAATAATCCGTGCTCCCCAATGCTCATAATTATCAGGCCTCCCCATTTGTTTTTCTATTTGTTTAAGAGTCAATAACAAATCTGTTGGTGTTAATGTGCTTTGCACTTGCATAACCATATTTAAAAAATCGGGCTGATGTGTATTGCCCCAAGCAGCAGTATGATATATTTTTGATTGGGCAATAATATGAATACTGTTTTTTTGCAATAATTCCTTTGCTCTCCTTAACTGTTCTAAAGGCAAGTTAAGGTTTGAACCTAATAATAAATAGGATATAAACATTTATGATTAAATAGTGCTTTATTATAACTGCAAAAGTAAATCTAAATTTACAATACCTAGTGAGTATTATATGTGCTTTCTTTGAAATATACATCTAAATTAAAAAAATTACTACTTGATATTGCTATAAATATATACTTTAGCAATGTGATAAACCGTTTTCGTCAAATATTTGATTATTTGGGTTTTTTAATACACTCTTATAATAGTCATGGCATACATTCGCCCTTTGTTTTTAGTCTTTATAACGAAGTACTGAATGTAAAAAAAGAGTATTATTGTTTTGAGGAAATAGAAAAATTACGAACTTCTTATTTGAATAATAAACAACTCATTGAGATGCTTGACTACGGAGCAGGTTCGGTATTAGGAAAAAGTAATAAACGTAAAATATCTGATATAGCAAATACCTCTTTACAATCTGTAAAACATGCCACCTTGCTTTTTAGACTTGTTGAATATTTTAAACCACAAAATATTATTGAGTTGGGGACTTCATTTGGTATTACTACTTGTTACATGGCCGGTGTTTCAAAGCAAATAAAAGTCATAACTATAGAGGGAAACCCTGCTATTGCCAAAATAGCCCAAATGGGCTTTAATAAATTAAATCTTGATAATATTAAACTAATATGTGGCAGTTTTGAAAATCATTTTGAGGAAGTCTTAAAAGAAACCGGAACTGTTGATTTTATTTTGTTTGACGGTAACCATCGTTATGAACCAACCATAAGATACTTTAAGCAGGCCTTGAAGTATAAAAACCAACATAGCGTGTTTATTTTTGATGATATATATTGGTCGCTTGAAATGAAGAAGGCTTGGCAGGAAATAATCCAATCTCCCCAGGTTACTGTAAGTATAGATTTGTTTGATATGGGGATTGTATTTTTTAAACAAGGTCAGCACAAACAACATTTTAAATTGCGTATATAATAATATTGGGTTAAAAATATCACAAAGCAATTGTGAAATTATCTGTTGAAATGAGTTAAGATGTTATTATCTAACTAAATTAAATGTTTTACATTTGCTTATTTGCCATTCATAATTTTTTCTACGATAAGAATACAAAATACTGATTTGAGTATTTCGATTCTTTTCTCAAAATCTTTTCAAACGGTATTGCCGATGTTCTTTATATGCCATCTCTCTATTTGCTTTTATAGCTGTAATTACCGCATTTAGTAAACATTAGTTATGGTGGCAATTTGGGAAGTTGATGCGTTATTATTTCTATAAAACTCACTAATAAACTACTTGCTGAAAATTTTTGTTGATATGGGAAATGAATTAATGTTAAGTCCGGACAGAACAATTATATGTTAGATTAACTATTTGTTTACATGAGTATTGCTTATAAAATACAGTGATAGTGGGAATACGGTTTTGAGAACATATAAGGATAGCTTTGTACCCTATTTTGATACAAAAACACAACACTATTTGTAAGACTATGAAAATATAAACAGAAGGAAATATGAAGCTTAGGTGTTATTGAAATTACTACTTTTTATTATGCTTTAGCACCTCAATAAGTTTATGGTCAAATATCTTAACTCCATTTTGGTTCAGGTGATGCGAATCATAAAAATCCAGAGAATCATTTAAATCCACCATCTCATTAAAATTATAATATTTACCGTAGCTTTGCATTAAACTGTCAAAATATGAAGTGTTTATGTAGCTGCTGTAATTAGCTTTCGGAATAGGAGCATAAACAAGAATTAAATCAATATGATTATTTTTAATCATACTTACTATTTCGTTAAATGTTTTAAGCTGATAATCGGTAATAGCTATTTTGGTTTTCTCGTATTTTTTGGGCGAGTAATAAGTAATTTTTCTTTCTACAAAACCACCTGGAATATATTTATCATCACCTTTCTCTATCGGTTCTTTATACGAATTGTCAATTCCTAATAAGTCGTTCCAATAGCCATAAATTAAGGTGTTATATGTTTTTACATTATTGACTTTAAAAGCCATCTTTAACGAGTTTAAATCGTTCTTGTCATTAGCAATTAGGTCAAGTGATGACTCAACACCATCGGCCGTAAAAGTATTAGGATAAACCTCATAAATAATCAACTTCGGATTTAATGTTTTTAAATACCGGTCAAGTAGAATTTTTGTTTGGGTTGGAGTTTGAGAGCTGGAGCCTAAGTTAAATGACCTTATGCCGGCTTCTTCAAAAATTCGAGTATCAAAACCGCGATACGCATGAGATGAACCTAAAAACAATACATCTACGTTTTTATAATTATTGATATCGGCTACTCTCGAGTGCAGATGACCGTACGAGCCTTTCCAATAATTAATACTTGGCTTAAATACCGGATGCACAAAGCGCCCAAAGAACAATATCATTACCACATAAAATACAGCACTTGAAAGAGTAAAAATTAAGAGGGTGTTAAGGAATTTCTTCATGGCTAACCGGTTAAAATTGGAAATAAATAAACGGAGACTCTACCGAAGGCATAAACAATCCAATGGCAAAAACTATTAGAGCATAAAAAGCCCATCTAGTTATTCTGGGCCATTTATGACCAATATAAGCAATGGCATATTGTTGTTCTCTACCTTTCCATTCTACCAGTAAAAATGCTATAACCAGTACAATTACAGCAACAGATTTCTTTATATCTGTATAATGAGGTAAACTAAATATTGAAGAAGAAAATATTTGTGAAATAATCTGTATGGCATGGCTTAAACTTTCTGCTCTGAAAAAAATCCAGGCAAACACCGTTAACGCAAAGGTAATAGCCATTTGCATAAATTCTTTAAGAGTTGGCATTAATTTACCTTGAGCCACAATTTCCATATTATTTCTATTATTGTTAGTTAACAATAAGGGTAAAAAATAAATAGCATTTAAAGCTCCCCAAATAATAAATGTCCAGTTAGCGCCATGCCAAAAACCGCTTACAATAAAAATAATAAAAGTATTGCGCACTTTCATCCAAGTTCCGCCTTTGCTACCACCTAAGGGTATATATAAATAGTCTCTGAACCAGCTCGACAGAGAAATATGCCAACGTCTCCAAAACTCAGCAATATCTCTGGAGAAATACGGATAAGCAAAATTACGCAGTAGCTCAACACCAAACAAGCGTGCCGTACCCAAGGCTATGTCGGAGTATCCCGAGAAATCACCATAAATTTGGAAAGTGAAAAAAATAGCCCCAACAAATAATGTACTTCCCGAATAGTCGGCCGAATGATTAAAAATATGATTGGCATATTCCGCACAATTGTCAGCAATAACAATCTTTTTAAACAAGCCCCAGAGTATTTGCCTTAAGCCGTCAACTGCGCGTAAGTAATCAAAGTGCCGTTGCTTTTTAATTTGTGGAAGCAAATGCGTAGCTCTTTCAATTGGTCCTGCCACCAATAAAGGGAAGAAACTAACAAACACGGCATAATCAACAAAATTACGCTCGGCTTTAATACGGTTTTTGTAAATATCAATAACATACGATAGTCCATGAAAGGTATAAAATGAAATCCCAACAGGTAAAATTACACTTAGTGTCCAAGGATTTACTTTAAAACCAAACCCGCCTAAAAGCTCGGCAAAAGACTCTGCAAAGAAATTGTAATATTTAAATATACCAAGAAAACCAAGATTAACGATAATACTGAGCCAAAACCAAAATTTCTTTTTTGAATGGTTTAAGGCATCCTGCATTTTAAGCCCTGTAAAAAAATCCAATAGGGTAGAAAACACAAGCAAGAACAAAAAGCGCCAATCCCAACATGAATAGAAAAAATAGCTTGAAACAAGCAGCAAGGCATTTTGAAGCTTCAAACTTTTGTTAGCAACAAACCAATATAATACAAAAACAATGGGTAAAAAAATGGCAAAATCAATGGAGTTAAAAAGCATCTTATCTTTTGGTCAATTTTATATTTTTAGATGAATTGAATAAACACATATCCAACCACCAAACTATTATAAAGTCTTTAAGAACACTCAAACAAATAAAGTCCCAAAAACTGCGCTGCAATTATACATAAATTTGTGGAAAATATAGTATAGTTTTAAGTGTACGGGTGATAGTTTGATTAACAATAAATAATAATATCAATTATACTCTAATCTATACAATTGATAGTTGGAGTATTATGGAATATATTCAAAAAATTCTCATCTTTGCGCGTATTTATAAGTTATGAAACGTATTTTAATTACCGGTTCCAATGGGCTTTTAGGCCAAAAGTTAGTTTATTTATTGCTTGAAATAAATAAGAAGAACCCCAATTTATATGAAATATATGCTACTTCGCGTGGCGAGAACAGGCTTATACGCAAAGAAGGATATCATTATTATGACTTAGACATTACCAATCAAGAGCAAGTCCGGCATATTTTCCATACAATTAAACCACACATTGTTATCAATACCGCAGCCATGACCAATGTTGATCAGTGCGAGATACAACACGAGGCTTGCAATTTGTTGAATATACATGCCGTAGATTTTCAAATAAAAGCGCTTGAACAATTACAGCATGAAACCATTAATTATACCCCTCATTTTATTCACTTAAGCACCGATTTTGTTTTTGATGGTGAGGCGGGGCCTTATGCTGAAACCGATAAACCAAACCCTATTTCATTTTACGGAAATTCAAAGTATCAAGCCGAGTTGTTGGTGCAGAAATCAAAATTAAATTGGGCTATTGTTAGAACTATTATTGTATATGGGGTGGTTGATAATATGAGTCGCAGCAACCTTGTTTTGTGGGCAAAAAAAGCTTTAGAAAATGGCGAAAATATTAAGGTCATTAATGATCAGTTCAGGGCACCTACCTTAGCCGAAGATTTAGCTGAAGGTTGCCTGTTAATAGCAGAGAAAAAGGCCAATGGTATTTTTAATATCAGCGGCAAACATACCTATAGTATATTAGAATTGGTTAATCAAATAGCTGATTTTTGGCACTTAAACAAAGATTTAATTCAAGTAGTATCCTCACAAACGCTCAATCAACCGGCCAAAAGACCACCACGCACAGGTTTCGTTTTAGATAAAGCTATTCATACTTTAGGGTATCAACCTAAGACTTTTCAAGAAGGTTTAGTTATAGTTGATAAACAGCTTAAAATGAGAGATTTATGATGTTTGTGGTAACCGGATATTTTCAATTGTTATAAAAATATAACTTTTGTATAGAGTTTATAAATTTAGTAATTTTGGGCAATTTTTTATCTAATAAAATCTATTAACACTAAAAAAAATGGCTACTAAAAAAGAAGCAACACAGCCAACTAATGCAGTAAACAGCAACAATGCTGCTGCTACAAATGGCAACCAGGGTATGTTTGCAGCCGTATTATCTCGTTTAGATATGGCTTTTTCAAAACTAAACCCTTCTTATAATTTTCAACAAATCATAAAAAATCCGCAAAAGCAGGTAATTGTTAGTTTACCGGTAATGATGGATAACGGAAAAATTGAAGTCTTTCAAGGATATAGAGTTATACATAGCATGGCATTAGGCCCTTCAAAAGGTGGTATTAGGTATGCAATGGATGTTGATATGGATGAGGTAAAAGCATTAGCCGCATGGATGACGTTTAAATGTGCCATAGCTAATTTGCCTTATGGTGGTGCAAAGGGAGGAATTCAGTGCGACCCACGCAAACTCTCGGTAGGTGAGTTAGAACGATTAACTAGAGCCTATACCTCTGCTATGGCCGATGTTTTTGGTGTAAATAAAGATATTCCTGCTCCTGATATGGGTACAGGAAAGCGTGAAATGGCGTGGATTGTGGATACTTTTTCTAAAATTCGTGGCGAAGATATACCCGGAGTTGTTACCGGAAAACCTCTTACTTTGGGTGGTTCAAAAGGACGTGAGGCAGCTACCGGTCGTGGTGTTATGATTTCATGTTTAGAAGCTATGAAAAAAATTGGTATGAATAAAAAGACCGCTACTTGTGCAGTTCAAGGTTTTGGAAATGTTGGATCTAATGCTGCTCGTTTAATTGCGGCACAAGGAATTAAAGTTTTGGGGATTGGAGATCATACCGCTGCATTCTATAATCCAAAAGGAATTGATATTGACGCTGCTTTAAAATATGTAAAAGAAAATGGAGGTATTTTAAAAGGCTTTACCGGTGGAGACTTGGTTAGTAACGAAGAATTATTGCTTTCAGATGTTGATATTCTTGTTCCTGCTGCTGTACAAAACGTAATTACTGAGGATATTGCTAAAAATATGAAAGCAAGGTTAGTAGTTGAAGGTGCCAATGGTCCTACTGTGGCTGCTGCCGACCCTATTTTATACGAAAGAGAAATTACTGTAGTTCCTGATATCTTAGCTAATGGAGGAGGGGTTACCGTATCTTATTTCGAGTGGGTACAAAACAAATCCGGTCATTATTGGAGCGAGGATGAAGTAAATGCTAAACATGATGCCTCCATGTCAACTGCATTTGAGCATGTTTGGTTTAACTCAAAACAATATAAAACTAATTTACGCACAGGTGCATATATTACGGCTCTTAAAAAATTAGAGCAGGCCGTTGAATACCGTGGAAACTACTAATTGGTTTTTGTAAATATAATTTAGTTGATTAAAAAAGTGCATGATTGGTTTCATGCACTTTTTTATTTTTACTAAATACAATAGCCTGCTCGTGTTGCTATCTTTATATCAAAATATTAACAGGCACTCTAAAATTTATCTTGCTGCTTTTAATGAATAGGAGCTAATTTACTATATAAAAAAGAGACGGTTTATGATTCATAAACCGTCTCTTTTAATGAAAACAAAAACAAAAATTATTGTATTCTTACAGCTCTTTTATTTACCACAAAGTAATAGAAAGCGCCAAACAATAAAGTATTATAAAACAAATCGCCCACCACACTGTTGCCTAAAAAAGGTATTGCAGCTATATATGACTGAATTAAACCTGAAAAATCCTGAGCATACAAAGGATTGCCCGGCCAGCATGCAAAATTGGTAATTAACCAAAAAATTAATGATGAACTGAGGGATAGCGCAGCAACATTCTTTACATTTATCTTGTTTTGAATTGATGAACCTAACAAAATTGTCAATCCAAATGATAAATATACTGCCCACACAAAAGGTTGTGAGAAATAATTCATAAAAGCCGTATCTTGATATAATAGCGTATTAACCAATATGTCGCTTAAAATAAGTGCTAGAAAAGTAAGTGCAAAGGCAGTTCTTTTTTGTGATAAGAATGCACCGCCAAACAAGGCCATAGCGGCTATCGGAGTAAAATTAGGTAAGTGCGGTAACAATCTGCTAAGTGCAGCAACTAATATAAATACCAAAATAAAAATTGTTCTATTGGAAAGTTTTTTCATAGTATATCCTAATTGATTTTTTTAAAATGAATGGAACAAAGTTAACAAATACTTATAATAATCACAAATCAAGAAATTTAATTTTATTGAATGAATTAATCATAAAACTCTTAATTTGCTTTTACTTAAGAAGAAAATAATATTCATTTCTACTACTATTTCATTTTCTTTGTACTTTAAAAATTAGTAAATGAACTCAAATAAATTATTACTGCTTGATGCTTTTGCGTTGATATATAGAGCTTACTATGCTTTAATAAAAAACCCTCGTGTAACTTCCAATGGCAAAAATACCAATGCCCAGTTTGGGTTTACCAATACCTTAATAGAGCTATTAAATAAGGAAAAACCCAGTCATATGGCCATTGCTTTTGATTCACACGGGCCTACCGAGCGACATAGCGATTTCGAAGACTACAAAGCCAATCGACAGGAGGCACCCGAAGACCTATTACTTTCAATACCCGATATAAAAAAAATTGCCCAAGGGTTTAACATTGCTATTTTAGAATACTCTGGTTATGAAGCTGATGATATTATTGGAACATTAGCCAAAAAGGCCGAAGCAGAAGGGTTTGAAGTATTAATGGTAACACCTGATAAAGATTACGGACAGTTGGTGAGCGACAAAATACGCATTTACAAACCTCCTGCATTTGGCAACAAGGCCGAAATAATTGGCGAAAAGGAGGTATGCGAAAAGTGGGGTATTAGCAGTGTTTCGCAGGTTATTGATATACTGGGATTAATGGGCGATGCTTCTGATAATATTCCCGGTATTCCGGGAGTAGGCGAGAAAACGGCCGTTAAACTCCTTAACCAATACGGAACCTTAGAAAATGTGCTGGAAAATGCTTATTTAATTAAAGGAAGCATTGGAGAAAAGGTGCGTGCCGGTAAAGAAATGGCCATTATGAGCAAGAAATTGGCAACTATAATTTTAAACGTACCGGTAGAGTTTAATGCCGAGCAATTTAAAGTGAAAGAGATTGATAAAGAAGGCCTAAACCGGATTTTTTCAGAACTTGAATTTAACACCCTGGGCAAACGAATTTTGGGCGATAGTTTTACCGTAGTTAATTCCGGTGTAAGGCCGGTTAAACCTGGCGATTTGTTTAATAACGAAAAAAATAAGGAACAAACCACCATAGAAACTGCCACCGAAGAAGTGGTTGCTTATGAAGGGCTTACAGCAGAAAAAAATATTACAAATACTCCGCATGAGTATATGATTGTACAAGGCATTGATGAGGTAAAAAAGTTGATTGAGGTTTTAATGCAACAACAGCTTATTTGTTTTGATACCGAAACTACCGGGCTTGATACACATACAGCCGAAATTGTGGGGATGAGTTTTTCAGTACAAAAAAACAAAGCTTGGTATGTTCCGTTCCCGGAACTAAAAGAAAGTGCTGAGAAGTTAATGCAAGAGTTCAAAACTCTGTTCAGCAAACCGGATATAACATGGGTGGGACATAATTTAAAGTATGATTTGCTTATCATTAAACATTATGGAATAGAACCGAAAGGTAATATTTTTGACACCATGCTGGCTCATTATCTAGTTGACCCGGACAGCAGACGTAATATGGATTTACTAAGCATTAAATATTTAGGATATGAGCCGGTAAGTATTGAGGAACTCATAGGTAAGAAAGGTAAAAACCAATTAAGTATGCGTCAAGTAGAGCTTCATAAAATTGCCGAGTATGCTGCTGAAGATGCTGACGTAACGCTACAGCTTAAAGATGTTTTTGAACCATTGGTAAAGGATAAGATGGTCGAAGATATTTTATATAAGATTGAAAATCCATTGGTTAAAGTTCTTACCGATATGGAGTTTGAGGGAATAAAAATTGATACTGACTTTTTGAATAACTACTCGCAAGAGCTAACAAAACAAGCTATAGAAAGCGAAGAAAACGTGTTTCAGCAAGCCGGTGTACGTTTTAATTTAGCCTCTCCAAAACAATTGGGCGAAATTCTTTTTGAGCACCTTAACCTTGACCCGAAAGCAAAAAAAACACGCACCGGACAGTATGCCACTGGCGAAGAAGTCCTTTTGAAACTTGCAGGAAAACATCAAATCGTAAATGATATTTTATCTTTTAGGGAATTAACAAAACTAAAAAATACTTATGTTGATGCCTTGCCTTTGTTGGTAAATACTAATACGCAACGAATACACACTTCATATAATCAGGCATTGGTTAATACCGGTCGTTTAAGCTCAAACAATCCTAATTTGCAAAATATTCCGGTACGTACTGCCTTGGGGCGTGAAATTCGCAAAGCTTTTATTGCACGTAATAGTGATTATAAGCTTATGTCGGCCGATTATTCGCAAATTGAGTTGAGGATAGTAGCGGCTATTAGTGGCGACACAAATATGTGCAATGCATTTAAACAAAGTAAAGATATTCATACAGCCACAGCAGCTAAAGTATTTAATGTGCCCGAAGAGGAGGTAAGTAAAGAAATGAGGTATAAAGCCAAAAGTGTTAATTTCGGGATTATATACGGACAGGGTGCTTTTGGGTTAGCTCAAAATCTATCAATCAGCCGAACCGAAGCCAAAGAACTAATTGATAACTATTTCCTTCAATATCCTGCGGTAAAATGGTATATGGATAAGCAAATAGCATTTGCCAAAACCCATGGCTATGTCCAAACCATTTGGGGCCGAAAGCGTTGGCTAAGCGATATTAACTCCGGAAATGCCGTAGTTCGCGGTTTTTCTGAACGAAATGCCATAAATATGCCTATTCAAGGGAGTGCAGCCGATATGATAAAACTGGCTATGATAAATATTCATGCTAAAATGAATGAAATGAATTTAAAGTCAAAAATGTTGTTACAAGTACATGATGAATTGGTGTTTGATGTTCATTTTTCAGAAATAGAATTATTAAAAAATTTGGTATTAACTGAAATGCGTACCGCCATGCCGCTCCCAAACGATGTTCCTGTTGAAGCCGAAGTAGGCATAGGAAGTAATTGGCTCGAGGCACATTAACGATGAATCAAGAAAGTATGGAGATAGGATTGTACTATAATACACAATTATGGACTTATTTTAAACAGAGGTCTAGGATAAAAATCCCTAATGTATAACCAATACAATAAATAATTCAACAGAGAAAATAATAAAAAGCTATTTTTAAAGTCAGAATAATAAAAAAATTAACTTATTGATTAGTAGCTAATTATAAAAATTGAGCCTGAAAATAGCTATAAAACTATTCATAAATATTAAACAGATTTGTTTTGTTTTAATTTAATTTTTTTCTTTGCCAATTATTAACTAAAAAAATATAATAATATGTCAGAAATTGCAAACAAAGTAAAAGCAATAATAGTAGATAAGTTAGGAGTAGATGAAAAAGAAGTTACTTCTGAGGCTAGTTTTACCAATGACCTTGGCGCAGATTCACTAGACACGGTAGAATTGATTATGGAATTTGAAAAAGAATTCAATATTGCCATTCCGGATGATCAGGCCGAAAACATTAGCACAGTTGGTCAGGCGGTTGCTTATATTGAAGCTAACGTAAAATAATCAAATACCGAATATATGACATTAAAACGGGTTGTAATTACAGGGTTAGGAGCCTTAACTCCACTTGGCAATAATGTAAACGATTATTGGCAAGGATTAATTAACGGAGTTAGTGGCGCTGCTCCAATTACACGTTTTGATGCATCTAAATTTAAAACCCGTTTTGCGTGCGAAGTTAAAGGCTTCGACCCTCTTCAATTTTTTGACAGAAAGGAAGCACGCAAAATGGATCCTTTTACACATTATGCATTAGTTGTGGTAGAAGAAGCCATGAAAGATGCAAACATAGACACCTCTGCCATTGATGTAGATAGGGCAGGTGTTATTTGGGGGTCAGGAATTGGAGGTTTGCAAACTTTTCAGGACGAATGTTTTGAATTTGCCAAGGGCGATGGAACTCCGCGTTTTAACCCTTTCTTTATTCCTAAAATGATAGCTGATATTGCCTCTGGTCATATCTCTATTAAATACGGTTTAAGGGGGCCAAACTTTACCACCGTTTCTGCTTGTGCCTCTTCTTCCAATGCGCTAATTGATGCTTTTAATTACATTCGTCTTAATAAAGCTGATATTATTGTTTCGGGAGGTTCAGAGGCTGCTGTTAACGAAGCTGGAGTTGGCGGATTTAATGCCCTACAGGCTTTAAGTACACGAAACGATTCGCCTGAAACGGCTTCGCGTCCTTTTGACCTTGACCGTGATGGTTTTGTATTAGGCGAGGGCGCTGGCTGTGTTATTCTTGAAGAATACCAACATGCCATTAATAGAGGAGCAAAAATTTATGCTGAGATAGTAGGCGGTGGCATGAGTGCCGATGCTTATCATATGACAGCCCCACATCCTGAAGGAATTGGCGCCTACAATGTTATGAAAAATGCACTGAGCGATGGTAATATTAAACCCGAAGAAATTGATTATATCAATGTACACGGCACTTCCACACCAATAGGCGACCCTCAAGAAATAAAAGCTATTGAAAAAGCTTTTGGGGAGCATGCTTATGAGCTTAACATCAGCTCTACCAAATCAATGACCGGACACTTGTTAGGAGCTGCCGGTGCTATTGAATCTATTGCCACCATATTGGCGGTAAAAAATAATATCATACCGCCTACCATCAACCACTTTACCGATGACCCGGCTTTTGATCCACGATTAAAACTTACTTTCAACAAAGCAGTACATAGAGAAGTAAATGCTGCTATCAGTAATACTTTTGGATTTGGCGGTCATAATGCCTCTGTGGTGTTTAAAAAATTCGTTTAACCATATCTTTTAAATTTGAAAGCCTTTTTCAAATTTGTACAATATTATTTTTCGGACGATAAATATATTTTTCTTGCCTTACGCAATATTTTAGGCTTTTATCCGTGTAACATTCATATATACAAGCAATGCTTAAGACATCGCTCGGCTTCTGTTACCTTAAAAAATGGCAGCGATAACAGTAACGAAAGGCTTGAATTTTTAGGAGATGCAGTATTAGGTGCTTCTGTGGCACATTATTTATTTAGTAAATTCCCCTATAAAGACGAAGGTTATCTTACCAAAATAAGAGCACGCATAGTGAGCCGCAATAACCTTAATTTTTTGTCTCGTAAAATCGGTTTAACCGAATTGATGGAAGTGAAAAAGGATAACCATTTTATCAATAAATCGGCTGCTGGCGATACTTTAGAAGCTTTTATTGGGGCAGTTTACATGGACAAAGGATATAAAGCCGCACATCGTTTTGTAATCAATAAACTAATAAAAATTCATTTAGATATAGATGAAATATTAAATAACGATACCGACTATAAAAGCAAATTGGTTGAATGGAGTCAGAAAGAAAAAAAGGTACTCCAATATGAAATTGCCTCAGAAGTGGGAAACGGACCTTCAAAATACTATATTATTGATTTGTATGTAGATGGCGAAAAGAAGAGTAGCGGTACAGGAAACTCTAAAAAATCAGCTGAACAATCGGCTGCCGAAAAATTTCTGGCCGAATTGGATTATACTTAATTCGTTCATTTTTTGGCAAAAAGCAAAAAAATAATTATCTTTACGCTCCTTTTTGGAAATTATTCACTAATATTTAAATAAAAATCATGAACAACACAAAAACAACCATGGCCGAAAAGTTCAAAGTAAAAGACATCTCTTTGGCCGAGTGGGGAAGAAAAGAAATTAAATTGGCTGAAGCAGAAATGCCGGGATTAATGTCGCTAAGAGCCGAGTATGGTAATTCCAAACCTTTAAAAGGGGCGCGTATTGCTGGTTGTTTGCACATGACTATTCAAACTGCCGTATTAATCGAAACCCTTGTGCATTTAGGAGCCGAAGTAACCTGGTCGTCTTGCAATATATTTTCTACGCAAGACCATGCTGCCGCTGCTATAGCCGCTGCCGGAATACCTGTATTTGCATGGAAGGGAATGAATGAGCAAGAGTTTGACTGGTGTATTGAGCAAACCTTGTTTGCTTTCCAAGACGGGCAACCATTAAATATGATTTTAGATGACGGAGGAGACTTAACCAATATGGTTTTTGACCGCTTCCCGGAACTAACCAAAAACATAAAAGGATTATCAGAAGAAACAACTACAGGAGTACACCGTTTGTATGAACGTATGAAAAACGGTACTTTATTATTACCTGCTATTAATGTAAACGATTCGGTTACTAAATCGAAGTTTGATAATAAATACGGTTGCCGCGAATCGTTGGTTGATGCCATACGCAGAGCCACCGACTTAATGCTTGCCGGTAAAGTAGCTGTTGTAGCAGGTTATGGTGATGTAGGAAAAGGCTCTGCTCAATCTTTAAGCAGCCAAGGTGTTCGCGTTATTGTTACCGAAATTGACCCTATTTGTGCTTTGCAAGCTGCTATGGATGGATATCAGGTAATGAAAATGGATAATGCCATTAAACAAGCCGATATCATTGTTACCGCTACAGGTAATAAAAATATTATTGTTGATCGTCATTTCAAAAGCATGAAACACAATGCTGTGGTTTGTAATATTGGTCATTTTGATAATGAAATTGATATGGCTTGGTTAAACAAAAACTATGGTAACACAAAAGATGTTATCAAACCGCAGGTTGATAAATATTCTATTGATGGAAAAGATATTTTAGTTCTTGCCGAGGGGCGTTTAGTTAACTTGGGTTGTGCTACCGGACACCCTTCGTTTGTGATGAGTAATTCATTTACCAACCAGACTTTGGCTCAGTTAGAATTATGGCAAAATTCATCAAAATACGAGAATAAGGTATATACCTTACCTAAGCATTTAGATGAAAAAGTAGCTTCTCTTCATTTAGCTAAGATAGGCTGTGAACTTGATGTATTATCACAAGAACAAGCCGATTACATAGGTGTTACTGTTCAAGGGCCTTTCAAATCTGACATGTACAGATATTAATATTACCCTGAACTTCACTATTTATTTCATCCCCGTAAGTCACCGCTTACGGGGATTGTTTTTTTATTAGTTTTACATAAAATTTTTTTTGCCCGTGTCATCTATCATTCATATTAGGCAACTCAATAAGTATATTGATACCCAAGAACAAAAAGTTTTTGTATTGTGTGATTCCAACTCTTATAAACATTGTTTTCATATACTTCAAGAACATCTGCCGGGTAGTTTAATTCCTATTAAAGTAAAGACCGGGGAATCTCAAAAAAACTTAGTCACTTGCACCTACATTTGGGAGCAACTCATAAAAAACAAGGCCCAAAAAGATGCGGTATTGATAAATCTTGGGGGGGGCGTAATTAGCGATATAGGGGGCTTTTCAGCTTCTACCTATAAAAGAGGAATCAGTTATTATAACATTCCTACTACTTTGTTGGCAATGGTTGATGCAGCTATAGGAGGAAAAACAGGCTTTAATTTTGGACACTTAAAAAATATTATTGGAATTATACAAAACCCTGAAAAGGTTGTTTTGCACCCCGGGTTTTTAGAAAGCCTTCCCGAAAGGCATATAATTAACGGGTTTGCCGAAATGATTAAACATGCGCTTATTGATGGTCAGCAGCAAACTAATAAAATATTATCGGTTACAAATGTCAGAGACTATCTTACCCAAACTAATATATTTGAAAACATACGGGTAAAGCAAAAAATTGTACATCGAGATTTGCATGAAAAGGACTTACGAAAAATATTGAATTTGGGGCACACTATTGGGCATGCCATTGAATATGCCGCTCTTAAAAACAAGAAAAAGATATTACATGGCGAAGCGGTGGCTTGGGGTTTAATCGTGATGCTCAGGATGTCGGTTGCTAAGCTTCAGTTCAATCAGAGCAAAGCCGAAAAAATTATTGATTTTATTAAAAAGCATTACAGTAAACCAGCCTGGTTGCAACTATACCGAAAGGATATTTTGGCAGCCCTGATTCATGACAAAAAGAATACCCGTTTAAATATCAATATGGTTTTACTTAAAGACATTGGAGATGCAAGATACAACGTGGTTTGCACCAATGACGAGATAGGAAAAATATGGAGAAGCATTTAAGGATAAAAACTTACCATAAAATTAAAAATATCTATACGGTAGCTGTTGGTTTGTTTACACACAATACTCTCAACTAAATTATTGCTTTCGTGGTAGAAATAAAAACACTCATTACGTAATACATTATTACGTTCATAGCGTTCCTGATTCAGCAGTGCATCCTGATATATATATTTTGTAACCTCACTTAAATTGCCTGCTGCATCACTGTTATATTTTTTTTCAGTTAAGCGACCTTGTTTATCATAAACGTATTGATTGCTCACCCTTACTCCGGTAGTTACAAAGGTAAAATCTTGTTCAGTTACCCGAGTCCCACTTTCATCGGTGTAAACAATACCTTCCTTATATACTGTATTAATATCGTTCAAAAAACGCTTGCGAGTTTGATTGTTTCCAAGACTTTCATAACTAAAACTCTCACTTTGCTCAACGATTTGCTGACCTAATTTAAAAAAATTAAAATCACCACTTAAATTCGTTTCAGAGCACTGCACTCTTTTTACCAACCTATGCTTATCATCATAGGTTTCGTAAACAGCCGTATAACTCCCATTGTTGTAAGTACGGGATATAAGTAGCCGGGTCTCTTTATTGTAATAATAAAAAGTATAAACACTATCGTAACCACTGTCTTTTTTGTTCAATTCAATTAATGATTCAATTTCACCATTGGTATTGTAACTGAAAATATATTTTTTAGGGGCACGTTCTATTCTGGTATTTTCCTGTTTAATATTCGTTTCAACTTCAATGCACTGAATTTTCTGCCCCTTAAAAGTTCTGCCCGGAAATAATACTTCAATAGTATTTTCTAACCATTCTTTCTGCATGTTAATCTGCGCGGTTAGTGGCTGCACAAAAAACAGCATCATAATACAGATTAATTTATTGACAGATGACACGCTATAATTTTTGAGTTTAAATATGCTAAAATTAATCAAATTAATACGTTACTAATTTTATTAATAATTATTAATTTTCATGGCATCCATCAGGTCATTTTTACTATGGTATGGCAGGTTGCAAGTTTTTTCAATACATAAAAAATACTTATCTGCACTATCTGCCTTGTCCTCAACAAATGGTAATACTGAATTGTTTTTTAAGCAATATGGATAATAAAATAATACAGATTGTTTGTTTTCGGTATCAATAATAGTTTGTTCATAGTGTTTTTCAGGCACGGCAATTTGCACCAAAGGTGCATGAATACGCATAAGCAGTAATGCCCAATTCGAAAATGAACTACCATAACTTTCTATTTCCTTGTAGAAGTTACTGCACATTCTTTCTGCCATTTGAGTGTATTTTTCTTCCTCAAAATATATTCCCAGCATAAATAAAACATGTCCCATCACAGAGTTTGAGGAAGGTATAACATCATCCATAGTTTCTTTGGTGCGTGCCACCAAACGTTCACCACTGTTTTCGGTAAAGTAAAAAAGCCCGTCATTGGGGTCATAAAAATGTTGAAGTGCATATTCTAATAAATCTTTTGCCCTCAACAAAATTTGTACATTGCCGGTGGCTTCGTAGAGTTTAATAAACGAAAAAGCACAAAGCGCATAGTCTTCTAAAAACCCATTAATGCTCGACTTGCCGTTCTTATAACTATGCCATAATTTGCCGTTATCTTGCCATTGATTGGCAATAATAAAATGATAAAGGGCTATGGCTTTGTTTAAATACTCTTTTTGGTTTAAAGCTTTAAAGGCATCAACAAAAGCACTTAGCATTAGGGCATTCCATGAGCTTATCGTTTTATCGTCAATCTCAGGCCATATTCTTTTATTTCGAGAATTATTTAAAAGGTAATGCCATTTCTCTTTCAAATCAATTAAAATCCTTAACTCAATCTTTTCTTTTTTACAAAACTCTTCATCATTTTGTGTTCGTAGCAATATGTAATTATTGTGTTCCCAATGTCCGGTATTATTAACATTGTAATATCGAGCAAAGATTTCATACTCGTCAGCGGGTAATAAGTTTTTAAGTTCCTCTTGAGACCAGATATAAAATTTTCCTTCCTGTCCTTCACTATCGGCATCTATGGCCGAAAAATATCCTCCTTTCTTATTATCAAACACAGATGTTATAAAGCGAATGGTTTTTACGATGCTTTCTTTATAATTATTATTGGGATTAAAACGGTAGGCTACACTGTAAAGCGAAACTAACTGGGCATTGTCATACAACATTTTTTCAAAATGAGGAACTTTCCAGTAAATATCTGTACTGTAGCGTGCAAAACCACCGCCAATTTGATCAAATATGCCACCCCAACTCATTTTTTCTAAAGTATTAAATACAAATTTTTTCAAAGCCTCATCATTATTTTGAAGAGCATAATGTAACAAAAACGAATAATAAACGGGCATAGGAAATTTGGGAGCACGATTCATACCTCCGTTAATATCATCGAAAAGTTGTTTCTGCTTGCTGATACTGTTTTTCAAAACATCGTTAGTTTGATGTTTGCTGTATAAGCTATCTTGTACAAACAACTGATTTTGTATAATGCCTTTGGTTAAGCGGTCTGCATAAGTTTCTAAATCAGATTTTTTATGCTTAAAAAGGTCGTAGATATTCTCTAAGGTACTTATCCATTGCTCAAGAGGAAAATAGGTGCCTCCATAAAACGGTCTTCCATCAGGCAAAGCAAAGCAATTTAATGGCCATCCACCGTGCCCCGTCATCATTTGTATAGCTTGCATATAAATGGCATCAATATCGGGACGCTCCTCACGATCTACTTTTACACAAATAAAGTATTTATTCATAATTCGTGCCGCTTCCTCATTCTCAAAACATTCGCGCTCCATAACATGACACCAATGACATGAACTATATCCTATACTGATAAGTAATAATTTATCTTGTGATTGGGCAATATGTATGGTTTCTTCATTCCAGGCACGCCAGTTTACAGGATTATGGGCATGTTGCAGTAGGTAAGGACTGCTTTCGTGTATCAGTAGATTTGCCATTGTGTATTTGTGTTGTTAATTAGAATTATGTTGCTCGGTTTTCTTTTTCCTGGCCTAATATTTAAAATGATAAAGCTACATATATTTATAAACTTAATAAGTTCAGACTATGTGGAGGAAAATGAATGAGAAGAAATATGCAGTAGAACCCCAAAATTTATGGGAGAAAGTTTATGCAGTAATTATTATTTCTTTCGGGAGTGTAGTTATTTGGGAGGAAGTAGCTTATGTTAAATGAATTTATCTCCTTTATTCATTTTTACGTCATTTACAAACTGTCTAATTTGTTGCTCATTTTCTTTTTTACAAATCATTAATACGTCATGAGTATCCACAACAATATAATCATTCAAACCTTCAACAACAATTAGTTTTTCTTTTGGAGCACTAACAATACATTTCTCTGAATTATAGGTCATGGCATTTTTATTGATAATGGCATTACCATTATTATCTTTGGCAATATGGGTATATAATGAGCCAAAAGTACCAAGGTCGCTCCAACCA
Source organism: Bacteroidia bacterium (assembly GCA_020845635.1). GTDB lineage: Bacteria > Bacteroidota > Bacteroidia > UBA4408 > UBA4408 > CAIKXD01. Next base: position 89,564 of record JADLFI010000006.1, read on the forward strand.
ATAATAGAGGCTCTTACATATACATTGGATGCCTTTTCCATAATTCCGTAGTCAATAGATATGCTTTTGCTTATGCTGTAAGCATTTTTAATAAATTCAGCCTCCTTGTCGGTATTATATACATTCATTCCTTCTTTAAACAATACGGCTGTTTCGGGCATATAATTTTCAAAAGCCTTTATAATACTTTTCGCAGTCCATATAAAAATTCCTGAATTCCAAAGAAAATCGCCACTTTGAATAAAGTATTTTGCCACTTCTAAATCGGGCTTTTCGGTAAATGTTTTTACTTTCTTAATGCGATGATCCGTTTCGGGAGTTGGACTTTCAATAAATTGAATATAACCATAGCCGGTATCGGGTCTTGAAGGTTTTATGCCTAAAGTAACCAGGCAGTCTTCTGATGAAGCCTTGCGAAAACAAGAATTGATAGCTTTTGCAAATGTATCTTCTTTCAAGATTAAATGATCGGCAGGCGAAACAACAATTCGCGCATCCTGATTTTGGGAATATATTTTATAGCAGGCGTAAGCTATACATGGTGCAGTATTTCTGCGCGAAGGTTCAAGTAATATTTGCTGATCACCTAAATTTGGCAACTGCTCTTTTACCAAATCCTTATAAATCTCATTGGTAACTACCACTATGTTTTCGCGGGGGCAAAGTTTTAAAAACCTGTTATAAGTTAATTGAAGCAAGGTTTGTCCTAAGCCTAAAATATCTATAAATTGTTTAGGATAATTAGTCCGACTCATAGGCCAAAAACGGCTTCCTATACCTCCGGCCATAATTACACAATAATTATTTTTCATCATTTCCTTTTTCGGGGCGCAAATATAATTTTTTTTAATGTATCTTAGATACTCTCACTATGAAATGTTTAGGCTTTTAATTTTGAGATAGCCAATTTTATTTGTTGTATAATTTGCGGAATATCTTCACTATGGCAGGTTCCAACCGATATTCTAAACCAAGTTGAATCTGTTCCTGTACCAAAGGCGCTAAACGGTACTATTCCTAAATTGGCATGGTTTAATAAATACGAAGTTATTTCAAGAACATTACTTAAAGTTTTCCCTTCGGGAGTAACATAGCCCAACAAATTAAACTGAACGGTCAAATACATAGCTGCTTGTGGCTTTATGGCTTTTACAGGAATACCTTCTTTTTCTAATTCCTCAAAACCCTGATAGAGTAGGTTAAGTGCCTCGTATAGCTTAGATTTGTGATGGGTCAAATACGTGTCAACAGCATTATTATCTGCCAAGAAATTAGCTACAGCCAATTGTTCGGCTTTAGGTGCCCATGCCCCAATATGAGTAAGTATAGCTACCATTTTATCAATAATAATTTTAGGACCAAATGCCCAACCCACTCTAACTCCGGTGGCAGCAAATGCTTTTGAAATACCATCAATATAAATAGTGTATTTTTTCATTTCAGGATTTAAACTTGCCGGGTCGTAGTGGCGGGTTTCTCCGTGTGTCAGCATCCAGTATATTTGATCGTACAATAGGTACAACGGTTTTTGTGAAGGCCCTCTTCGCTCGTTTTCTTTCAATATTAAGTTGCATATATCGTTTAAGGATTCTTTTGAGAGTACAGTTCCTGTTGGGTTAAGCGGGCTGCATAAAGCTATTAATGCGGCATTTTCAATATGTGGAGCAATCTCTGCGGCAGTTGGCATAAAATGATTTTCGGGTTGCGTTGGAATAATTATCTGTTGCGCATCGCTCAAATAACAGTAATGATTGTTATTCCAAGAAGGTACCGGGAAAATAACTTGTTCGTTTGGATTTACTAATGTTTGAAAGGCAGCATATATCAACGGACGTGCACCACCTGCAATCATAATTTGCTGGGCAGTATATTCAAGATTTCCGTAGTGCTTTAAATAAGTACTTACGGCTTCTCGTAGCTCTAACATCCCGGGTGCAGCCGGGTAATTGGTTTCGTTGTTTCGGTAGGCTTGGGTTATGTGTTCTTTTAAGAGTTCAGGAATAGGATAAATATTAGAATTAAAGTCGCCTATGGTAAGGTTGTATATTTTGTTTCCTTGTTTAATTTTTTCGTTTATATCGGCAGCAATCTTAATGATTTCGCTACCAATCATATTTTCAGCCTTTTTTGATATCTGTACCTTTTTTTCAGTGGTAATCATAAATTTCTGTGTTATTTTTATTCAACAAATATACTCTTTTTACTTGGTTTTTCAATTACTTCACGGCATTAAATTACCGGTTTTATCGGAACTATAAGTTTTTATGTAAGACGGCTTAGTGAATATCTTATAATAAAAAAGCTGCATTCTACCGAATGCAGCTTTTTTCTGAAAACAAAAATAAATGAAAGATTATTTTACAACAGAGAATTTAACTGTTTGAGTATTTTCTCCAAGTCTTACTTTGGCAAAATAAATACCGGCATTTAAATTTGATGCATTAATGTTATAAGTATTATTACCGGCAATAGCAGAAATTGATTCAGTGTAAACTACCTGACCAATAGTATTTACAATTTCTACACTAGCATTGGTGTTTTTATCTGCATTAATATTTAATACCATTAAATCCTTTACCGGATTAGGGAATACTTTAACACTTACACCGCTGTTAGAAATACTATTTACACCTAAAACAGTAATAGGAGCTACAGATGATTGGTATATTTCTTTGGTAGCAATATTCTGTACAAAGGCCACAACCTCTAGGTTGTCCATACCAGTCCATAAGTCATAAGAAAGCTGAGCAGGTATAGCACCTACGTTACTGAAGGTGTAACTTTCGTTTTTGGTAACAGGAGTACCATCAACCAAACCATTTAAAGCTATACCATTACCATTAGGTAACATCTTACGCATAGCATGGTGATAATTTTTTTGTGTAGTGGTTGCTCCGGGATAATTGTATTCTTTTTCTAATACTGCAATAAATAATTTAGCATTTGAAGGTATGTCAATATATGGCGTTACGGTAACACTTACATCAACTTTCTTAGTACCTACACCTGCGGTGGCAGTAGCGGAAATAGCCATAGCTGACGGAACTAATTTAGCAGCATCAATATCAGGCTGTGGATCAATCATATCACGACCTTCAATAAATGGAGCAGGAATACCATTTACACCATAGTAACTTCTTCTGGTACTACCATCATTGTTATAGCTTGGGTCATTACCCGGAGAAGGCCAGTTCATTTGATATTTAACGGCACTTACATTAGAAAAATTAGCTCCTAATTCGTTCGTATGGTTATCACCTAAAAGTGGGTCAAAGGTTTGGTTAAATGAAGCACAAGGTACGCATGTAGAGCTGGTAAATTCTTCAACTAAAACAACTCTGTCAACTACTTGTGAAGCAACCATTAAAGAACCGGTATTGCTATCGTTTGAAGGCACTTGGTCGGCATTACTTAGGTTAATATCAGTTGCCCACACTTCAATAGATTTGGTTCCGGTTGAAGTTGGTGTGTAAGTTGTTGGATGCGAAAAATTATAGGTACCGTTTATTGCAGCAATATTTAAACCGGTAATAGTTTGTGATACCGGAGCACCATTGTCAACACTATAATTTAAGGTAAAAGAGTTTACAGTTTGTCCGCCATAATTGGTTATAGTTCCTGAAACAGTAAATGGCTGATTGTTTGAAATAAAGCTAGGGAAATTTAAAGAAGTAACCGACAAATCGTATTCGGCAGGAGAATATACATGAAAATTATCAATCATAGCGCCCCATAACCAACCTCCACCATCAGAATACACAAACTTAATTCGTACATTACTATTACCGGCATAACTATTAAGGCTGAATAGTTCTGTTCTCCAGTCAGCCGCACCATCAATTACTGCCAATTGGCTATAGGTTGCACCGCTATCTGTTGATACACTAATAGAAAATGTCTCCGAAGCTCCATTGTAGGTGCCTTCTCCATATAAAATATCAACACTCAGAGCAGCTGTGGTTACTGAACTAAGATCTAATACAGGTGATTCTAGTACATCATTTGATTTATCACAATTACAGCCATCATCATTGGTGCCAATCATTCGGGTATGAGCCGGAATAGGGAATGATGAGCTTTGCAAATCAGTATTGGTTCCCATTTTCCAGCCACCATCTGTGGCTGCAGTAGTGATTGTCCAACCTGTTGGGAGATTTGCCCCCTCAAAATCTTCGTTAAGAATAGTTGTTTGCGCATTTACAGCTAATGAAGCTGTAACTACACCTACTAAGAGTAAAAGTTTTTTCATTTGTCTTTTGGTTTAAATTTTTAATAAGCAAAGCTAAAAAAAATGAAACCAAACCTCAAACTATTTAACATTAATTTTTTTTCGCTTCTTTTTCTTAGATACTATATATATCGAAGCTACAATACAACCAAAGGTATTTGCAATAAAATCGAACAAATCGGCTGTTCGCTCATCAAAAAGTTCTTGTTGTAATATTTCTAAAACACCACCATACGGAATACTGAAAGATAAAGCGTAAATTAATGCCTGTTTGTAAGCATTGGTTTTATTTACGGCCTTATATATACTCCAAACCAAAATAAAGAAGAGAGTAGCATGAACAAACTTATCAAAGCTAAGCAGTTCTAAAAAAGAAATATGCGGAATATCCTTACCGGGTATTCCGCATAAAAATGCTATGAAGAGCGCCCATAATACAGGAAAAGCAAAAATTTTTATATTATGGGACATCTGGTTTGCTTTTGTTAGAATAGCCTAATTAATGACCAATTAGCTCTTTATATTGTGCAGCACTAAGCAAGTGGTCAATCTCGGCTGTATTTGAAATGCTAATTTTTATCATCCAGCCCTCTCCGTATGGGTCGTTGTTAACTGTTTCCGGATTAGTATCTAAATTTTTATTTACTTCTAATATTTTTCCGCTTAATGGTAAAAATAAGTCAGATACAGTTTTTACTGCTTCTACTGTACCAAATACGCTATCTTTTTCTAAACTTTCGCCTTCGGTGCTAATATCTACGTAAACTATATCGCCCAACTCGCTTTGCGCAAATGCCGTAATGCCTACTAAAGCTTCATTGCCATTAATTTTAACCCATTCGTGGTCTTTGGTGTACTTTAAGTTTTCAGGAAATTCCATAATTCTTATTAATATTTTATTGGGTACAAACATAAAAAAAAATAAACATAAAAACTCTTAGTGCTAAAATTTATGTATTTAACAGTGATAACCTTAATTAAATACCTATTAGTAGGTGCTAAAATAATAATAATCAATACTTTAAATATAATATATAAATGACATTTTTGTGAATTTGAGATAAATTATAGACAAGAGCTAAGCATTAAAACTTTTTCTCCTATTGAAAAACCTTTTGAGTTAAATTTTAGAATTTCAAAATGCTTTACGATTAAACAAAAAAGTGGCAGAGCCATTAATTATACCGTTTACGAACTTATTCTTTTAACACATGGCAAACATATTTTGAAAAATTTGATTATTAATTTGCCTAATATTGAAATAAATGTGTAGTTTAGTGAAGCAAATTATCCGTTAAGATGTTATTAATCGGACTGTTGTTAAGCCCAATTCTTAAAGGCGGTGAATATTATTAACTATGAAACAAGAAAAAGATGTGCGGGGTCAGCACTATAATCACTGACAAATAAAAAATGAAAAAACTATTTACACATTCCTTTGCTGTTTTAACTTTTATATTTTTTCTGAATCCACCTGAAACAAATGCACAGGTACAATTGGTTAAGGACATTCAGGCAGGCCCGAACAGTTCACGGAATTTCAACTCCACTCCAATTATAAACATCAATGGAACGGTTTTCTTTGTTGCGGATGACGGTACCACCGGAATGGAACTTTGGAAAAGTGATGGCACTTCTGCCGGAACAGTTTTGGTTAAAGACATCAACCCCGGTGTAACAAGTTCAAGTCCTTTCCAAATGACTAATGTTAATGGGGTATTATATTTCAGGGCTGATGATGGAGTTAATGGAATAGAGCTTTGGAAAAGTGATGGTACTACCTCCGGCACTATGATGGTGAAGGATATTAATGTAGGTTCTTCAGGTTCAGCTCCCGGCAATTTCGCAGAATTGAATGGCGAACTATATTTTTCTGCAAATGACGGAGGCGGCAATGCAGAACTTTGGAAAAGTGATGGTACTATTACAGGTACTATTAAAGTTAAGCCTATTAAAGTTTATTCTATTCAAACTATCGGTGGTTTGTTGTACATAAAATCAGACGCAAACGGGTTAGGCACTGAACCCTGGATAAGCGATGGAACAAGTGCCGGAACTTTATTACTGATGGATATTAATTCCGGTTCCGCTGGGTCGCAACCATTTGGCTTTACTTATTTCAACGGAAATGTATTTTTCTGTGCCAATGACGGAACAAACGGATATGAATTATGGAAAACAGACGGCACAACGTCAGGAACAATTCTAGTGAAAGACATTAATACAGGGAGCGCAAGTTCTAATTCAACTCCTAAAATCGTTTTCAACAATGCTCTCATTATTACAGCAGACGATGTAATTAACGGCACAGAGTTATGGAAAACAGATGGAACAAGCTCCGGAACTGTTTTGTTGAAAGATATTAATCCGTCAGGAGCATCTACACCCGGTAATTTTTTCACCATTATTAATTCAGGTGCACTGCTTATGTTCAGTGCAGATGACGGAACCAATGGTACTGAATTATGGAAAACAGATGGAACAACGTCCGGAACAGTGTTAGTGAAAGACATTAACAATGGCAGCAATAACGGAATAAGCTACCCCCCAACTTTCATAAATGTAAATGATACGCTTTATTTCGTTGCCGATAATGGTACAATTGGTAAAGAGCTTTGGAAAAGTGATGGAACTGAAATTGGTACAGTGCTTGTGATGGACATTTATCCGGGTTCGTCTGAGTCAAAACCCGATGCATTGGTAAATGCAAACGGATCATTATTTTTTGCAGCAGATGATGGAGTTAATGGTCGTGAATTATGGAAGATAGGAGGTATAACAACAGGTGTTTTTCAGCCTACAAACAATTCGGACTTTGGTATTTTTCCAAACCCATTTTCAACTCAGACGGTTTTGCATTTCGAAAAACCTTTACAAGATGGAATGTTGACAATTATCAATGTTTTCGGGCATACTGTATCACAAGTAAAAAACCTTAATGAACAGTCATTTGTTCTCAACCGCAACAATCTCGCAAGCGGAGTGTATTTCGTTAGGTTAACACAGAGCAACAAATTAATTGAAACAAAAAAAATAATTATTACTGACTGAAAACAATGACATAAGCACAACATCTGACACCTTGGGATTCAACGAAACTCTGCTTTGATTAAATACAGTGCTTGTATGCCTTTGTAGGGGGATATTTCAGAATTTGGGTTAAAAAAATTCAGTGGGCTTAAAATGGAAATAATACGTAAATTAGCAACAGAGTATTACGGTAAAAGGAATTTCTACACTTCATGCCTAAAACAATCTTAGTTGATTATTAAAAACATGCTTACTTATATGGGGTAGGAGGAAGTTATTTCTTGCTTGAAGTGCTTTACCTATTGTTTAATATTCCTAATAGGCCTTACCGGTCTCAGAAAAATAACCAATAAGAACCTTGTTTAATTGTTTTATGGCCAAATCAATTTGCCATGCCTCTTTGTTTCGGGGCTCTACATAATTTGAGATAGCTCTTAGTTGCAGGCAGGGAAGTTGGTAGTGCGCACAGCAATATAAAAATGCCGCCCCCTCCATACTTTCTGTTTGTGCATTACTACGTTGTTTTAGGTTTTCAATGCTATTTTTAGCACCATGAACGGTATTTACAGTTATCCCTTTAACTTTTAGCAGCGGGTCAAATATTGGGTGTTTTAATTCGTTACGGTTAGTAATACCATGCTTCTCATAAGGATAATCATCGGCTTCAATTAAGCCCATATCATTCATACTTAACCATTGTTCATTATTTTCTGCTCCTAAATCATAAAACTCGTCCTCATTTACTATAACTGTTTGTCCAATGTTTAAAGATGTATGAATAGCTCCGGCAATTCCTGCATTAATGGCTTGTTTATATTGGTTTAATGCCAACACTTTGCTCAGGTAAAAAGTAGTAAAAACCATTCCGGCTCCGGTTATTAAAATATCGGTTTCTGAACTGTTGTAGAAACCCCTTTTGTATTGCTCCTTGTTTTCGGGCTTATTCATTCCAAGCTCCTCTAATAAAGGGGCTACTTCAAATAAAGTAGCAGCAACAACAAGAGTTTTCATGGTTTTTTTGCAATAACAAAGAAATAGCGTTTAAAAATTTCACTCTTTTCAATCACAAAGCCTTTCTCTTTAAGCCCATTCTCAAATGGTTCAAGCGAGTCGAAATGATAGGTATGATCGTCATGTCCCACTTTATTTCTTTTGTAATACAAATACCGCGCCAAGCGCTCATAAAAACTTTCCGAGAAAAGCTTTTGTGAAGTCTTAGTAGCATCTTTACTATCGGGCGGAATATCTAAATGACTGCTTATAAATATGGTTCCACCGGGTTTTAATATACGATAAGCTTCCGCGAAGAAGGCCTTATAATCTTTAAAATGATCAATAGCCGAAAGGCTCATAACTACATCGGCAAATTCGCTTTTAAAAGGTAACTGCTCGGCAAAAGCCAATATATGTTTTATTTTTAAACGAGTCAGCTTGGGATATATTCTTATAAATTGGTCGTGCAATAACCGTAAATTGGGGTCAACCAGATAATAATCAATAGTTTCGGGGTTTTGAAAGAATGAACAAAGAACATGACCTGTACCTGCACCAATATCAACCACTGTTTTGTTTTTGATATCGCCCATACCCGAACGCAAGGATAAATAATTGGCTACAGGAACACTGTTGATGAGGGTATAAACAGAAAGTGAGCGGTGGTAATTTAAAAATTGGGTATTTAAACGTTCCCATTCCTTGTCTTCGGGACGTTTGGCCGTGGCTTCAATAAAATCAAGCACCTCATTCTCAATGCGATATGATTTTCCGTTCTTGGCACATTTTGCACTTCCATCTTGCACCGTTAGTATAGCATCATTATCGCCAGGCGCACGCATATTATCAATATAATTTTTTACTGATTCTCTGTTTTGGTCATATAAACGAGCCGGCTCATAAATATTTCTTTCTTTATCTATTAAATCAAAATAAATTTGCTCAGGTGTCATACAAAAATGGAGTTTTAGGTTATTCGGGTACTAATTTGGCAAAAGTATTATTATTTTTAATTATTAGTTTATATTGCATTTAATTTAAGTTCAAACAAAGGTAAGAAACCGCATTTTTTGAGGTTGAATTTACTCGTAAACGACCATAAAGCGCCAATAAAAGTTAAAAAATTCAGCTCTATTTTCACCATATAACAGAAAAATCAATTATGGAGCGAATCTTAAAAATAGGGATAAAAATTATTTGCAATAATATATTTCTATGTTAACAAAATAAGTGTATTTTTGCGCCCGAATTGAAAAAATACGTATTGAAAAACAACGCAATGCATAATAAAATCAACGCTTTAAGAATAACGTCAATAACCATCCTTACTAGTTTGGTGTTACTTTTTAATGGGTACAGCTTTAAGGCGCTTGCCCATGATGAATCATCTGCTACCGAACATCACGAACAAAAGTTTAATGCCGGAAATTTAATACTTGACCATATTGGAGATGCTCATGATTGGCATATTGCAGGGCATTTTTCTATTCCGCTTCCTGTAATTTTATACTCTCCGGCAGGCTTAGATATTTTTTCGAGTGCTCGTTTTAATCACGGGCATGATGATTACACCTCTGATAAAACTAACTTAACCTACCGTCTTCACGAAAATAAAGTTGTAGTGGTTGATTCCAGCGGAAATATTGATGAATCATTAACTTCTGCTATGTATGATTTATCCATTACCAAGAATGTAGCCGCCTTATTTTTTAGCGCAGTTTTAATGTGTTGGATTTTTATTTCAATAGCTAAATCATATACCAGAAACCCCGGAAAAGCTCCTAAAGGAATGCAATCTTTATTAGAGCCTATTATCATATTTTTAAGAGATGAGGTAGCCATAACCAGTATCGGGAAAAAGCATTATAAAAAGTTTATGCCCTACCTACTTACTGTGTTTTTTCTTATCTTTTTAAATAACTTATTAGGTTTAGTTCCTATAGCTCCGGGTGGGGCAAATATTACCGGTAATATTGCTATAACTATGTCTTTAGCCGTGTTTACGTTTATTATTACTACTGTACATGGCAATCGTCACTACTGGCGTCATATTTTTGCTATGCCGGGGGCACCGGTATGGGTGTTGTTTTTACTTACCCCAATTGAAATATTAGGCGTATTTTTAAAGCCTTTTGTTTTAATGGTGCGTTTGTTTGCCAACATGACAGCAGGCCATATTATTGCTTTATCATTTTTTAGTTTAATTTTTATTTTTGGTGAAATACACTTTGGTGCCGGCATTGGGCTGGCTCTGTTTTCAACCGTATTTACTGTGTTTATGATGGTGTTGGAACTATTGGTAGCCTTTATTCAGGCTTATGTTTTTACTTTATTAAGCGCAGTTTATTTCGGTTCGGCAGTAGCCGAAGACCATCACCATGAAGAAGCACATGCACATTAATTGAATAAATATAATAACAACATTCCCGTGTATCGGGCATTTTTTAACCATTTTAATTAAATAACTATGTTACTAAACATTTTACTTGATGCCACAACCTCAGGAGCCAATATTGGAATTGGTTATGGTATTGCTGCTTTAGGAGCCGGATTAGCTGCCGTTGGTGCTGCTATAGGTATTGGAAGAATTGGCGGAAGCGCTGTTGAATCCATTGCACGTCAGCCTGAAGCCGGAAAAGACATCCAGGCAAACATGATTTTAACTGCTGCCCTTGTTGAAGGTGCTGCTTTCTTTGCCATGGTTATCGGATTATTAGTAGTATTACTAAAATAATCTATTTCCAAAACAACAGATAAATACAGGGGTTGCCTGTATTTATCTGTTCATTTAAAAGAATTTTTAAGTTTATAATAAATAAAAGTATTAACAAATGGATTTAGTAAAACCGGATTTTGGTCTCATTTTTTGGATGACAGTTACTTTTTTAATTGTTTTCTTTATTATGAAAAAATTTGCCTGGGGGCCAATCCTTAAAATGATTCAAGAGAGAGAAGAGTCTATTGAAGGAGCTTTAGCAGCTGCCGAAAAAGCAAAAGAAGAAATGGAAAAATTGCAGAGCAGTAATGAAAAATTATTGGCCGAGGCACGTATGGAAAAAGATAAAATGCTGAAAGAGGCACGCGAAATCAGAGAAAAAATGATTAGCGATGCTAAAGATGCTGCACAAAAAGAGTCGCAAAGAATATTGACAGAAGCGCGAAACAGTATTCAGAATGAAAAAGTGGCAGCCATCAATGAATTAAAAAATCAGGTAGCCTTGATGTCTATTGAAATTGCCGAGAAAGTAGTAAAGAAAGAACTTTCAAGTAATGAAAGCCAAAAAGTTCTTGTCAATACATTGATTAATGATATTAAGCTAAACTAATTAGCTATTTTATATACAGGTAAGCGATGAAAGGAAACAAAATAGCCAAACGATATGCGGTAGCACTTTTCGGAATTGCCAAATCAGATGCCGAGTTAGAGAAAATAAAGGCAGATATTGACAAGGTAAGCCAAATATGCGAAAATCGTGATTTTAGAGCAGTGTTGAACAGTCCGGTTATTAAACCTGTTGTAAAACGCAATATTTTTAAAGAAATATTTGAAGGCTCGGTAAGTCAGAACACTTTTGCATATTTGAATATGCTAATAGATAATCACCGCGAAGGAATGTTGATGGATATATGCTATAGTTTTTATGAGTTATTTGATAAACATAAAAATATTATGAATGTATATGTTACATCGGCTGTTAAACTTGACGAGAGCGAAAAACAGAAGATTGTAAATCTTGTAAAAGAAGCAACAAAATGGGATGTTAAATTAAATGAAACCGTTAATGAATCTATTCTTGGGGGTTTCATTTTAAGATATGAGGATACTCAAATAGACAGTAGCGTATCTTCACAACTACAAAAAATAAAACAACAATTAACTCAAAGAATTCAATAAATAAATTACCATGGCAGAAGTAAAATCGGCAGAGGTATCTGCAATTTTAAGACAACAATTGGCAGGTTTTCGTAGCGAAGCTGAGCTACAGGAAGTAGGCACAGTATTACAAGTAGGTGACGGTATTGCCCGAATCTACGGATTGTCTAATGTGCAATCAGGAGAGCTGATTGAGTTTGAAACCGGATTAAAAGGGATAGTACTAAACCTTGAAGAAGATAATGTTGGTGCTGTATTACTTGGTTCGTCAGAAGGAATTAAGGAAGGTGCAGTGGTAAAGCGTACCAAGAAAATTGCCTCTATCAATGTGGGTGAAGGTATGTTGGGTCGTGTGGTTGACTCTTTAGGGATGCCTATTGATGGCAAAGGAGCAATTCAAGGAAAGACGTATGAGATGCCTATAGAGAGAAAGGCTCCGGGCGTTATTTTCCGTCAACCGGTAAACGAACCTTTACAAACCGGAATAAAAGCTATTGATGCCATGATTCCAATTGGACGTGGGCAGCGTGAGTTAATTATTGGCGACCGTCAAACCGGTAAAACTGCCGTAGCTATTGACACTATTATTAACCAAAAAGAATTTTATGAAGCCGGAAATCCGGTGTATTGTATATATGTTGCGGTAGGTCAAAAAGGATCAACCGTAGCCAACGTATTAAGGGTTCTTGAAGAAAAAGGAGCTATGCCTTACACTATTATTGTAACAGCTACTGCTTCTGACCCGGCTCCTATGCAGTTTTATGCTCCGTTTGCCGGTGCTGCTATTGGCGAGTATTTTAGAGATACAGGTCGCCCTGCTTTAATTATTTATGACGATTTATCAAAGCAAGCAGTTGCTTATCGTGAGGTATCATTGCTATTACGCAGACCTCCGGGACGCGAAGCTTATCCGGGCGATGTGTTTTACTTACACAGCCGTTTATTAGAAAGAGCTGCAAAGATTAATGCCTCAGACGAAATTGCCAAGAATATGAACGACCTTCCTGAGTCTATGAAAGATATTGTAAAAGGAGGAGGCTCATTAACTGCTTTGCCAATTATTGAAACACAAGCAGGTGACGTTTCGGCCTATATTCCTACCAACGTAATTTCAATTACCGATGGTCAAATTTTCTTAGAGTCAAACTTGTTTAACTCAGGGGTTCGTCCAGCGATTAACGTAGGTATTTCAGTATCGCGCGTGGGAGGTAATGCACAAATTAAATCGATGAAGAAAGTGGCCGGTACATTAAAGCTCGACCAAGCTCAGTATCGTGAGTTGGAGGCTTTTGCTAAATTTGGTTCCGATTTGGATGCAGCCACTAAGTTGGTGTTGGATAAAGGTGCCCGAAATGTTGAAATATTGAAGCAAGGACAGTACTCGCCTTTACGTGTTGAACAGCAGGTAGCTATTATTTACGTAGGAACAAAAGGATTGCTTAGAAATGTTCCGGTAAATAAAGTACAAGAGTTTGAAACTGATTTCTTAAACATTTTAGAAGCAAAACATAAGCATATATTAAACGACTTGAAAGCCGGTAAATATACCGATGAAATAACGGCTGTTTTAGATGCAGAAGCAAACGAGCTTGCTAAGAAGTATTAATCATAAGAATTAAAAACCAATGGCCAATTTAAAAGAAGTACGTAATAGAATTGCCTCGGTAACCTCAACCCAGCAAATTACCAAAGCCATGAAAATGGTTTCGGCAGCCAAGTTGCGTAAGGCTCAAGATGCAATTGTTCAAATGCGTCCTTATGCCAATAAGTTACAAGAAATATTGCAAAATGTAAGCAGTAACGTGGAGGCTGAAATAGGAGGGAATTATGCCCAAGTAAGAGAGGTTAAAAATGTATTATTGGTAGTTGTAACCTCCAACCGCGGATTATGTGGTGCTTTTAATATGAACGTGATTAAAAGAGTTAATTACCTTGCCAAAGAAGAATATAAAAACAGCAAAGTAAGCGTACTTTGTATTGGCAAGAAAGCAAACGATTTTTTTAAGAAAACAGAATACAAAATTGTAGGCACCGACTTACCTAAAAGACTACACGAGTTATTTGATAATTTGAGTTTTGATAACGTGGCCCCTGTAGCCGAAATGGTTATGAAAGCCTATGTTGAAGAGCAGTTTGATAGGGTAGATATTGTATATAACAAGTTTAAAAATGCTGCCGTACAAGAAGTAGTTACCGAACAGTTTTTACCAATTGTAGCCACTGTTAATACCAACGCCAAGAAAAGCAATATTGATTATATTTTTGAGCCTGATAAAGTTTCGATTGTTACTGATTTAATCCCTAAATCATTAAAGATACAGTTTTACAAAACCTTGTTAGACTCGCATGCCTCTGAACATGGTGCTCGTATGACTGCTATGCACAAAGCAACCGATAATGCCGGTGCCTTAATTAAAGAATTAAAATTAAGCTATAATAAAGCCCGTCAGGCTGCCATTACCAACGAAATATTGGAAATTGTTGGTGGTGCCGAAGCCTTAAAAGGTTAATGAGTTAACCTTTTTGGGAATAGATTTTAAAAAAGCCTCTTAGTCTTAAATATGAAGACTAAGAGGCTTTTTTAACAAAAAATATTTTTCTATTGCCATAATATATATATAAATTTGTGCTACTCTTCTAAATTAACTATAAAAAAGATTTGCTAGAGAAGAGGGTAAATCTACATATAATTAAATATGAAAAAATTTTACTTTTTTGCTTTAACCTTTGCTTTTGCCATAGGTGCAAATGCGCAAAGTTTGATTACAAAGCCTTCTGACAGATACAAATTAAATGCTCAGGAAGTGCTTAGTCAGAGAAGCCATCACGGAATTATGAGCCGTGCTCAGTCTTTCTACATGGATCACAGTGTTGGTAATTATGACGATGGATTTTATGTTTGGCAGTTTAATTCACTTTATACAAACGTAGATTCAAGCCTTAACTTTGCCGGATTATCATTAAGTAAGATTGCCGGTTTTACTGATCCTGCCGATCCATCAGGAAGTATTGTTGACTCTTCTTATTTTGGCTTTATGTCTTCATACCCAATGGATATTGGAATTATTGTTGACTCTATTTTTGCTCAAATTACTCACGAAAATAATAGTCAGAGTTACGATCGTTTCACCTTCCAAGTAGTGGAACTAAACGCTCAGGGAGCCCCTGCAGGTTCTAATGGTGTTCCTACGAATGTACTTTGGGAAGTAGTAGATAGTACTAATGTTTCTTTAAGTTCAGGTGGTCAATGGTTAGGTCAAGGTGCCGCTGTTGTTTTAGCTTATGCTACTGATAATGGTTTAACTAAGGCCGGTGCAGGTTCTAAACTTGGATTAATTTACAAATATGAAGACCCTACAAAACAAGATACCAGCTCTATTCTTGCCGGTTATATGAAAGATCCGGCCAACCCGAATAATGCACTTAAAAGTACTCTTCGCACTTCATATATGAGATATCCTCCAATGATTCCTAATGTTACTTTAAACTCAAACGTAGGTTATGGTTCTCCTGTAGGAAGTCAAGGTTGGTTTGAAGCACAAAACTGGGGCTTCTGGGCTAACGTATCAGTAGGTACTGACATTGCCGGATACCAAGAAAATCCTGCCAATGGATTTAGAGTAATTGAGGCTTATCCAAACCCTACCAATAATGTTACTAATGTTTCTTATAGATTAGGTGTTACAAGTGATGTTTCTTTAGTTGTTACTGATATTGTTGGAAAAGTTGTATATACTGATGTTCAGGCTCAACAAACAGCCGGGAAACATACTATTAGTTTAAACACTGAAAATTTAAACGATGGTGTTTATATCTATACTTTTACTGCTAACAATGCTTCAGTAAGCAAAAAGTTTGTAGTAAAACACTAAGAGTATATAAATACTTATTTAAAAGAGGGATTAACTTATGTTAGTCCCTCTTTTTTTATTGAAAAATTGATAAATTTGCCACATTAATCGTTTTGAAAAATTCCCATGAAAAAAACTTTACTTTTGTTTTTCTTATTTGCCTCAATAAACACCTTTGCACAAGTTAATATAGGGCCTGTAAGAACCGTTGCGCCTAACACTTCAACAGATAATTTTGTTGGTGCAAACCGAGGCGATTTAGATTTATATATTGATTATTCGTATTTGAATAATGACCCTACCAGTACCCGTTGGAGCCTTAATAGTTATTACACGGCAGCAGATACGGCAGTGAATTTTATTGGAGTGGCATTTGATAATATTTGTGGTTATTATGATTATGTAAATTATGCTACCACTATTGTTAATGCTACCGATTTAGGTTTCAGTAGTGTTTATCCCAACGATGTTTTATTGCGCTATGATTCATTACAAGCTTTTGTTGCACATGAGAATAATTCGGGCCAAGCCGATACTATTATTGTTGAATTACGTGAAGTTAATTCAAACGGTGCCATCTCCACTAATGTGCTCTGGGCCGATAGTGTAATTACTGATGTAGGTCTGTCACCGGGTAATACATGGAGTAATGGTATTCAATCATTTTTCTTTATGCGTTTTGCAGTTGGTTATAGTACTACAGCCGGTCAGAAAGCCGGGGTAGTTTTTCGTTATCTTAACCACAATAAACTTGATACTTTTGGATTGGCTGCGGGTTATGTGCCGTTTAGTCCTTCAGGGGTTAGTGCTTTACAAAGCAATTACAAGAACTCATTTTTACGTTATCCTCCTTTTGCCAACTCAATTATCCGAAATGCAGATTTTCAGATTACCAGTGGTGGCTATTTAGCCGGGCAAAATTGGGTAATTATTCCGCGTGCGCTAGTGTATAATACTGCCATGGGTTTACAATCGGCAAAGGGGAACATAAATGTATTAAGCATGTATCCAAACCCCGCTACACAATGGTTAAATGTAAAATTTGAGTCAGAAAAAAATTTACCGGCCATGCTAACTGTTGTAAATACCATAGGCCAAGTGGTTAAGCAAGTTGAAATTCCAAGCCTTGGGGCTAATGTTTTTATGCAATCAATAGATTGCAGTGATTTGGATGCCGGAATGTACGCAGTAAGTATTGTGCAAGATAATCAGTCATATTCGCAGCGTATTATTATCAGCGCAAAATAATACTTAGCTAGTCGCCAAAATGTGTTAGGCTTTGTTTAAGTTTCTTCATAAATTCTGAGGCATAAACAAAATTATTGAGTTCAGGACTATTGGTGCGCATTACCTCTTCGCGATGCCCTTGCCATTTTATTTCGCCTTTATATAAAAACGAAATATTATCGCCAATTTCCATTACTGAATTCATATCATGAGTAATTACAATAGTTGTCATATTGTACTCTTGTGTAATTTCATAAATTAAATTATCAATTAAAACAGAGGTGCGGGGGTCAAGTCCTGAGTTGGGTTCATCGCAAAACAGGTACTTCGGGTTCATAGCTATGGCACGTGCTATTGCTACTCTTTTCTTCATTCCACCACTTATTTCAGACGGATAGAGTTTATGCGCATTTTCTAAGTTTACTCTTGATAAGCAGAAATTGGCTCTGTCGCGTTGTTCGGAAACACTCATATCGGTAAACATACTTAATGGAAACATGACATTCTCTTCAACCGTATGCGAGTCAAACAATGCACCGCCTTGAAACAACATGCCAATTTCCTTTCTAATAAGCTTACGGTCTTCAAAATTCATCGCGCAAAAGTTTCTTCCTTCATATAGTATATCTCCTTTATCGGGTAAAAACAGGCCTACCATAGTTTTTAACAGCACTGTTTTTCCTGAGCCGCTCTCGCCAATAATTAAGTTTGTTTTTCCTCTTTCAAAATGAATATTAATATTATTGAGGACTGTTTTATTGCCAAAGCTTTTATGTATATTTTTTACCTCTATCATGAAAGCAATAATTGTGTAAGGATAAAATTAAATAATAATATTACTATACTACTATACACTACAGCATTGGTACTGCTTTTTCCAACTTCCAAAGCTCCGCCTTGTGTGTAATATCCATGGTAAGAACTTACCGAAGTAATGATAAAAGCGAAGAATAATGTTTTAATTAATGCATAAGAAACATTATAAGGGCGAAAGTCATACTGAATACCATAAATAAATTCATAAGGAGTAACAGCTCCGGTCATACTGCCAAATATCAATCCTCCAAGTAAAGCCAAAAACATACTGATAACAATTAAAAAGGGATTGATAAGAACTGCTGCAACAATTTTAGGTAAAATTAAATAAGCTTTGGAATTAATTCCCATTATTTCCAGGGCGTCAATTTGTTCGGTAACACGCATGGTACCAATCTCTGAGGCAATATTAGAACCTACTTTTCCGGCTAATATTAAACTAATAATAGTAGGTGAAAATTCAAGTACAATGGAGTCTCTTGATGCTAAGCCAACCGCATATAAGGGTATCCAGGGGCTTTCAAATCCAAAGGCCGATTGTATGGTAATAACAGCACCCATAAATACAGAAATAATGGTTACTATACCTAACGAGCCTACACCTAAACTATCTATTTCTGTAACAAGCCTGTTACGATATATACTCCATTTTTCGGGTTTGCTAAAAACCCTTGCCATTAAAATGTAATATCTTCCTATGTGAAAAAACCACTTCATTCCCAAAATCAATTATATCAAAACTCTATAGACAAATATATTTTATTTTTGTACAGCTCAAAAGCGATGGGGTTAAAATTATAAACAACTTATATATTTATAATTGTTTAAGCATTTGTATTGATGCATTATACTCAGCTATCATTTCTTCCACTACGCTTGATGCCGAAATAATTTCATTAATTAAACCCGATACTTGACCTATTTCCAACTCGCCTTCGGCTAAATCTCCCTCAAACATGCCTTTTTTGGCGCGACCCCGACCTAAAATCTCGGCTAACTTTTCTTTTCCTGCACCGACTGTATAGGCAGCCTCAAGCTGACGATAGAAATCATTCTTTATAAGGCGTACCGGGGTTAGTTCTTTTAATGTAAGTATGGTGTCGCCATCAATAGTTTCGGTAACTCTGTTTTTAAAGTTCTGATGGGCTGATGATTCGTGAGTTGCCACAAAGCGGCTTCCTACTTGTACACCGTCAGCACCTAAGCAAAACATGGCTGCCATTGCAGCACCTGTACCTATTCCTCCGGCCGCTATCAAAGGGATGTCAACAGCTTTTCTAACCATTGGTATTAAACAAAGGGTAGTTGTTTCTTCGCGTCCGTTATGCCCACCTGCCTCAAAACCTTCGGCAACAATAGCATCTACACCGGCCTCAACGCACTTTAAAGCAAACTTAACATTGCTTACCACATGCACTACTTTTATGCCTTCGGCCTTTAATATGTTAGTCCATGTTTTAGGATTGCCGGCACTGGTAAAAACAATAGGTATTTTTTCCTCAATAATGGTTTTTATATGTTCTTCAATATTGGGATATAGCAATGGAACATTTACGCCAAAAGGCTTATCGGTAGCTTTCTTGCATTTTTGTATGTGCAGTTTTAAAATATCAGGATACATACTGCCACTACCTATTAAACCAAGGCCTCCGGCATTGCTTACTGCGGCAGCCAATTCCCAACCGCTGCACCAAATCATACCGGCCTGAATAAGCGGATATTTAATTTGAAATAAAGAAGTTATTCTATTCATTATATCATTAAATTAGCGTGAATAGTTAGGAGCCTCACGGGTAATAATAATATCATGTGGGTGGTTTTCGCGTACTCCGGCCGAAGTAATTTTAATAAATCTTGCTTTTTGAAGTTCCTTTATATTTTTAGCTCCACAATATCCCATACCGGCTCTTAGGCCGCCAACCATTTGATATACAATTTCTGATAAGTTTCCTTTGTATGGAACTTTGCCTGATATACCTTCGGGAACAAGTTTTTTTATATCATCCTCAACATCTTGAAAATAGCGATCTTTAGAACCGCTTTGCATAGCTTCAATAGAGCCCATTCCGCGATATGCTTTAAACTTTCTTCCTTCAAAAATAATAGTTTCTCCGGGAGACTCGGCCACCCCTGCAAACAAGGAACCTATCATTACGCTTCCGGCACCTGCTGCAAGAGCCTTTACTATATCTCCTGTAAATCTTATTCCGCCATCGGCAATTACCGGAACACCACTGTTTTTAATTGCTTTAGCACATTCATAAATGGCGGTAAGTTGTGGTACACCTACACCGGCAATAATACGCGTAGTGCAAATTGACCCCGGGCCAATACCTACTTTTACCGCATCGGCTCCGGCCTTAACCAGTGCTTTGGCGGCCTCGGCAGTGGCTACATTGCCTACAATAATATCTACTTCGGTAAATATTTTTTTCATTCGTTTGAGTGTGTCCAGTACTCCTTTTGAGTGACCATGAGCAGTATCAATTATGATAGCATCGGCTCCTGCTTTTATCAAAGCGTTCATTCGTTCTTCAACATCTGCTGTAACCCCAACGGCAGCGGCTACCCGTAAACGACCATAGCTATCTTTACAAGCATTAGGTCTGATTCGCGATTTAATAATATCTTTATAGGTAATTAATCCTACCAGCTTATTGTTTTTATCTACTACCGGTAATTTCTCTATTTTATATTGCTGTAATATACTTTCGGCTTTGGTTAAGTCTCTTCCATCACGTGTAGTAACAAGTTTGGTGGTCATTACTTCATGAATAGGTCTTTTGAAGTTTTTTTCAAAACGCAAATCCCTATTGGTAACTATTCCTACAAGTTTCATTTTATCGTCAACTACCGGAATACCTCCAATTTTATTTTCTTTCATTAATTTTAGAGCCTGCGCAACTTTTTCATTAATATTTATGGTAATAGGGTCTTGAATCATTCCGCTTTCTGAACGCTTTACTTTTTTTACCTGTTCGGCCTGAGCTTCAATACTCATGTTTTTATGTAAAACTCCAATACCGCCTTCTTGGGCAATGGCAATAGCCAGCTCATGTTCTGTTACGGTATCCATAGCAGCCGAAACTATAGGACTTTTGAGAGTAATATTTTTTGAAAAAATTCCGGTAATATCGGTTTCGCGCGGAAGAATTTCACTATAGGCAGGAATCAGTAATACATCATCAAAGGTAAGACCTTCGTCCCAAAAATTTTTTTGCAAGCTCATTTTAATTAATTTGGGGCATAAATTTAGTAAATAATAATAAATACAAGGTGTAAATTACCCCAATCAATTTAATAATTTTGGTTCAATTAACACACTAAACTATATGTGTACTAATTTTATTAAGATTTGAAGCCAATACATTCAGAAATTTGGTTAATGGTTTTTCAACCATCATTTTTAACATAGGATTCAAGTCTGCTTCTAAAAACAGTTGCACTTTACAGCTTGTTTCTGCTGTTTTTTGAATTTTTACCGATAAAAATATTGGTGGAATTTTTCCGGTACCTTTATATTTTATGGTGCTGTACGGCATCTTCTCAATAATTGTAAAACCTATGCTTGGCATGCCTTTTAGAGTAAACGAACATTCCGTTTCAGTGCTTTGCCATTGGCTTACCTCTTCGGGCATTAGTTTTTCAAAATTATTCAGGTTGGTTAAAAAAGTAAAAATTTGTTCGTCATTCTTATCGACATCTACTATTTCTGATTGTAAGTTTGTTTGACTCATATTTAATTATTGATTATTATTAGTTATTGTTATTGTCCCCATATTTCAGGGTTTTGTTTCCAATTGTTTAACGAAGTAACATCATCATTATTGATATAACCTGTTTCTAAAGCTGCTTTTATTAAATAATCGTAACTTGTTAGAGAAATCAGCTTGCAATTTTTTTCCTTAAAGGCTGTTTCGGATTTTTTGAAACCATAAGTAAAAATGGAGACCATACCTAACACTTCGGTGTGTGCATTGCGTAAGGCATCTACTGCTTTTAAGCTACTCATGCCGGTGCTAATTAAATCTTCAATTACAAGTACTTTGTCGCCTTCATGATAGCGTCCTTCAATTAAATTGCCCAGACCATGATCTTTGGCTGAAGACCTAACATAAACAAAAGGTAATTGAAGTTGCTCGGCAGCTAGTACTCCGTGTGCAATAGCTCCTGTAGCAACACCTGCAACTAAGGTACTTTCTTTAAAATGTTGAACAGCAATTTCGGCAAAGCCTTTAGCTATGCTTTTTCTAACTTCAGGAAAAGAAAGGGTAACACGATTGTCGCAATAAATAGGGCTTTTCCAGCCCGATGCCCATGTAAAAGGCTGTTGTGGTTGTAGTTTTACTGCCTTTATTTTTAGTAAAGTTAAGGCTATTTCTTTGGCTGTTTGTTCATTTTCTACCATAAATACCAATCATAAATTTTTGTAAAAGTAATGCTTAATGACTATTTTTTATAATTTTGTTTGTAATTGTATTGGGTATGGAATTATACAGAGTTTATTTTGGTGATAAAAAATTGATTATAGCCGATGAGGCTGATATCAGTATTAATAGTCCTAATACGTTGTTTGCTTCTTTTGATAATAAAGAAATTTTTATTTCGCTGCTTAGCACGCTACAAAATAATCTTTCGGTTAATACTATTTATGTTTATCATGATAATCCGGAATTTGTTTGGGAAACATTTAAAGGGTTATATACCATTATTGAGGCTGCCGGAGGTTTGGTACTAAATATGGCTCAGCATGCTTTACTCATATATCGCTACGGGAAATGGGATTTGCCAAAAGGAAAGGTAGAAAAAGGCGAAAACTTTGAACAGGCTGCTGTACGCGAAGTAAAAGAAGAGTGTGGGTTAAAGCAGTTGACCGTAAAATCTAAACTTAGCACTACTTATCACGTTTATACCATTAACGAAAAGCAAATTTTAAAATTTTCGCATTGGTATTTAATGCATTGCTATGAAAATAATCCGCAATTAGTTCCACAAACTGTAGAGAATATTACCGATGTAAAGTGGATGAGTGAGACAGAAGTATTACAGGTTTTGCCAAAGACTTATCCTAATATTAATAATATTTTGACCTCTTTTTATATAAAGTCAATATAATTTTACTTGCTTTTTATTAGTCCTTTTATTAGTGCTTCTAAATTGTTGCTTGGTGATGGTGCTCTCCCTTGTAAAATATCGGTGTCGGTATCAATTAATATATAGTACGGCACAGTTAAAATATTGTAGGCTTTACTGATTGATTTATCAGTATCGTGTACCAGTATCCAATTAAACTTATTACTGGTAAAATATTGAGCTGCTTTTTGGGGATTATTACTGCAATCAATACTTATAAAAGTAACCCTGTGCCCGTACTTTTGTTCAAGTTTTTGAATGTACTTTAGTTCTTGTAAAGATTCGGTATTTTGGTAATTCCAGAAATTAAGGTAAATATAATTTCCTTTTAAGTCGGCCAACTTCTTGTACTTACTGTTATTTAATTCAATTTCGGGGGCTGGAATGCCGGTGTTTAAAATATTGATTTCCGAAATAAAATTTTTACCAATAACTCTGTTTTGTTTGCTTAAGCCGTTGTTGGAGATATAATTAATGAGCAATTTAATATTTTTTTTATTGTTTCCTTTCTCGAAGTACCATTCTCTAAGCCCCGTTAATAGGATTAGTTCACGCAGTGTATCGTTCTTTAATAAACTATCGGCACGCAAAATGTTTGACATGGAATTACTATAACTATGAGTTTGGTTAATATCCTTTTGTATAGACACTCCCTGAGGTTTTAGTGAAAGGCGCTTTAGATACTGCTTAAAGTACATTTTAAAATAGCTCATATATTGCGGACTATTATATATCACCCTTTGATTAAAGTATTTGTTGAATTGTTGCGTATTGTTTAAAAAACAAGCTTCTTCAATAGGTGCAATGCTATAATCAATATAAGTTTTTAAATATAATTGAGCATATTTAAATTCTTTTTCAAGATCTTTTCTGAATGATAATAAGGCGGTTTGCAATAAGCGTGGTTGTGCAAAGTATATACTATTTTTGGAATAAAATTCATCCAGTAAGTTTTCAAACTTAATAATTTGTTTGTTTAAACTGTTTTCCTTCATATTTAAGAAGAATACATTTACGGTAGCCTCTGTGGCATAAGTGCTTACCGAATTTTTATTGGCCACTCCTAATTTAATGATATATGATGAGTCAGGTTCTGCGTAAAAAGAGGCTTGAACCATATTTGTTTTAATAGTTATTTTACTTATTTCGTTTAGTGAGAATTGAATTTTAAAATTTCCGTTCTTGTCGGTATTTACTATTCCCATAGGAATTTCGGTATAAGTGTAATAATCGGTATATTTAATCAATCGCACGGGCTGCTCTAAATACCCTGCAATTTGTCCTTCAACACTTACTTTGGCATATAGTATATCAGCGGTAAGCATAAGCAACAAAAGAAAAATTATTTTCCTGTTTATAATCTTTATTTTGTTCATACCTAATTGACTTTGTTACGGTTATTAATTATATATTGAAATATAACGAAACTAAAATTACTTTTATTATTTTTATCGGGCAATAATTGTACGTTAAATTGCATTATGGGTTAAGCGAATATGTTACACTTCACACTAATTAACAGCCAAACGTATAAGCTGGAATTATTTTTGTAAATATAAGCAGATATATGAAAAACAGATTTTTATTTTTTACCACATTAGCCGTATTATCGGTTAGTTGTTTTATGTGTTCGTTTTTGCCGGGCAGCAAGGAAAATGATGACAAAACCATTGTTACAGAAAAGATAATGGCCGGAGTACTTCAGCTAGGACACTTTAGCCCGCGCAACTTTGATGATAAATTCTCAGAAGATGTTTTTGATTTATATCTGAAACGAATTGATTTGAATAAAAAATTCTTGCTTAAGTCAGATGTAGAGCAGCTTAAAACTATGCGCGATAAAATTGACGATCAGCTGTTGAATGATAAATTAGATTTCTTTAATAAGAGTAACGAGCTGTTATCAAAGCGTTATGCTGAGGTAGAAAGTTTTTATAAAGATTTATTGAAAACCCCTTTTGAGTACGACAGTGATGAAAAAATAGAAACCGATAATAAAAAGCTTGATTACGCCAAAGATGCCAAATCACAAAAGGAAGAATGGCGCAAGTTATTTAAGTATCAAACTCTGGTAAGAATAGGTGAAGCTATGGAAGAGCAAGAGAAGGCATTAGCCAAAAAAGACACCATTTTTGAAGCAAAAACATTTGCACAAATTGAAAAAGAATCGAGAGAGAAAGTGGAGAAAAATTATACCGAATTTTTTAAGCGATTGAAGAAAGTAACCGAGACCGACAGAGCCGGAATGTATTTGAATACCATTGCAAATGTATTTGACCCGCATACCGAATTTTTTCCACCAAAAATTAAAGACAATTTTGATATTCTAATGAGTGGTCAGTTGGAAGGTATTGGTGCACAATTGCAAGAAAAGGATGGAACCATAAAAGTTTCAAATATTGTTCCGGGAAGTGCCTCGTGGCGCCAAGGCGAGCTAAAGGCCGGTGATATTATTTTGAAAGTAGCCCAAGGAAATCAGGAGCCTGTAGATATTACCGATATGCGTTTAGACGATGCTGTATTGCTTATTAGAGGAAAAAAGGGAACAGAAGTTAGACTATCGGTAAAAAAACCTGATGGCAGTGTTAAGGTAATTTCAATCATAAGAGATATAGTGGTATTGGACGAAACCTATGCAAAATCTTTGATAATTGACAATCAGGAAAAAATTGGCTATATTAAACTTCCAAGCTTCTATGCTGATTTTAATAAGCCCGGAGGGCGCAGATGTGCTACCGATGTAAGAAACGAAATAGATAAACTCAAAAAAGAAAATATTAAAGGTTTAATTTTAGATTTGAGAAACAATGGGGGAGGTTCATTACAAGATGTAGTTGAAATGGCCGGTTTATTTATTGATAAAGGTCCAATTGTGCAAGTGAAGAATACCGGGAATTTTATTGAGGTATTAGAAGACAAAAATCCGGGAGTTTTTTATGATGGGCCTTTAGTGGTAATGGTAAATAATATAAGTGCTTCAGCTTCTGAAATTATGGCTGCAGCTATTCAAGATTATAATAGAGGAGTTATTATTGGAGGCGAACAAACTTTTGGTAAAGGTACTGTACAACGGGTGCTTAATTTAGATGATAGACTTAGTTATACGCAAAAAAGTTTTGCTCCTATAGGCAGTTTAAAGCTTACCATGCAAAAGTTTTATAGAGTTAATGGTGGCAGTACTCAATTAAAAGGGGTAGAGTCTGATATTGTATTACCTGATAAATTTGAAAAACTATATAAAGGCGAAAGAGAAGAAGATTATCCAATGCCTTGGGATGAAATAAATCCTGCTGCAATAACAAAATGGTCGTCAAGTTTTAATATGGACGAAATTAAGAAAAACAGCCGTATTAGAGTTGAAAGTAACACTGCTTTTAAACAAATAAGAGAGTTGGAGGACACTTATAAAAAACAGTCTGATAATACCTTGGTTTCTTTAAAGTGGAAAACTTATCGTGAAGAACAGAAGAAAAATTCAACAGAAACAGATAGTTTAGAAAAGACAGAAAAAGAATCATATCAACTTAAAGCATTTAACCTGCCGGTTGATTTACCTGTAATTGAAAGTGATAGCACCAAAAAGGTAATGAACGAAGATTGGCTGAAAAATGTAAAGAAAGACACTTACATAAAAGAAGCCGTAAACGTGCTTAAAGACATGAGGTAATATTATTTTGTACAATTATGTGTTATCTTTTATAATTTATACCACATCGGCTTTGTGGTATATTTATTCTTTTACTTCGGTAACTCCATTAAAGAGGATATTTTAACCCTTTAACCTCATGAAGTTATACTAATTAGGCAAATAATTGCCTTGTTAGGATAAAATGGCTTTACACCTTTATCGATTATGATTAAATGGAGAAATTTTTTGATGAAGTTTTATGGCTTTTATAGAGTAATATACTGAAATGATTAATGATAAAAAAGCACCTGAAGCAATCTGAGGGAAACTTTGTTGCATCAAAAAGAAGTCGTATAACCCGTGCATAAAAACAGCCAATAATAAACCTTTAAGCAAATAGGAAAATTTTTGTTGAGGGTGAAACTTTGCCAACCCGGTAAAATAACCCATTGCAATAGCAAAAGTGGCATGCGCAGGTACAGCAGTAAATGCTCTAAGTAAAGCAACCGAATATGAATCTTGGGCGCTATATACGTATAATATATTTTCAAGTGTGGCAAAACCCATTGCTATCATTACCGAATAAGTAATACCATCATAAGGCTCATCAAACTCAGGACGGGTATATAATCGCCAACGCAGGAAAAAAAATTTTGATGACTCCTCAGCAATAGCCACAACGAAAAAGGCAAATAAAAATGTTTGGTATAAAGTACCATCAAGCTCAACACCTAAAACAAACTTTAAAAGATAATTTAAAAGAATTGCAGGAATAATACTTATACATCCCCAAAAGAATGCTTTTATAAGTAAAGCCCGTGGTTCGGGGTCAAACTTATCATGCCAAAATACGTAAATGGCTATAGCTAAGCCCGGACCTATGGTTAAGGCTAATAGTTTGTAATCCATAGAAAGAATTGAATATTCAAAAGTAATTGATAATTTCATATTCATCTAAAAAACTTTTGCTTAAAAAGCACATTTCATATACCTTTATAAAATGAAGTATGTATTAAATATT
This sequence comes from Bacteroidia bacterium, assembly GCA_020845635.1. GTDB lineage: Bacteria > Bacteroidota > Bacteroidia > UBA4408 > UBA4408 > CAIKXD01. Next base: position 117,365 of record JADLFI010000006.1, read on the forward strand.
TTTCTTTTAGCTGTATTACTGTTAGTTGGATGTAGAAAAGAAAATATGTGCGATTGCATTAAACGTAGCGGAGCAAATACGGTGGAGAAGAGGGTTTTACCAACATTCAACACCATTGAGATTAACCCTAACATTCATGTATATTTAGTTCAGGACACCTTATGTTATGCTGAGATAAAGGCAGGCAGAAACCTAATGAATAATATTGAAACTAAGGTTGATCAAAATGTGCTAAGGGTAAAGAATAATAATACTTGTAACTTTATGCGCAGTTATAAACAGGTTGTTGAAGTGTATTTGCACTTTGAAAAATTAAATGAACTTATTTATCAAGGAACCGGCCCTGTAAAGTCAGTCAATACAATTAATAATCGTCAAAAATTTACTTTTACCTGCTGGGACGGAGTAGATACAGTTAGATTACAATTAAATGCACCCATAGTACATGCCAATATACATACCGGAGTGGCCGACTTAATTCTTCAAGGCTATGCCGATTCACTATATGCTTATGCCCGAGGCAGCGGCTGTTTTAGATTACAACAATTTAAATGTAATTATGTTTACGCTAATAATTTAAGCTCCGGTAATTTTTATTTATGGGCAGAAAAAAAGCTTGAAGTTTTGCTTCAATCGGCCGGAGATATATACTACAAAGGAAGCCCCGGGGAAATTATAGAACAGAAGAGTGGTAGCGGTAAATTAATAGCTTTTGAGTAAATTTTTGGAAAAATTACATGATTATGTAACTAAAGTAACCTTGTAAAATCATAATATTTTAAGAACTTTGTATTTCAATACACAAAGAACAATTAGTATGTCAAGAAAAATTTATTTAAACGGAATTTTATTAGCAATAACCTTATTATGGGCTTGTTCTAATATGCAAAATTCAAGCATGTTGCTTACAGTTGATCAATTTTATGATAAACTAAATGAAATGAATGATGCGCAGGTTGTTGATGTCAGGACTCCGGAGGAATACGCTCAGGGACACCTGAACAAAGCTCAAAATATTAATATTAACGGGTCGGATTTTGATAGTGAGATTGACAAGTTAGATAAGAACAAACCGGTTTTTGTTTATTGTTTGGCAGGATCAAGAAGTGCATCGGCTGCAGCTCGTATGAAGGCCGCAGGCTTTAAAACAATTTATGATATGTCAGGAGGTTTTATGAAATGGCGTTCGGCAGGCTTACCTTTATCAGATGATTATATTGAAGATACCGGCAAAGGAATGAGTATGGCCGAATTTAACAAACTTACCAATACTGATAAAAAAGTGCTGGTTGACTTTTATGCCGAATGGTGTGTGCCATGTAAAAAAATGAAACCCTATTTAGACGAAATATCAAACGAAATGGCCGAAACCGTAACTGTATTACGTATTGATGCTGATGCCAATAAAAAATTATTATCAGAAATGAAAATTGATGGATTACCGGTTTTGATGATATTTGAGAAGGGGCAAATGCAATGGCGTTATGATGGCTTTATTGAAAAGTCGGACGTAGTTGCGCGCCTTAAATAGGTTTTTATTTAGGAGTTAGGTGCATCCATAGAAACGAATACGATAAATAGAGACGGACGACAAAATATTCGCAAAAGTATTGAGTAATTAAATTAGGTTACATTACCTCAACCTTTTAAACTCTATCGTTGACAGACAAAAATATTTGGACAAGGAATTGATAGTTTAACTTTACAAGATAAAACTGATTTGGAGAGTATCATACATATTTGCCCACTAGCAGGAGGTCCGGCTGTGTATAGAGCAAGAGCTATGTATAACCTTTTCAACGACAGCATCTATTATAATGATAAATTAGTTTGTGCTAATGCAGGTTATTTTAGAGAATCACAAGAACAGTTGATACCTGAGTTGACTAAAGTTGAAACGAAAAATATTAATTTTAATATCTTTCCAAATCCAAGTAAAAACAAAATAACTATTTTAACAGAAGGACTGCAAGGTGATGCACAAATTACTGTTTATAATTTGATGGGCCAATTGATAGAAAGTTTTAGCATTCAACAAGGAAGCAATACTAAGGAAGTGGATATAAATGCATGGGCTGAAGGTTATTATTCAATTCACTGCACTTCTGTTGATTTTGCTGCAGTAAAACCATTAATAAAAATAAAATGATAAGGAAATTATATGGGGTAATGCTGTTGTGTATTACCCCAGTTTTATTATTTGCCCAATACAAAAATAACATATGGTTGTTAGGTTATGATAATGAACACCCATTGCCTTGGGGTGGCTCCAAATTAGTTTTTTTAAGTGATACCATTCTGATATCGGCAGACAACAGGAGCATGGAATTAAATGGTTGTTTTAGTGGATTGAGTGCTCAGGATGATAGTTGGTTTGTTTATACTAACGGTTCAGCTATATGCAATAAATATAACGATACACTTATTAATGGCTTTGGCTTAAGCCCTGGTGGCGATGATGGTTATAGACAAGGAGGTTTCCCAATTCCTGGTATGTCCTTAATTGTTCCTGAACAAAATAATGGCAACAAATTGTTTCTTTTTCATGAAAACATTTTCTCTGCATCCGCACCTTTTTCTGGTGTCCCAAGAGCCCTAAAATTGTACTATTCTATTATAGATCCAACTTCAGGAGTTAATGGGTCTGTGATATTAAAAAATCAATTACTAATAGATGACACTTTAGAAATAGCAGGATTAACAGCATGTCGCCATGCCAATGTTGAACTAAACCTTCGGTAGCCACAAACAAAACAAAAATACACATATATCTCGTATAAACAAACTCACTTTAAATAAAAAATATTATGAGTTTACAAAAAAAGCGATACAATACCATTGTATCA